>CADCNH010000023.1 GCA_902802755.1 uncultured Bacteroidota bacterium | reverse complement strand
TGATGACCCGCCCGTCCTCCAACGGCAGGAAGGCGTTGAGCAGGCTGGCGGCCAGGTCGATGTGTTCGCCGAAGACTTTCCGGAAGGTGACATCTGTCACGGGACTGTAATACTTATATGGTGTAAGCATGGTGTTTTTTTCTGCAAATATACAATAGAAAATACATTCATCCGGTGTTTTCTGATAAATTTCTTGCCACTTTATATCAATAAGTTAGAAAAATACACTTAAAATATTAACAAAGAATAGTTAAAACTATGGTTTGATTTTTGGAAATTTTCGCTTTGTTCGATGTGTGTCGGTTGGGTTGGAGGTTCCGCCTGTTGCTAATATAGTCGTCAATTGCTGGAGGTTCCGCCAGTTGCTAAGTTAATCGTCAATTGTTGGAGGTTCCGCTTGTCGCTAATATAGTCGTCAATTGCTGGAGGTTCCGCCAGCTTCGCTGGCGGAATGGTGGTTGCTAATTGGCGAGGTAAGGTGGGGGCGGCGGCGCATGGGTTGGAGTTGGGTCACACTTCATCTGCCGCCGCCCCCACACCCCCAAAACCTGCCCTGATGCCTCACCATTCCGCCGCTTGCGAGCAAGCGGCGGAACCTCCAAGGTTAACCGTGTATCTGTGCGCAGCGGAACCTCCAAGATTATGTGTTTGTGGAGCTATTCTTATTCTTCTTTATTTCCTCAAGTACGCTTTTTACTTTTTCACTCCAAAGCTCAGTCTTTTCGCAAAAACCTTTTTCGGTGACAAGTTCTTTCCATTCTGGATTTCGTTCATTGATTAAGGCGATTTTCTTCTCTCTTTTCATGTTCTTCATTTGATTTTCCCGTTTTATTGAGGAGTTGTAATCGGAGAATTCTTCAAAATATACACAATACTCGCAGTTGTAGTGATCGGTAAATGCCCCTTTGTAAAAATGTCTTTTGTGCTGTGATACCCGTTTGACGAGATCAACGGTGCATCCTACGTAAAGCACGTTATGGTGCTTATTTGTCATAATGTACGTGAATCCTGATTTCATTTAAAATTATTTATTTAATCCTTTGATTTTTATTGAAACGCAAACAAATTGTAATTATTGTGTAAATTTTTGCGATAAAAATTGATGGTGAATAAAAAAATTTAACAACATTCTTCTGAATGTCAATTTTTTGCTTATTTTTGTGTCTGTAAATCTATGGCAATATTTTTAATCGAAAGATTTACAACGAAAATCTTAAATATAATGAAGAAAATTTTACTTTCCTGTTTGTTTTTAATGCTGGTGATGCTGGTGGGTTATGCCCAATCACCAGAAATGTTTTCTTATCAGGCGGTAGTGCGTGACGCCTCGGGTAATTTGGTGAGTAACTCTCCCGTTGGGGTGAGGGTGAGCATCCTGAAGAACAGCGCCAGCGGGGTTTCTGTGTATTGTGAGACACACCATTTGAACACCAATACCAATGGTCTTCTGACCATGGAGATAGGTGGCGGCACGCTTGTGGGTGGAGACTTTGCCTCGATACAGTGGGGCAATGGCCCCTATTTCCTGAAGATGGAGACAGATGTGACGGGAGGCAGCAATTATACCATTACCGCTACTCAGCAGTTGCTAAGTGTGCCTTACGCCTTGTATGCCAAATATGCTGAAAATGGCGGTTCTGGTAGCGACACCACAGGCATGGGTTCTGTGTTGGCGCGTTTGGCCCAACTGGAGCAACAAGTGCAGAATTTAACGGCCATGATAGGAGGTGGTGATACTGGTACTGATGGCCAGCCCTGCCCCGGTGCAGCCACCGTGACCGATGTTGACAATAATACTTACAATACGGTGCAAATCGGCACCCAGTGCTGGATGAAAGAGAACCTGCGCACTACCCGCTATGCCAATGGAACAAGCATTGCTTTGGGAAGTAGCACGAGCTCCACAACGGTACACCGTTATTATCCCGACAACAACTCATCCAATGTGTCCACATACGGCTATCTGTATAACTGGAAGGCGTTGATGGGGAACTCATCCTCCAGTAGTGCCAATCCCAGTGGAGTGCAAGGCATTTGTCCTACTGGTTGGCATGTTCCGAGTGATGCGGAGTGGACGCAGTTGACCGATTATGTGAGCGGTCAGAGCCAGTATGTGTGTGGTGTTAGTAATGGCCTTATAGCCAAGGCCTTGGCATCTACAACGGGATGGCAAAGCAGTTCCCAAATTTGTGCGGTGGGCAATAACCCAAGCTTCAATAATACGACGGGTTTCTCGGCTCTTCCCGCTGGCGGCTACTTCGGCTACTACCTCAATTTCGGCGACGACGCCTACTTTTGGAGTGCTACGGAGTACGATTACGGCAACGCGTACTACCGCGCTTTCAGCTACAATGACGCCAACGTGAACAGGCACTACAGCAACAAGTACTACGGGTTCTCGGTTCGTTGTGTTCGCGATTAGAGCAGATAAACTACTTTGTCAAACTATACATTAGGTATTCACAAACTGCGAGACGCAGTTTGCTACCATGCTAATTAGCACATTAACTAATTAACTAATTTGCCAATTTGCTAATTACAAAGTCAACGGCGGCTTCGATGCCAGCGGGGTTCTTGCCACCGGCAGTGGCTAAGCTGGGTTGTCCGCCACCACCGCCCTGGATGAGTTTGCCCGCCTCGCGCACCAGCTGCCCGGCATTGAATCCGGCAGCTACCAAGTCGTCAGACAAAGCTATAATCAGGTTTGGTTTTTCGCCGTATTTCGTGCCGAAAACAATGGCTAACTTCTCCATGGAAGTACGCAAATTGTAGGCGGCTTGTTTCATGCCGTCGGGGTTCATGTCGCGCACCTCACGAATGACATGGATGCCGTTGATTTCTGTGGCTTTCTGCTTGATTTCGCTGGTGAACTGGTTGATTTTCTCTTTCTCGAACTGCTCGATTCCTTTCTTGGCCTTGTCATAGTCCTGCATCAGTTTCTCGATAGAACGCATGATATCATCAGTTCCCAGCATGCTTTTCAATTCTTCATACAAGTGCTGCTTTTCCATCATGAAAGCCTCGGCTGCAGCTCCTGTCACGGCCTCAATACGTCTTACACCAGCGGCAATGGCACTTTCGGACACGATTTTGAAATAGCCGATATTGCCAGTAGCTGGGGTGTGTGTACCACCGCAAAGTTCTATGGAATCACCGAATTTGATGACACGGACTTTGTCGCCGTATTTTTCTCCGAAAAGGGCCATGGCTCCCATTTTCTGGGCTTCGGCAATCGGTGTATCGATAAATTCCTGTAAAGGATTGTTGTTTCTAATTAACTGATTTACAAGTGTTTCTACTTTTTCAATTTCCTCATTGCTCATTTTGGCAAAATGGGAGAAGTCGAAGCGGAATCTGTCGGCAGCTACCAAGGAGCCTTTCTGTTCCACATGTGTGCCCAACACTTGTCTCAAGGCGAAGTGGAGCAGGTGAGTGGCCGAGTGGTTGTTCTGGATGGCCACACGTTTTTCCATGTTTACTTTAGCGACAAAAGTTGTTTCCATATTGTCGGCCAAAGCGGTAGTGGAATGGATGATGAGGTTGTTTTCCTTGGTGGTGTTGATGATATTGATTTTCTCGTTCACGGAGTCCAACACACCGGTATCGCCTACCTGTCCACCCATTTCGGCATAAAAAGGAGTCTTGTCCAGCACGATCTGGAACAGCTGTTTGCCCTTGGTTTTGATGGATCTGAATTTCACCACTTTCACTTCGCATTCCAGCTGGTGATAGCCTACGAATTCAGTTTGTGCCACGCCAGGAATCAGTTCAATCCAGTCCTCAGTTTCCACGGCTGCGGCGGCTCTGGAGCGTTGTTTTTGTTCTGCCAAGCCCTTGTGGAAGCCTTCCATATCGACGGTCATGCCTTTTTCCTCGGCCATCAGCTGGGTGAGGTCGATGGGGAAGCCGTAGGTGTCGAACAATTCGAAGGCGAAAGCACCGTCAATGACCTTGTTCTGGCCGGCTTTGGCGCAATAGTTCTCGAATTTGGCAATACCTGAATCCAAGGTTTTGAGGAAAGAATTTTCTTCTTCCTGCATCACTTTTTCGATAAGCGTCTGCTGGGCTTTCAGTTCGGGGAATTGTGCTCCCATCTGGGCAACCAAATCTTTCACCAAAGTGTGAATGAAGGCTTCCTTGATGTTCAGGAAGGTGAAACCGTAGCGGATGGCACGTCTCAAGATGCGTCGGATAACATAGCCTGCGCCGGTGTTGGAGGGCAGCTGGCCATCGGCAATGGCGAAGGAAACGGCACGCAGATGGTCGGCGATGACACGCAAGGCAATGTCGGTTTCTTCTTTTTGTCCGTATTGGGTATTCGATAATTGTGCCAGCTTTTGGATCAGCGGCTGGAACACGTCGGTGTCGTAATTCGATTTTTTGTTCTGAACGGCCATGCACAGGCGTTCGAAGCCCATGCCGGTATCCACGTGCTTATGTGCCAGCGGCAGCAGCTCGCCAGAAGCGATGCGGTTGAACTGCATGAACACGAGGTTCCATATTTCAATCACCAGGGGATTGTCTTTATTGACCAAAGAAGCCCCTGAAACTGCGGCACGTTCGCTGTCATCACGCAAGTCGATATGTATCTCAGAGCAGGGGCCGCAAGGACCGGTATCGCCCATTTCCCAGAAGTTGTCTTTTTTATTGCCAAACAGAATACGTTCCTCGGGCAGGTGTTGTTTCCAGTATTCCTTAGCCTCCAAATCAGCTTCGGTATGGTCTTTTTCGTCACCTTGGAAAACTGTGGCATATAGTCTGTTGGGATCTAACTTCATGACTTCGGTCAGAAACTCCCAAGCATAGTCAATGGCTTCTTTTTTGAAATAATCACCGAACGACCAGTTGCCGAGCATTTCGAACATGGTGTGGTGGTAGGTATCGCGGCCCACTTCTTCCAAATCGTTGTGTTTGCCCGATACGCGCAGACATTTTTGAGAGTCGGCGGCACGAGGAAATTTAATGGGTGAGTTGCCCAAAAAGATATCCTTGAATTGGTTCATTCCGGCATTGGTAAACATCAAAGTAGGGTCGTTTTTGATGACCATAGGAGCGGACGGAACAATCTGGTGTTCTTTGGATTTGAAAAATTCCAGGAAAGCGGTGCGAATTTCTGTAGAAGTCATTGTTTATAGGGAATAGGGGTTAGGTGTTAGGGGTTAGTTTTTGAATTATTATTCCACTTCTTAAAGAAGGGGTGCCCGAAGGGCGGGGTAGTATATTATGAGTTCTTAGTTATTAATTCGTCAGCATCAGTCTCACGCTGATACCCGTTTCGAAGTTCATATTGTCGTATTGGTTAGAAATCTTCGGACGGTTGATAACCTGGTCGTAATAGAATTTCAGACCTACACGACTGCTGATTTGATAGTCGGCAGCAAAATTAATAGTCATGGTGAGCATACCCGCAGAAACCTGGTTGATATTTTCTACAATCTTTCTCAATACAGTCATATTCTTTTTCAAACCGAAGCCTGCGGTGATATTCATATCGCTGACCACTTGGCGTTTCATGCCGGAGAACACGAAGCCAATCTTAATGTCTTTGATACGATAACCGGCAGAGCAGGTGAGCTCGGAGGCAGTGGTTTCCGTAATCTGGTTATTGGTGAAACTCAGGGCTACGTTGCGTGATTGTTTGTATTCGACTTTCAGCAGCAAACTGTTCTTGAAAGTCATGTCAATACCAATCAAAGGTGCAAATTGCTCGGAAATACTCACTTGTGCGTATTCATGTTTAGGAATGAAGTTGCCCAAAGTATTTTTTACTAATGAATTACCATTAGCATCTTCACGGTATAATGAGTTGGTTGTATATCCTCCTACAGTATAGGAAGAAGTATAGGAATGGTTGATAGAGAATGACTGGAATACTTTGTTCACGCCTTTGATTTTAGTCAAGCCATTGTAGTTGATTCGCCAGTTGGGGAGCGGGAATACGGGGAATTCGTTTTTGACGTTTATTTTTTCCACTTTACGTCCACCGTATGCGGATAATAAAGCTTTTGTCAAAACTTCTTGGGCAATGCCATCATATCCGTCAGGATAACCTGTTTCAGGATTTATGCCTTGAGAATTGGGGTTGTTTGCGGCAATTTGTTCGGCCAAATAGGGACGGGCGGCCATGAAATCCGCAAACACATCGTCTCCGTTTCTGAAGAAGGAAGAAAGTCCTACAAAGGTTATACTGAAACTACCATTGGTCATAGGAGTGTAATGTTCAATATGTCCGTCAGCAAAAGACCTGAAGTATTCAGTATAAGTTTCCGTCTTGGTCATATTTCCGGTGACGTCGATACGGAAGTCTTTGAAAGGTTCGACAGTTACACGGTAGTTGAAAGTCTGATTCTTACGTTTTTGGAATGATGAATTCATCAACGAGTCGGTGGTCAACCAATGTCTTTCGGAAGCGATTTTCTGGATATCGGGCTGTCCGCCGAACACAAAGAGGAAGCCAGGAGATCCCTTGGTGGCGAAGTTCAAGCCCAACATATTGGGTGAATACATATAGCCGGGCAGTAGGGTTCCGTTACCTTGGGTATAGTTGACAGAAACGTTACGTAGCATCATCAGGAAGCGGAGAGAACCGTCCAGAATGATTTTGCCGACATTGACATCCTTCTTTAGGGAATCGCGTGTATCTTTTCCTTTTTTCTTTCCCTTGTCTTTGCTGTTTTTATTGTCGTCTTCGTTACCGTCGTCTTTTGTTTTCTTGTTTTTGTCCGCATTTTTGGCATCCTTTCCGCCCTTGCTATTGGTTTGTCCCTGGTTGATTTTCTTCAGATAAGGAACATTATTGTATAAGGTGACGAAATTAATGTTGGCGGTTCCTTGATAGCTGTTGGAGTTCTGGATAGTATTACCCAGATGAGCAAGTGCCAGCGTAGAGCCTGTAAAGGTGTAGTCACCAGTATATCTTACATTTGCGGTAATCCAGTTGAAAAGAGGGAATTTGTTGATAGGAATTTGGTATGAAGCTATGACTCTTTGGTAGAAATGGTTGGTACGTCCACCCTTACCGAAACTCTTCCATACTGAATCTTTCTTGACCTTGGTGTCAATCAAACCATCAGGTTCATCGATACGAGCCATGGCATTAGCAGTATATTCTATCTTCAGCGACTGAGCCAAATCCCAGTTTACGGTATAATTTCGTGCCCAATTGAAAGTTTTGATATAACTGGTGTCAATAATGATATTTCCTTGGCTCTTGGGTCTGTATTTGAAGGCGTTAAGCTCACGGGTGATAGAAGTACGGATATTGACAACTTTGGGCAGTGGATTGAAGTTGAAATCTTTGATAAGTTGTAACCATTTGGATTTAAGTCCTTTGGCTTTTGAAAATGGACGTATGTTTTTGGGATTGTTGTTATAGGTATAGCCAATTTCTCCGAAATGATTGTATTTATTATCCATTTCCACATCCACATCACTTTTCTTGACTTGTGAATAAGAATAGGATAAGTCGAAATTTTCCAAATCCCAAGGTCTGATTTTGATAGGTTTGTCATAGTTTCGCTCCTTACGGATATTCATCAAGTTGACATTATGTCGTTCAACACGGCTGGTGGTCATCTTGCGGATGGAATCACGTTCGAATGCGGTATTGTATGTCTTTAGGTCATCTTTGAGTTTGACATCCGGATTAAGCGGATTGTATTCGGGAGACACCACATTGAGGGAGTAGTCGTAGTGGACGGGGATTTTCACATTCCATTTGTCAGGGAAAATCATCTTACCTGCATCGATATTAGTGGCAACATCGACGGTAACGAGAGATTCTTTTTTCAATTCAGTGACGGATTGGTCAAGGCTTCCATAACCAGCTGAAGAATAAGATGTGGAAACAGAAACATCACCCAAGTCGGCCAGGTTGAGTCGCATATTGGCAATAGCGGCGACACCGGATTTTTTGTCAAAACCACAGAGACGTAGCTCGTTAACCCATACCTCCACAGACTTCTCGCGCATGTCATCACCATCGTTGAGATTTTGTTTTTTGGGATTTCGGATACCAATCATAATAGTGGATACCTGTGCCAAGTTAGGCATACCCATAATGGTGATTCTGGAACCGTCGCTTTTGTAATAGTAATAAGGCACTTGTGAGCTGCTGTGTTGGCCATTTCGAACAGCAATATTACGTTCTTGTTTTATAGCCACCAAGGAGTCCAGTAAAATGTCCAATCGGTTGGCCATTGGCCAAATGCGGGTAGTGTCAGCCCCTATACCCCACGGAGTGATTTCAACGGGAATTTCATATTCGTAATAGTTATCGCTGAAGTCGCTACCCAAACGGATGAACACGGTAACATCACCTTTGTGCAGGTCGCCGGAGGAATATACATCTTCAGCATGGATAAACATTTTCAGACGTTTGAATTGTCTCAAGTCGTAATCTGTACTTTTGTAAATACTACGGGCATCACCATCGTGCAAATCCACCACTTTCATGGTAAGAGCCTGCTCATTGGTAAGATAAACTTGTGTGCCACCATAACCCTGTTCACGTTCGATACCAGGGGGAAGAACATAGGGGATAGGAACTCTGTTGGCATTTTCCTCGTAGCTTACAGTACCTACGTAGAAAGAGGTGTTGTCACCGCTTGTAGCAGGAACATAGTCACCTTCCTCATACATAGGTTGATCATAGGTTCTCCAGTCTGCGCGAACCAATTCGAATGTAGCCAAACGGCAAATGATTGGTTCGGAGAAGTCTTTCATGAAAACTCTCATGAAACGGATGGAATTGTATCCTTGAATAGCACCTACAACCTTATCAGGATTTTTAATAGGAATACGGAACTGATACCATTTGGTTTTAGGGGATGTTCCATTAGGCAAAGCCTCAGGAATAGCCTCATATACATCATTAATATAGTTCTGACCCACCACCATTTTGTCGGGAGCCAAGTCGATTACGTATTGGTAGTATTTTTCCTCATCACTCAGCGTATTGTCATTATTGACATCTTCCACATTGGGCAAACTGGAAGCAGAAGTGGGATAGGATTCAGGACTTTGTTCATCAGTAGGAGAGTTACCTTCAGGGTTGTTGTAATAATGGTAACGGTCGGTAATACTCATTTGTAGTTCATCGTAGTCAGAGCCGCGGAAATAATGGTAATTATCGGTTGACGGGTCTGCTAAAGCGTTTTGGTAGGCAGGTGACTGGATTCCGAAAGTGTTAGCCAAGCGTTCCAGGTAGTTGCTGTAGTGGTTTTGTTCCTGTTCAAGGGACAAACCGTCATAACCGACATCTTGATATTGGCGGGAGGCTGTATTGTTATCGAAAGCATTGACAATCATTTGGGTAGTGGGAACACGGCCCCAAACGGTATATTCGATGTCGTTGTCACTACCATCAGTAGGCAGTCCGTTTTCAAAGAATTTCTTACCATCACGCAAGATATCCTCAGAAATGTCACCTAAGTTAAAATACAATTTACCACCTGAGTGATTGGGATTTTCAATAAAGGGATCCATCATCCAGAATTCAATGTATTCATAGTTGGATGATTCGAAATCGGTATTGTCCATTTTACGCATGATACCGCCCCAACGGGTATTGGGGTCTCTCAGAGTACCATCCTCATTAACACCGCGAGATAGACCTTCGCTGCCATCCACATCGTAGTTGTAGGGGCCTCTTTCGTTGGGGTAGAAAGCCAAGTTGAAAACGGACATATAGGTGGACTGGGCGGTGCTTTCACGCTCCTTGTACGGGAATAATTCGGGCTCATATACCGCACGGGAGTAAGGGAGTGACAAATCTTCCTTGGTCAGGTGAGCAGGCGTATAGCTATTATTGTTGTAGAATAGCGGGTCGATGATGTACCATGCCAATTTGGCTCTGTTATAACCGTAGGCTAATTGTCTGCGGTCGCTCTCGTTGGTGTTGGTATTGGCTTCTGGGAAAAGATTGGGTTGTCCTTGCGGTGTGGAGGCTAATACCCAGTTGGAGAAGGTTCTCAAATCAACGGTGGATTTGGTGGCCTCGAAATCATCGATATAAGTGGTTCCCTCTTTGCCGATAGCTCTGGAATGGCCTGGCACAAAGTGGGCGAATTCAGCGTCAAAAGTAAAGTTGGATTCCGTGGTGGTGCTGTGGAAAGGCAAGAAATCGACCAGCTTGGTCACGAAGGGAACTTTTGTCCGATAGGACATGTTCATTCCCCATACCAAGTTGTTGATAGGCTCATTTCCATAGTTGACTTTTTGAGTATAAGGTTTTTCGTATAAGTTCATAAGGATAGCGCCAATGTTGAAATTATCGGAAAAACGATAATCCAAAGTGGCACCTAACATTCGCTGTTTGGTGACAGCGAAGTTATTTTTATCCTCCATAGTAATGGTGATGGGGGTACCGGAGTTCAAGACACCCTCATTGGTGATGGAAACAGTACCCATGCTGTAGTTGACGGTGTAATCGACATTTTCGGTTAGTGTTAAACCACCGGCAACCACTTTGACGGATCCTTCAGGCACATTGAAAGTATTCAAAGAAAATTCAGAACCGTATGAAGAGGAATAGGAACCTTCAATATAATACTTGTTTTTGCTGGTAAACTGCTGTGCCAAGGTTTTCGTCATGGTGTACAGCGAGTCAAATGCGTATCGGTCAGCAATCTCAGCTTCTGTCAGTACAGCTCTCAAATCCTTGCCGAAAGGTTCGATGGTGGGGAAATAAATCTTACCATTGGTGGCATTGATAGTACCTCCGGTAGTGGCAGCACCGTCAATAAAGTCGAAAATACCATCTGGACTGGGGTCTTTCTGCTGGTTCAAACGGTCTAATCCCAACAAACGAATCAATGGGATACCGCTTTGTGAGCCTTTATTGAAGAAACCGTTGGGAATACCTTCGTCATCACCAGTATAAAGCACATTCAAGCGGAAGTCTTTTTCAGCTACTTGATAAGCGGAAAGACTATAAACGTTTTTCATCATCAGCTTCCACAAGGGTGATTTTGTGTTGAGGTTTGTGCTCTTTAACAACTTAACCTTGATACAGTTAGGTGATGCAACCTCGTTGGCAAATTCACCGACTTGATAGACGTGATCATCACCAATAACGGTATATTGGAAGGCAACAGCCAATACTTGGTCAGCCGAAAGGGCCGTATTCAATGAGATGAAACCAAGTTTGGAATTAAAGGTATATTCAGAACTGTTCAACAAGCGGGCACTTTCAATTTTTTCAAAGTCTGTTCCAGATACCATTCCTTTGGTACGCAAGTAGTTGTTTACAGTGGACAGGTCTCTCAATTGGCTGGAGTCCAGATAGGCATCGTATCCTACAATCAAGTTGTTGATAGTATTATCTGGATAATCCTTGGTAACTTCAGCATAACGGTGAATTTCGGGCTTGTTCGGGGAGCTTTCACCCAAGTCGGTAAAAGCGATGATATTACGGTTCTCGTTGGTGGCGGCGCCAATGGTGGTTCGCCAGACTTCGATTTTTGTAATGACGATGGGAGAACCCACCAAAGGAAGGGTTTCCATGTATTGGTTATAGTGGTCTCTGAAGAACTGTCCTAAGAAAAAGTGCTTGTTTTCATCGTACTCATCAGCTTTGAAATAGAATTCGTTTTTCTGTGCGCCGCCGCTGATAGTGATGGTTTTGGACTCGGATTGTTTTTCGGAGGCCACAGCGGTGATGGTGAGGTTACCGAATTTCAAAGCGGTCTTGGCACCGAAAAGTGTCTGACTACCAGTAATTAGCGTACTATTCAACGGCATGGTGATGTTACCGAATTCCAACAATTGGAGAATATCATCTTCCTTACCTTCATATTTGAGTTTCAGCTCTTCGCCTTCCCAGTCAAAAGTCGCTTCAGTATTATAGTTCAGGTTGAATTCAATTTTGTCACCGATTTTTGCGGCCAGGTTCAGCTGGATATTCTCATCGAAGTTGAAATCTGTACGCCTACGCTGTTTAACGGGCAGATTCGGGTTTTTGTTATTCTGGTGAATGATGCCGAAGATTAATTCAGCACTACCAGAAGGCCTGATATCAATGACATTGCTGCCGAAAATGGATTCAAAGATTTCTCCACCGATTTTGATTTGAGGGATGAGGCCGCTACCGCGTGCATTCGGGCCGCCAGCGTATTTGGCTCCTTTGTTTTTCCAATAATCTTTGATGGAATGACGCAGGTCGTAGTCGATATATTCGTTAATATCCATGGAGCCGGCGGGACCGTAGGGTGTGTTGCCGGTCATGTATTGGAAATCATAACTATTGGTGGTAGGATTGTATTCGATGTGTGTGCCTACTCCGGTGGGATTATGCAGCAGGAATGGGCTGGAAGGTGTATTTTCGTTCAGCGGATTGTTATCGGGTTGGGGCACGTCGATAATGGGCTTATCTCCTGTATCAGGAGGGAATACTGGCAGTTCGATAATCAGATCTTCAGTAGAGGGAAGTTCAATGTCATCATCAAGAAAATTGGAGACAGGAGTTGTTGTCGTCTCAATTTCCTCGTCAGTCGTCGGGTAATAGTTGCTTTTTGGTGCGGGGAGTGCCCAGACCACCGAATAAAGCGCAAATACCGCGATAGCGGCTATGAAGTGGTATATTTTTTTATGTATGTTGGTCACAATGTGTTCAATTATAACAGTTTTAATGCCTTTTTAATGAGTTCCTCGATAGACAGGTCGAGTCCCTCAGTTTTGATGATTTTCTCAAGCACGGCATCGGCCGCATTCTTGGGGAAACCCAAAGATACTAATGCTGATAACGCAGCATTTGCATTATTATTGTTTGAGAACTGTTTTTTTTCTGTTTCGGTAGTGGCGGCGAGTGACAGTTTGCCGACTTTGTCTTTCAATTCGATGATGAGGCGTTGGGCGGTTTTGCCACCAATGCCTTTAATGGCTTGCAGCACTTTGGCGTTCTCGGTCACGATGGCATTTTGCAGCTCGCGCACTGACATGGATGACAGGATGAGCCGGGCGGTGTTAACGCCGATGCCATTCACGGTAATCAGTAGGCGGAAAATGGAGCGTTCTTCCTCGTCAAAGAAACCGAAAAGTTGGTGTTCGTCTTCCTTGATAACGTAGTGGGTGAAAAGGCGCACCTCGTCCATTTCGCGGATTTTGGTGTAAGTAGCCAGCGAAATGTTCACCAGATAGTCCAATCCGCCAGTCGTCTCAATCACTACAAAAGCGGGGTTTTTCTCGATAATTCTACCTTTGATTCCTGTAATCATAATTATCCAAAATATGAGGGTGCAAAGGTACAAAAAAAAAGGGCTGGAACAGCCCTTTTTATTGCAAAAAACTCAATTACTTAATAATGTTTGTTGCTGATGCTTATTTTACTAAGTCAACAATAGCCTTGAATGCCTCGGGATTATTCATTGCGAGGTCGGCGAGAGCTTTGCGGTTCAAGGCAACGCCCTTCTTTGAAAGCATACCCATGAATGCTGAGTATGACAAGCCATATTCGCGAACGCCCGCGTTGATACGGGTAATCCACAAACTTCTGAAAGCGCCTTTTTTGGCCTTTCTGTCACGGTAAGCATATTGTTGTCCCTTTTCCCAAGTGTTCTTGGCAACGGTCCAGACGTTTTTACGCTTTCCGAAGTACCCTTTGGTACGGTTCAAAATCTTTTTTCTTCTTGCTCTTGAAGCAACATGATTTACTGATCTTGGCATAATTTCTCCTTTCTTTTTACGTCAGCGGTTTAGTGCTGTCTAAACTCTTTTCGTGCTGATAGTAAAGTTAATAAATTTTTTTTTAGCACTGGCCCAACATTTCCTTGATGGTGTGTTCGTTGACTTTGTCAGCGATGGTGCTATAAGCCAGGTTACGTTTTCTTTTGGTAGTTTTTTTCGTAAGAATGTGGCTATGATAAGCGTGATGTCTTCTTACTTTACCGGTACCCGTCAAAGTGAATCTTTTCTTGGCAGCCGATTTGGTTTTAATTTTTGGCATTTCTCTGATTTTTAAGGTTAATATCTATGAGTTTATTGCAATTTCTCTTTATTTTTTAGGATTGATGACAATCATCATGCGCTTACCCTCCAACTTGGGCATTTGTTCCGGTTTGCCGTACTCCTCAACCGCTTGGGCAAATTTTAGCAGGATGAGCTCTCCTTGGTCTTTATAGACAATGGAACGGCCTTTGAAAAACACGTCAACCTTGACCTTGCAGCCTTCTTTCAGGAAGCGGATGGCATGATTGCATTTGAATTCAAAATCATGGTCATCGGTCTGGGGTCCCAAACGGATTTCCTTGATGACAATTTTGGCCGATTTTTGCTTGATTTCCTTCTGCTTTTTCTTCTGTTCGTAAAGGAATTTTTGGTAATCCATGATTTTGCATACCGGCGGATTGGCTTGGGGGGAGATTTCCACCAAATCCAATTCAAACTGGTCTGCCAAATCCAAAGCTTCCTTTAAGGAACAGATTTTCGGCTCGAAATTTTCACCTACAACACGCACAATAGGTGACGTGATGTACTGGTTGATACGGTGCGCAGCTTCCTTTTTTTTGTTGGGAAGCGGACGACGTGGACCGGAATTTGTGACTTGCGTTGCGATAAGCTTTTCTCCTTTCTTTTGGTTAATATCTTTTGTATTAAAAAATTGGGCGCAAAAATACACTTTTTTTCAATGCGAAACACCCACTGTTGATAAATTTATTTTCTGCCGTATTTTTCTGTAGAGACGCGCCACGGCACGTCTCTACAACGGTATATGATAAATCCGTTTTATTCGTCTTCAATCTCGGAAAAATAAGCGATTTCCGCATTTTGACAATCATTTTTTCCTTGCAGCAATTCGCATCCGCAGTCACGAATTTTCTTGTGCTTTCGCTTGCCAATCACTTTCGGCGCACACCCTGCCAACAGAAATGCCATTGCCAAAATTAGTATGAAAAATGATTTTTTTCGCATATTTTAAGTTTGTTTTTCCTCTATAAACTCCCCTTTAGCACGCAGTGCGAAACTCCCCTCGAACGCGAAGCGTGAGACTCCCCTGCGTAGCAATTCCCCTGAAAAATTATCACATTTGCAAATTTACTTGGCACATTGGCACATTAAATTCATTTGCACATTTGCTAATTAACTAATTTGCAGATTATCTGAATATCGTTGCTTCTCTGTCTGGTCCTACTGACACGATGGAAATCTTTGTGCCCGTTTCTTTTTCAATGTATTGGATGTACATTTTGAATTCAAGGGGCAGTTCATCGTAGGTTTTCGCTTGGCTGATGTCCTGTTGCCAGCCTTTGAAGGGGGTAAGCACAGGTTCGATGGGTGCATCGCTTTCGCTGGGGAAGCGGGTAGTGATCTCGCCATTGATTTTGTATGCGGTACAGATGTTGATGGTCTCGAAGTTGGACATGACATCGGCTTTGGTGAGGGCGATTTCTGTTACTCCGTTCACCATAATGGCATATTTCAGGGCCACTAAGTCCAGCCAACCACAACGACGTGGGCGACCAGTGGTGGCACCGAATTCGTTGCCTTGGGTACGCAGTGTCTCACCTGTGGCATCGAACAATTCTGTGGGGAAGGGACCGCTACCGACACGGGTGCAGTAAGCCTTGACAATACCGATAACCTTGCCGACTTTGCTGGGGGCTAAACCTAAACCTGTGAAAGCACCAGCAGCAATGGTGTTGGAGGAGGTGACAAAAGGATAGCTGCCGAACTCAAGATCCAACAAAGTTCCTTGTGCACCTTCAGCCAAGACACTCTTGCGGTTATCGAGGTATTCGCTGACTTCATATTCATTGTCAATGAATTTGAATTGTTTTAAGCAGTTGAGAGCCTCAAAAAAGTTCAGTTCCATTTTCGGCAGTACTTCCGAATAATCGAACTCATACATTTTGAGCATCTTTTTGTGCAGCGTGGTCAAAGCGTTGTATCTTGCGGTAAAATCGGGCGACATGGTATCAATCACACGCAAGCCGTTACGGGCTGTCTTGTCGGTGTATGTTGGGCCGATGCCTTTGAGTGTTGATCCGATTTTGTCCTTGCCTTTCTGTGCTTCCTGGGCGGCATCCAATAGTCTGTGGGTGGGCAGAATCAGGTGTGCCTTCTTGGATATCAGCAAGTTGGAAACAGGGTTCAGTCCCATCTTGACCAAAGCGTTGATTTCTTCTTCGAAAATGCACGGGTCAATCACAACGCCGTTGCCGATGATATTGATTTTATCCTTATGGAAAATTCCAGAAGGAATGATATGCAAAACGTGTTTGATGCCGTTGAATTCGAGTGAGTGTCCGGCATTGGGACCGCCCTGGAAACGGGCAATCACATCATAACGGGGAGTCATCACATCCACTATCTTGCCTTTGCCTTCGTCTCCCCATTGCAATCCTAATAAAATGTCACATTTCATTACCTATAAATATGTTTGAGATTTGTGTGTTGAAGTTTTTTTATCGGTTGTCATACATCTTATGATAGTAGTCAACGTAAGCCCCAGAGGTCACATGGTTAAGCCATTCCTCGTTGGCCAGGTACCAGTCAACGGTTTTCTCAAAGCCCTCGGTGAACTTGATTTTCGGTTCCCAGCCCAGCTCGGTTTTGAGTTTGGTGGCGTCGATGGCGTAGCGCAGGTCATGGCCGGCGCGGTCGGTGACGTAGGTGATCAGCGACAGGGAAGTGCCGGCAGGTCTGCCCAATTTGGCATCCACGATTTCTATCAGTTTTTTGATGATATCAATGTTTCGCCATTCGTTGTTGCCTCCGATATTGTAGGTCTCGCCGTTTTTACCATAATGGAAGATGGTGTCGATGGCGTTGGCATGGTCCTCCACATACAACCAGTCACGCACATTGAGTCCCTTGCCATAAACAGGAAGGGGTTTGCCATGCTTGATATTGTTGATGAACAGAGGCAGCAACTTTTCGGGGAACTGGTTGGGGCCATAGTTGTTGGAGCAATTTGAAATCACAGTTGGCAGTCCGTAGGTGTCGTGATAAGCGCGTACAAAATGGTCGGAGCTGGCCTTTGCGGCTGAATATGGACTATGCGGACTGTACGGGGTGGTTTCCTTAAAGGAGCCCGTTTCGCCTAATGAACCATATACTTCATCTGTGGAAATATGGTAGAAACGTTTTCTCTCAGTGTTGTTTTTCCATATATTTTTGGCGGCATTCAGCAGATTCACCGTACCCACCACATTGGTGAAGATAAACTCCATGGGATTCTCGATGGAGCGGTCCACATGTGACTCGGCGGCCAGGTGGATAACTCCGTCAAATTGGTGTTCTTCGAAGATTTTTTGGATAAAATCACCATCCACAATGTTACCTTTGATGAAATGGTAATTGGATTTCTGGTCGATGTCGGTCAGATTTTCCAAATTGCCGGCGTAGGTCAGCGCATCCAAATTATAAATGTCGTAATGCGGGTATTTGTTGACAAACAAGCGCACAACGTGTGAACCGATAAATCCGGCTCCTCCTGTGATTAAGATTTTTTTCATTGCTATAATAATCTATTGAAGAACGATTCCGTTTGTTCACGGAAACTTTTTGCAAAGTTACAAAAAGTTCTTGAAATAAACGCTGTCTTATGAAATTTTATTGTGGAGATGTGGTGCACAGCACCTTTACAATGTTTTTGTGGGTATGTAGAGATGTGTCATGGCGCTTCTTTATCGGGTGTGGAAAGCCGAGTCCCAGTTTGTAGAATTGCAATGCAAAGTGTCTCTACTCGATTGTTTCCAACAGGAAGCTCACCGGGCGGAAGCCGTCGTTGCAGGAAATCATGGCGGAATGGGGGTTCTTCATCCAACCGTCGAAGAAATTGCCACCGCCATTAGCCAGTTCAATTACAAATTGGCTCATGCTTTCCCAGGCACTGTCGCACAAGCCTTCGGGTTTTTGCCCATCGCAGGAAATAAAAACCTGTCCTTCCTCAATGTCGCAGCTGTGCTCAATGGGGTTTTCGTATTTTGCTGATAAATCCTGATACCAGACTTTGCGGATGGCCGTAATTTTCACTTTTTTCATAAAACTGCTTTTTATTCGAAAAAATTCCGTATTTTTGCCGCCGATTTTACGATCTGTTAGCTCAGTTGGTTTAGAGCGCTTGCTTGACAGGCAAGAGGTCACTGGTTCAAATCCAGTACAGATCACGCAAGCACCTGATAATCATGCAGGTGTTTTTTTGTTTTTTCAGTTATCAAAGGATTCTATTTTTCATAACTGATTTTTATTCAGAAGTTTGTTTCGCGAATTTTACAATATCAATTGTTCAACTTTTACCTTCGGCACAAAATGAACGCCGTCTTGCCGATAGTATTTGTGACTTTCGTCCTCATTGATTTCCACCAAGCGGATGTTTTCTGCTCCTTTGCCGATGGCGATGATGAGCAACGGCTCGTAGGAAAGGTCGAATTCTTGTTTGATATTTTCTTTGTTGAAGGCGGCGATAATGATGCCGTTCAGGCCCATCTCCACGGCTTTGAGCAACATGCTCTGGGCGGAAATGCCCATGTCAATGTCCAAAATTTTGTTTTCAGGAGTGATGCCGCAGATGATGATGAAGGCTTCGGGTTCGGTGCCTTCAAAAGGTAGGTGAAGTTCGGGAAGCGCACCGCCTAATTTGATGTTGGCCAATACCTTTTCCGCTCCTGTGTCATGGGTTACCAGCTTGAAACGCAAGGCCTGCTGGTTGCGCCCCGAGGGAAGCAGTGTGTTAACAGCAACAATTTTGCGCAGTTGTTCTTCTGTCACGACTGTCTTTTTGTCGTAACCGCGGTAGCTGCGGTTTTTCTTGAGCAGGGTGTCTAACGACTGCCCCACGTGTTTCACCACGGTTTTCTTCCGTCCCGAGCCGAAAAGCTCGTCGTATCGGTTTTCCAAATAATTGTCTGCCATAAATTTATAGTTTGAATTATAACATGCAGGCCCATCCGAATTTATAGGCCAAATCACGTAATAAATTCCGGTCGCTTACGGGTATGGTCACGGCGATGGTCTCATGCTGATTATCTTTTTCGGCAACCTTGGCTGAATCAATGTTGTATTGTGTCTGCAGATTCATCCAGTATTGGGTTGGAATACCGAATGCTTTTTCCAGGGCGACAGCTACATTAAGTGATATGGAACGTTTGCCATTGATGGTTTCGCTTAAAATGGAGGGTTTGATTCCAGTTAGCTCAGCGAGTTCTTTTTGGGTCATTTTCCGTTCAACCAACTCGTCCTTGATTAATTCACCAGGATGAGTTGCAAGTGCTGGGATTATTTGTTTTTTCTTATTCATAGTGTTTTGAAATTTCAATTAATAATGCGTGAACAATGATACCATTCTTATCAGGTGAACTATGAAAGAATAATCTGTATTGATTATTTATCCTTACTGCTTCTATGCCGTTAAGATCACCTTTTTTCTTTTCGTAATGTAAAGAATTGATAAGAAAAAGTTCTTCCACTCGATTTGCGGCTTTTATGTAATTCACCACTTTAATGTACCGTTTGACGATATCTCTGCTCAAACGTTTATACTTGTGGTTATTTGTAAAACCTTCAGTATAAAGTTCTTCTAAAGCTCTATCTTCAAATTCGATGGTCATGGTATCATTGCCTTTTCAAGATGCAAAAATAATAAAATAAATTGAATAATTATCATTTTTGCGAATTGTTTATAGGGATTTATGTTAAAATAATCACTACCTTTGCAATCTAAAAGCTATTGCAATGAAAAATTCTCTCAAATATATTTATTTTTTGCTGCTTTTGCTGTTCGTTTCCTGCCATCAATCGTACAAACTGGCACCACCGCCTGAACCCTACGGTCCCGTCCCCACTGAGGCGCAGTTGCGGTGGCAGCGCATGGAGATGAACATGTTCTGCCATTTCGGACCTAATACCTTCACGGGAAAAGAGTGGGGCGACGGCACCGAAATAGAAGATATTTTCAATCCGACACAACTGGATTGCCGCCAGTGGACTCAAATTGCCAAAGCCGCTGGGTTCAAAGGAATCATCCTCACCGCTAAGCATCACGATGGCTTCTGTTTGT
The DNA here is from genome assembly GCA_902802755.1 of uncultured Bacteroidota bacterium. Taxonomy (GTDB): domain Bacteria; phylum Bacteroidota; class Bacteroidia; order Bacteroidales; family WCHB1-69; genus RUG11690. Next base: position 32,814 of record CADCNH010000023.1, on the reverse strand, counting down.
GGCCGAATCCGGAAAGTGAGCATACCGTGGCGCAGAGTTCGTGGCGCAATGGAAAGGGAGATGTATTGAAGGAACTGTCGGAGGCTTGCCGCCAAGAGGAACTTGGATTCGGCATCTACATTTCGCCTTGGGACCGGAACGCGCCTACGTATGGCACACCGGCCTATAACGAAACGTTTAGAAAAACATTAGAATCCGCGCTGACGCAATATGGCGAGATATTTGAGCAGTGGTTCGATGGGGCTAACGGAGAAGGTCCTAATGGCAAACGTCAGGAGTATGACTGGCCGCTGTTTAATGCAACGGTGAAGAAATTGCAACCCCAGGCTTCGATTTTCAGCGATGTGGGTCCTGGTTGCCGCTGGGTGGGCAACGAAGAGGGCAAGGCAGGCCGCACCTGCTGGTCGCTGCTCAATACCGATGGCTATACCCCTGGTGCCGGTGCTCCTCCTCAGGATACGCTAACTGTGGGCAATCGCAATGGTAAATGTTGGATTCCAGCCGAAGTGGATGTCTCTATCCGTCCTGGCTGGTTTTATCGCGATACTGAACACCCCAAAAGCGTGAAGGAACTGATGCACATCTACTACCAAAGTGTAGGCCGCAATGGTTTATTGCTGCTGAATGTGCCGCCCGACCAGCGGGGACTGATAGCTCGCGAGGATTCTCTGCGCTTGATGCAATTCGCTGCCGCATTGAAATCGGTTTTTTCGGAAGATCTGACTCGGAAGGCCTACACAATGGCCGCATCAAATATCCGTGGCGTAAAACATCCCTATATTTATTGGATGGAAAGAGGTTTTGTACATGGAGTTAGGAATATTAATGAGTATGAGTATGGTGTCTTCAACCTGCTGGATGGCCGTTATGATACCTATTGGACGGTGGATGACAGCGTGACTTCGGCCAGTGTGGTGATGAGCTTTCCCGAGCAGGTGACTTTCAACCGCGTGATGCTTCAGGAATATATTCCTTTGGGACAGCGAGTCTCAAAATTCCATATTGATATTTTGACCCCCGATGGTGAATGGAAGACCATAGCCACCGAAACTACTATTGGTTACAAGCGGATATTGCTGGTGCCGATGTGCACCGCCAAAGCGCTGAGTGTTCACATTGACGAGGCCCTGGCCTGCCCGGTGCTCAACCGGTTGGCGTTGTATAAGGATGAGGTTTATTCAAATTTAGTGGAAGAATAGGGTGGAGCTTTGAATATATTTCCGTACTTTTGCCACCCGAAAAATCAAATCCGCATTATGTCTAAATACCGCAGTTTAGTGCTTCCTGTAGCAATTGTCCTGGGATTGATATTCCACCATTTCCTGGCAGGATACAACTTTCTGGTGCCATATCTGATTTTTACTATTCTTTTGCTGAATTTTGTATCAGTAGATATAAAAAAATTACGTTTCAGTTGGTTAGACGTGTGGTTGATGCTCTTTCAGATTGTGGTGAGTTTGGGCTGCTACCTGTTGCTGAAATTCTTCCATGTGAGCGATATGGTGGCGGAAGGCGTTTTGGTGGGTGTTCTATGCCCGGTGGCCGCTTCTGTGGTGGTCATCGCCTGCCTGTTGGGCGCTAACCGTGAAACTGTTACTACCTACACCATCTGGGGCAATATGATGGTGGCGGTGGTGGCTCCCATCTATTTTTCCTTTATCGGCTTGCAACAGGATATGCCCTTTTTGGATTCTTTCTGGATGATATTGAAAAGGATAAGTCCAGTGATTGTTTTCCCGTTCTTCCTGGCTTTGATTATGCAATATACAATGCCCAAGGTGAATGCCTTTTTGGACAAATACAGAGGCATTTCTTTTTACCTGTGGGCTTGTGCATTCCTGTTGGTGATGGGCAAAACCTTTGAGTTCATATCCATTCACGGCAAGGGGAACGAGAAAAATATCGTCGTGTTGGGTCTCGTGTCCATACTTTTCTGCGGTATCCAGTTCGCGGTGGGCAAATGGCTGGGTTCCAAATATGGCGACAGGGTGGCGGGAGGCCAGCTTTTGGGACAGAAAAACACGGCGTTTGGCATCTGGATGGCCAACTGCTACCTCAACCCCTTGGCCTCGGTGTATGTGGCTTTCTATGCCATTTGGCAGAACCTCTTCAACAGCTGGCAACTGTGGCGGCACGACCGCAAACTTCAAAAGTAAAGTTTTCAGTATTGTTCATTAAACAGCTTTATCGCATCCTTCATAATGTCGGCATGGTCGAAAGCCAGCTGGGGCAGTGCGTCAATAGGAAACCATTGTGCCTTGGCGGCATCGTCTTGGCCTGTCACAGGGATAGGCTGATCAATGATAGCCAGATAGGCTACTGTGATGGTACGCCCTCTGGGGTCACGGTCTATCTTTGAATAAGCTCCGATTTGGAAGATGTCGTCCACCTGCAGACTAGTTTCTTCTTCCAGCTCACGGATGGCACATTGCTGGGTGGTTTCGTCCATGTTCATGAATCCGCCTGGAAATGCCCAGCATCCTTTGAAGGGTTCATTGCCTCTTTCGATAAGTAATACCTGTGGCATAGGTTCTTTTGTCATCACCACGCAGTCTGCGGTAACAGCGGGTCTCGGGTATCGGTAGGTATAGGCCATAGTGTTTTGTCCCATTTGTTTCATCGTTTATAACATGTTTTGATTTTACAACATCACCTCCACGTACTCCCGTTTGAACCAGGTGATTTGTCGTTTGGCGTAGCGGCGGGTGTTCACCTTGATTTTCTCCACTGCCTCTTCCATCGTCATTCTGCCTTCCATATAGTCGAACATTTCCTTGTAACCCACAGTGTTGAGGGCATTCGTACCTTTGTATTGATACAGCGATTGGGCCTCTTCCAAGAGTCCGTCGGCCATCATCTGGTCCACCCGTCGGTTGATGCGGTCGAACAATACTTCCCGGGGACGGTTGAGGTAGTATCGTTGGATTTCAAAATCCCGTTTTTTGGACGATTGCGTAAGCAATTCGGAATAGGGTTTGCCCGTTTGCAGACACACTTCCAGTGCCCGCATCATGCGCTTGTGGTTGGCGAGGTCGTTGGTGTTGTAAAACACAGGGTCTAAATGTCTATCTTGAGCGAGACGAAGCATCCCGCGCGCTGAGTCAGCAGCTCGGGCGAGAGGCTGCGCCCGTCGGGCAGGTCGTCAATGCCCTTGCATACGGCATCCAGATATAGGCCACTGCCGCCAGTCATAACCACTACGGGGTTTTCAGCGAAAAGCGTAGGCAACAGCTTCAGCACATCCTGCTCGAAACGCGAGATGCTGTAATATTCGCCAATGGACAGGTGACCGACAAAATAATGCTTTACCGCAGCCAGTTCCTCTTCGCTGGGAAAAGCAGTGCCGATTCGCATCTCTTTGTAAAATTGACGCGAATCGGCAGAAATAATGCTTGTATGAAATTTTTTGGCGGTCTCGATGGCGTATGCGGTTTTTCCTACAGCCGTCGGTCCTCCAATGACTATCAGCGTGGGTTGGTTAGTAGCTGCCGTAATCATCGATACTGCCTAAGTCAAGCTGGTCTTCATCATTGAATCCGTCTTCAAAATCATCGAAAATGTCGTCCTTGGTCAAATCCTCGATCAGCTCGTCGGGATCGGGCAGATGGGCGTTTTTGATGGCTTTGGGCAGCTCCTGGGCTTTGTGCGTGCAGCGAGGATATTCGACGTCATCCTGAGCCTGGGCCACTTTCATCAGCTCAAGGTAGAAGACCTTCGGATTCAGAAAATCATATTCATAAAGGATATGCTGATGAGGGTCTGAAATCATCTTGTTCAGAATGCTTTCTTTCATGATATATTTCGGAAGATGGGTCTTGGTGGTGTAACCGTCTTCTTCCTCATATTCGGGAGCATCTTCAACTTCATCATCTTTCATGTCGATGAGGGTGATTTCATTTTGCTTGTTCCATTTGGAGTCGCACAATGAAAACGAGGCCAACTCATTGCCTTCCAGTCCGATAGATTTGTACAAGATGTTGTGGAGTGACTCGAAATTGTCGTTGGCCAATATCTCAATGTCGCGGACAAAATCTTCCACTTCATCAAAATAAACTCTGAATTTGTAGTAAAACATGATGAATGATTTTTGATCTTATTCCATAACCATGTTGTGGAAGACATTGGTAACGTCTTCGTCTTCCTCGATTTTCTCTAAGAGTTTTTCCACTTCCTCCTGCTGTTCGGGAGTCAGTTTCTTCATGTCGTTGGGAATTCTTTCAAACTTGAATTCCTTGATTTCGAAACCGTTGTCTTCCAGGTATTTCTGAATGGGTCCAAAGGACTGGAATTCGGCGAAAATCAGGATTTCGTCTTCTTCTTCAAATACTTCTTCAACACCATAGTCAATCAGTTCGAGTTCGAGGTCTTCCAAGTTGATGCCGTCTTTTTTTACCACGGTGAAGCGGCATTTTCTGTCGAAGAGGAAGTCCAACATGCCGGAGGTGCCCAATGCGCCGCCTAACTTGTTGAAATAGCTTCTCAGGTTGGCCACAGTACGCTGGTTGTTGTCGGTAGCTGCCTCAATATATATGGCGACGCCGTGGGGGCCATAGCCTTCGTAGAACATTTCTTTGTAGTCGGAAGTGTCTTTTTCGAGGGCTTTCTTGATAGCTCTTTCGACATTTTCTTTCGGCATATTCTCCGACTTGGCGTTCTGCATGAGCAGACGCAGACGGGGGTTCATATCGGGGTTGGGACCGCCGGCTTTCACCGCCATTGTGATTTCTTTTCCTAAGCGGGTAAAGGTTCTGGCCATGTTACCCCAACGTTTAAATTTTCTTGCTTTTCTAAATTCAAATGCTCTTCCCATAGTATAGTCGGTTTGAAATTTAAAGATACTTTTTTGAAGCCGCAAAGATACAAAAAAATAATTAGCAAATTTGAAAATTAGCAAATTAGTTAATGTGCTAATTAGATAATGTGCTAATGTGCCAATTAAATTAGCAAATTGGTTAATTAGCCAATTAGTTAAAGTGTTAATCACGGCTACCGCATTCTTTTTCCGATACTTTTTTCTTGATAAAAAAGTATCCAAAAAATCAAGCCGACGGTAAGTGCAGCCGCACAAGCTTGCTCCCCCCAACCGTCGGCCTTGCTTTCGCACGCAGCATCAGGGTCTGATGCTTACCTCAATATCCTGTAGGGACGCGATTTATCGCGTCCGCACCGCATGTCGGCATCCCCTCCGCACAGAACGGGATTGCATAGACATTCCTAAATTCTCCCTTTAGGGAGATTAATATCAATAGATGTGCACACCACCACCACCACCGAATCCCGTCAGGGATTCCATGTCAATAGATGTGGCCGTTATTCCATTGTATGTCGCGGCGCGGATGTGTCGCGCACCGCTTTAATCCCGCACACACCGAACGGGCAAGGCGGAGCTCCGGAACGCCATGGTGTTGTTGAGCGTGGCGGAAGAATGCAAGATACGGTAAATGCGCGCATGTGCGTTCACTCCCGTATCCCCTACGCTGGTGGAGGTCCAGTAGTCAGCGGTATTTCCGGCATTGGTGACGATATTAGGGGGGTAGAAACCCCCGGAGGGTCGCAAACTGAGCCCTGTGGCATTGTTTTTGATAGGGTCATTGCCGGGTGAGCATGTCTCCCAGCTTTCATTCCATCCTATTGAATCTGCCAAGGCTTTGGCACAATAGGTGGCAACACCAGAACACACAAATTCATTATGCATGCTTACATAGCTTTTCAGCTGGGACCATTCGGCATTGCTGGGCACATGCCAGCCTGTGGGGCATACGCCTTGCACACCCGACGGATTGCTGGTGCTGCCGTCGCTGCCATGCATCACCGCTGCCCAATTATACAAACGGCCATACATGGGAATCATGCTGTCTGCCAAATTCGGCGAGAAACAATACGCTGTGGTTGTGCTGGGCGATGTGCTCGTGCTTATCAAGCTGCCATCGGCATATCTCGTGGTACGCAGATTCTCTTTCATCCAGCACTGGTTGCCGATTTTCACCGTATTGTATGTGTTCCCATCATAATCGGTTACAGTAGTGGCTTCAGCGCAGGGATAGCCATCTCCATTGGTTGACACTTGAAACAGAAGGGGAATCGTTTGAGAATACATCAGGTTTTGTGTCATGAGAGGGCTTTGCACAGTCGTTCCGTTTGTCAGGTCACAGTATCCGATATACTCCATTTCATCCCCAAAGTTAAAGGGGCGTGTGACCGTACCCTTCGAAGGTCCTGTCGCTGTTTTTTCCTCTGTGATGTATTCGATAGAATTTATGCCGGAAGTGCCACTATTCACCATTTTAATGGAGGATGATTTTCCGTTACAGACAGCTGTCAAAAGATAAATATCGGCCGTGTTGAGTTGCACCCTGAAATGATGGTCACCAGGTTCACAAACGGAGGAAAAGCTGGTCACTTCTTTCCCCATGAGATCGAAAACTCTCATCACTACCTCTCCTGATATTCCTGTTCTAAGACGCACGTCTGTCTCCCCGTTAAAAGGATTAGGTATATTAGGCAGCAATTCAAAATCACCGGAGGAAACATCTTCTCTTATTCCTACAGAATTCTGCAAAACAAGAACCGTGTCCGGCCATGTCAGGGTTTCCTGCCAACCCTTGCTATGGTTCGTGATTTGCACTTGACTAAGCCGAGCATAGTTGCCATAAATGTCATGCCCTGTGAATTTCAGCGTAATGGTAGGCTGTGCCATGAGTCCGCAAACACTTGTCAGCAATAAGAATAGAAGAAAAGTTGTTTTTTTCATGATATGACATTTGATAACTATATGACGCTCTAAATCCCAAAAACGTTACAAGAAAATGAAAATTTTTACTCCAACGAATATGGTTTCTCCGTGAACCATTTCTTGTTCGGCTTGCTGCCCATGGTGAAGACGAGCTCGCCGCCGGCCATAATCTGCTCGTAGGTGATGTAGGCGGTGTGTAGCGGTGTGCCGTTGAGTGTCACCGACTGGATGTAGCAGTTTTGGTCGCTGACATTGGGTGCTTTGATGGTCAGAGTGTTACCGTTTTGCAGATGGAGGACGTTCTCGGGCAGGTAGGGCGCACCAAAGACGTACTGGCCGCTGGCCGGACAGACAGGATAGAAGCCCATGGCGCTGAAGATGTACCACGCCGACATCTGTCCGCAGTCGTCGTTGCCGCACAGCCCGTCGAGGTGGTTGCGGTACATTTTGTTCATCACCTCGCGCACGCGCAGCTGCGTCTTCCACGGCTGGGAGGTCCACATGTAGAGGTACGGGATGTGGTGGCTGGGCTCGTTGCCGTGCACGTAGCCGCCCAACATGCCCTCGCGGGTAACATCCTCGGTCTCAGCGAAGAACTTGTCGGGCACATACATCGTGAAGAGCTCGTCCAAGCGGTTCACGAAGACCTTGTCGCCGCCCATGATCTTGATCAAGTCGTTGACATCGTGCGGCACGTAGAAGGAGTAGTTCCAGCTGTTGCCCTCGATGAAGCCCTCGTTGGAGGTGGAGAGCAGGTCGGCGGGCGTTTTCCACGAGCCGTCCTCGTAACGCGCCTGCGCAAAACCAGTCTCCGGATTGAAAACGTTTTTGAAGTTCAGCGCGCGCTGGCGGTATTTTTCACATAATTCGTCCTCAATATATTTGTTAGTATTGTCGTTTTTTACTGTTTTAGGAATCTTTTTGCACAGTTGGTAAATCACCCAGTCTTCGTAAGCATTTTCCAAGGTAATGGAGGTGCCGACAGCCGATTTGTTATAGGGCACATAACCCAATTTCTTGTAGAGGTCGGTATGGTCGTAATAGTCCAAGTTGGCACTGTGATTCACTAATGAAAACAGTTCTTCTTCATACGGATCAATCAGATGATATGGGTTTTTCTCTTGAAAACCATTAACATTGTTCAGCCAAGCATCAACCACTGGCGACACACCATGGTAACCGATCATACACCAGTTTTCGTTGCCGGCGTGACTCCATACGGGCAGAACATGGTGTACACTCTGGCGGGCATGATTCAGCATGGATTCCACCATGTCAGCCGCACTTTTCGGGTCAATAATATTCAAAAGCGGATGTTCGGCACGATAGGTATCCCACAGGGAGAAAATCGTATAATTTGTATGTCCTTCTTCATTTTGATGAATATTGTGATCCACCCCGCGATATTTTCCGTCAATATCTTGATAAACGGAAGGATTAATCATCGTATGATAAAGCGAGGTGTAGAACATTGCGAGCTGGTCGGGGGAGCCTTTGGCTTGGTAAATGCCCAGCTTGTCATTCCACATTTTCTTGGTCTGTTGATGAATCTGTTCAAAAGAAAGACTCTGGTAATGGTTTGGCCTTTCTTCAACTACGGTTTCAGCAAACCTATTTATTCTGGCCCCGTCCGTGCTCACTGCAGAAAGAGCCACTTGCACTTTAAGCACAGGGTCATCATCTTGCTCAAACTCTATCCAAGCCACCACCTTGCGTCCTGCCATTTCAGGAAAGTCGTGGTTGAGGTCGAAGCGGCGCCAGAAACCATGGTAGTTCTGTTTCCCGAAATCCTGATAGCCGTAGTGCGCCACGGGTTTGCTGAAATGGATGGCGAAATAGACGTAATTCTCTCGTGCCCAACCGTTGGTAATGCGATAGCCCGTCAGCGTGTAGGGGTCTTCCATACGCAGGGAGGCCCAAAGCACCTTGCCGTCGTAATTGTAGATGGCATGGTTGAGATCGACGATGAGCTTCTGGGTTTCGCCTTGTGTGTAGGTGTACTTGTGGATGCCGCAGTGCGGGGTGGCGGTGAGCTGCACGAGGATGTCGTCGTCGCTGAGGCGCACCTCGTAGTAGCCGGGCGAGGCCTTCTCGGTGAAGGGCATCAGCAGGATGTCGCCCATATCGGAGTGGCCGGTGCCGCTGAAGTGGGTGTGGCTGAAGCCCACGATGGTCTTGTCGCGGTACTGGTAGCCGGCGCAGTAGTCATACACGCCCGGCTGGTAGCGGCCGTTGATGTTGTGGGGGATGGTGTCCGTGTCGGGACTCACCTGCACGCCCCCGAAGGGGTAGCATGCCCCAGGAAAGGTATGCCCCATGCCGTTGGTCCCGATCATCGGGTTAACATACTGGGTATAATCTTTCTGTGCGGAAACAGTTGTCATCATCAATAGGATTATCGGTAAAAAAAACTTTCGCATAATAACGGATTAATATTTGGCAAAGGTAATATTTTTTATAAAGTGAAAAGATTGTATGGGGAAATTTATTTTTATAAATCGCCAAAACTGAAAAAAATCATCAAAATGGCGAAATATAAACGTCTTAAATTATTTTTTCACATCAGTATATTTCATTCAAAAATTATCTGTATCTTTGCAGAATATGTAATTCATCAAAAAACCTAATAACATTAACCCTTAAAAAAACTGATTTTATGAAGAAAAAATTTGTATGCCCCATTTGCGGCTATGTTCACGAAGGTACCGAAGCTCCCGAAAGATGCCCCCAGTGCAAACAGATTGTGGAATGGAAAGTTCTGGACGAGAGCGCAGGCTTGAACTTTGTGACTGAACACGTTATCGGTATTGCCAAAGATACTGACGATGAGATGAAGAAGGATTTGAACGCTCATTTCATGGGCGAGGCTACGGAAGTAGGTATGTACCTGGCCATGAGCCGTCAGGCCGATCGTGAAGGTTATCCCGAAATCGCTGAGGCTTTCCGTCGCTATGCTTTCGAGGAAGCTGACCATTGCGCCCGTTTCGCCGAATTGTTAGGCGAGGTGGTATGGGATACCAAAACCAACCTGGAGAAACGTATGGTGGCTGAATGCGGTGCCTGCGAAGACAAGATGCGTATCGCTCGCCGCGCCAAAGAACTGAACCTGGACGCTATCCACGATACCGTTCATGAGATGGCCAAAGACGAAGCCCGCCACGGCAAAGGTTTCGAAGGCCTCTTCAACCGCTATTTCAAGAAATAGTTTTCTTTAGATTTTTCTGAAAACTGAAACGGGGTGCTCATTCGGGCACCCCGTTTTTATATATTAGGCTCCTCCTCCAATCCGCCCATTTCGGGTCACCCGAATGATGTTCATAAATTGACCAAACATGGTCAAACGAGGAGTATTCCATTAAGTCCTTATCCGTGCAATCGTAAGGCAGAGTGCATAAGATTACATCATTACCAACCACTCCAATATTTGCATATTGGTTCTTCAACTGTATCAACTTATGTCTCATGACATTGTTGGTGCCGTTATCAAAATATTTCCGAGCCTCTGCTGGTATTTTCTCCGACATTGTGGCTCTGTATGCCATCCATTGGTTCCACGCTTTTTGTTCCTTGCGCAACAGGTTTTGCTTGTTTTCCCGAGAATATTCCTTTTGCGCTTCCTCCGAATTGTCATTATCACAATCATTCTGAACTTCTATCATTATAGCGTATGCCTTGGTTATCATCGGTGGCGTAATTTTCTGATGACTCTCTACAACCGGCTTTTCCCCGCATAATTGCATCAACATATCTTCATCGGCAAGCATTAACTGGTGGCAGCATTCATCTTCAATATCGCTCATAAACAAGGATCTACCCGTACCCGAACCTATCAGATAAACTTCCTGACAAGTACAAAACGCATTCTTGCACGCTTCCTTATATTTTTCAAAAAGCTTCTGTTCCTCTGCAAACAACGGAGCAAGTTTGCTGGCCTTTTGATTTTTGTAAAGCTTCTTCCGCATAATGCTTAAGTTGTCATATTTCAATTTATTCTCCATATTGATGCACCATGCCAAATCCCCATCCCAAATAAAATGTTCCTTTACAAAATCAATGTCTTGCTGGGTTATTTTCTCTTTTGATTGGATGCTGTCAATCATCTGCTGGATAACATCATCATCTATCGCAGAATCTGTCTCCGCCACCGTTACAGTATCGATAACACATTCTCTTGAGGTCTCAACTGAAATGGCGTTGTTTTTATTCGTACAGCTGTTAGTCAAGAATAACAACAAAACTGTTAAAAATACAATGGGATAAATTCTTCGGGTCATATTATTGTTGTTGAAATAGATTATTGCTTTAATTCGTAACAAATACCCCTCGCCAGATACCCCATTGGGGCAAAGGCTGGCCCCACCGCCAGTTATCTTGGCGAGAGACAGCTTTCGCAAATGCTTTGCGGTCGGCCATTGGGATGTCGTATCTCGGATCAACCTTCTCCGCTATAGAGCGATTGAAAATTATCTCAACATCCAACCTTTCAATCGGATAAGATATATCAAATGTATCGTTTGATGTCACATAATTAAAGTACCCGTGTACTCCGCCGGTTTCTTCCCCGCTGTAAGACACATAATACTCACCTACTCCCGCCAAACCGCCAATAACCAAAAACCTCCTGTTATCAGGAAAATCTTTTAGATTAATGCTGGTATGATAGCTCCAAACTCTTTCTCTTATCCAGTCCTCATTCTGTCCCGCTGCCAGCAGTCCATTTCTTTTAAGGTCATCATGAATAAATCCTGGCACTTTGGCAGAGTATTGCTTTCCCATGTATTCAAATTGCCATCCCGTCGCCTCTTGACGAAAAGACTTTGCAAACACATAGTTATACCCTTCCGAAGACTTGTAGATAGGCATACTGGTACCCTTCGAGGAATACGCTTGTTTTATGGCATCATTCATCTTAGTACAGCTTTCCTCATTTACATCTTCACCATAGAGTGTGTCAACAACCTTACCATTTATCGTGTAAACAAAAAAAGACGGATGATCAGTATCACCCCTATGCCATACGGCTTCCGTACAAAGCACCTCCTCAAACGCCCCGTCTTTCAGCCGGATGATTTTATCACCATATAATCCAGAATGCGCATAGCCATCGTCTATCAAACCGCTTCTCTCAATATACTGGGGAGACCAATTGCAGTCTCTTCTGGAAATAACACCGTTGTGTTGAGACAGAATGATAGTCCCATCCGCAAAGCAACTGCCAAACAGACATAATTCAGGAATGGTATCATCATTGATATAACAGATACAGCACTTCTGATAAACTGACGTGTTGATATTTTCATTAATGTATGCCGCATAATTATCATTAATGACAATCGTATCCCGCTTAACGTTTGTCACCACCTCTTCAAGTGTATCACCTCCTGCATTAACATTGTGATTATTGTCACATGCTGCAAGTAAAAGGGCATAAAATGCAATGATGATCAGTTCTTTCATGGAAATTATGGTTGATTTTTATTCTCCCAAAAACAAGGTGTATATATATTTAAATCACTGTGCAAAAATACACGTTTTCAACCATATACATGTTTTATTTCATACAATAAGAAGCGTGTTTTGTACAATGGGAGAGGGTGGAAGTTGGCCTAATAGTCAAACAGTCCGCCGGTGAGGTGGTCAAGATGTCATTTTAAGGAATTACTACTTTAGTGTTATTTGGACCACCAATCTCTTTCCAATCATAAGCTCCAATAATATCGCCTGTACTATTGTAGATGGGTACAAACTTATACACGTATGTGTCTAACCATTCCTGTTTTTGCTGGTACGACAAGTCAGTCCGTTCCTTTATGTATTCCACAGTATTCTTGTACTCTTCATACGTTTGAATACGTCTTGTCAGCTCTATATCGGAAATGATATTTCCCATTGCACGTGTTGCACACTCTATGGCACCTTGGTAATCACCAACACTAAGACTTGTTTTTACATCCTCCAGTTTTTTATCTATATTTCTTGAAAACCATAAAAGAGTTTCCTTATCATTGCTTATTTTTGATCGTTTTTCTCCAATCAATTGAGCAAGCTCGGAATATTTCTGATATGCCATGTTGGAGCGATTTTCTTGTTGCTGAAAACTTCTTTCTAATGTTGAATAGTCTGTGGTTTGTGGCTTGTATTCAACAGGTGTGAATGTTGCGGGTCTGAATTGGGCATACGCTATATTGACAAATAATGTCATAATCAATGTTCCAATGAGTATTTTTTCTATTTTCATTTGATTAATCCCTAATCCGTGTCGGGCGCAACTTTTAATTTTGCCTACTCTATTCTCCAGTTTTCGGCACCCCTGTGTTATAGCTTGTTTGTGATTAGTTAAGTTCCGTAAATTCGTTTTCGTTGCAACGGTTGGCGCATTTTCGTGTTTTTCCGAAGGAGATTCCGCTCGCTCACTACGTTCGCGGCGGAATCTCCTTCGTTCAAAGACAAATTTCCACGAAACAGTCTGAGTCATCATTGCGAAACTTGAGTGATTATCCCTGCCTCGTCCATCACCAAACTGCGGTCGAGGGGGATGTATTTTGCCTGACCGGAATATCCCGTGATGTAGTAATTCTTGGCCAAATCATCACTGAATTGGCTTACAAAGGCGGCACGGATGCGGCTGCATTTTTCATTGATGGAGTTGCGGGTAGAGTCAACCAGATCGTCAATACTTTGCTCCATTTTAGCCGAATCGTCACGGTTCGATATGCGACAGTAAATCTGCAGCAACTCCTCGCGATGGTCAACCAGTTCTTTGAACCGCAATCCTTTGGGATGGCGCAGATAGAAAAAATATACCACCTTGGAGAGTGTCGGTAGGGAGATTTCCATATCATTGTAGTCGGGTAAAATTATACGGTAATCCTTGGTGATGCGAAGTGTGCTCAGTTTAGGGTCGGGCAGGGCAATCAGTTTCTTTATGACAAAATCTGACACACCAATCGAATGCATTTCTTCGATACGATCCCATATCTCGTCCGCTAGTATATCTATTCGTCCCCGGTCCGCATTGTCTTTGGGGTCTGTGTCCACGTCCTCCCGCAAGCGGCTATAACGCAGGGGATGTTCAATAAGTGTACTATGAAATATGTTCGAATCAAGACGTGGCACTTGCGCGATGGCTGTCAGCAACTGTTCAAATTGGGTGTCGTCGCTGTACAGAAGCGGGAACAGTGTGAAAACATGGCCGTCTAAAGAAGTCTCTTCATAGCGCATCAGCAGGGGTGGTTCAATGGTTTGCAGAGGCAATTCGGGCATTTCGTTCTCTTTGTCTATTCTGTAAGAGAGGATTTCCCGATAGCTGTCCTGAATCCACGACGGATCGGACTTCGCCTTCTCTATCCATTCGGAGTCGGTTTCCGGCCAGTTGTACTCCACAATTTGCGCCAGCTTGTCCAACATCGCCGGCAAATAGGTGAACGATTTGCCCAAAATGTTGACAACCTTCTCCATATTCTTGTGAAAGTACACGTTGATCTCTTCGTTCGCGCACGCCTCGACATACAGCATCATGCAATATTGAGGCTCAAAAGGTAGGTCCCGGCTGAACAACGCTTTCTGACGATGGACTTCTTTTGGTAGTGTATCATTCATGATATGGGGACTCTTACAACAATTAATCGTATTTTTTACTCGGTGCAAAAATACGACAATTTAGACATCGGTGCTTTTGTTTGCAAGGCTTGCAAATCATAATTTTTTTTGAGCTGTTCAAAATAAAAAAAAGTATTTTTGCAAAAAATATTTTTTGAGTTTATGAAAGGTATGAAGAACTTCTTTTTATTGATTTTTTCTTTTTTTATAAATCTTTCTCTTTATGCACAAACACAATATGACTATTATGATGATGGTGCTGTTGCCGGTGGAGCAGATAGGGCTTTACATGGTATTCTCATCATTGGTGGGATAGTAATTGTTGTCGTTGTTCTTGCACTATTATTGGGTGGTGCAGCTAAGATATATTTTTGGTTCAATCCTCAAGAGGATCCAAAATATAAGCGAGAAACAGCTACAAAGAAAATAAAATCCGAAAAAATTAAGGAACAAGCTACTCAAAATGATTCTCATTCTTATGTAAGTGAAAAGCAAAGCACAAAAGAAGACATAGGCGACGATCTAGAAATTTATAATCAAAAAGCACCTGTAAAACAGAAAGAAGCACAAAAAAATGATAAAAATAATATATCAATATCTGATTCACTATTTGAATTTATTTCAACGACAGTCACCAAAGATGAAATAGCTGATGGTATAGAAGATGATTTCGGCGTTGTGTATAGCCGTGATGGTATCCAATTATTAAAAAGTACGAATTATTACATTACATCCTATCAGGTTAAAGAAGGATGCAAGATAATCAGAAGCAATGCCTTCTTATGCAACAGACATCTATTAGATGTTACCTTGCCTGAGAGTTTGTTATATATTGGTAATTACGCTTTTTCCGGATGTGACGTTCTTTCAAGTATCATGCTACCTTCTTGTTTAACTTATATAGGAGATGGGGCATTTTTGGGGACTAAATTGTCTAAAATCATTTTGCCCTATAGTATAACTCATATCGGATGTAACGCTTTTAAATCCACGCAAATCAGAGATATTGTCAGCAATTCTCCTTCTTTCACTTTTAATAATGGATGTTTGATAGATTTACATGCAAAGACGGTAATAGCATTCCTTTCTGATAAAGAGAGTATTGAAGTCCCTTCATGCATAACACATATAGATGATGGTGTTTTCGATGATTGTAGGAATCTCACAAGTGTCACCTTACCTCCTCTTATAACGCATATCGGTGATCGTGCATTTTGTTGTTGTGTAAATCTTACCAACATCAACCTTCCTGCTAATATTACTCATATTGGGAATAGTGCTTTTAATAGTTGCCAAAAACTTTCAAGTATCTCCTTACCGAAGAACTTGACTTATATAGGTGATGATGCGTTTAATGGCTGCAAAAATTTCACAAATATTGTTTTGCCAACTAATCTAACTCATATTGGATGCCGTGCATTTAATAATATTCAAATCGAAAACATAGTTAGCAAAACGTCTTTTTTCAAATTTGAAGATAGGTTTTTGATAGATATAAAAAACAAGAGATTAATATCGTGCCATTCAGAAAAAGAGCGGCTAGCTACACCAGAAGGTTTAACACATATAGGAGATGGTGCTTTCGTGTTCTTAAAAAAACTTAAAAATATTGTTTTAACAAACGGCATTACACATATCGGTGAATCAGCTTTTGTTGGATGCAATAATCTTACCTATGTAGAATTCCCAAATAGCTTAACACATATTGGAAAAAATGCTTTTGTGGGAGTTGACAATCTAACAAATATTGACCTTCCTGAAGGTTTGACTCATATCGGTGAAAAAGCATTTTCCGGATGCTATTATCTTTCTAACATCAATTTACCTGATAGCTTGACTAGTGTTGGAGATGATGCATTCTCTCTTTGTAAATCTCTTTCCAGTATTACCCTTCCTGACAAATTAACTCGACTTAGTAATGGTCTTTTTGTAGGTTGCGAGAATCTATCAAGTGTTTCACTGCCTAAAAATTTGACTCATATCGGTGATAGTGCTTTCTATGGGTGTCGCGGTCTTTCTGAAATCACATTGCCAGATTGTTTATCTTTCATTGGAGAAAAGGCTTTTTATGATTGCGTAAGACTTACTCATATTAGATTTCCTGCCAGTATAACTTATGTTGGTGATTATGCGTTTGAAAATTGCGTTAAATTATCATCAATAGAAGTTCCGTCTGGCATGAAAGATTCTTTTGAAGAGTTACTCTCTCCTATTCTACATAGTAGTATTATCACTATTGCCTCCTAAAATTTATAAAAAATTTCCAGTTGGACGTTTTTGAGAATCTCTTCCAGAGGATGTTCAAAAAGCCCCTGCAAGTTGTCATAGACAAGCTGCCCAAGATGCGTATGATTTCAAGCGCGGGTCTATTTAGGTGGAGGTGATGTACGATGATTGCGATGTAAATCTTTATCCGTTCGTCATTCTCGGTCATCTCTGATTCATTTAACGCGCAAATTGTACTTCATCAATTTGAAGATTAACTTCATCTGCCAGTGGTAACAGTAGAAGCAATGCAATATTCATGGTCTTAAGATAAAAAATGTAGTGTATGTTAATGGTTCTAGTATGAGAAAGGCCCCTTTTGAACCTTGATGAAATGTCTCATGACTACTCTTCTAAATTGTTATTGGGGCAGAAAACTCACGATTTGTGCAAAACACACTTCCTTTTATGCATCCTTGTATCGATTTTGGTTTGGCCGCAAAGATGCAAATTTTAAAGCCCGAACAGGGCGTTTTCTGTTTAAATGATTGCGCATAGAATTTATACAAATCAAATTAATATGTTTAAAAGACTCGTCCAATGATATTATGTTAATAAATCCCGTTCTATTAAACAAAAACCTGATTTTGCATTCTTAATAACGATAATCACTGATGAAACTGCCAACCCATTGATTCTCATTTTGCTTGTGTTTATATATATACCCATATCATGTTTATCAAGAATCTTTATATAACCATCTAATTTGTTGTAAAAATCAAGCTTGTCTTGCGACTCTAAAAAGTCCTGAAGATTCATCATAACTCTAATTAAATCATCCAATTCAATTGATATTTTTTCAACAAATGGATTATTTATTTCAGAAACTATAGTCCAACCATGATTCCCTAATAATACATTGCCCAATGTCTCTCCTGTATTGATTTTGATTAAAAAAACAATTTCTCTTTTTTGTTCTTCCAGTCTCTTTTCAACTCTTTGCTCATGTTCTTTTTTTATTTGCTTCAGTTTGTCAATGGGATAATTCGCGATATCAGTATCTATTTCTCTGTGGTGATTAGCACATAATAGAATAAGATTATCATAATTGTTATAATCGTTCAGGTCTTGAACATAACGAGGGCCAGAAGGCTTTGAACTAATGATATGACACTCCTGCCCAACATTAAAACTATTGGTCCCTATTAGGGTTTTATCACAAATGGCACACTTTCCTGCAGACAAGGACCATAATTTCTTTCTAACTGAATCTTTAATTGTAGACGACATGGTTATAATTATTTTATCCAGTGCAATATTATGACAAATCAAACATCAATGGTTGTATTTGCAATACTTGCAAATCGTATTTTCTTTAAAAGTTATCTTTTATCAGTTTGACGATGTAAAATTTCAATTCTTTCTAACACTCCGAAATGAAGACACATTTGTTGTTGGTTTTTATTCCGCGGGAATTCTGTATCAGTTATTCGAATAAGTAATTTGCTTCTATAAATGCTGTAAGTAAGTTTTTGTATGTATGCATATATGTTTTCATTTGTCGTTTGGCATTCTCTTTGTCAGAGATACGGACATCTCCTTCAATTTCCTGCTCGTATCTTTTTATAATATAATCAATTGCGTTTTCAACGACAGGAGGTTTTATAAGGATTCTACCACCCACTGCATTTGTTACAAGAAAATCAAACAGTTCTGCAAAATCTGGTGATTTAATAAATGCACGAACTTTTCTTACAAATTCTTGGCTTAATTTGTTTCCTTTTTTTTCAAGGACATCAAGGAAAATTTCAGTAAGATAATGTTTTTTATTTGTATTCATTGTTAAATGATTTTATTGTTGAATATTTTCAAAGACAGAGTTTTATATAATGTGTTACATCTGTATCTATAGTAACAACACCTTTTATCGGAGTATCAATGAGAACATCACAATAATACTCGTCTTTAGCCAAGCCTTCTTTCTTTATTTTATGCGAACAATTTCCATAATAAGGAATCATAGTTTCAAGCGCTTTCATATCATCTTCTTTTCTAATACCTTTATAATTTCACATCACATAATCAGCAAAACTACAAAATAAAATGGAAATTGCAAAAAAACGACTGCAAAAGTACAACAGTGCTGCGCAATCTATTTTCGTTCATTTTCTTTCCTCTGTTCCAACTCTTTCACTGTGCGGGCCACCACTTGTTCAAGCTGGTAGGTGGAGACGCCGAGCGGCTTATTGATGTCCTTTAACGACCATTCCACAACGGTCTTGTCGCTCGATTTGCAGATGATCAGGCTATTCCCGTTTGCCCGCCATTTTGTCTATTAACTTGCTATATACTGTTTGGTAGGCTTCTTTGGGGTTAAAGATTATATCTGGTCGCAGCAATGGGGTCACATCTGTCAAGAATTCCTCATCGTTCATCTTCTCCTGCATATTCTGTACAAATTCCTTGTGTGAGGGAACACGATCAACCACGAATCCCATATACTTTTGGTAACATTCCAATATCTTCGCCATATCGCAGTTTCTGTCAGTGAGACCCTTGTATAAGTCAAATAAATCACGTCCTTTCTTTCGCTGATACAGAGCACGGAGCTTGGTGCCCAACAATTCCTCAAACTGGTAAGTTGTCAGTTCTGCATCCCCTGAGAACCAACTGTTTGTCACCGCAAATGGTACTTTTATAAGCCCCAACACATTGAAATGCTCATAGCA
Source organism: uncultured Bacteroidota bacterium (assembly GCA_902802755.1). Classification (GTDB taxonomy): domain Bacteria; phylum Bacteroidota; class Bacteroidia; order Bacteroidales; family WCHB1-69; genus RUG11690. Next base: position 13,548 of record CADCNH010000023.1, on the reverse strand, counting down.
GTTAATTTCAATTTTTAATCGCATCAGTTCTACAGGAGGAACTTCCGAATCAAAACGGAAAAAAATCTTATTGCTGTGCCTTTTCTGCGCTGTACTTCTGTTGGGCAGCCAATCCAGTACCTCTCCCAATCGGAACATGATGGGCTTGATGGGGCCAGGCATTATCTGTACCAAATCAATGTCTTCACTGTATCTGGGTTGAGGCTGCAAAAATAGCTTGTGCAAGGCTGTGCCGCCTCTGAAAGCCAGCTGGGAGGCTAAAAACTCATCACTGAAAATGCTAACCAAAGCACGACATATTATCAGATCCTGCTCGACCATAGCATCCGTATTCCACGGTACCTGTTCATGCCATTCTTGTATGGAATATCGGGGTATCATATCTCGTCAATCTCTATTTTGTGGTTTTCAATGATTTTCCAACGTTTGTTTATCGGCATATCCTTACTGGCAGTGGCCGATTGCTTCAATAGGGTGCGACGCATCCCCTTTTCTTTCCGTTTTATCAATGCATATAAATTGTCTGCCTGTTCGTATTCCTTTATCTGTTCCAGCAAATATCCTAAACGTTGGATGGTACTACTGCAGAAATAGTTCAGTAAGGGGAGCTTGCCTTCATCCCACGACGTTGTCTCGCATAACTCCACCAAGATTTCCGCAGCACGACTCAATCCACCAATTTTTTGCTCCTCGGCCACTATGTCAAGTGCTGTCAGTTCTGGACCGGACACGACTATATATCCCGTCTGCGTTTTTACCTGCTTGGTGAACCCGAGTGGCAAATTCTGTCGAAGCGTGAACTCCAGTTTGGTGCCGTTCTTGATGCTGGAACGAATTGACTTGCCGTTGACCGTCACTTGAAACACCATCGCCTTTTGATGCGAAGCACCATTCAGTTCTGCCGCCGACAGCAGTGAAACATAATAGTTTCGCTTCAAGAACTTCATAAGGCTGTCAATATAAAAAGAAGGAGGAACAGCCCCTCTAAGCTTATATTCGGTGGGAATGGCAACATAAAAGTTTTTCCATGGTGACATGATGATGCCACGATTGGTCAATCGGGTCAAGCTGTTTTGCATTGCCTGCTCCGAAATAGGCAACTGAAGTCCCTGTACATCTTCTTTTGTGAAGATGTACCGTCCTCTCATCATTTGATTGTTTACCCATTCTTGTAAATTTTCAACCTCTGCCATATTAATCGTTGTCTTGTTGTTTGAAATGCGTAAATAATCAAAATCTGATTATTTACGCTTACAAGATGCAAAAATACAAAATTTTCAAAACAACTAAAGAAAAAAATATTTTTGGATTCTTGCACGTATGCGACACGCCCCTTTCCTCTCATCGCAATCTATTTTCACCCCTCTCTCTTTCTTTGCTCCAACTCCCTTGCCGTGCGGGCTATCACTTGTTCAAGCTGGTAGGTGGAGACGCCAAGGGGCTTGTTGATGTCCTTTAGCGACCATTCCACCACAGTTTTGTCCGTCGATTTGCAAATGATCAGACATAGGGTGGAAATGTCGTCCTCAAATCATACCCGTGCCGCGACAACACTATGGCATCACGGCATCGGCTACAGGGATGGAACCTCTGACGGGGTTCTAGGGGTGACTGCGGTGCCTCCGTAATAATAAATTCAAAATTCAATATTTTGATGGAAAAATTTCTAAACTTTCGTGCGATAGTCTTGAATTTTGTGATGATGTGAAAAATTCAAATCTTGCGAATTGTGCATCTTATTGCACAAAAATGTCATCGTTTTGTGTGTTTTTCACATCTTGTATAATCTTGATTTTTAGTAAATTAAGAATAATTATATACTTGATTTTAAGTTTTTTCTATTGTACCTTTGTCGGCGGAAAATAAAAAAATAGAGAATTAAAGAGAAAAAAATAATTCATGCTAAGGGTATAGATATCTCAGTTTATACAGCAGATTTAAAAAATGAGTATATTTCACTTACTGATATTGCTCGTTATCGTAGTTCTGAACCACGTATAACCATTCATAATTGGCTAAGAGGTCGTGATGTTGTTGAATTTGTCGGACTATGGGAGTTTTTGCACAATCCTGATTTTAAACGTATCGAATTCGATACGTTTAGAAAAGATGCAGGATTTAATACAGAAATCATATATTTACGCGGATGAAGCTGATTTGCTGAACGTGGCATTGTTTGGTCAAACAGCTAAAGAATGGCGTGACAGAAATCCCGATAAAGAAGGAAATATACGTGACTATGCTGATTTGCATCAACTCCTAGTACTTTCAAATCTCGAAAGCTATAATGCTATATTAATTGTACATGGTGTGTCACAAGAGAATCGTCTCGAATTGCTTAGGGAGACTGCAGAACATCAATTGAGGACAATCAAGGGACTTGATTTCAAATCGCAGAAATTACTTGCACCTTAAAGCAAATGCACATACAAACACTCTCTTTTCCTCTTCACTCCCTTTCGCGGCAGGCTCACGCTGTGCTTCGTCGCAAATCATACCCGTGCCGCGACAATACAATGGGATTGCGTTCTCTATTGGTATTGAATCCCTTACGGGATAATGTGGCATGTATCAGCCTATTTTGCTGCGTGCGTGGGCGATGCCGACGGAGCATATAATATCAATGTCAAAAATTTCTGAATGGAAATCTTTACCTTTATACTGCTATTGCGAATCTCTTGCGTGGAAAAATGCGGAGTATGGGGAAGTGATTCTATGTGGCTGCGTGCGTAGGCCATGCCGACATGCGAGGCGGATGCGGTGTGAATGGACGATTATAATCCTGTAGGCTGCTGGCCTGCTCGATACTAAGATGCTGCGTGTGAGGGCAGGGCCGACGGTTGGGGGGAGCGGGCTTGTGCGGCTGCACTTACCGTCGGCTTGATCTTTTGGTTACTTTTCGATCAAGCGAAAAGTAACAGAAAAAAGATCAAATAAATCTTTTGGATACTCTTCTATCATGAGAATAAGTGTGAGAGAAAAAGTCATAAAAAAATATTTTTTTATCAAGAAAAAAGTATCCAAAAAAAACTCAGCCATCCCCAAGAAAATCCTTGAAAACGGCTGAGTTTTATCCGTAGAATAACTATTCTGCGGAATTATGACTATTCATCCTCGTTCAGCGCCTTGATACCGGGCAGTGCTTTGCCTTCAAGGTATTCCAACATGGCGCCGCCGCCGGTGCTGATATAGGAGATGTAATCGCCTAAGTCAAATTTGGTGATGGCTGCGATGGAGTCGCCACCGCCGATGAGTGAGTACGCACCGGAAATGGTGGTGGTGGCCACGGTCAAAGCGATGGCGTGGGTGCCATTGGAGAATTTCTTCATCTCGAATACGCCCAGAGGACCGTTCCACAGGATGGTGCGTGAATTTTTGATGATGTCGGCAAACATGCGGACGGTCTTCGGACCGATGTCCATGCCTTCCCAACCATCGGGAATGTGGTTCTGCGTGGTGGTGTAAGTGTTGGCGTCTTCAGCGTACTTGTCAGCGCAGATGTTGTCAATAGGCAAGTACAGGTTGATACCTCTCAAGTGAGCCTTCTTTACAATTTCCTTGGCAACAGGTACCATGTCTTCCTCAAATAATGAGTTGCCAATCTTTACACCGAGAGCGTTCAGGAAGGTGTAGGCCATGCCGCCGCCGATGATGAGGTTATCGACTTTGTCCAACAGGTTGTTGAGTATGTTCAACTTGCTGGAAACCTTAGAGCCACCGATGATAGCGGTGAAAGGAGTAACAGGGTTCTGCAGCACGTGGTCGAGGTTGGCAGCCTCGTTATACAGCAGGTAGCCGGCGTAGCTCTTGCCAGGGAAGCATTTCACGATGGTGGCTGTGGAAGCGTGCTCGCGGTGAGCGGTTCCGAAGGCGTCATTGACGTAGCAGTCGCCTAATTTGGCGATGGCTTTGGCGAATTCCAGGTCGCCTTTTTCCTCTTCCGCATGGAAACGCAGGTTCTCCAACAAACCGATGTCACCGGGCTTCAAAGCGGCGATTTTGTTGGGAGTCTCTGGATCCAAAACATCGCCTAAGAAATGCACTTCCTTGCCCAAAATAGCCGAAGCAGTTTTCACAATATGTTTCAGTGAATACTTGTCGTTTACTTCGCCTTTCGGACGGCCGAGGTGGGACATCAGAATGGCGATGCCGCCTTCTTCGGTGATGTTGCTGATGGTTTCTTTGGTGCGCTCGATACGGGTGGTGTCGGTCACCTCAAATTGTTCGTTTAATGGCACGTTGTAATCCACACGGATCAACACTTTCTTGCCGTTGAAATTGGTCTGGTCAATTGATTTCATAATTTTATGTTTTAGTAATTATTTATATGAATTTGCTGATTTACACATTGATAATCTCCCCTTGAGCATAGCGAAACTCCCCTTGGGTGAAACCCAACTCCCCTCGAACACGAAGTGCGAGACTCCCCATAATTCAATTAGTCCATTGTCTCATTAGTATTAATTCAACTTTCAGTTTTCAGTTTTCAACTTAACACAAGGGCATCCGCCACAATCTCTGCCACCGATTTAATCTCCACGTTGAGCTTGTAGTGATGGTTGATCTGCATCAGCTGATCGACACAATTGTGACAAGGAGTAATCACAACATTGGCGCCAGTGGCTTTGATTTGCTTGGCTTTGATTTCGCCCACTTTGAGTCGGCGCTCGTTGTATTCGCTCATGGCCAGCATGCCGCCACCGCCACCGCAGCAGAAATTGTCGTTGCCGTAGGGATCCATTTCAATAAGCTCGGGAACCGCCTGTTTCGTCACAAAACGCAGGCTGTTGAACAAACCTCCATTTCGTGTGATATTGCAGGGGTCGTGGATGGTGTATTTTTTGGTGTTCAACGTCTTGTCCAACTTGATTTTGCCGCTTTTGATGTATTCTTCAATGAGTTCCACCAAAGTAATCATTTTGAAGCCCGGTTTGTTTTTCAGATAGTTCGGAGCTTCCCAACGCAAGGCTCTGGAACCATGGCCGCATTCGCCTAATACCAAGGTTTTGCAGCCTAATTTCTCCATTTCGTCAAACATGTTCTTGGCAATTTGGGTGGCTTCTTGGTCATTGCCCGAGAAATAGCCGTAGTTGGTCACGTCGTACATCTTTGACGACAGGGTCCAGTCGGCTTTGGCAGCATAGAAAATCTTGGCTGCGGCGGCAATGGACAGCGGGAAAAATTTGGGCTCGCGGGGGTTGAGCGTGTAAAGCATTTCTTTGCCTTCCTCATTCAAGGGAATGCGGGCATTTTCGTCTTCCAGCTCGTCTTGCAAATCCTCTTCCATCCATTGGATGGTATCGGTGTATTCCTCTTCGGGAATGCCCATGTTGTTGCCTGTGTTGATGGCGGCATCCACGGTGGCCTGCAGCGTTTTGGGTACATAGCCCATGGCGGCTAACATGCGGCGTCCGGTGCGCACCACGAAGGGTATGTCAACGCCGATTGAGCAGTGCTTCACGCAGCGTCCGCACATGGTACAGGCTCCGTATAGCGAGTCCACCATTTCGGCGATGGTGTCATCGTCCAAGTCTCTGGCATGAACCAATGCGGGAGCCACTTTCCCGATGAAAGTGCAGTATCTGCGGTAGATGGAAGCCACCAAATCGACCTTCTTGCCGGGAATGAATTTAGGGTCGTCATAGCTCTTGTAAAAGAGGCAACTGGTACCGCATAGTCCGCAGTGTACGCAGGAATTCAGATGGGTGACCAACTTGCTGTCAACCTTGGGCGACAATATGTTTTTCGCTATTTGTATGTTTTTCGGATCTACTTGTTTCATCAATTTATTTTTAGATTGAAATAATGAATGTCGTTTGTTATTTTTGTTGGGGAACAACGTATGATTTTTTACGGATATGCGTAGTGTATGACTGAAGAATGGCTTTGAAATAGTCGTCTATCGTCTTTTGTCCGGGATTGGTCAAATCAAGAATGTCGTGTTGTTGTAGTGTGTCCGTGGCAGTGTATGCATAAAGTGTGTTTTCATCGTCCATATAAAGGCTAAGAGAGTCTGTGATACATTGGTAAATCTGATTCACACAATTGGTGGCAATCGCTTTGCGTTCGGGTTCGTTGAACAAGTCTCTGCCGAAGGCGAAATAGGGCTTTTCATAGCCCATGAGTCCCAGAACGGTGGGCATAATGTCCAACTGCTGTACCACCTCGTTGCTGATGCCTTGAAGCGAATGGTCCGGAGTGTACATGAAGTAAATGATGGCTGTGCTTCCCTTGGCGGTCTGCGATTCCTCGTAAGCATTGTATCCGCTGGCATGGTCGGCCACGAAAATAAACAGGGTGTTCTCAAACCAGGGCTCCTTGGAGGCTTTCTCGAAGAACTTGCGGATGGATAAATCTGTGTAGGCAACACACGGTTGCAAAGGGTTCACGCCAGTAGGCATTTTCCCTTGATATTCCTCGGGAAGCACAAAAGGATGGTGCGAGGTCAGCGTGTAAAAAGTGGCAAAAAACGGGGCGTCAATCTTATTTAATTCCTGTTCGAAATAAAGTAGGAAATCCATGTCCCAAATTCCCCATACGTTGGAACGGTTTTCTCCGGGATGCAACTTCTCGAAATGGGTACGGTTGTAGAAGTTACGGATGCCTGCCATTTTTCCGATGGCCTCGAAACCCATCTGGTTCTCGGTGGTGCCGCAGAAAAAGTGAGTGCTATAGCCGTAATCATTCTCCAAAATGGCTGGCAAGGCGTGCATTTCACCTACCGATTCGGGCAGCAGGGGGAAAGGCTTTTTATAGGATGGTATGGAAACCAATATGGAAGGCAGCGATTCAATGGATTTCCGGCCATTGCTGAAGGTGTTGGTGAAAGCGAAACCTTCTTGCATCAGGGAATCCAAAAATGGGGTGTAGCCATTGCCTTCGTTGAGGTGCGGCATCATGAATTTGGAGTGCTCCCTGTTGAAACTCTCCAATACAAAAAGCACAATGTTTTTCTTGCCTATCTGATATTTGAAATCACCGGCAGGGTAGTGGTATGGCGTGAAAATAGCTTCGGCTTCTTGCTCGTCAAAGTATTCCAATACCTGAAAATCCTTCATGCGCAAGGTCCGTAAAGTGCAGAACGGATTGCTTAAAATAACAGAGGTCTGTGGAGCCGATTGGGTGTAAAATGCCGCATAGCTGAGCGTTACGGGTCTCGCTTTGAGGTCGAAGGAACTTCTGATACCAAAAATGTAAAAGAATACGCCCACACCCAACAATAGGATGTGAAGGGGATAATAAATGGCTTTCTTGGAAATAACTGAGCCAGAGTATTTTATCTTTTTGTATAAAAATACCATCAGGGCTATCAAGGCAATGCCAATGAGCACGAGATACCAATTCTCACCCATGGATTTCCAAATGATGTCTCCCGTATTGTCGTTTTCCTTGAAAAAATGCAGCTCTTCCGAGGTGATACGTTTGAATGTGTAACGATAATATACGGCATCAACTAAATTCATGACCACGATTCCAAGGGAGTTCGAAATGGTATATATCCAAAAAAGCATTTGCTGATACCATTTTTTCTCCCTGAATTTGAACGGAATCAATGAAAGGACAAGAAAAACAGTGTTGAGGTACAGTATGGAAATGGTGTTGAATTTCAAGGCCCCTTTAAACATCATGGGTAATGCCGACAGTTGGATATTTCCTACAATACTTTGGTTATAGAAATAAAAAACCACCTGCGTGATAAGCAAGATAAGGTATAGTATTAATAATCTGAAAATCAGTACAATAAAATCATTCTGAAAAAATTTCCTCATTTTTTTTCTTGATTTTGGAAGTTGAACATTATATTCTTGCAAAGTTACATAAAAATCTTGAAATACAAAATGCAAAAAATCAAGCGATAGCCGCGGGAAATTTTCTTCTGCCGATGCCATGTCGTGTTTTTTTTCTTCCTTTTTCCTATTTTTCCCTTCAGGCGCAATGGATCGTGTTCCAACGATAAATTTCATCTGTTTGTGTATAATTCGGGAATTTTGTGTACCTTTGCATTATGGAAAAGAAAAAGATTCTGTTTATCGTTAATCCTATTGCCGGAAAAGGGAAAAAAGAGATGTTCCCTTTATGGGTGGAAGCGTTGTTGGATAAATCGCTTTATGATTACGAGTTGCTATACACCCAGGCAAAAGGCCACGGTAAGCAGCTGGCAGAGGAAGCTATTGGCAGAGGAATCGATATTGTGGCCGCTGTGGGTGGTGATGGCACGGTGAATGAGGTGGCGCAGACTCTTATCGGAAGCGATTGCACCTTGGCAATTGTGCCGTTTGGCTCCGGCAACGGCTTGGCACGTATGATGCATCTTCCGTTACAACCTCCAAATGCCATCAAAAAGGTGATCAATAAATGCCGGTCGAAAAGTATCGATACAGCCCTCGTCAATGGTGTGCCTTTTGTGAGCATTGCGGGTTTTGGCCTGGATGCCGAAACTGCCGATGCCTTTGCCAAAGATGGACATCGTGGTTTTTTGACCTATTCCAAAATAGCTGTGGAAAAGTATCTCCATGCACAGATTGACAGTTGCACCATCACTTTGAATGATAATGTCACATTCGACAGTAGGCCGCTGATGGTCACTTTCGCTAATTCAAACCAATTCGGTTACGAGGCGAAAATCGCGCCTAAGGCGGTGTTGGATGATGGTTTGCTGGATGTTTGCATTCTGAAGAAACCTATTCTTCCTGCCGCTCCTTTTGTGGCTACCCAATTGCTGGCGGGACATATCCATTTTTCCCCGTATTTCCAGTCTCTGCAGGCTAAAAAGATTTTTGTGCAACGCAAAAAAAACGCCGTCGTGAATATCGACGGCGAACCTGTTATGATGGATAAGGATTTGCTGGTGGAAGTAAAACCTCTTAGTCTAAAGGTTTTATTTTAGCGTTATATAGCTTTCTCCCAAATAGGCGTTGTCGGTGAACAACTGGACAATGTATCTGCCCTTGACGGCTTTGTCGTTGTCGCGAATGTCCCATTTCAAAGTCACATTCTGTGCCTTGTTGTTGTAATCCACTGTGGTTTTGGCAGTGTATTGCAGTCGCTGGCCATCATTGACAAAAGTGTAGGCATCTCCTGCGCCAGGAGTAAGGACTCTTCCCGTTTCAGGAATGGCGATACGACAGTACAGATTCACTGGACCGCTTGGTAACAGTGAGTTTTCAGCCAATGTCAATGTGGTTTTCAGGGCTTCGGCGCGGGATGCTTTTTCAGTTTCCACTTCATCACCTTTTGATTTGTAATACACCGCATTGCTCTTGATATTGTATGCTTTGAATACTGCCGCACCCGATATCTTGGTGTTCAAGCTGTCTTTGTGTCGTTCAAGTTGGGCTTTTTCAACTTGTGTTTGTGCCAACGTCTCTTTCACCTGAGTGTTCTCTTCCTTCAAAGCCTTGTTTTCAGTGTATAATTGATCAATCTCAGTAACATACTCTTGCGCAATGTTTTGGAGTCGCTGCAGCTGTCTCTTGATTTTGTTGTAATCCGCTTGTGAGGCGATCAATTTCTGAATTTCGGCGGCATTGGCCATGATGGTGCTGTCTTTCTCGCTCAATAATTCAGAAAGTTCACCATACTCGCTCTTGATTTGCTCATGTTCAGCCAATAAGGCGTCCAATTCGGCTTGAAGATTTTCCTTCTCCTGCGTGACTTGTGTGTATTCAGTGTTGAATACGGGTTTGGCAAAAAAGCCGAAATACAAAGTGGTGAATAAGAGCACTGCACACAAAGCACCTAAAATAATTACCCATTTTTTTAAGGGATTTTTTTCTTTTTCTTGATTATTATTTTCCATTTTTATGTATTTTTGAATCCGATATTTTTAAAACGCAAAAATACTAATTTATTGTGCTCTATGAACAAAATAAAACAACTTCTGAATAATTTTGTTTCGATATTTTATCCTCGTTCCTGTGTGGCCTGCGGTAATGCTTTGATGCAGAATGAATCACACTTCTGCTTGTCTTGTCTGATGCATCTGCCAGAAACCAATTATCATTTGATGGAAAATTCGCCGCTGGACTATATCTTCATGGGAAGAGTGCCGGTAGAAAAGGTGGCTTCCATGCTTTTTTACAAAAAAGGTAATAAAGTGCAGCATATTCTCCATGCGTTGAAATACAAGGGAGACAAGGAAGTGGGGTGTTTCTTGGGTGAAATGTATGGTAGGCAGTTGCTGAAAAGTCCGTATTATCAGTCTGTGGATTGCATCGTGCCGATTCCCCTACATCCTAAGAAATTGCGAATGCGTGGCTATAATCAGAGTGAGTGGATTGCCATGGGTTTAACCAGAAGTATGAACATCCCTTATTTCACTGATGTGCTACTTAGGAGTGAATTTACGGAAACGCAGACGAAAAAAAGTCGTTTTAGTCGGTGGGAGAATGTGAAGAGTGTGTTTGTCACCGCCGATACTGAAAAAATAACAGGAAAACATGTGTTGATTTGCGACGATGTGCTGACGACAGGCGCTACCATGGAGGCAGCAATTACACAACTTGAAAAAATTGAAAGAGTACGTGTCAGCGTTGCTACGCTGGCCTGTGCCCATTAAAAATGTAATGTGCTACGCCTACGATATTAGTAATTGCTGCTGACCATCTGCTGACTATCTGCTGGTAATCAGGGTAATGCTTCCGTGCAATGGCTTTACGACAATGCCTGTCAATGAATGCAGATAAACATCACAGCTGTAGAAATAGGTTCCGTCGGAGCATGTTTCTTTAGACAGATAATCCTTGCCATCCCAGTTGATATTGGGCTCTTCGGTGTGAAACACTTTGCGTCCCCATCTGTTGTATATGGTCATGTCGATTTTCTCCACATTGCTGTAAGGCTGATAGGGCTGGAACAGGTCGTTTACTCCATCACCATTGGGTGTGAACACATTGGGCAATCGGTAATCCATGCAGTCATCCACATCAAAACAGACCGAATCTGTCCTGTTTGAAATATTATGGTTGAAATCAGCTGATGCCAATGCAAAACAACCTGTGACAAAAGGCAGATAGGTGATGGTATAACTGCATCGTGCCTGGTTGCAATAAGAATAGTCCAATGAATCAATCAAATGGAAAATTTCGTCTAAAGTCGGTTTGTAATATATGTAAAAGGTTTTCACTTCGGCGGCGGCTTCAGGAGTGCTGAATTCCCATTCTAAAAAAACTGATTGACAGTCTGTTGTGACTTCTAAAACAGGGATTTCCGGAGGAACATTATCAATGGGGGTGCCGCAGTTTTTCTGTGATTTGTTGTATAGAGGATACAAACTGTCAGGAATAAAATAACCACCTTTCGAACGTATATAATAACAGTAATCTTTTTCGTTCTCCAGATTTTCATCTATATAAAACCGTTCAGAGGTTTCGGCAATGGAATCCCAGCTGTGCAGGTCCTCACTCAGCCTGAAAATAGTGTAGCTTTGGTTTTCCCATGATACCTGCTCATTCCAATACAATTTCAGCTTTTTATCCATGGATTCTATGTTCAGATAAACGGAAGAACTTACATCGGATTTTTCAATGAATTGCAAGGAATCATTGGCCATACCCCAGAATTCAATCATGTACAAATAATCCTGTTCTGCCGTATTTAATCCTAAGTCAGTATAACTGGTGTCATTCATCGAGAAAGTAGTGCCAATTTGTGAATATGCACTTGAACCGTATCGTGTTTTTCTGAATATCTTATACTGATATTCTGGACCTGGGAATTGAAGACTGTCAAACTCGGTGGGCTTATGCCACGAGACATAAATGCTGCCATTGCTTTCATGCGTATCTTCCACGTCGATATGTGTGATAAGGGGAGCATCGTTGGCCAAACGCGTACAGGCTTCATCAGACACATAGCTTTCAGCACCATCGGCAAAGAAAGCTGTAATACGATAACAGTATTCATTACCATGGTATAATGGCCTTACAGAACCATTGTCAATAAAATTGGTATCATATATATTATTGGTTGTTCCGATGAGATAGTATCCTTGGTCGTCAGGCATGCCTGTTTCACATTCGGCGGGCTCAAATGGATTGCTTCCGTTTCGGCGGTATATTCTGAAGCCTACACCATTGGTGCAACTGTATGGATTCCACGATAAATGAATGGTATTGCCTACAGCAACAGCTTCCAAACTGTCGGGTTTAGGAGCGACTACGGTGATATAGATGGTTTTGTAATTACTCAACGCCACTTGGGGACCACTATCTACAGCTTTGAAAAAGACAGAGTAGGGACTGGCACTGATATGGCCGCAAGAGGTCTGCCAGGTGAAGAAAGAGCTTACGGGCGAGATGCTGCTATTGCCTGGAAAATAGGCGGGCGATGGGATTTGGAAGCATGATCCGGTAGCTGTCAAGGTCACTTCACCACCATCAGGGTCAGTTGCAGTTATTGGCATGTGAATGAGAGTTCCAGCTGTAACGCAAGTGTCGGACGCTTCAATTACGGGGGGTCTGTTGTTGCATGCACTAATGGTGATTTGCATATCGCGCACCACACTGCCAATCAGCACTCCTTGCCGCCATTCCTGAATGAGGATGGCAATATTGTATTCGCCAGCCATGGTGGGACTGTCCCATACGAAATCACCTGTAACAGGGTCGATGCTGATATGACTGGACGCGTGAGGCAGCGTATAGCCGGGAATGTCCTCCCCCTCGTATCCGCGACAAGTGATCAGACTGAATGACAAACTGTAGCCGTCCGAATCGTAGGCACCGGGATTATGGTAATAAGGTATGTTTGTACATCCGTTATCTATAGGGGGATTGAGCAAATCCGGGGAATTGTTACTGCCTAAAAAAGGATTGATAATAAGTGTTGATTCTATGTAAAATGGAATATTGACGGAATTTGGAATGTTTACAATACCCGCATTACGGTTGGGGTCTTCAAAAGAAATGGTATATATGCCGTTACCCGCGTAAGTATGTTCACCTATATAAACATTCCGGCTGATATCGTTTTCCATGTTGTTTTTGGCGTAACGCGGAATGATGGAAGTGCTCCCATCACCCCAAAACACCTCAATCTCAGGTCTGTCGGCTGGACTTGGCGTATAGGTATAGGTTATGATGGTGAAACGATAGGTTAGCCCGTACAGATGCTCGTATGTGATTTCCCCCGACCGTTGATGAGTAGCCCACAACGGAATGGTAAAAAATAACAATATTATATATATAAGGGCTTTTTTCAAATTTTTCGTTTTTGAGGGTGCAAAAGTACGTATAATTCTTGAATTTAGCACAGACGTACAAATTTTTGTAAGAAAATTTGTGCCTTATCCCATGTTTTTTTGTCCCCAAAATATACTTGTCGTCTCATTCATTTTGCGGCAAAAAATCAAATTTTCTCCGAAAACTCCGAAATTTGTTCCAAACTTATACCCCTATTATGCCAAAAAATCGACAAAAAATGGAAGTTATTAACCGAAAAATCTTGAAAATATAAATTTTTTCTCACTGATAATCAGTGAGATAGCAAAAAAAAGCAAAAAAAGTTACGAAAGGTATTGCCAGATAAAAAAAAGGTAGTACTTTTGCA
>CADCNH010000022.1 GCA_902802755.1 uncultured Bacteroidota bacterium | reverse complement strand
TGCATCCTATAATCGTCTTGCGGCAGGCGCAAGCCAATGTCTATCACACTGACCTCCCCGCAACGGCGGTAGGTTTCGGGCAACAAATAGGCTAATTTGTAAAACTGGAAAGTGTAGGTCTCCTGTGCCATGACGCTGAGTGCTTTCTCATCCGTGTGCCCATCCAATAGCATCCCCGATGGGGCATCCACTGCGATAATATAAGCACCTGACTGGTTAATGCTTTCCACCAGGTGGGCCTGGTAATCCCGCAAGGGCTTCGACAAGCCTATGCCGAAGATAGCGTCAATCAGCAGGGTGGGGCGGTGCCACTGCAGCGTCTCTCCTTCTTGATAGTTGTGGGTATATTCCGTTTCTTGCGTTGCGGTCTCTTTTTGGGCTGTCAGTGCCTGCCAGCGTTCCAAATTGTTCTCAAATTCCGGAGTTGTTCTGCCCCCCTCGGGCACAGCTAATAACACCCGAACGGGCAAATTGTGAGAAAACAGGTGTCTGGCAATCACCAGTCCGTCGCCACCGTTGTTGCCGGGACCGCACACCACGACAATCTCCGCAAAGCGGTCAATAGGGCAGTGTTGTAACAAATGTTCGGTGAATCGAGTGCCGGCACGCTCCATCAAGTCAAGCGAGCTGATGGGCTCTTCGCTCATGGTCAGTGCCTCGCTTTCGCGAACCTGGGCAACCGATAAAACAGCGGCTTCCGTCATGCTTATCTCAGTCTGTCAGCAGAACGCACCAAACGCTCATCCTTTCTGATGAAACGGTTGGCTAAAAACATACATACTGGCGGAATCACGAAAATCATGATCCAATAGTTGAAGCGGAAAATGTCGCCTTCCTGCATCAGACCTTTGCGTTGGAACAGAAAATCGGGAAATACCCAAATCATCAGCATAATGGCAATCAAAAATACCAGCATGTTGATGGAGACAATCCGGGTCTGTTTCATCCTGTCTTTATATTTGAAGATTGCATAAATAGAAATGCAGGCGGATAAAATCAGAATTAAAGCAATGTAAATGGTGCTCATAACCACTTGTCCATTAGGTAGATGTACATTGAAGCAGGTGAAGGTGTACTGGGCCTCGGCGGTGTAAATGTCGCCAATAGAAATAAAGAGTAAAATGATGGTCACAATCGCTGCAACAAACAAAAACACGGATTGAATTCTCTGAATCATTGCAATAATTTTTAGGTTAATAAAATGAGCGGCAAAGATACAAAAAATTCAATTAGCAAATTAGTTAATGTGCCAATTAACAATGTGCTAATATGCTAATGTGCTAATTAACAATGTGCTTAAGTACCAATTAAGTTGACAGTTGACAATTTATAATTGACAGTTTGAATTCTTAATTCCCTGCCCCCTGCCCCCTGACTCCTGACCCCCGACCCCTGACTCCTGATCCCTGACTCCTGACCCCTGGTTCCTGACCCCTGATATAAATAAAGTTTACCCAACAATAAAATTTATCCGTCTGTGTGTCATTTGAGGATTTTATGTAAATTTGCCAAAAATTTACGACTATGTTGGAATTATTGATTGCCGCCGCTTTGAAGGATGCGCTGAAAGAATTGTATAATCTTGATATAGAAATTGATAAGGGTCTTGTGCAGAAAACCCGTAAGGAATTTGAGGGTGATTTTACCATCGTGGTGTTCCCTTACGTGAAGGCCGCTCGCAAGGCTCCCGATGCCGTGGCCAACGAAATCGGCGCCAAATTGCAGGAGAAACTAAATGCTTTCACTACCGCCGATGGCGTGCATGGTTCAATCAGCGCTTTCAATGTGGTCAAAGGCTTCCTGAATCTGTCGGTTAGCAAGGATTTTTGGCTGGACTTCTTGAGTCAAAATATTGATAACGAGAATTTTGGTAAGAATACAACCATAGATGAGCAACCTACGTTGATTGAGTTCTCTTCACCCAATACCAACAAGCCTTTGCATTTGGGACATGTGCGTAATAACCTGTTAGGTAATTCGGTGGCCCTCATTTTGGAGGCCTGTGGTAAGCATCCGGTCAAGGTGAACTTAGTGAATGACCGTGGTATCCATATTTGCAAGTCGATGTTAGCTTGGCAGAAGTTCGGCAATGATGAGAGTCCCGAGTCATCGGGTATGAAGGGTGACCATCTGGTGGGCAAGTATTATGTGGAGTTCGACAAGCATTACAAGGCCGAGATGAGGCAGCTGCAAGAGCAGGGCATGAGCGAGGATGAGGCGGCCAAGAAGGCTCCTCTGATGCTGGAAGCCCAGGAAATGCTGCGGAAGTGGGAGAGTGGCGACGAGGAAGTGCGCGGTCTGTGGAACAAGATGAACGGCTGGGTATATGCCGGTTTCGACCAGACCTACACGAGAATGGGCATTAAATTTGATAAAACATATTATGAATCAAATACTTATCTTCTTGGAAAAAGCATTGTGGAGGAAGGCTTGCAGAAGGGCGTTTTTTATCGTAGAGAAGATGGCTCGGTGTGGGTGGATCTGACATCTGAAAACCTGGACGAGAAGTTGTTGCTGCGTAGCGACGGCACTTCGGTGTATATGACGCAGGATTTGGGAACCGCCCAGCTGCGTTACGAGGAGTTCCATCCGCAGAAGATGATTTATGTGGTGGGCAATGAGCAGAATTATCATTTTGATGTGCTGAAATTAGTGTTGGGCAAGAAGTTGGAGAAAGAGTTTGGCCAGCATATCTACCACCTGTCGTATGGCATGGTGGAACTGCCCAACGGCAAGATGAAATCGCGTGAGGGTACGGTAGTCGATGCCGACGACCTCATGGACGAGATGTTCTTGCAGGCCAAGGAGAGCACTGAAGCACTTGGAAAACATGACTTTACACCGGAAGAAGCCACTAAGTTGTATGAGATGATAGGCTTGGGCGCTTTGAAATACTTTATCCTGAAAGTGGATCCGAAAAAGAATATGTTGTTTAATCCTGCCGAATCCATTGATTTCAATGGTAATACGGCACCTTTTATCCAATATACTCATGCCCGTATCAAGTCGCTGTTGCGTAAGGCAAAGGAAAATGGTATCTCGATAGAGCAGAGTAAGGATGTCTCCTTGTTGGGTGACAACGAGCAGGCTCTGCTGAAGTCGCTGTATGCTTATCCACAGGTGGTGGAGGCCGCGGGTGAGGGTTATAGTCCCGCTCTGATAGCCAATTACATGTTCGATTTGGCAAAGGATTTTAATGGCTTTTATCAGTCTTCCCCAATCTTCAAGGAAGAAAATGAGGCCTTGCGTGCTTTACGTCTGCGCCTCTCGCAAATGGTGGCAAAGGTGCTTAAATCAGGCATGGCACTCTTGGGCATTGATGTGCCGGAGAAGATGTAAGGATATACATGGCAAAGCAGATGAACATACTCTCGTGAGTTTTCTCAGGAGTAGGTGTGTCTGGAACTGTATGTTTTACGAGGTTTTTAAAGATAGAGATTGGAATCCCCGAAGCTGAGAAAACGGTAGCCATGGCTCAGCGCATGGGCATAAACATCTTTCCATTTGTCGCCTAAAAATGAGGAAATCAGCAACAGCAGCGTGCTTTTGGGCTGATGGAAGTTGGTGATGATGGCCTGCGTGATTTTACGCTGATAGCCGGGAACTATCATCAGTCGGGTGGCGGCATATAGTGTATCGGTTTGCTGCTGCTCCATAAAAGTTTTGATGCTTTGAAGCGCATCCTGCACCTCCACTTGAGTCAAATCCTTGTCCTCGTAAGCTTCCCATTGCTCCACTTCAAGGGCGTTGGGGCGTTGCAGTTTTAGTTTGGCCCCTATCAGATACAAAGATTCCAGTGTTCGGGCGACTGTGGTGCCAACAGCGATAATTTTCTTCTGCGGATTATTTAACAGGCTGTCAATGAATTGTTTACTTATGACAATTTGCTCGCGGTGCATGTAGTGGTCGCCGATGCGCTCGCAAGAAACTGGTTTGAAAGTGCCAGCTCCGACATGAAGGGTGACATAGTCGGTAGCGATGCCTTTGTCGTTGAGGGCTTTGATGACTTCCTTCGAGAAATGCAGTCCCGCCGTGGGTGCTGCTACAGAGCCATCATAGCGGGCATAAACGGTCTGATATCGTTGCTCGTCATCTTTTTCTGCGGCTCGTTTGATGTAGGGTGGGAGAGGCATCTTGCCGTATTGCTCAAGCCATTCCGACAAAGTCACCTTTTCATCTGGCCAGGAAAATGTCACCTTGAAAGCCCCGTCTTTGCATTCACCTTTGGTGGCGGTAATCATCAGTGTTTTATCTTCGAAAACCACGGGAAAGCTTAGTGGTTGTTTCCAGCGTTTGGCATTGCCTACCAAGCATTTCCACACCACGGGCCCCGTTTGGGTGAAGGCATTGGCGATTTCGGTGGTGGGCTGCAGTGGCTCCAAACAGAAAATCTCGATGGCCGCGCCCGTGGTGTTATGTACCAACAGCCGGGCATGGATGACTTTCGAATCGTTGAAAATCAATCGGTAATCTGAGGTCAGAAAATCGGGCAAATCCGCGAAACAGGCATCGGTAATGTGCCCGTCTTGATAGACCAATAATTTGGAATGGTCTCGTTGGCTGACTGGGAAAAAAGCTATTTTCTCTTCAGGCAGCTCATAGTTGAAATCTTCAATCAGTATATCTTTTTGAGGAATCATTCAGCGTCTTTCTTCTGAGGCCATACGTTACGCCATCCATAAAAGAAACCTAAATGGTAGCGTGCGGAAAAGAAATATACCAGGTGTTTGAGTTTGCCAACCGGCATGTACAGCAAGAGTATTGCGGTGATGATGTAATAGGTGTTTATCATGCAGGTACATGCGGGCATGAGCAGATACAGCGTGGTCGCTAACTGAAACAAGGTGGTAAGACCATTGGACAGGTAATCGTCGGGATTTGTAAGATTGCGTAAATTTCTGTTAATCAATCTTTTGATGAATAAACAAATACCGGAGACAGTGCCTGTTGCGCTTACAAGAGGTATCAGGTAGTGAATACAGCTATCGTTGCAAAGCCATTGGTTGAAGAAGTCAAAGAATGATAAGAAAAACACCAATATGCTGGTAAAAATGCCGATATGGAACAAGATGCCCAAAGCGTAGGATGGAATATGCAAGTAAGCGGATTCCTTGTTTTGGGGCATCATGGCGATGGTGTTGGAGTAGGCCACACCTTTGGCTACGCTACCACTTTTTTCGGAAAAATTTTTGGGTTTGCCCAAACGGATGATTCGGATAAAGTGGGAAAGTAGTAATACAAAACAGATTGCCAGGGCAATCAAGGCAATAATCTGAGTAACTAACATGGTATCAATTTTTTACTGATTACTATACGCAACCATCGGGTTTGGGCAGACCAGCCACACGGCAAGCACCTCTTGCGGGTCCCAAGGGGAAGAGTTCGTATATATCTTTCAGTTTCAGACCGGTTTCCTTGCAAATGGTGCGAACCATAGGAGCCAAGCCTTTTTCCTCAAAGTTGCTACGGATAATGCGGACCACCTTCCAGTGGTTTTCTGTCAGTTCCTCGATGCCGTCAGCTTTGGCGATAGCGGCTGCCAGCTCATCATTCCACTGGGTGGGATCAACCATAAAGCCGTCACCGTCCAGTTCGAATTTTTTGTTTCCAATTTCAATTTCTGCCATAATTATATCAGCTTTGAATTAAAATGCAAAGATACGAAAAAAATGTTTTAATTAGCAAATTAGTAAATTAGCAAATTAGCAAATTAGTTAATTGAAGTGCCAACGTATATGTTGTAGGGCTGTCATACTATGGCAGCCGTGCCCGTCAAAAAATGTAGGGCTGCCATAGTATGACAGCCCTACATCATTTATGCGTTACAATATACCTGCTATTTTGTGCCGCCGCCAAGGGCGATGTACAGGGCGATGAGGGCACGTGAGCCTTCGTACAGGTTGGTGGCTTCGTTGATTTGTGCGGAGAGAAGTGATTCCTGTGCGGTAAGCACTTCGAGGTAGTTGGCCTTGCCGTTATCCATCAGTTCGTGCGTGCCTGAATAGGCTTCATGCAATACATCTAACTGGCGTTTGTAGTATTTGTCTTTCTCGCTGGCAGCTTGGCAATCTGCCAGCGCTTCATTAACTTGGTTGCCGGCATTGATGACTGTCTGCACGTATTTTTGTGCTACATCTTCCTCAGACAATTTGCTGATTTTGAGGTTGGCTCTCAGCTTGCCTTGGGCAAAGATAGGTTGTGTGAGGGAGGCAAGAGCATTCAGTAGCAATGTTCCCGGATTGGGTATCATACCGGAGTTGTTACCCCATCCCAACAAACCTTGCAGTGAAACCTTGGGGTAGAATTCCGCACGGGCAGCCTGTGTGTTATAAAATGCCTCTTCCAACATGTGGTCGGCCATCTTAATGTCTGGACGGTTAGTCAGCAGCTGTGCCGGCACACCTGTGCTAAGGCGTTGCGGCATCTCGTAGGAACTCCAACGAGTGCGCTCGATATGTTGTGGCGCGATGGCTAACAGTTGGCAGATGGCATTCTCAACACCGCGGATACGGCGGCGGACATCGACAATTTGTATTTTGACATTCAGATAGGAATTCTCCATCTGATTGACAGCCGTTGAGAAAGCTTTGCCGTTTTCCCACAAGGATTTTTGTGTTTCCAGTGAGGTGTTCCAGAGGCTGTCGGTGTTGGTCAGTATCTCCAATTGGCGGTCAAGGAGTTGCAACATGCAATACTGCTGTGCGACGGCAGAGATGATGTTGGCCTGAACAAGTTGCTGATGTGCTTCGGCTTGCGCAAGAACGGCTTGTGCTTTGCGCTTCTGATTCGTGTTCACAGCAAATATGTCGAGATTCCAGTCGATTTGCAATGGAAGATTGTATGTAAAAGTGGATGCCATGCTGCCTTCGTTCAAGTATGAATTAACCCCGACAGAAGGCGCGAAGGAAATGGATGGCAGGTAGCCTAATTTGGCTGCTTTTAGAGAGGCCTGCGACTGTTCCACAGCAATACGAGCCGAGTTGAGATCAGTGTTATTCGCAATGGCGGAATCGATAAGGTTTTGCAGTAACGGGTCAGTGAAGAACTCACGCCACGAAAGTTCCGCAATGGATTGGTCGGCTTGTGCCGCTGTCACATCCTCTGTAGTGCCATATATGTTGGAGGAAACTTGCGATTGGGATGTGTATTTGTTATAAATTTTGCAGCCAGTGAAAGTAAGACACATTACGCTGACGGCAATGATGATGAATAATCTTTTCATTGCTCTGACATGTTTTTGTTATCATTCTCTGAAACAACAGCTTCTTCTTGTGCTGCTACAGGAGCTCCTTGGAACTTTTCGTGCAGCGTCTGGAATACAATGAAGAAGGCGGGGACGACAAAGAGTAGGGCCAGTGTGCCGACAGCCATACCGGCGGTGACACCGAGGGCGAGAACGCGGTTGCCGTTAGCACCCGCACCACCGGCGATGATGAGCGGTATCATACCCGCAATCATCGTGACGACAGTCATCAAAATAGGACGCAGACGTTCTTCGCAAGCAGCGAAAGCAGCATCACGGATGCTCATTCCCTGTGCGCGTCGCTCCGAGGCAAACTCGGTAATCAAAATGGCAGTCTTGGCCAGCAAGCCGATAAGCATGATGACACCTGTCTGCAGATAGATGTTGTTTTCCATGCCGGGTAAGTGTAACAATGATACCAACCATACGACACCGAAAGAGCCCATCAGACCGAAGGGAACTGAGAGCAGTACTGCCCAAGGAGTGAACCATGAGTTATAAAGCGACGCCAAAATGAGGAAGATGAGGATGGCGCAGATGACATAGATGAGCACCGTGGCGTTAGAGCCGGCTGCTTCCTCTACCTCGCGCGACATGCCGCCATATTCGTAGCTATAGCCGGTGGGCATCGTCTCCTTGAATACCTCTGCGATAGCCTTATGCGCTTGCCCTTCGGAGAAACCACTGTTGGCCATCACACCACAGGTGATGCTTTGGAACAAGTTGAAATGCTCAACAGATGCTGAACCGACAGTTTCCTTAAGGGTCACAAATTCTGAGATAGGCGCCATCTTGTCGCCGCGTACACGGACAAAGATGTTGTTCAATGCGGAGGGCTCGAGACGATACTCCGGTGCGGCGTTTGCCATGATACGATAGACCTTGCCGAACTGATTGAAGTTGCCTACGTAAGCACCACCACAATAGGCACCAAGAGTATTCAAAACCGCTGCGGGTGAAACGCCGGCACGGTCACACTGCGGTGCATCGATATTCACCTCATATTTCGGGAATCGCTCTGAATAGGAGGACATGGCCATCATGATCTCAGGACGCTCGTTCAGCTTGGCAAGGAACTTCATGGCATCGGCGTTGAATTCCGACATGGGGCGGTCCTGCAAATCCTGCAGCACCAGATTTACGCTGCTGCTTGAACCGTAACCCGGAACCTGCGGCATCTGGAACGGGATGACCTGGGCGTTCTTGATCTCCTGACAATCCAACGCGAAACGCGTATATACGAGAATGATGTTATGGTTCATGCCAGGACGATCGTCCCAGTTTTTGAGACGTATGATGAGGGTGGCATAGCAGCTGCCTGCGTTACCAGCCATCATGCCATAACCGCTAATTACCGCGTAGCTCTCCAGCTCTGGAATTTTTTTCACTTTCTCTTCAACTTTCTTGACAATTTCCTCAGTCTCATGCAGAGTGCATCCTTCCGGGGCACGGACCTCAGCGAAGAATACGCCTTGGTCTTCCTGCGGAACAAGACCTGACGGCAGACCACGCATAGCAAAGATGAGCAATACGGCAGCGCCTGCAAGCAATGCTCCCGCAACCCACGGGCGTTTGATAAACTTGCTTACACCAGTTTTGTATTTGTTAAGAATGGCGTTATAGCTGACAGTATAGGCTTTCTTGACATAGTAGTTCAAGTCTTTCTTTTCGCTTTCATTCGGGTCAAAACGCATCATGATACCGCACAAAGCGGGACAGAGTGTCAATGCCGATACACATGACAAACCGACGGCAGATGCCAGCGTCACACCGAACTGCATGAAGAAACTACCTGAGGTGCCAGGCATGAAAGCCACAGGAATGAACACGGCCATAAAGACCAGCGTACATGAGATAACGGCTATGGATACATCGCTCATGGCTTGGCGTGTGGCTTCGCGGGCGTCAGATATACCGCCCTCCATCTTCGCCATCACCGCTTCGACCACTACAATAGCGTCATCCACTACCGTTCCGATGGCGAGCACCAAAGCGAATAGGGTCAATATGTTCAGTGAGAAACCTGCAACCTTCACAATAGCGAAAGTACCCAGCAGTGACACGATAATGGATATTGAGGGGATCACCGTTGCCTTGAAGCTCTGCAGGAAGAAATAAACAACTAAAATAACGAGAATGATAGCGATGACCAGTGTCTCCACCACATTATGGATGGCAGCGAAGAGGAAGTCGTCGCTGGTTTCCAAAATCTCGAATTCCAGTCCGGCGGGCATCGTCGGCTTCAACTCCTCATACAACTTGTTGATACGGGCGTTCACTTCCGTCGCATTGGCACCCGGAGCTTGGAACACCATGTATATGGTACCGGGTTTACCGTCAATGTTAGAGGAGTAGTTATAGCTCACAGCACCGATTTCCACATCTGCCACATCGCTCAGGTGCATCATGTGTCCGCCGTCGCTCGTGCGCAGCACAATGTCGTTGAATTCCTCGACGGTTTTCAGCGTGCCTTTGTATTCCATTGAGTACTGGTAAGCATTCTCACTCTGCTCGCCTAAAGAACCTGTGGCGGTGACGAAACTCTGTCCGCCAATGGCTGCAAACACATCATTCGGTTCCAGTCCGTATTGCGCCATCACATCCGGTTTCAGCCAGATACGCAGGGCGTAGGTGTTACCGAGTGACATTACATCACCCACACCGGTAATACGCATTAAACGGGGACGCACGTTGATGTCAATGTAGTTGGCAATAAAGTCGGCATCGTACTTGCCATCAACGCTCTTCAGTGCACCGATGTGAAGAATGTTGTTCTGCTGCTTCATTACCTGTACGCCCACTTTGGTTACGTCTGCGGGCAACAGTGCCGTAGCTCTGCTGACGCGATTCTGCACGTTCACTGCGGCAAGGTCGGGGTCGGTTCCCTGCTCAAAATACACCTGAATGGATACTTCGCCAGAGGAGGATGCCGAGCTGGTAATATAGGTCATGCCAGGCACACCGTTAATGTTTTCCTCTATCGGTTGTATCACCGACTTCATGATGGTGTTTGCATCGGCACCGGTATATGAGGTTGAAACACGCACTGTTGGCGGCGCGATGTTTGGGTATTGCTCGATGGGCAAGGTGATGATGCAGATGAAGCCCACCAATGCGATGACAATCGCTATCGCGCATGCCATCACATATTTGTTGATAAAAATGTTTCCCTTCATGGCTTACTATTCGTTTTTCGATGCTTCTGGGAACAACACTTGTTCTCCATCCTGTACATTATTTGCTCCTACGGTCACAATCTTGTCACCGACATTCAAACCGCTTGTCACGATAAAATCCTTACCATTACCTGTGTCTTCTATGGTTACGGTAACAGCAGTGGCGGTATTGTCGTCCTTAACCTTATATACTAATGCTTTGTCCTGCAGTCGCACCACGGCGTATTGCGAAATCACTATCACATTCTCGTTATTGTATGGCAAAATAATGGAGCCCTGAATGCCGCTGTACAGTTGGCCGTCAGGATTGGGGAAGGTGGCCTTGCAGGCAATAGTACCAGTAGCGGCGTTTACCACACCGGTGGCGCTGGTAATGCGTCCTTTGTGCGAATATTCTGTACCGTTTTTCATCATAAATGTCACATCAGGGAACACCTTCAGTGCATCCCCAACCTTTCCCTCATAACCTTCGGCAACAGCTTCCTCCAGCACCGACTCGGGCACAGAGAACACAGCCTCCATCTTTGTATTGCCGCTGACAATAGTCAGTTGGGTGCCGGGCGATACTTGGATGCCTTCGGAGACTGGGATTTCGCCAATGATACCTTCTACGGGTGAAGTGATGGTACAAAAGCCCAAGTTGACCTTTGCACGGCTTACAGCGGCATTTGCCTGGCTTACTGCTGCCTGTGCCTGCTTGTACGCATTCTCGGAATTGTCCAGCATGTAGCGGCTCACGATGTTCTTTTCAAACAGGTTCTTGTTAGATTCGTACTCTAATTTCGCACTGTTTGCCGATGCTTCGGCAGCCTGCAGGTTTGCCTGTGCCGCCTCCAGCTCCAACTGTGCGTTGCGCGAATCGATGATAAACAGTGTCGTGCCCTTCTTCACCTGCTGACCTTCGCTTACGCATATCTGCATCAGCTGACCACTCACCTGGGGCGAAATGACCACGTCCGATTGTCCCTTCAGTTTGGCACTGAACCTTATGGGTACTGTGATGTCCTGTTTTTCAATTGTCATTGTTTCGTATGATGTCTTTTTTTCTTCAGGCATGTCAATTCCGCAAGATATCATACTGATTGCTATGCCAATCAAGCTTAACCATTTCAGGGGTTGTATCTTCATATTTCTTTTCTTTTTATAATTTTTTCAATGTAATATTTCCTTAGAAAAAGCAAGGGAAAATAATCGGCAAAGATACGAAAAATTTCGTATTATATTACTACATGAATTTTCAAGATATTACTTCGCAAAATGACTTATTCCTATTTCAATTTTTTTGTAATTTTGTAAAATCAAATTTAGCGTAGTGGGTGTTGTAAAGTCTGAAGTTGTAGCGTAAAAAACTAAAAAAGAAGTTCCCGAAAAATAAAACTATGAATACTATCTCAAGAATTGCCCTTACTTTGCTCCTGCTGTTCGGCGTGGCATACGGACAGGAAAATGTTTATGAAAGCTTCTACGAGGCTTTACAGAACGAGGATTTGGTCCAGATGGCAAGCTTGATACGGCAGATACAAGCTTCCGGGGATGACAGCCCTGAGCGTTATATCGCTGAGTTTAATTACTATTTCCAAGTTTCCGACAAATCGAAAGGCCCAGTCCATTTGTCCACCGAGTTGCCAGAAGATGAGGATGTCATATCTTCTTTTGAACTGCGTGATAGCACAGGCAATGTTAGCGGGTACATTTACGGGGTATCAGGATACGATTCAGCTCTTAGTGATTCCGGGATAGCCATCATTAGCCAAGGAATTGAGCTCTATCCATATCGTTTGGATATGCGCATGGGCAAGATTTATGCTCTGGGCAAGTATAAACGCTGGGATGCCTTTTATAACGAGATTATGAGCATGCTGGGCTATACAGAGACATATCATGATAGCTGGCAATACCCCGATGAGGATGAGCCCATTGACTACATCATCATGAGTGGGGTGCTAGATTATGAGAAAATATTTTTGGAACAGTATGAATTGAAGAAAAAATCCGAAACAGAAGCAGCTGTGATACTGGGCTATACGCGAGATATCGCTGCACGCATGATAGAGATTTACCCTGGGAAAATCTATTTCGTGAATATCATGGCGGTTACTTACAATATGGAGGGGGATTATAGCAATGCGCTGAAATGGTTGAAAAAGGCGGAGGCCATTAATCCAAAGGATGTGATTGTGTTGCTGAATATAGCCGATACATACTACAATCTGGGTGACAGAGCCCACGACAGAAAATACCTCAAGAAAGTCCTCAAGTTAGATGATGAGGATGCAAGAGATTATGCCAAGAGAATGTTAAAGGGGAGAAAATAATGTGAGAATGGATTATATCTAAAAAAATAATAATGGAAATTACCTCTGCATTTAAGCCCCGTATAGCCAATGTGGCATATCTTATCTTATGTTTTAGTCTTGTTTTGGTAAACCATGTCGGATTTGCGCAACAGACTGATAAACAGAAAGATTCCTCATTATTGTATATTCCGGTAAATCTAGAGGATTGTATGGGGCAATTAGACTCTGTTTTGTCGCCAGAAAGCAAAGAATGGATACGTTCGATTGATGAAAACGAATTTTTGGGCAGGACACACCTTACGTTGGGAATGTGGATTCGAAATAATTGGGGATTATGGGGTAACTCACATCTGGCAAAATATTTCAGTGAACAAGGTATTCGACATCCTGATGATATGTCTGGAGTGATTTTACGAAGCTATTATCACTATTCCAAGGGAGAAAAAGTAAACTATCGATATATGTTGAAAAAGGAACGGTTGGCGGAAAAACGATGGATTAAGCAACTTGAGAAAGAACAAGGCGAACGACAGAAAGATTGGGAGTATGAGGAGCGTTATCGCTGTGATTGCAATGATAGTGTGTCGGCGGCAGAAGCTACGTCATTCCTTAATTTGCCCTACACGGCAGACAATCTGACTGGTGTACAAGTATATTTGCGTAATCAGGGGGATTCAATTATGAATGACCTTCTTTTGATGGAACAAGCTCTGATGCACAATTCGCGACGATTACCTCGGATAGATGAACTTGTACGAGATAATATTGATATTTATTATGGAAGAAATCCATACGGACGTGTCAAAAAAATGAAAATCAAAGAAGATGATAGGACAAGTGTTTTTGACTTTAATCCCGATGGTACATTAGCTCGTTATCAGTTTTCTCTTATCAATAATAGCAAAAAGAGAACTGTTGATGAACATTACGAATACGATCAGGGTCATATTTCACAAAGGACGGTCTATTGGAATGATACCCTCCACAGTGTCACTCTTTATCGTTTTTCAGATCCATACCATTGTCAGGAGTTGTTCTTTAGTGATTCGGTATGGCGCAAACTTGAACCTGGAAGTGATACCGTTGCTTTGGCCCGTAATAGTCGAATAGTTCTTTCTCCCGAAGGACAGCCATTGGCTTTTTTCCGACCTTCAGGATTTCAGGATTCTTTTGTTCTATTTCAATACGACAGCCTTGGCCGAGAGGTGACATGGTTGGAATGCAGAGATGGTTGCACCGTGTCACATTGGTCTATCAATATTTACGATGATGAGCGCAAGGTGTGTTATGAATACGGCCGAAATTGGTGTGAAAGCAGAGTTGAGGCAACCGTTTTCAATGACAAAGGCGATGTGCTCGGTGAATGCTGTGCGAGTTTGTTGGATACTTTCGATTACAACAAAACTTTATTCAGCTATCGTTACGATCGGTACAACAATTGGATTCGCATGTATGAGAAGGGAAAACATAGTAGCCGTTGTAAGATATGGTATTATTGAAACATCAAATTTATTGAGAATGAAAAGACTTTTGTATATTGCCTTGACTTTTGTCGCCTTGACGCTTCCTTCCATGAAATGCGAGGCGCAGCTGTCGTTGATATTCAAAACTTTGAATATCAACAATCTTAATGCGGAGACCAATCACAAGAGACCTCCCAAGAAATTCCGTTTGGGCGACGTTGTCATTTGCAATGAGCCAGATGTGACCATTACAATTACAGCCGAACTAATTAATACAAGTGACTCTGTCATATATATAGAAGGAGGGCTTTCGACTGAATTTTTCGATAGAAACTTGTCTTTGTATTATTACGAGGATGGTTTTGGATGGAGTAAAAGGACGGTCTGTGATAACCGCAATTCCGGCAGATATGATGGTGTTCTTGTGAGGAATTCGTTAGCTCCCAACGAATGCCATGCTCTTGAATTGCGTTTACTCTTACGCACGAGTGTTTTTCAAGAAATTACGCCCTTGTATTACATTTCCAGTATTGTTCCTACGATGCATTTGGTGTTGTGCATGCCTGGAGCGGAAGCCATAATATCTGATTTGCCTGAAAATGTTTTTCTTAATGGTGTGAAAATAGAAGCTGATGAGACAGCTGCATGCCAAAATTGCGGGGAGTTGTATCGTTTGACCAGCAATGAGATGATAGAGGAATATATGAAAGAGAATCCAGAACTGTTTGGTTCAAATTTTTCTGATGATATTTTAAGGAAAGCCTTCATCTGCAATATGGAGTTTGCTCGCAGAATGTATCCAAGCTCCATGCGGCCCCCTATACCCGTGAAAAATGAAAAGGAGACTGTCAAACGGGTGGATTAGTTGCTAAAAAGAAACGGAATTATCCCTTTTAGTCCTGTAACGCTATGTTATGCTGCGGGTATTCATCCCGCGATAATATCGGGCAGATTTCATTATATCGGGGTTTTACCCCGTGCTGAATTCTTACACGGCTTTCAGCCGTTGGATAACTTACCCGATAATTTGACTGCAGCAGGTGCGTACCTCTGGCACGCTGTGAGACATTTCCCGTTCAACGTGCTATGCGGGGGTGGCCGCGATGCGGCCAAAATTGCGGTGGAACCGCAACCGTCTCATAGGGATGAGTTACGGGTTGTGTATTCGGTCGCGGCGAGCATTTCCCATGCACCGAAGCACTTCATTTGCCGCCGCGAAATGGTGTGACTATAGCTGATGCTATAAATCTCTCTCCATTAATCTAAATCTCAACAAGACGGAAAGGGATAATTCCTAACTTTTTTATATTATCGCACCTGCAGAACGGTGCTGGATTGATACAAGCGAAATTTTTTGTTCAAAAAAAAACAGCAACTTTTTAGCTGCTGTTTTTTGAAGGTTTGTACCGTATGGGGGATTCGAACCCCCGATTTCCAGGATGAAAACCTGGCGTCCTGGGCCTACTAGACGAATACGGCATCAGGTTTATTTTTGTGACTGCAAAAGTACAACTTTTTTTGATACAAAAAGCTACTTTGCGAAAATTTATTTTTTCTCGTCTACAGTATCTTGTTCAAACCTGAATCCCAGACGTTTACCAGTCTGCAAGGTGATGTTTTGATCCTCAAATTGCAGCATGTCGTTGACGGTAATGATCTTCATTTCGTCATAATTTGGGAGCAACAGGTCGAAATTTATGGTATATTCGATGGCGGAACGGAGGATACTGTGGACGTTTTCAGGAGTGATTTTGTTGGTGCTGAAATTATTGAACACCTGTGCCAACTCGCGTTTGCCTTCCACATAATAATGACCCTCTTTGTTGATCATGATTCTGCCAATCATGTAGCCGAGGTCGTTGATACGATTGTATTTGAATGAGTCTGCCAAGAAGTTGAAAACTTGTATCACACCGCAGTAGGAACGGTCCTTGTCTTCCTTGATGTAAGGAGTCCGCATGACCTCATGGTCGCGAGAGAACTCGAAAATGTTGGTGTGCATCAGAAATACCAATATATCACCGGCAAACTTGAGCTGGAACTCGTATTGGTTGCGGTTGGTATAGTGAACCGTCACTTTTTCATGCTCTTCTTCGTACTCGTCACGGTAAAATTCGTCAAATTCCTTGGCTGCTTCCTTAAACATCAGCATGGCGTTTAAGGTTTCCTGGAAGATGTTTTGTTTTAATTCTCCCTTGTTAATGAGCAGTTTGCATAACGCATCGGTTTTATCATCCATAGTGTCAAAAATTTGGATGCAAAAATACGTGTTTTTTTTGGATTCATAACCCTATGAATCAACATTTTTTTTTAGACTTTTTTTACTGCCTGAAAATGTACGAAAGAAAATTGCCGCGGAAAATCGCTGATAATCAGCTGTAATGTTATTTCCACGCCGCTACACAGCGGAAACCATAGCGTGTCTCGCTGATTGAGGTGGGCAGGCTGAAACGCTGGAATTGCATACCTTCAGGAGCCTGGTATTTGTCAAGACTGAAATAATCGTCCTTCGTTTGGTTCGGGTTGTATTTCAAGAGTTTCATTTTGACCAGCATTTGTTCTGCCACTCGGTCGGTGCGCCAGCGACAGTAGGCGAGAGCTTGCTCGGTAGATACTCCCAAAACGGGCCGTTGCCGATAGGCGGGACTCTCAGCATAGTTTTTGGCCATCATTTCCGGAAGCTGCTGAAAAAGGACTCTCCGGTCAGGAATGGCAGCTTTGTATTCTGGCGACTCTTCCCCGAAAACCTTCTTCAGCCAGTACTGGTATTCCAACCAATCTATGTTTTTAATTTGCTCTTTGTCAATATATTGCCCCTCTGTCCATTGCTCCATGCCAGATAAGGTGTATTTTTTTTGATAGTTCTTCGGAACAGCATTTTGTGCGAAAATTGTTGAAACACAAAATAGTAAGGCTGTTGCAAGCAGGAATGCGGTCTTTCTCATGGATGGTCTATATTTTAAGGATGACGTTATAAATATTATAACGTAAGAAAGGAATGAAATCTTGGGGTATAAACCATTGGGTTTTTATACTCCCTTATTCCTCTTGCCAGGTGATTTTCTCAACCCTGAAACCATTGTTGTGCTTGAGCAGGTAATAGACGGCATCGTTGTCGTATGACAAAATCCTGTGGAAATATTCGTCCTGATCTGCCAGGGAATTTTGTTGAGAATAGGAAGACTTTCCAGAAGTATAAACGACTTTCCCTTCAAAGTCTCCTTCTTGTATGGCATCAGCCACTACCACACAGCATTTTCCATTCTGATTGTTGTATAAGAGATGCCAGAGTCTGTTGTTAGAGGTGAAATTATCTTTGTGGTCGTTGTAAAGCAGACTTATTTTTCCATCATGCTCGAAAATTCCCGGAACATTGAGGTTGGGAGTCTTGAAAAGTTGTTCCGGTGTAACAGTTGCACGTGGGTAAGTGAAGGTGTTTAGCACTTCGCCGTTGTCGGTGATTGTAGCTACAATAATATTTCTGGAAATATACCCCATAATCTCACTAAAACCCCAGGAGGAACCTATGGTGACAGAGGTGCCAATCTGATCACGGTAATTTAATTCTCCGACTAACATTAAGTTGCCGTCACTCAGCTCTTTGATGTCATAAAAGTAGGGTTGAAACTTCCCCAGTTCGCTGTTCAATTCCCGTGCGTCATATACATATCCATCATTATAATTGATTTCAATTGACGACTCTTCTTTCTCCACCTCGCCATCGGGAGAGATAAGGTAGGTGATCAGCTGCCTTGAATTACGACCATTGGGGCAGGGGACTCCGCAAACCACAAATCTGCCATCTTTCAGGACCGCTTTGCCGCAATTGAAGATGGCATCGGTTCCAAAACCTTCCGCATAATTCCAGATGCCGTCGCTGTTGTAAACCGAGATATGAAGGGAATCGGTCTGATGAACCATAGGGTTGTTGTAACTGCCAAACTCAGCGATATAAACGGTGCCGTCGTTGGACAGATAAAACGGAATCTGGTCGTTGACCAGCCAATGGGCATGTTGGCGCTGGTGCCATAATTGCGCTCCGTTACTCTCAAAAACAGCGACATCTACAATATGGTCGATTTTCCGGCTTGATTTGGGTTTCAAAATGGTCAGAATGGCAAATTTGGAATAGTCAGGAGAATAGACAATATGAGAGAAGGAAAATTTGTATTTTTCCAACGGTGCCTGAAGAAAAGGTTCAAAGCTTAACTTCTTGACTTTCTCCGCAGAAGAGGGAATCTGTGCTCTAAGGTACTCAACAGCCTTCCCTTTTGTGCTTTGTTCGATGACAGTTGCCTGATTATCATTAAAATAGGCAAAGCGGCAGTCTATCTTTTCATCGATTTTCTGCGTTACGGTGTAATGTTCCTGCTTGTCGTAGCGGTGAATCAGGAAGTCAAATTCGCCTACAAATGTTGTTCTGTATTGCTTTGTGACGAAAACAATTTGGTCTTCACTGTCATTGATAAGAAAAAATTTCCCATTACGAGTCATGTTCACAATGGGTCCGTTGAGGGTAGTGGTTTGTGCAACTCCCAGTGTAGTTAACAATCCGAATAACAAGGTGAAAAGACATACTTTTTTCATGTGACATATTTTTTATTTCTATTTGATCAACCTCCATTCACCAGGTTGGAGTGAGCCCAAACTAAGGTCGCCGATTTGAACACGGATGAGCCGTAAGGTTGGGAAGCCGACTGCGGCGGTCATGTGCCTTGCTTGGCGGTTTTTGCCCTCGGTGAGGGTAAGTCGAATCCAGCTGGTGGGAATGTTGGCGCGATAACGGATAGGTGGCACGCGCTCCCATAGGTCTTCCGGAGGTAGCACCCTCTCTGCCTTGCAGGGGCGGGTGTGGTAGCCTTTGATGACGACACCCTTCGACAGTTTCAGCAAGGCCTCGTCGGTAATCTCCCCATCGACTTGGGCGAGATAGGTGCGAGGATGGGCGTTTTTCGGGTCCAGCAGCCGCTTGATCAGCCGTCCGTCGTCTGTCAGCAGCAGGGCACCCTCGCTGTCATGGTCCAGCCGTCCCGCCGCATACACTCCGGGAGGGAAACCGAACTCGTCAAGCGCCCGATGCCCCGCCTCGGGGGTAAACTGGCTCAGCACACCGTAGGGTTTATTGAATAAGATTACCATAGGCTTCCTTCCTTTCAGGCCTTTCCTTGTGACAAAAATTTTTGCAATGCAAAAATACAGACTTTTCTCAAACCGATGGTGTGTATTAGTGAAATTTACACGGCTACCGCATGATTTTTTCTTTTTTTTATTCCTCTTTCTTTTGCGGCCACAAAAGAAAGAGGCAAAGAAAAGTGGCTTTCTCGCCGACATGAATGCTGCCCGCTCTGTCCACCTCCTTACAGCGGCGGCGAAAGTAAACTGGACGCTGACGCGCTTTCGCACGCCGCTGTACGAAGCCGGCCATTCACTCCGCGTCCGCA
This sequence comes from uncultured Bacteroidota bacterium, assembly GCA_902802755.1. Lineage (GTDB taxonomy): Bacteria > Bacteroidota > Bacteroidia > Bacteroidales > WCHB1-69 > RUG11690. The sequence continues at coordinate 10,128 of CADCNH010000022.1, read as the reverse complement.
CCGCATGTCGGCATTCCCCACGCACGGAGCGTCTTGGCTGGATGCTGGCCTTGACAAATGCGATGCAGTGGTATAACCGCACCATCGTTCACGACCTCGAAGAGGTCGAATTTTAGTAACCCCGCACGTAAGTGTGGGGTGGGGAATGCTCAATCCATGCAGTTCGCGGCACGGGACAAGCTGGCACTGATGGTATATCGAGCATGCCGCGAAAGGGTGGGATGATGCTACGGAGCTAAAGTGACTTGACTGACTGAGACTTAAATATCCTTATCCGAATTTGATGATTCAACAATTTATCACATCAGAACTAATTCTGAAACTTTTTGTATTTTTGCACTTGAAAACCGTTTGTTATGTCATCAGCGAAAGAAGTCATATTGAATTCCATCAGGAAATTGGGGCTGAAAGTGCTGCCGAAAGGTGCGCGGCTCATCCTGTTCGGCTCGCAGGCACGGAACGATGCGCACGAAGAGTCCGATTGGGATTTGCTCATCTTGCTCAACAACGACCAGTCGCAGACAGACACATTCGGCACATACGCTTATCCGTTTGTGGAGTTGGGTTGGGAATACGGCACCTATTTCAGTCCGAAAGTTTACACGTATGAGGAATGGGCTAAGCGGAAAGGCTCCCCATTTTATGATAACATCAATCGGGAAGGAGTTGTATTATGCTGACGGATGAAGAAACAAAAGCGTTAGTGTTGAACAGAGTCAGATGTAATGACATTGGCACCTACTGCTGAAACTTTTCTTGATGTGTTGGAAAATTTAATCAGAAAAGACGGATTTTTGGATTGATACCGACAAAGGTGCTCAAAGTGAGGAATTGGAGATCCCTTGCGCTGCCGCGGGCGTCCTTGCAAGAAAAAGGCATTCGCTTCTTGGGACAAATTCTTCCAAAATATAAGGTGATTCATCCAACGTGCGGCTCTATTTCTCTTACCACATTTTTACACTTTGTGATTTTTATACCGAAAATGGCAATTTTTATACCGAAAAATGCTGTTTTTATGTACTTGAATTTTAATTGGTTAGATTAATTTTACTATTGATTTTCCCGAAAGGATTTTGTATGTTTGTCGGTGAAAAAATAAAATAAACAAAAGCAAAAGCTATGGAAGAAGTGGGAAATTCAATAGAAAGCGTAGCCCCAAAAAACTTGGATGAACTATACTTCAATGTAAGGTCAATATTGGCTTCAGCCCGGCAGAGGGCTTATACGGCGATTAACTTTGCAATGGTGGAAAGCTACTGGCTGATTGGACAACAAATAGTGGAGCATGAACAGCAAGGTGAAGCACGAGCTACCTACGGAGCAGGCGTGTTAAAGGAGCTTTCAGAGAGGTTGACCAAGGAATTTGGTAAGGGTTTTGACGAAAGCAACCTTCGATATATGCGGCTGTTTTACAGAAGTTTCCCAATTCGTGACACACTGCGTCACGAATTGACAGGGTCGCATTACCGCCGTCTTATCAGCATTGAAGACGAACATTCTCGTCTATGGTATATGAACGAAGCTGCGGATGGAGTTTGGAGTACGCGGCAACTAGACCGGCAAATATATTGATTTGGTGTTTTACCACAGTATCTTGAAATGCCATGTGTTGATTGACTTAAAACTTGGGAAGCTTACACATGAGGATGTGGGGCAGATGGATAGTTATATTCGCATGTTCGATGCACTTTACAAGAATCCGGATGACAATCCAACACTGGGCATTATTCTTTGTTCGCAGAAAAGCGAAGCCATTGTTAGATATTCTGTTTTAAATGAAGGAAAACAAATATTTGCCTCACGCTATAAGCTATATCTTCCTACAGAAGAAGAATTTAAGAGAATGCTGGAAACAATTTGATTTGCTCGTTTTTTTGAAGGTAATAAACGTATGTCGTGTTGTTTTTATAAAAAAGCAGCAAGCTGCCAACGAAGGTGCTCAAAAGAAGTGAGGGATAGCAGGTCACTTGTGCTGCCGCGGGCGAGGTGTAGTGGCTCAGCATCGATTATAAGTCCATTAGAAAATGTTTATTGTTCAATAGGGAAAGGAGTGGATTTGTTTGTGGTTTTGCATGTGAAACAACGTCGCGAACCTCTCTTTTGTCTATGACACCCCCACCGCCCAAATCTATACAGGCGACATGGACGCCCTAATAGGGCAGTCCACCAACCTGGATGAGGAAGAGGATGAAAATGAAACCACATAGGAATCAGCAGCACATAGACTGTGTTTTGTTTTTTTTATGTCGAGCCCTTGCGTTCTGTATCGGCTTTTTATATTATGTATAGGAGTGATTTTATTTACAAAAACGACTGATAAAAAAATACCTAACGAATAGAAAAACTATTTGTTCAAAAGTTTTTGTTTTTGTTCTTCAAATTCATTTTCAGTAAGAACACCAGACTCTTTTAACTTAACAAGTTTGGATAATTCATCAGCTATAGATTGATTACTGCTTTCAGTTACTGAAACCTTATTATTTTGGTTTTCTTTATCTACTTTGTCTATGATAACACTTAAACTATCCACAATGTTGTTGACGATTTTCTTATTCTCTTTATATACCTCACTCCATGCGTCGCTGGAAGGATCAAAACCACCTTCATAATCATATTCTATAAGTTTAAGGCAAATGGATGGCTCTTGTATATCGCGTAGAGTAATTTTTACCTGCATTAATGAAATCTTATTCTTCATTGTTGTATCACCCGATAATCCGCCAACAATGGCTCCAGCACCACCAGCAATTGCTCCTCCAACTATTGCTCCACCAACAGTACGAATAGACGATTTGGATGCAACGGTAGTGGCATTTTCAATATATTCAACCTTGAGAATCTGTTCAAAAGGTATAATTTTTGTTCGGTAACGTTCAACAATTGCTACCTTGCTATTCGTTTCATCAATTGCAAAAATGAAATTTTTATGTCCGACTCTTTTTGTTGGAAAGAAGTTGTTCACACTTTTTAGAGTTTTGTATTTTTCTTCTAAAAGAGCTTTTTTTGTGGCATTTTTTTTCTTTGCATTTGATGAAATTATGCTAAGGCCAATGAAATATATCACTGCACAAATTACAATTATTACAATCAGGGTTATCATACGATTTATCTTAAATGTTTAACTTTAATTGATTTAAGTCAATATTCTTTTTGCATACTATATGGGTACAAAAATAAAAAAAATAGTATTTTCTACATCAAAAATTTTTTTCATGTTTATCTTTGAAAAAATCTACAAAGGAAACTATCTCTATTTGAGTTAATTAATAAGATGACAATAGAATTCTACTTCATAGTGGTGAAAAGAAAAAAAGTAAAACAATAATTAGGGCGACCGGGCACGCTTTTCGCTCGAATTTTGTCCTTGCGTCCTCATAACCGCTTCAATCGTTGTCGCAGAATTAAGGTAAACAAAAACACGGTCAAACAGCACGACCGTGTTTTTCTTTTTCCTGTCCTATATTTTCCGTTTATAACCTCCTATCTTTGCCTCAAAAGACAAGGATATGGAAGACATTCTGCAATGGCTGGCCAGCGGCAAGGACTATTCGGAGGGGGTGGCGATATTGGACAGGCACACCAAAAACAGTGCCCTGATATGCCATTTCCGCTGCACCACCGCCAGGTTTGCTGCCGCCAAGCTGGAATATGAGCTGCGAAAGCTGCTCAAGGAAAGAGCTGCGGCTTTGGGTGTCGGTTCGCTTTTGAGCAGACCCGCTGCAGTCGGACAAATACCTGCTGTGGGGGCTGATACTGCGTGAGGAGCGGGAAAATCTGCCTTTGGGCGACAGGTGCCGCTTTACGCTGATTTCCATGAACAACGCCATGATAAAGGACGTGGATGGCAAACTGCAGAAGGACAAAAGCAGTGAGAGGAAGACTTCCGGGGTGCTGCCGGAGGAGTCGACCCACTTCTCGGATGCCGCCGACAAGATTGTGTGGACGAAGTTCGGGGGTGGTCTGAAAGAAAAAAACGGGAATTTTGTTCCTGCGAGAGTTGGGAATTGAAAAATTTTGTAGTTTTGCAGCAATATAATAAACTAAAAATTGTAATTATGAGAAAATACATTGGATTGTTTTTTTTAAGTGCTGTTTTGGCTTTTGTATCATGTCAAAACACAAAAAATAATTGAAGATTCTATTGCAAGAGAACAATTTTTACGGGATTCCATTTTTAAGGTTGAAACAATAAAAAAATGTGAAAAATCCTATGATTTGAAAACCGATGAATTTAAGAATCTAACATGGGTAACTCCGAAATCAGCACCAAAATATAGAAATAGAAATGGAGCATACTGCTATTTTTCAATGAAAGATAATCAAGCCTGTAATTTTCGTTTTGTCTTTCAATATTATGCAGATGATTGGCTCTTTATTAAAAACATGATTTTTAATATTGATGGAGAAAATTTGACAATAGTTCCAGATATGGAAACTGATTGTGGAGACGGAGGAATGATTTGGGAGTGGTGTGATGAAATGGTAATAGGTGGAAATACAGAATACCTAATAACAGAAGATTTTATAAAAAAAATTGCAGGTGCTAAAACAGTGAAAGTTAGATTAAATGGTAGACAATACTACAATACAAAAACCTTAACTGACGCACAAATAAAAAGCATTAAAGAGACGTATGAGTATTATATCGCGTTAGGAGGTTCTTTTTAAGTCATTGGTCGACTGAGCACGTTATCCACTCGAAAGTGTAAGTTTCCCCAAAAGAGGAAGTTTACGCCCCGAATGTTGAGCTCAGGCCCGCAAAGCTGGGGTCTATCGAGTTGTCCTCACGGTCACGAGCCCCGACGGCTGCACGTCGGAGGCGGAGCGGAAGGTGACCTGTGAGAGATTATTATTGGAAAAGTGTCAGAAATGATATCAAACAACCTTGGAAAAGTGTCAAAAATAGATAGTTTTAGCCATGTATGGGGGCGACATTCAAGTCCGTCTTTTGAGTAGCACGAATGTCAACTATGGCGCGGCCTTCGAAAACCTCGTTGCCCAGGAACTATACGCCCACGGTTTCGCCATCGACAACGACCTGTTCTATTTTAATAGCAAAAAGCAGGGAGAACTCGACTTTGTGGTAGAATACCAGGGTGAAGTGCTGCCCATTGAGGTGAAGTCGGGGAAGGATTTCGAGCGTCACCGTGCACTGAGCAACATTATGGATAACGACGAATACTCCATCCTGAAGGCGTTTGTCTTCTGCCAAGATAATGTTCAGACAAAACCCCGGTTAGTCTATCTGCCCATCTATATGCTGATGTTTTTCCAGCACGACAGCAACGAAGACCCGACCTTTCGTATCAACCTTACGGGGTTGAAATAACAATTATCAGGTGCTTATAGTGAGGGATTGCAGATTCCTTGCGCTGCCGCGGGCGTCCTTGCAAGAAAAAGGCATTGCTGCGCAATACCATTCTTTTTGCATGCCTTCATCCTTGTGCCCGCAAGCGGTCACTGGATTCCGGCACACAAAAAAAGGCAACGCTACGCATTGCCTTTTTTTCCAGCGGAAAGTGAGGGATTCGAACCCCCGGAACCCCGAAGGGTTCAACAGATTTCGAGTCTGCCCCGTTCGACCACTCCGGCAACTTTCCGCTGCAAAAATACAACTTTTTTCGCTTGCCTCCGCTCAAACGGCGAATTTTTTATGAGGGCGTTTCCTAATATGTATGGAGTCGTGCCGAAGGCACGATATTCTATTAACCTCGCATAACAAGTGGGGTTAATTGCAGACATCGAATATGCCTTGGCAACAAGATTCCGTTCCGTCTGTCCGGCTTCCTTTACAGATTTTGGTAGTTTAGAGCAGTTTCCCCTTTACGCCCTGTTAAACTTCTCCTTCCCCTGCCTGCATCGCGGGCACTTCCAATCGTCGGGCAGGTCCTCGAAGGCCACGCCGTCGTGCTCGGCGGGGTCATAGACGTAGCCGCAGATGGAGCAGACGTACTTGCCGGAGGCTTCTTGCTTTGAGAAATCCACTTCGGCCAGGACGGTCGGCACGGGGTGGTCCAAGTCCATCACGCGCTTGGCCTCCAGGTTCTCATAGCCCTGCGGGGTGTGGGTGCCGCAATAGACGGTGGGATGGTTGCGCACAAATTCGCGGATGCGGTCCTGCGTCTCGCGGGCGGCAGGCAGGTCGTCATACACCACCGAGAGTTTGTCCTCGTAGAGGGCTTCGTCCACGTAGGTGATGTCGCCATGAAGCATATAGAATAGACCGTCCATCTCCACCACAGCGATGCTGTTGCCTTTGGTGTGACCCTTGGCCTTGATGAGGTAGATGCCGTCGAGGATTTTCTGACTGTCGGGGAAGTTGTAATAGGGGCCGTCGGTGAAGCTGACGGGGACGAGATTCCCAAGTCCTTGAAGCTCAGCGGCGTCCATTTCGTCGGCATTGACATAGACCTTGGCGTTGGGGAAACTTTTCAGTTCGCCGCTGTGGTCGGCGTGTTTGTGGGTGAGCAGGATCTTGGTCACCTGTTCGGGTTTGTAGCCGAGGGCCGCGAAGGCCTCCATGTAGCTGCAGATATCCTTGCCGGTGAAGGCCAACGAGTTCTCGTCAGGTGCTTCCTCGGGCGTGCCAGCGGGAAGTCCCGTATCCACCAGAATCACCTCGCTGCCGGTGTCGATGAGGTAGTTTTGCAAGCTGCCGCGATAGCGGATGTTGTGGTCGAATTTGTCGGGGCCTTCTTCGCCGCCCATAACGAAAGGTTGGGTATAGAACCCGTCTTTGCGGAATTTGACTGCTTTGATTTCCATTTGCTTGTTTTTTTGTGACTAATCAATTTATATCCGACTATAACCCCAATTTAAAAAAGTAATGAGAAATAACACTATGTGGAGTCAATGGCATAGTAGATGCGGGGACGAGCAAATCTCCATGACTTTTGTAAACATAAAGTGTATCCGCATCCGCACTAAACTTTAACGAGTCCAGCTTGGGCAAATCAGTGACAATACAATCTGCTATTTGTATGGAGTCATTAAGAAACCGTACAAAAACATTGGGAAATTCGCATTGATATGTGCCATTCAAGTGTACTCTGGTTATTCCATATAAACATTCAACGGTGCCATTGTCTTTGAGAATGATTTCCATGCCATCGTCATCATCATAACAATAATAACGGTTTACATACTTTTCCTTTTGAGAGCAATTGGTCATTACAACTACTGCCAGTATTGCCATACATATCATCACTGTCTTCTTCATCTCAATTTTGCTTTATTTGTTTCAAACTGTCAATTTTCCCTCCGCCACCACCGCTGCGGTGCCGCCGACATAGATTGTGCCGTCGGGGGTGACGCGCGTGGCGACCACCGAAGGCCGTCCCATCGCCTCGCCTTGCAGGAAGGAGAAGTCTCCCGTTGCAGGGATGCAGCCGTTCTGCTGGAGATAATGGGTCAAGGAGGCGTTGGCGGTGCCGGTGGCCGATTCTTCGGGAATGCCATACAGCGGCCCGAAATCGCGCACGTGGGCGGTGTGGCCGTCGTTGCCGAAAGCAAAGACGTGAAAGCTGACGGCGTTGTGCTTTTCCGTCACCGCGCTGATGGCACTCATATCAAGAGGAAGACGGTTGAGCGTTTCAACATCACCGACCTGAATCATGAAGTCGGGCAAGCCAGTCGAGACAATCATCACCGGCAGGGTAGGGGTGTAGTCGCAAATACCAATCGCACGATAGACCTCCTCGGTGTCCTCAATGGTTTTCAGGACTTCAGACGTGGTCATCTGCATCAACACCCGCGGTCCCGCCTCGACATGGATATCACCGGCTTTAGCGTGACAGAGGCAACGGCCGGTGATGCCAAGTTCTTGATACAGCAAGGCAAACGAGGCGATAGTGGCGTGTCCGCACAACTCCACCTCGGCCATCGGGGTGAAGTAGCGGATGGTGAACTCCTTTTCGGAATCTCGTCTCACGAAGGCGGTCTCCGAATAGCGCAGCTCGGCGGCGATTTGCAGCATCCGCGTCTCGCTTGGGAAGCTTTTCCCGTCGAGGAGCACCACACCGGCGGGGTTCCCGCCGAAAGGCTGGTTGGTAAAAGCGTCAACGATGTAGTATTTCATATTTTGAACTTCTTTTATTGTCGTTTTTACTCGTTGGCAAAATGGAAAACTAATAGTCCAATAAGCGGCCGTAATCGTTCCATTCGCCGAACATTCTTTCCTTTTTCGTTTCTTCGATCAGGTGTGAGAGGGCTTGCTGGTACATCTGAGCGTCCCTCTTCTTGTAGAAGGCCACGTTGTAGGCACGGATGCGCTGATACAAGGACGGGAATGACTTGAACTTTGTCCACGCCCGTGCGGTCTTCAGCGCCGCTTCCACGTCTTCATCGATGCGGAAGCTGCGCGCACCCATCGGGGGCAGCACCCGCCGCCCGGCATCGGTCATCAGTCCCAACTTCTCCAACCGCCGCGCACGTTCCTTGTTCAGCTCCGACCAAGGACTGTTGCGCTTTCTTGGCGTGAAACACTGCATCAGCACCCCGTCGATGGGCTTTTGGCGGCTGTCGATCCAACCAAAGCAGAGGGCTTCTTCCACTGCGTCGAGATACCAGAAGGTATCATCGTCTGTGGGGCGACCGCGTTTCACACACACCCAACATGCTTTCTCTGTCGCATGGTGTGTTTCAAGCCATGTGCGAAACTCGTTCCGGGTACGTATGTCAAGGATGTTTTGTTCTTCCATAAGAAAGTGTTGGTGACTATATTCCGTACTGTTATTCTTTGGTAAATATGTAAACAGCCAATGTGGGTAGAATGACCAATAGCAATAACGTAATTTCTACAAAGGCGTAGGACCCGAAGTAGTCAACCAATGTTTGGAATTTCAGAATTCCATCCACCAGAAAGACCAAAAGGGAAAACCAGCAAAGAAAGAATATTGCCGAATACTTGATTTTCCTTTTCTTCAGTTTCATTTTAGCGAATGTTTATATACTTTGGCAAGCATGTCCATCTCCCGTTTGGATATGCCAAGGCGAAATGCAAAAGTCTTCCTTTTATTCACTGCTTCAGTCACTTCACCGATTATTTGTTCAGTTTTTTCTTTGCCAATCATGTACTCCTCTGAGGAATTAAGCAGTTCATTTTGGTCGGAGCGTTTGGTATGGAAATTCACTTGCTACCGGCCAGGGACCGCTCAGTTGCTCAAACAAAACCGGAATTACTGTACCGCAGTTGTTTTGTAGTCCGATTCTCACCATGACAAGGTTCTTGTAAGGGTTGACGTATAGCACTTGTTCGCAGATGCCCAGCGCATAATATCCCGAATACTGTGGCCGGATAAAGCCTTCGTAGTTGATGTTGTACCAGTTGAAATGATAGCCGTAATAACTGGTGTCGCAGTCGGCGGTTTGGCGTATCCAGTCTTCGCTCACGATGCGTTTGCCATCCCATACGCCGTTATTGAGGTAGAGCCGGCCAATTTTGGCGAGGTCCTTGATGGTGGTTGATATGCCGCCGAAGGTGTGCTCGTTGTCGTGCTTGCGACTGTCAATGTTGATTAACGCAGGATGTTCCATGCCGAGCGGCTTCCACACCCGTTCACTGAGGTAGTCGGCAAAGCGCTTGCCCGATGCACGCTCTATGACGATGCCGAGGATAGCCGCCGTCATGCTCTCGTAGCGCCGCGCGGTGCCGGGTTCACAACGAAATTTCAGCCCCTGGATTTGCTTCCAGATATTGTGTCCATAGTTCAATCGCGCCATTGCGTTAAGATATCTCAACTCCTTCCAATTGAGCTCGTAGGTGTCGTCGAAATCCAGTCCGCTACGCATGTCAAGCAGATGGCGGATGGTCAGTTTCTGCCACATCGGGTCTTTCTTTTTCAGCTCGGGCAGATAGTCGGTGACGGGGGCGTCGATGCTGCGGATGTAGCCGTCGTCAACCGCGATGCCGCACATCAGCGAAGTGATGGATTTGGAAACAGAGAAAATGGTGGCCAAACGGTCAGCTGAGAAATTGCCCCAGTAGCGCTCATAGACGATGCTGTCGTTATGGATGACAAGCAGTCCCTGCGTGGTGCTTTCCCTTGTGAATGCCTCCAGAAAGGTCATATAGTCACATTGATGCGGCGTGTTGTGGAAATGCATGGTGTCAATCCAGTCGGCACGCTT
>CADCNH010000021.1 GCA_902802755.1 uncultured Bacteroidota bacterium | reverse complement strand
CACCATCGTGAACCATCGTGCCACCGTCGATAAGGACAAGTGCATCGAGTGTGGCAAATGCACCCAAGCCTGCCCCTACTCCGCCATCATCCTCCAGCACCGTCCCTGCATGGTGAGCTGCAAGGTGAAAGCCATCTCCATCGACAAAAACAAGAAGGCCAAAATCGACAACGAAAAATGTATCTCTTGTGGAGCATGTGTCTATAAGTGCCCCTTCGGTGCCATCTCCGACAAGTCGTTGATATTGGACATCATCGACATCCTGAAAAAATCGGAGAACAACACCAAATACAAGGTGTACGCCGTCATCGCACCCGCCATCGTTAGCCAATGCCGGTTCGGCCGCGTCACACAAGTGGTGACGGCCATCAAAAAGCTGGGCTTCCATCACGTGGTGGAAGCAGCCCTCGGTGCCGACATCACCCTTTACCACGAGGCTCAGGAATGGAACGAGAAAAAACTGATGACCACCTCTTGCTGTCCTTCTTTTGTGGCTTTCGTAGAGAAAAACTTCCCCGAGCTGAAGCAATACATCTCAACTTCCGTCTCCCCCATGGTGGAGACTGCAAAGCTCATCAAACGAGCGGACCCGACAGCCAAGGTTGTCTTCATCGGCCCCTGCACATCAAAGAAGTTGGAATACCGGTTAGAAAAGACTGGCGGCGCCATCGACAGCGTCATGTCCTTTGAGGAGCTGCAAGCCTTCGTCGATGCCCGTGGTATAGACACCACACAGATGGAGGATTCGGAGCTGAACAACGCTTCTTACTACGGCCGTATTTTCGCCAAATCGGGAGGCATCGCCCAAGGCATAGCCGATGTAGCCAAAGAGATGGGTGTGGAAGGCGTTAAGCCCATCGCCATGAACGGCATCGCCGAATGCAAAGCCGCACTGACCCGACTGAAATTCAACAAGGCCACGGAGAACTTCTTCGAAGGCATGGCCTGCGACGGCGGCTGCCTGAACGGTCCTGTGTGCATCACCCACAGCCCGCGCAACGTCGTCGATGTTGACAAATACGGCAACGAGGCACAGGAAAAGACCATCTTCAACTCCGTGAAGCTCTACAAAATGCAAATATAAACCACGAGGTTGCACACTTATATATAAGCAATTAAGTTCAACTATTTACAGGCTGTTTGTTCTATAATTCATATTTTTTATTTATTTAGAAAATAAAATTTAAAAAAGTAACGTTTTATATCTAAATAAATAGGGTCTTGCAAAAAGTCGCCATCAAATTGAATTATGGAAATGAACAACGATAAATACCAAAACCGATACCGCATTCCATCAACCCGATTGCAAAATTGGGATTACGGGTGGAAAGCAATTTATTTCGTAACCATCTGCACCAAAAACAGACGTCATTTTTTCGGTGAGATTACGAATGGAAAAATGCATTTGTCGCCCGTCGGTGCAATTGCCGACGTTTTATGGCACGAATTAACAAACCATTTCGATAATATAGAATTGGACGCATTTGTCGTTATGCCCAACCATATACATGGTATTATCGCAATCAATAATGTGGGCAACGGTAACGGGGGTATCGACAACGGCGACGGCGACAACGGTAACGGTATCGACAACGGCGACGGCAACGACGGCAACGGCGACAACGGCGGCGACAACGGCGGCAACGGCGGCGACAACGGCGACAACGGTAGAGACAACGCATGCGTTGTCTCTACGTTATCCGATTCCCCATCATCATCATCCGGTTCCCCATCATCGTTATCCGATTCCCCATCATCGTCATCCGATTTCCAATCATCATCCGGTTCCCCATCATCGTTATCCGGTTCCCCATCATCGTCATCCGATTCCCCATCGTTATCCGGTTCCCCGTCATCATCATCCGTTTCCCCATCATCATCATCCGATTCCCCATCATCGTCATCCGATTCCCCATCGTTATCCGGTTCCCCGTCATCGTTATCCGGTTCCCCGTCATCGTCATCCGATTCCCCATCATCATGCACACAACAAACGACACAACCGTGCAAAACCATCGGACAACAACGATTTCAACACCAGGGTTCGAAAACATTATCATCCATTGTCGGATCATATAAATCAGCGGTTTCGAGGCACACACACCGATTGGGATACGATTTTTCATGGCAATCCCGTTTCTATGACATTATTGTTCGTGATTATTCTGCCTTGATAAAAATACAATCCTATATATGGAATAACCCGATAAATTGGAAGGAAGATAATTTTCTTAAACAATGACCGAATCAACCATCATTCAATGATGACGGTGACGCTGAAGCAGATTTTCGGAGAACCTATTCAAATTTTTTTACCTTTGCACTTTAATTTCAACATCAGTAAATTATGGAAAACAAAACAACAAAGGCTGTCTTTGTGAACGGGGGACCGCGAAAAAAAAAGGAACACTGTACAAATTGTGAAAAGCAGTTAAAGGAGAATTTCGGCCATAGCGAAACGCTCTACGCCTGCAACGCCTACCAGTTCACCGACTACTCCCGTTACGCCATGACCGTGTTCAAAGAAGAGGACAAGCGCCAGTACCGCGACGCACACTGGCAGACCGACCTGCAGAACGCCTACGAGCTCGGGAAACGGTTGGTGGAAAAGGCAAAAGGAGAATAAATAAAATTCTTATCTTCACAGATTGCACGGGTTTTCATGGATATCAACAAAAAATGGAAATGAAAAATTTTCTCCTGTTGATTCAAAAAAAAGAAAAAATCCGTACTTTTGCCACTGTTTTTGAGCCTTGGTAAAGGCGAGGGGTAGCCCTATAATATTCCACTGATTATCAACAAACTATAGGACTGCCTTATGAAAAAAACAAAACTCCGTTCCTACATCTACAACGCCGTAATTATCCTACTTCTGATAGTGGGAATCGTTTATGTTGTGCTTCAATTCACCCACTTCGGTCACGTGGAATACACCGACAACGCCCGCGTGTGCCAGTACATTGCCCCACAGAACACCCGAGTACAGGGTTTTATTCGCGAAATCCGCTTCGAGGCGTACCAGCACGTGAACGAGGGTGACACGCTCGTCACCCTGGAGGACAGTGAGTACCGGCTCCGATTGGCGCAGGCTCGCAGTGACCTCGCCCGTGCCGAACAGCAGAGCAAACAAGCAGGCTCGTCGGTGCTCAGTGCCACTAGTAACATCAATGCCACACAGTCTCTGAAAGAAGAGGCTCGTGTGAACATGGAGAATCTCCAGCGCGATGACCACCGATATGAGCAGTTGTTGCTTGTCGGCGGCGTTTCGCAGCACCAGTACGACCAGACCCACACCGCCTATCTCGCCGCCAAGGCCCGCTACGAGCAAATATGCCATACCGTTGATATGCAGCAGAATGTTGCCGACGAGCAGGGCTACAGCCGTTCCGCCTCCGAAGCGGCGGTGAAGTTGGCACAGGCGGCCGTCGAGCTGGCAGAACTCAACCTGTCATACTGCTACATCATCGCCACCCACTCGGGTGTGGTCGGCGCACGCGACATCAACATCGGTGAGTTGGTAAACCCGGGACAGACGCTCGTCAGCATCGTCGATGAAAACCAAAAATGGGTAGAGGCCAACTATCGCGAGAGCCAACTATCTCATATTAAGGACGGTGCGGAGGTCAACATCGTGGTAGATGCCATTCCCGGCCACAAGTACAAAGGCCGTGTGGAGCGTCTCTCCGATGCCACCGGCAGCGCTTTTTCGCTGCTGCCCGTCGATAACGCCACCGGTAATTTCGTCAAGGTAGAGCAGCGGCTCACCGTCCGCATCGCCCTCGACGAGAACAGCGCTGAGGACCTGAAAAAGCTCAAGGCGGGCTACAGTGTGGAGTGCGAAGTGAAATACTAACGTTATGCAAACCAACCATCCTTTCATGATGCCCATGTTCCAGGCATTCGTGCCGCGGCGCATCCAACCGTGGATTTACCTTGTGCAGGTGATGTGCATCCAGTTCTCCGGCGGGGTCTATCTCGGCGCGTTGGAGGCGGTGCGTGGCACCACCAACCTGATGATCGAGGACCTGCTGATGCTGCTCTACACCGGCTTAGCGGGTATGGCGGTCTGGTTCCCGATGCTCTTCCGGATGAAGTTCCGCTTCACCAACCAGCAGCTGCTCTGCGGCGCGGCGGCGGTAATCGGCATCTGCAACTTCATCACGATGAGCACCACCAATATGGCTATTCTCCTGCCCGTCTGCTTCATCGCGGGCATCGCGAAGATACAAGGCACCTTCGAGTGTATGAGCAACATCCAACTGTGGATCACGCCGCCGCGCGACTTCGGGGTCTTCTTCCCCGTGCTGCACATCGTCCTGCTCACCGCCATCACGGGCAGCGCGTGGCTTGCGGCGGTAGTCGCCTTCCACCTTCCCTGGCAGATGATGCACGTGCTCACCATCGGCACGATGTGCTTCGTCATCCTCGTGCAACTCACCCTTTGCAAACCATTCTGCCCGATGCCGCAGCGGATGCCGCTCAAGGGCATCGACATCACCACCGGGCTGCTGATGAGCGTGCTGATGCTGATGGTCAGCTACTTCCTCGTCTATGGCGACTACCTGATGTGGTTCCGGTCACCCCGCCTGCGCTGGATCGTCGCCCTCACGCTCATCCTGCTGGCGTTCATCCTCTATCGCCTCAAGACGGTGGAGAAACCGTACATCTCGTTGGAGATCTTCCGTTATAAGAACGTGGTGGCCATCTTGTTGGTCACCGTGGCGGCGGAATTGCTGCTCGGCGCGGAGCACACGTTGGAGGAGATTTACTGGAGCGAGGTGCGCGGATTGGAGGAGCACACCAAGACGGGACTGTGTCTATGGTCGTTGCCAGGTGTGTATGCCGGCGTGGTCATCACCCTTTTTTGGCTCGGACACAGGAAGTGGAAAGTGTGGAAGTTGTTCGCCATCGGCTTCGGCTGCATCATGGTATATGCGATACGGATGTACTTCCTGATGGATCTCAACGTGCCGATCACGGCCTACCGGTGGGCGTTGGTGTTCCGAGGGTGCGCATACGCGGTGCTGGCGGTGTCGCTGATGTGGTCGCTTCACGAGTCGGTGCACGAGCTGGAACACTTCTTCATGGCGCTGTTCATCTTCAACGTCATCCACATGTACCTCGCCGGTGCTTCGGGCTACGGACTCTACACCTCGTTGTTCCAGCATTTTATGGCCGACAACATGTCGCGTTACGGCTCATACCTGACGTTGACGGGTGTGGACATGCAGCAGTTCGACATAAACGGATTCATAAACGGCTACTACCTCCATTCGATGATGTCGGTGACGCTGAAGCAAATTTTTGGGCAGATTATATGGGCGGCGGGCTTCATGACGATGGCGTTCCTTCTGTTGGACATCCCGCGGGTGCGCACGGGCATCGAGAAGGTCCCCTACTGGCCGGTGTATGGCATCAAGATGCTGGCTCGCGGATAAAGAATCCTATTTTTTCTTATTTTTGCCGCCTCAAAAGATGAAATAATAAATACGAACAAATGGTATGTGTAATATGAGAAAAAATGTTTTGATAATCTTTGCCTTGATAATGCTTACAGCATGTCGTGGCAGGCAAAAGCAGGCAGAAAGTGCTGATGCGGTCGTTGCTGATTCAACGGAAGTGATGGCACCGAAAGAAACGGACTTGACGGCAAGTCATCCCCAAAGCTACAGTCTGACGGGTACCATTGGTGAAGAAAAAGCCAGCATGGTGCTTGACAAGAACGGCAACAATGTGACGGGTGTCGTCACGCGATGTGACTATTGCTTACCTATCAATGTGGAAGGCACTTGGCAGGGTGACAACATCACAGTGGATGGGGTAAGCCAAGCCGGCTCACATATTAAATATAAATTGACGGTCACAGGCAACGCGGTTCAAGGTGCAGAGATATTGTCTGCCGAAGGAGAAGTCGAAAAGCAAAACGTCGCCATGACGATAGAACACAGCCAACCTTGAGGACCATTCTCAACGACACTCCTCCGCACCCGTGCGCGGTGAAAATGACAGAATGAAACAATAGAGGCAGACGAGCAGGGTTCACTTTAATTGGGTCGGATAGATCAGTGATTCGTCTCGTTTCATTATGTAGCGGAAGTTCCGGTCGATCTCATTGTATCTTGGTAACAGCACCAGCTCGTCGTTGGTGAGCTTTTCCACCACAAATACCCTTCCATCATAGCAACCTCCTTGGATCTCCAGCAACCACTTGCCGGATTCCTTCGAGAGAGTATAACTATGCCACTCTGCGAGACAATCCGTTCGTGAGTCGGATACCCGCACATTGTCGTTTGTGAACTCCATACAGATAGTTCCTTCTGGGATGTACACCTGTCCTGCGATGGTTATTTCGAACGACTGCGCCGTGTTGGCCCATTGGCCGATAAGAGTGTCTTTTTTCATGTTGTCTTTGCCGCAGGCTGCCATCAGGATGGTGGCGAGGGCAAGTACGGTAATGTTTTTAACACTTAAATGTTTCATATTTAATATTTTTTGATGATTGCTCACTGGATTTAACACACATTTCCCTTTCTATTCTATTAGTCGCAAAAAAAGATGATTTCGTTACATTGAAAACGAATTTTTTACGTTTGAATTGTTAGCGGTAGATATTCGGAATGTTTTGCAATCACAATCCGTAACTCTGAGAGAGAGGTCTTGGGTTGCGGATTTTTTTGTACTTTTGCGGCTAAGTAATGAAGTAATATGACCATCGGTAATTTTTTGCAAACGTTTCTGCCTGTGCTCAATGCCGAGTCCCTATCTGCTGTTGGGATTGATAGTTTGAGATATATAAAACAGAGATGAAGAAGACAATGATAATATGCATGGCTATACTGGCCTTAGTCGTAATGACCCATTGTTCTCAAAAGAAAAGCATGTAAACCGTTATTATTGTAATGATGATGACGATGGCATGGATTACAATAATTCACAAATTAACTTTTATTAACATTTTTATTTAACTAATATACAGTTGTTTAATTTATTTAATAAAACAAAAAATGGATTTTTTAAAATAAAAAGAGTATTTTTGCCGCCGATTTTGAAGAAAGAAAAAGTTGCTGAATGAATAACACAAAAAAGAATAAATGAGTATGAAAATCCTTTTTGTTATTGAAACGTTTGACAACCATAATGGGACAAGCGTATCGGCCATGCGGTTTGCCTCTGAGCTGAAAAAACGCGGACATGAAGTGAAAATTCTTACCACAGGAGCACCAGGTCCCGACCGTTTTGTAGTTCCGGAATATCACCTGCCATTGGTTGACAACTTAGTCCAACGCCATGGCTTCCGGTATGCCCAGCCTGAAGAGAAAGTCATTCGGGAAGCTCTCGAATGGTGCGATGTGGCACATTGCTATATGCCCTTCGGCTTGGAAATAGCAACGAAACGCATGGCGGAGAAGATGGGGAAACCCTGTACAGCAGCCTTTCATGTACAGCCTGAAAATGTAACAGCCAGTTTCAGCATGCAAAATGTAAAATGGGTAAATTCTATCATCTACAGCAGTTTTAACAAGATGTTCTTCAAAGAATTCAAACGAATACACTGTCCAAGCCGCTTTATCGCCGACTACCTACAGGAACATGGCTACACCAGCAAGATGCACGTTATCAGCAATGGTTGCCCCTCCGAATTCCATTGGCACAAATGCAGCAAACCATCATGGTGTGCCCATAAATTTGTGGTGCTCATGATAGGCAGACTATCGCCAGAAAAACACCAAGACATCATATTGGATGCAGTACAGCACTCAGCATACGAGTCACAGATACAAGTGGTACTTGTGGGAACAGGTTTAAGCGAGCAGAAACTGCGCAAGAAAGCGGAAAAACTGACCAATCCCCCGCGCATAGGCTTTATGTCTGACCAAGAGCTGATAGATGTCTTGGGCTATGCTGACCTGTATGTTCATGCTGGCGAAGTAGAGCTGGAGTCCCTTTCGTGTTTAGAGGCCATGAGCAGCGGCTTGGTACCACTCATCTCTGACAGTCCGCTAAGTGCCACCCCTCAGTTTGCCTTGGACGACCGAAGTCTGTTCAAACATGGCGATCCAAAAGCATTGGCTCAAAAAATAGATTATTGGATTGAGCATCCAGAAATCAGAAAAAATATGAGCAAAAAATACGCCCAGCACGCCAAACAATACAATATAGCCAACTCCGTGACACGCTTTGAAGAGATGTTAAAGGAAGAGATATCAGAACATGAGACTTTATCCCCAAAAAATTAGCAAAAGACTAATTTTCTTTTTCCTATTATTGCCCGTTTTTCTGGTCGCACAACCATCTTCCGGGAATTTTCCCGTGTATAATGAGGATGGTTCTGTGACGTTTGTGCTCAAAAGACCTGAAAGTCGCCGGGTTAAACTCTATTGCGATTGTGCCTTGCGCGAGCGGAAGTTTAACATAAAACGGGAGAACATGCATTCGGCTAAAATGATTCGTGGACAAAACGGGCTTTTCACCTATACTACTCCTCCCCTCGTTCCAGAAGTTTATACCTATCAATTTAAATCGCACAGACAAAGACTGATTGACCCAAGCAATGCGGACTCAATCCGAATCTCAGACGGCAAACGAAGCGTGTTTATCATTTCCGGCTCATACCTGACCGATTTATGCCTTTCTGACTCACTCTGCGGAAAAACAGAACTATGCCAATATGTAGATGACATCAGTGGAAAAACACGATGCATACTGCTATACTTGCCGCCACAGTATGACAGCACAGAGCAAATCTACCCTGTCCTCTATCTGCTTCATGGCATTGACGGAAACGAACGGGCATGGAATGATCGAGGAAGGGCTATCCAACTGGTTGACAATCTGATACAGCAAGGCAAAGCTGAGCCCATGATTTTGGTGATGCCGGATGCAAATCCTAAAAAACTTATCGGACAGGATGAGAATGTAAGCTTGATGAAAAATCTGCTTCATTACCATTCGTGGTTTCATTACGATTTTGAACGCACATTTCCAAAAATGGACAGTTTTTTGTCCACCCGTTACCGCTTGTCCGCCGATATGAAAATGCGTGCTGTTTCAGGCCTGTCTGCTGGTTCCACCCAGTCGGTAACCCTTGCCAAGATGTATGAGAACAACTTTAGATATGTGGGCTTATTCTCTCCCATCGTGCACCGCAAGCAAGTTCCCTCCAGCAAAAAAACAATTTACTGGATTGGAAGCGGAACAACGGACATTTTTCATTTGCAGAGCAAGAAGTTTGTCAAACGAATACACCAGCGTCAAATACCATACATTTATTATGAGACCAAAGGAGGCCACACTTGGCGCAATTGGAGGCTTTATTTATCTGAATTTCTGCAGTTTATATTCCATGAGGGAAAGCCATAAAATAACCCTCCTGACATAGTTTTCGAACCTATTTTCTATGAGATTGGCAGTTAATCTGTATCTGCATTATCAACGATGTTTATATGCTGTTGAAAAAAATTTCAATTTTGTTGTAACATTTTTTGAATTTTAACGTCTTGTAAATACAAGGTCGTCAATTTTCGAAATCAATAAACCTCAAAAAAAACAAAAAATGAAAAGATTATTTTATCTGACAACGGGCATTTTTCTTTCCATAGCCCTTTGCCTGTTTTCATGCAAAAAAGAAAACATCGAAACCAACAACAAACCCTCTGAAAATACCGAACCTGCTGGTGACGGCATCATCAAAAATGCCGTAACGGACTATGATGGAAACAAATACGATGCCATAAGATTGGGTGACCAAGTATGGATGGCTTCCAATTTGCGTACTACGCATTATGCTGACGGTGCTGCCATTGACGAGGGTTCTGCAGCAAATTATCATCATGCATACTATTACAAACCCAATGGAGTTCCCTCCTCATACGGTTACTTCTACAACAAGAAAGCGGCAGTAAGAGATAGCGAATCATCCGAAAGCAATCCAAGCGGCGTGCAAGGAGTTTGCCCCAACGGCTGGCATATGCCCAGTAATGCGGAGTGGGAACAGCTCCTCCACTATTGCGTAAGCAAAGCTGAATACGCTTGCAATGGTTCAAAAACGGGCAAGGCAATGGCATCCGTTGAAGGCTGGAATGCCAGTACATATGAATGTTCGCCTGGTTATGAGCCGAGTTCCAACAATGCAAGCGGATTCAACGCAACACCCACCGGTTATTTCTCTGACGTAGGAAACAACTTCACACCACTAGGCATCATTTGCAATTTTTGGGGAGCCACTGGCTGCGACTATTGCACCTACGCATACAGCTATGGTATGACTTATAATGGCGAATCTCTGGCCCGCACCCAAAGAGAGAATAACGAGGGTCTTTCCGGCCACCTGATTCAGGGGAACCATGCTGCCATAGCTGTCCACGCGAATGCCGTCGAGCAGTTTTACGTTGGCTTTTCCGGCACGGATGCGAGCCAGAACTTCCTCAAGATACATCACAGCCTCTTCCATTTTTTCCTCAGCTGCGTTCAGAATGTCATTAACGTTAACCATAAGTGTCGTTTTTTTATATATTTTGATTGCTTTTGTTGGCAAATTCTGTTAAATGTTGTTTTTTCGTGACCAAAATTAGCTTTTTCCCATGAAAAAACCAAATGCGGGGAGCTTAAATTGTTTATTTTTTGTATATTTGCACCCAATAAGTTGATTTTAGATGGATATAAGTACCCAAATTAACGAACTGTTGGAGTTGCGCGTCAAAGCCCGTCTGGGTGGTGGAGAAAAGCGTATCGACAAACAGCACTCACAAGGAAAATTCACCGCGCGTGAACGTATCCTCATGTTCCTTGACGAGGGTAGTTTCGAGGAATTCGACATGTTCGTCACCCATCGCTGCACAAACTTCGGTTTGGAAAAAGAAAAATACCTGTCCGACGGTGTGGTAACTGGCTATGGTACCGTGGAAGGCCGTTTGGTCTATGTATTCTCACAGGATTTCACCGTTTTCGGCGGTTCTCTGTCTGAAACCTTCGCCCAGAAAATCTGCACGGTGATGGATCAGGCCATGAAGGTCGGTGCCCCAGTAGTCGGCTTCAACGATTCCGGTGGAGCACGTATTCAGGAAGGTGTGAACAGCTTGGCTGGTTACGCTGAAATCTTCCAGCGTAACATCTTGGCTTCTGGTGTAGTACCCCAAATCTCCGCCATCTTCGGTCCCTGCGCCGGTGGTGCTGTCTACTCCCCCGCCCTCACCGACTTCATCATGATGAGAAAGAATACGAGCTACATGTTCGTGACTGGGCCCAAGGTGGTGAAGACCGTGACCAATGAGGATGTGACTGTGGAAGACCTTGGTGGTGCCTCCATCCACTCCTCAAAATCAGGTGTGGCTCATTTCGCCGTTGACACCGAAGAGGAAGGTATCGCCCTGCTGCGCGAACTGATGTCTTACCTGCCTTCTAACAACATGGAAGAGCCGCCTTACGTTCCCTGCGAAGATCCTATCAACCGTTTGGACGACGCTTTGAACGCTATCATCCCCGACAATCCCAACAAACCTTACGATGTGAAGGAGGTCATCAATGGTATCGTGGATAACGGCAAGTTTCTGGAAATCCAACCCAACTACGCTCCCAACATCATCATCGGTTTTGCTCGTTTCAACGGTATCGCAGTAGGTATCGTAGCTAACCAGCCTAAATATCTGGCCGGTGTATTGGACATCAACGCTTCCAGAAAAGGCGCCCGTTTCGTCCGTTTCTGCGACGCCTTCAACATTCCGTTGGTCACCCTCGTTGACGTTCCCGGCTTCCTTCCTGGTACAGCTCAGGAATACGGCGGCATCATCCTGCACGGAGCCAAGTTGCTGTACGCTTACGGCGAATGCACCGTTCCGAAAGTTACCGTCATCCTGCGTAAAAACTACGGTGGCGCTTACTGCGTGATGAGCTCCAAGCACCTCCGCGGCGACATCAACTACGCATGGCCGACCGCCGAAATCGCTGTTATGGGCGGCAAGGGCGCTGTGGAAATCCTCATGGGCAAGGAAATCAAAGCTATCGAGGATCCTCAGAAACAGGCCGAATTCATCGCCGAAAAAGAAGCCGAATACAGAGACGCTTTCGCTAATCCGTATGTGGCCGCCAAATACGGCTATATCGATGATGTTATCGAACCGCGTAACACCCGTTTCCGTGTTATCAGAGCTCTGGAATCCCTGCGCAACAAACGCTTGGAGAACCCCGCTAAAAAACATGATAACCTGCCACTGTAAAATTGATAATTGACAATTGATAATTGACAATTTCATTTTTAATTCAAAGTTCAAAATTCATAGAAAAAAGATTACATATGAATATAAAATACAGAATATTAGCACTTTGTATCGTTTTATTAGGCAGTGTCAGCTTGTTTGGACAGCAGGTTACCGACTTGCGTCTCAACGAGATGCTGGTTGTTAACGATTCAAACTATGTTGATGAATACGGACGTCATGTGCCTTGGATTGAGATTTTCAACACCTCCTACAACCAGGTTAACATCGCCGGTTGCTACCTGACCGATGATACCACCGGTTTGTCAGTAGGTGATGCCAGCAGATGGTACCGTATTCCCACCACCGACCCTACGACCTGGATTCCCCAGAGAAGTTCGAAGGTATTCTTCTTGGATAATTCCCCGTTATACGGCACTTATCATACCAACATTGACCCCAACACATCAGCCAACCACTATGTGGCCTTGATCAACTCCAATGGCAAGACGCTGATCGACATTTTCGTATATCCCGAAGCACTGCTCACCTCGGCACAATCTTACGGCTGCTACGACGATGGTATCAACACCAAGGTTGAAAACGGCAAGAAAGTCAAGAATATGGGCATGCTCCCCTACGCTACTCCTGGATCTGTCAACAAGGTACAAGTGGGAGCCACCAAGTCGGAACACCTGCAGAAGAGTGACCCGCATGGTATCGGTTTGGCAGTCATCTCCATCAGCGTGGTGTTTGCCGCTCTGATTATGATTTTCCTCATGCTGAAAATCTTCGGTTACACAGCCACACGCAAGGACCGCAAGGCCAAGAAAGAGCAAGCAGCCGATGTCCCGGCGGCCACCGCCAATGTTCCCGCCAACGAGGTGGGCCCCACTGGCGAGGAATTAGCAGCCATCACCTTGGCTCTGCATCTGTTCTTCAACAGCCAGCATGACGAGGAAAGTGAAATAATCACCATCGACATGCCGTCAAAGCACTATTCACCATGGTCACAAAAGAATCTGGTCATGAAAAAAGTCGTAAGACGCAGATAAACGGAATTTTTAATCAAAACAAGAAGAAAGAAATGAAAACCTATAAATTTACGATTAACGGCAACAAATATACCGTTGACATCAACAACATCGAAGACGGCAAGGCGGCAGTGGAAGTGAACCGCACTCCCTATACCGTTGAGTTAGAGATGGAAGACCTCAAGGTTCCCCAACCGAAAGTGGTGAAAGTGGCAGCTCCCGTTGTGCCTCAAGCCGCAGCTCCCAAGGCAACCGTGGCGCAGGCTCCAGCCGCTCCGACCAGTGGCGCCACCATCAAGTCTCCGCTTCCAGGCGTTGTGCTTGATGTATTCGTTCATGAAGGCGACACTGTCAAAGCCGGACAGCATGTGATGATGCTCGAAGCCATGAAGATGGAGAACAACATCGACGCACCGAAAGATGGCGTTATCAAACAGATCAGAGCCCGTAAAGGCGATTCTGTCATGGAAGGTGATGTACTCATCGTTTTAGAATAATTATCAATCATTGTAAAATCAATAAAACTATAGAATAATGAAGGAATTTTTTATAGAAGGTCTGCAACAGTTCTTCAATTACTCCGGTTTCGCCAATTGCGAATGGGGTAACCTGATTATGATTGTTGTCGGTCTGATCTTCATCACCCTCGCCATCACGAAGGAGTATGAACCCATGTTGCTGATTCCTATCGGTTTCGGTATCATTTTGGGTAACATTCCTTTCACCGACGGTTTGCAGGTGGGCGTGTATGAGAACGGTTCCGTGCTCAACTACCTGTATTTCGGTGTGTTGAAAGGTGTATATCCTCCGCTGATTTTCCTTGGCATCGGTGCCATGACCGACTTCTCTGCCTTGATTTCCAACCCGAAGCTGATTTTGATTGGTGCAGCAGCCCAGTGCGGTATCTTCGCCGCCTACGCTGCCTCTCTGGCCCTGGGCTTCACCCCCATGGAAGCCGGTGCTATCGGCATCATCGGTGGTGCTGATGGTCCTACCGCCATCTTCATCTCTTCCAAGCTGGCTCCCAGCTTGATGGGTGCTATCGCCATCTCTGCATATTCCTATATGGCTTTGGTGCCTGTGATCCAGCCACCTATCATGCGCCTGCTCACCACCCCGAAGGAACGCCTCATCAGAATGCGTCCCCCAAGAGCGGTCAGCCACAGAGAGAAAGTTATGTTCCCCCTCTTGTGCATCCTCTTAACCGCATTCCTCGTTCCTACAGGTCTTCCCTTGCTGGGTATGTTATTCTTCGGTAACCTGCTGAAAGAAAGCTCTGTGACCAAACGTTTGGCCAACACAGCTTCCAACGCATTGATTGATATCGTAACAATCCTGATCGGTCTCACCGTAGGTTGCTCCACCCAAGCCAGCACCTTCCTGAAAGTTGAATCCATCCTCATCTTTGTGTTGGGTGCTTTCTCATTCGTTATCGCTACCGCTTGCGGTGTGCTGTTCGTCAAATTGTTCAACCTCTTCCTGAAAGAAGGCAACAAGATCAACCCATTGATTGGTAACTCCGGCGTGTCCGCCGTTCCCGACAGTGCTCGTGTTTCCAATGTGGAAGGTTTGAAATACGATAAGACCAACTTCCTGCTGATGCACGCTATGGGTCCGAATGTAGCCGGTGTAATCGGTAGTGCCGTTGCCGCAGGTATCCTGCTGAGCTTCCTGTACTAAAAACTGAAAACTGAAAACTGAAAACTGAAAACTGAAAGTTTAAAGTTGGAAGTTAAACATTGAAATATAAGAAGGCATCTCGTGGAGGTGCCTTTTTTTTGTTTTAGAAAGATTCATGTGTCAACACATCGTTTTCTCACGTGTAGAGACGCGATTCTTTGCGTCCCCAACTTCCCCGGCAACCTGTCCTGAAATCCGGACATCAAGCCTATAACTTTCAATTATCAATGTTCAGCTTAGCACTTTCAGTTTTCAGCTTATGGATGGAACAACAAAGCGCAGCGGTCGATGATGGCATTGGCAAGTTCAAAACCCCAATCACAAGATTTTTTGAAACTACGTTCAACCTAACGACAGAGGACAACACAAAAATTTAGATATAACGAATTAGGAACAGGACATGTTCCATAGTGTGTAAAAAAAAAAGTAACAGAAAAAAATTATGCAGGTGATGGTCTCTTAGTCCTTCTGTTCCCTTACCTTGGATTCCCGGTACCAATACATGGTTTTGCCTAAGGCCGCAACCCCCCAATAGCCTCGCACTTTCAACTTCTTATCATCCACAATGGTCATATATGTACTAAAAGTGCCTGACTTTCCAGGATATTTCAACGTACCCTTCTGATACTCATTCTTTTCAGCATTATACCGCAAGGTGGTCATAAATACCAATCCTAAAAATTTCTTTTTCTTAGGATTCTCCACCCATACCACCTTCCCTTCATAATCACCATTAGCGGCTTTATAGATTTCCACCTGGGAGCCCTCCTTGGAGAAAGGATCAACCATGTGATAGATGCCACAGATAGCATCGGGATTCTGGGCAAAAACGCTCATGCTCAAAAGAGCGAGAAATAAAGTGAAAAGTGTTTTTTTCATGATGGTTTCAGGTTATAGGTTTCAGGGGTCAGTGATTAGTGATTAGGGGATAGAGAGGGGAATTCAAAATTCAAAATTCAAAATTCAAAATTCAAAATTCAATTGTCAATTGTCAATTGTCAATTATCAACTGTCAACTAGAACGAGGTAGTCACGGAGAGTCCCATGCCGTAAGAGGCGGGAACGGAACGGCAGACGCCACCCACACAGAGAATACCTTCACGTGTCTTGCCGAAATTTAGAGCTATACGAGTGGTGTGCCATACAAAAGCAGCAGACACATTGTAATAATGTATGCGCTGACCTTTGTCAGAATTGCCATAATTCCATTGGTCGCCCACTGAAATAAACCAATTGGGACTAATGGAATACTCCAACATGCCATACAGCCAGCTACCTTTGTCTTCCTTGGTGTAAAGATGCTGCAATTCAAGACGCAGGGCATGCTTGGTATTGATTTTGCAAGTCAAATCAGAAGAAACCAAATGGCCTTGCAAAATACCACCATGACCTTGCAACACATCCATATTATAGGTAATGTAATTATAGGCCAGAATCAGTTTCCAACGTTTGTCGAAACGATGGCTGAATTCAATACCCACATCCTGATACAACAACTTTTTCCCGAATTTGAAGAAGCCTGACTTATAACCCTCTGTACCCGACATGGTACCCAAAGAATCGGCCATAGGGACAGGACTTTGTTCAATATCGTGGAAACGTGAGAAATTGAAGGTAATGTCAGTACCATATTTGCCTCCCAATTTAGTTTTCTTAGGAATCTGGTAATTGACCTGCAACTGTGCACCAATCTGTCCATTGGCCTGGCTGGCATAGCTATAGTTGCTAATCAACTGATAAGCATACTGGCGGTTAATGGCCGGGATGTAGTTGATAGCCAAGACGGGTGTTTTGGCCAAGGCCAAACGCTGCGAGCGGAAATCCATATTATCGGAACGGATAAACGAAGCCGACACTCCCAAGCCTTTCATCGAATAAGTGGCGGAAAGGAACAAGGCGTTGCCTTTCTTGTAAATAAACTGATTGGTAGCATTAGGATCGTTGACTTTCTGAGCAAACTCAGCCTCAAAGCGGAAACCCTCATAACCAAAATTCAGACGGGTACTCCAGCAAGCCACATTTGCTGGAATCTTTTCAGGAGGAATGATACCTTCAGTTTGTTCTTCTGTTTCTGGAAAGAGAGTAATATAAACATTGTAATCCGATTTTTCGTACTTGCTCACAAAACTGCCGCCCACGGTAGCAGTAAAACCTTTCTCGGAAATGATAGGGAAGATTTCGCCGAAGGCAAATTCGCCGTCAATACCACGAACATAATCCTGACGATATCTATAATCGAAATCAAAATTCTCACGCTGGATACCCCACACGCCTTTTAACGTGATACCTCTATAGGGTGTCAATTTGATGCGGGCACCAAGCAAGCTATTGTCAACACCCAATTGACGCTCCTCGTACGAACGCAAGGTAAAACCATTACCAAACTGCTCATAGAAAGTACCAGCGGTCACCTGAATGATTTTGTGCTTATAATCAAAGTAATAGCGGGTTAAGCCCTGGCCTTTGTAATCAATTTTCTCAAAATCGATCAAGGGGAAAGAATAAAACTCGTATTGGGCACCGACGGTAAAACCGCCATTGTTGTACATCAGGCTAAGATAGGTATTGGCACGCACTTTCGAATCGACAGGTTCCGCACCAATCAACGAATCCGGGATATAATACATGCCGTTAAAGCCAAATTCCCCACTGATTTTGCCGTTTCCCACCACATGCTGGGCGTAAGAAAATGTTATACAAAAAACGAACAAAAGGGAAACTGCGATTCTCCGAAATAAACCTTTATCCATATATCTATAAATTACATCCTAAATCAAACAAAATGAACCACAATATACAATGTCAAAAAATCTATTGATATTAAAGCCCTAACGGGCTATATACCTTCTACCTTCCACCTACCTCCTATTTAACGAGTTTCAACAATTCCTGATAAACTTCTTCTTCTGAACCCGGAGCGTACGAAGTATGCTGCCAAACAATTTCGCCATTGCCGTTAAGGATGCACAGATACGGCACATCAGGGACATTCATAGCACGCTTGAAATCCCAATTAGGATCTTGCAGCACCTCATAATCCCAGCCCTTGCCGTTGACAAAAGGAGCAACACGGGCAGCGGTTTTGGAGTCGTCAATGGAGATGGCATACAACTTCACGCCCGTTTCTTCCACCCAGTCATCATACACATCGGCAATGGCCAGCAATTCGGCGATACAGGGTTTGCACCAGGTGGCCCACAGACTGATGATAATGGGCTTGCCATCATTTTTAATGTCACCCGTATTAAAAGTTGTGCCGTTCAAAGTCTTCACATCCACAGCGGGAAGTTTGGGATATTGTTTGGCTTTCTCTTGTCCTTCTTGAGCACAAACAATTGAAACAGAGATAATTAAACCAACAATAAGGATAAGTTTTTTCATATTTTTTTATTTGAATTTTTGATTGATTATAAAATACAAAGATACAATTTTTATTAAAATGTTTAATTAGGCTATGAATTTTGGATTTTGGATTCTGAATTATTTTCTATTCTTAATTTATACAGCAAAAAAACACCCACTAATGCTAACACTATCGCCACACCCAAAATATACTGCCAAGCCTGAATATCCGAAAACTGCATATTTTCCACATCAATACCACGACGCAAGAAAATGAAATCGGAAATAATGCTCCAGCTATTGTGTAAGAAATGTGCGATAATAGGCAACCAAAGTGAGCCGCTCCAATAAAACAGATAACCCAAATATGCGCCAATCAGCATGCGAGGAATAAAACCGGAAATCTGGAAGTGTATCGCACTGAAAATAAATGCGGTAATCCAGATAGCCCAATGCGGACTTTTCATCCATTTATGCAAGAACTGCTGGATAGTACCCCTGAACAATAACTCTTCCCCTACTGCCGGCAACACCGCCATCACGAAAAGGTTGACGAACAATATACCGAATCTGGGGTCATGTGCCATTAGATTCACCAACTCCTGGTTTTGCTCATCCAAACGACGCATCCAGTTCTCCAGCCCGGCCAATGACTCTGGCAATTTCCAACCCAAGTTCCACTCAGCCAGAGCTAACACAATGGGCAAAATCACTAAGGACATCACCAGCACAATATTGACCATACTGTATTTCGGACCTTTGTTCATCTGGTTATAGCTAAAGAAATTATTCTCTGAAAGATAACTGAATAACAAAGCCGGAAACACAAAAGCACCCACGGAGCCGAAGGACTGAATAATACGATAATATGCTGCCTGATTGCTTGCTTCCGCCGGCGTGCCGAGACCATAAAAGATGCTGGCGACAATTACGCCCAATACCGAAGCGACTATCATGCAGCCTGCAATCAGAGCCAAGAAGATAACAATTTGCACAAAACGACTTTTCCCCTCAAAAAAAGGGATTCTTGCGGGTGGAAAGGGGTTGGTTTCCATCAGTTAACAGTTAACAGTTAACAATTAATAATTAATAGTGAAGCAGAATGTTACTTCAAGAAGGCGATGATGTCGCCTTTGTGAACTTTCTCACCGGGTTTCACGACCACCTCTATCAACTTGCCCTCATACAAGGCTGGAACTTCTTGTATGCCATAGAAAGCGTTGATCCAGCATACTGGTTCACCTTCTTTAAAAGCAGTACCTAATGGCTTGCTCATCGATGGCTCGTTCACAGACAGCTCCCAAATCACAACACCGTCGGTATTGGCTACCACCTGTTTGGCTTCAGGTTCCTTAGCCAACACACGGTCTATAATCTCCTGCTTCTTCACTTCCGGAGCTTTTATTTCCTTGATAACCACCTGGATATTAGACTTTTTCTTTGCTTCTTCCAGTTCAGCCTCAAACTTCTGTTTAGCCACGCCTGAACGGTAATCCAAATACTGGCGTTCATGCATAGCATACTCAAACAATTCCTCATCATCCTGACCTCTGTCCCAACCCTGCTCTTCCATCAGCTTAATGTATTTCGGCAGTTCATCAGGATAATTATCCTGCGGCACGCCCGTGTAGAACTCATAGCCGTTTTGTTTAGCCAAATCTATAATTTCGGGAGCCAAAGTACCTGGCAGCTGACCGGTCTTGCCCAAAATCATATCCCAGGTGTTCTTATCCATCTGCGAGAAACGCGGCTTGCCCTGTGCCATCTGCATAATGTTCATTAGAGCGATATTCTTAACATACTGGCTGAAAGGCGTTACCAATGGCGGATTACCCACCTTCGGCCATACATACTGCACTTCCTGGAACATCATCACCATCAATTCATCCTCGGTCAGTTCTTTTTTGCCTGCATTACGCAGGAACATGTTGATACCGTTTTGTGCCCCGCGAAGATCAGCCATCAGAGAGCCCATCATACCGCCAGGAAGACCACATCCCACCAACAAAGAAGTCATGATTTTATTTCTAGGATTAATAAAATAACCCAAGAAATCATCCATAAACTTCTGGGTCAACGCACGGGCCTGCATATAGGCGTTCATATTGATTTCAGGCACATCAAAGCCAGCATCTTTCAGCATAGCTTGAATAGTAATGACATCAGGATGCACCATACCCCATGAAAGCGGCTCCATGGCCACATCGACGATGTCGGCACCATTTCTGCACACTTCCAGCATAGAGGCCACTGAGAAACCGGGGCCTGTATGGCCGTGGTACTGCACCTTGATATGCGGATATTTATCCTTAATGGCTTTCACCAGACGACCTAACATCACGGGACGACCTACACCAGCCATATCTTTCAGGCCGATTTCATCGCAGCCGTACTCCACACATTTGTCCACAACACCCATGTAGTATTCCACTGTATGGATATCAGAATAAGTAATACTGAGGGCAGCTTGGGAGATCATGCCAGCCTCTTTGGCATATTTGATAGACCATTCAAGGTTGCGATGGTCATTGAGGCCGCAGAAAGAACGGGCAATATCCACGCCCTGGGCTTTCTTCACCTTGAACATAAGACGACGTACATCTTTCGGCACCGGATACATACGCAGTCCATTCAGAGCACGCTCCAGCATCTGTGTCTTGATACCAGCATCGTTGAAAGGCTTGCACCACTGGCGCACAGCTTTATTAGGATTCTCACCATAGAGCAAATTCACTTGTTCGGAAGCTCCGCCATTGGTTTCCACACGGCTAAAGCATCCCATCTCAATAATCACTGGAGCAATTTCGAGTAATTGATCGACACGAGGCACATACTTTCCTGATGATTGCCACATATCGCGGTAAACAAGACAAAACTCAACTTTCTTCTTTTCCATGTCAATTTATATTTTATTCGTCAATTTATTTTATATATAATCTTCTGAATTTCAAAAAAATACGGCTCAATCCCAACATCTTCAAAAAGATGGCAAAGATAATGAAATTTATTGATATTTTCAAGACTTTTAGCTTCGATAAAAAAGAAAAAATATCAAAGAAATTTTGTAATTTTGCGTTAGAAACAAAACAACACTATTTTTTTTAAATTATTAAAGATGAGAAATTTACTTATTGCATTCGGGGTAATATCAGGTATCTTTTTCGCATCCTGCACCCAAAAATCCACTTCAAAGAGTGCGGAAGAGGAAGCGTATGTAGCCACAGAAGACGCCAGCAATTTTGTAGTGATTACGGAGGTCGTTCCGGACGCCATTCTTGAAATCCGCTATTACAGCACTTACAATTTTGTGGGGGCACGCATAGACGGATATCTAGAACCCACCGCATTGCTTACACGCCAAGCTGCCGACAGTCTCAAAGTCGTAAGCGATGAGTTGAAAGCACAAGGTTACCGTCTGAAAATTTACGACGCTTATCGTCCGCAGATGGGTGTAGATCATTTCATGCGTTGGGGTAATGACATCAACGACACACTGATGAAGCCCTATTTTTATCCGGATGTACCAAGAGACAGTCTCTTCGATTTAGGTTATATCGCTCGCCGCAGCGGTCATTCACGTGGTTCCACCGTCGATTTGACACTTTTTGACATGAATACAGAGAAAGAAGTGGATATGGGGGGTACTTTTGACTGGTTCGGTTACGAAAGTCATCCCGATTTTGGCGGCAATCCCGAAACAGGTGAATATACAGGCATTTGCAACAGTCCCTCTGGCCGCACTATCACTGCCGAGCAATTCGAGAACCGTATGATTCTTCGTCGTGCCATGTTACGCCACGGTTTCAAGCCATACGACGAGGAATGGTGGCACTTCACGTTGATCAATGAGCCCTACCCTGACACCTATTTCACCTTTCCGGTAAAGCAGCTATAATTTGAAGAAAGATTCCACGAAACGTAACTCATGAAAAAATTCAAAGCCGCCATCATCCTGTTCGCCGCATTTGAGGTTCTCGCTGTGTCATTATGGCTGGCCACAGGCAATTTATTCTTTTTCCTCAATTTTACATACATAGGTATCTGTATAGGGGTTGGAATGGTGCTGTCTGCCGCTGGAAAGAAATATGCCCGCGAGTTTGTCCAGTTCGGCGTTGGGCTCTATATGTTCGTTTTCCTCGGCCTGATTTGCAGGGAGAACATGCAGATAGAGGGTTTCTGGTATTACCTGCTTTCAGGCTTCTTTGGGGCAGGGGTGTTGCATTATGCCGTCGCCAAGATTTTCGGTCCGCTGCTGTTCGGCAGGGGTTGGTGCGGCTATTGCTGCTGGACGGCCATGATTCTCGACCTGTTGCCTTACAAAGAGCCGCAAGGGCCACGAAAGAAGCTGGGCTTTATTCGTTACATCATGTTTGCGCTGTCGTTAATCCTTATCCTCCTGTTGTTCCATTTCGGCAAAGCTACCAAACACACCCTGTTCGTGCTCTTCCTCATCGGCAATTTGGTCTATTATGTGGTTGGCATCACCCTGGCATTGATTTTCAAGGACAACCGCGCTTTCTGCAAGTACATCTGCCCCATCACGGTCTTCCTCAAGCCGATGAGCTATTTCTCCCTGCTCCGCATCCGCTGCGATGAGGAGAAATGTATCCATTGCGGCAAATGCCTGAAAGTCTGCCCGATGGATGTCGAGGTGAACAGCGATTCACGCCAACGCAAAAATGCCACGGAGTGTATACTATGTAATAAATGCAAGAAGGAATGCCCCGTGAAGGCACTGAAATAGAATATATAGAAGTTCCTGATAACAAAAGAAACATGAATAAATCAAAGCTCATAGCAATTATTTTTTTCTTGGCTCTCATAGCAGGTGCTTGTAAACCAAAAGATGAGGACAGTGGCCCAAGGATGAAGGAATTGGCTGACCAATTTTTTCTTCTTGAGGATACTGTATGGATTGATGAGGCGATCTTTATAAGCCCGATTTCAACTTTTGAAATGATAGGGGCGGCTAAATACCAAGGCTTCTATTTCTGTATTTTCCGAGATGAACAAATCTATGAGCATAGGATATGTAAGAATCGGTTATTGGTCTTTCCCGAAGATGGAAAGGAGGTTAAAGAAGTTGATTTGCCCTATGAGTTGAAAAACGATCATTATGCAGACCTTTTTGTACGACATGATACGCTTTTCTTAAAGCCTTACCTTTGTGAGCAAAATGGTTATTATTTTAACATGGAACAATGGAAATGGCAGCCTTTAGAGCTGATTCCTGATGTGATTTATGAGGATAATCAATACAACGTAGCCTATGTAGATATGGGAGAATGGGGAGCCTATACTTGGTTTATGGAAAAGCCTTCTGAAACAAAAGCGAAAGTGAATCAATATATCATGACCAAAAACATATCGCGAATTATCAAAAAGGACAATGTCTATTAAATTATGTGAAAACGATCATACCTACGAGGCTGTTGTCCGTGATGATTATAAATATTTATATAGCCTTGGTAGTTGGAAAAGCGAAGACTCTTTAACCACTACTCCTGTTCCCACTCTCTTTCAATTCGAAGGTGTTGACGAAGACAATTGGTGGGACGAGAAGGTCTATGATACGCTCTTCCATAATGCTTTTTTGACGGATAATCAGTTGTATTATGTGGTGAACACGAAGGAAAGCAGCTATATTGCGCAATTGAAAGGCGATAAAATGCATAATGTGATTGATTTTGGACGAAGATATGATTTCTTCAAATGGTATGGTTCCCGTAGGGGGCTCAATGCAGCCCCGAACCAGTGCTTTATGCTATTCAGGGAGAATGAAAATTCTTATGGTGTGATGGAAATTCAGGACAAGCTGATTCACATTCGTCATATTAAACATAAGCAAGACACTTTGCCCTATATCGGTACAGACAATATTGAGCCATTGCTGACCTATCTTTTGAATCACTTCGACCACCTGACCTATACTCAGGTAGATGAAATGGAGAAATCCCTACAGGCAACATCATACGGACGGTTTAAGGAACTGGCCAATAAATATTATCCTGATGAATATCAAACGGGGAAGTATAAGCAAATCAAATATTATACGGTAATTGATGATAAACAAATGTTCACAGTGTCATACTGCGTGAATACAAGCAGTTCTATGGTCAGCGGGGCCTTTTTCGATTGGGATAAAAATCCGAAAAGTGATATATGTTATAATGACTACTATGAACTTGGTTTAGAGAAGCAGAAGACGGAGGAAGTACGGCGGATTCTGACTCGGCTGATAGGCAGGGAACCTGTAAAAAGAGTCGAAAGAAGCACGTACTTACTTTGGGAATACCGCAATATCATAATAAAATTATACGAAGACGGACGAATGGTAATGTATTTAATGGAAAAATAGATTTCTTCGGTCCGGATGCAATGCTTTGAAAAACAATATTAAAACCTTAAAAATGAATACAAAAACAAAAGAGATATACTTGGCAGGAGGTTGCTTCTGGGGAACGGAGCACTTCTTCAAGCAGATTAAGGGCGTTGTGGAAACCGAAGTGGGTTTCGCTAACGGACATACTGAAAATCCGAACTATAAGGAAGTTTACACTGACGAAACAGGTTATGCCGAAACAGTCCATGTGACTTATAATCCGGAGGTGGTGAGTCTGGAATTTCTGCTGCGGATGTTCTTCAAGGCCATTGACCCTGTGAGCTTGAACAAGCAGGGCCATGACGAGGGGACACGCTACCGCACAGGCATCTACTATACTGATGCCGAAGACCTACCTGTGATCAACAAGGTATATGCCGAGGAACAGCAGCATTACGGTCAGCCATTGGCCGTGGAAAAGCAGCCGCTGGAGCGTTTCTACACCGCCGAGGAGTATCATCAGGACTACCTCGACAAGAATCCCTCTGGCTACTGCCACCTGCCCCAATCGCTCTTCGAATTTGCAAAGACAGCGAAAGATAAAATGAAATGAAGACGAATATAAATCACGATTAATCCTATGAAATCACCTTTTATATCCTTTCGTATTAGGTTTTGTTTCCGCATTATGACGGTACTGTTATTCTTGGCAATAGCAATTCCAGTGCGGGCACAACAATTCAAGGTGGTGGAAGATACCATACGGATTAACGCCGCCGATTACATAAGTCCTATTTCGGAGTTTACAATGAAATGGTCGGCCAAATACCATGGCTTTTACTTCTGCATTTTCGAGGATCAACAAATCTATGACTTTTGGGTATCGAGGAACCGTTTATTGGTCATTTCTGAAGATGGGAAAGATATTGTGGAGGTGAGTTTGCCCAAAGATTTTCAAGGAAACTCTTATGGTGACCTTTTTGTTCGTCACGACACCCTTTACTTAAGCCCATATCATCTTCGCAATGAACAAGGAGGTTATTATTTTGATATGGATACATGGCAATGGGAGCCCGTTGAAGTGGTTTCCAATCTGATATATGATGACGACCTGTACAGTGTCGCTGTTGTTGATGTGGGCGAATGGGGAGCATACACTTGGTTTATGGAAAAGAAAATGTCGTATGTTGACACTCGCTATAGTACGCCTCAAGTAAGCAGCGATTTTTGGGACAGTTCCACCTCCGTTACGGTAAAGCCTAACCATCCTGAATTTATAGAAACACACTGTCAGTATATTTTGCCCGGAAAATTATCACGCATCATCAAAAAAGACGGCGTCTATTATTTCATTCGGCACAGCAAAGTGGATACCTTGATTTCTTTGAAAGGGAAGGCACAATTATGTGAAGACAATCATACCTACGAGGCTGTTGTCCGTGATGGTTATAAATATCTATATAACCTTGGTAGTTGGGGAAGCGAAGAATCTCTAAGCACCACCCCTGTTCCTACTTTATTCCATTTCACTGGCAGAGAAGACAAGTACAATTTGTGGGACGAAAAAACTTATGACTCCGTGTTTTCAGACGCATTTTTGACTAATGGGGATATTTACTATTTGGTGAATACAAAGGAAAAAACATACATAGCCCAACTTGAAGACGGAAAACTGCTTAACAAGTTTGACTTTGGGCATCGATATCATTTTTTTCAATGGATTGATTGCTTTAGGGGTGATAATCCTGCTCCGAACCAATGTTTTGAGCAATTTAAAGAAAACAAGAATTCGTATGGTGTGCTGGAAATCCAAGATACGCTCATTCACATCTGCCATATTATTCATAATCAGGATTCACTGTCCTATATCGGCACGGATAACATCAAACCGTTGCTTCAATTCCTTTTGAATAATCTCGACCATCTGACCCTTTCGCAGATAGACAGTGTGGAGAAGGCATTGCAGGCTACTTGTCAAGGAGAGTTCAGGGAATTAGCCAATGATTATTTCCCGAAAAGCACTCAAACGAACAAATTTGGGAAAATAAGTTACTACACCGTAGTCGATAGCAAAAAGACCTTGTCGGTGGACTATTGTGTGCATAAAAGTGATTCTGTTGTTAGAGGTGTCTTTTTTGAGTGGTTAAAAACCAACTGTTACAATTCCGACACCCGCAGCTCCGGGACAATGGCCAATGTGAAACAAAAGCATACGCAAGTACGCCAAATCCTGACACGACTGACAGGCAAGGAACCTGTTCAAGCAGGCAAAGAGAGCAAATATTTGATGTGGACATATCACAACATCACGGTTGAACTATACGACAACGGAAGAATGGTTATGTATTTGACGGGAGAATAGAATTCCTTGGTCTTAATGTGCCGAAGGCACAATATCCTATTAACCCCGCACAAGCACGATAGTGCGTGGTGTGGGGTAGTGATAATGAATGTGTGATATGCGTGCGGAAGGCACGCTACAATGATTCCCATAGTAGCGTACCTTTGGCACGCTGTATTACACCATGTGCATCGCCACCCCAAACTGCGGCCTCCGGCCTTGTTAGGGGTTAATAGGATTGCGTGCTTTCAGCACGACTAATCGCTTACATTATTTATAACACACTTATTTCACCAGCCTAAATAAGAAAATATTGCATCAGTAGTAATGATTCATAAGTGATAAAAATAATAAAATCACAAATTTTGTTGTTTATAAACAATAAAATTGTATCTTTGCAGAAAATTATTGTTTATGGATTTGATTTCAAGGAAATATTATGCCGACAAGGTGGATTCGTGGCTTGGGAAAGGTCAGATAATTGTATTGGTAGGACAACGACGCATTGGGAAAAGCTTTGTGTTGAAGGACTTTATGCTGCGCCATGAGGTAGAAACTGACGCCAATATCATATATATTGACAAGGAAAAGAAGGATTTTGACTTTATCAAGAATTACACTGATCTGAATGATTATATTGACAAGAATTATGCCAAAGGGAAACATAATTTCATACTTATCGATGAAATTCAGGATATTGAAGAATGGGAACGTTCTGTGAGAAGTTATCGTTCTGAAGATAATACCGATATTATTATCACAGGAAGTAATGCCCGCATGTTGTCATCAGACTTAAGCACCTTATTGTCAGGACGATGTCAGGAAATTCATGTGCATGGATTGTCGTATTCAGAGTTTCTGACTTTTCATGAATTAGAGGACAATGACGATAGTCTGAATAAATATCTCAACTATGGCGGTTTGCCAGGTTTGCGCCAAATCGGAATTGACAATGAAGAACACGTTCACGACTATCTACAAGGTGTTTTGAATACAGTGGTTCTCAAAGATATCATTGAGCGTCACAATATCCGCAATGTGGCTTTTCTGAACAAACTATTGCAATATCTTGCCGACAATATAGGTAAACCGACCTCTGCAAACAATATCAGCAACTACATGAAAAACATTGGAACGACAGTTTCCACCAATGTGGTTGTTGATTATAGCTCATATTTTGAAGAAGCCTATTTGATGAAATGCGTTCAGCGATATGATATTCATGGTAAGAAAATTCTTGAGACAAACGGAAAATACTATTTCGAGGATGTTGGCATCAGAAATCTGCTGTCGGGGTTGAACAGGCGGGAAAAAGACATTGAGAAGGTTCTTGAAAATGTAGTATATCAATATCTTACACAACTTGATTTCGATGTGAGAATCGGACAGCTTCAAGCCGGCGAGGTTGATTTCGTTTGCACCAAAAACGACATAAAGGTATATGTACAGGTGAGTTATTTAATTGCGACGGAAGAAACCACGGAAAGAGAGTTCGGAACTTTGAGTAAAATCAAGGACAACTATCCTAAATATGTCATCTCGTTATCACCTTTAGTCACTCGCAGCAATTATGATGGTATAATTCATCTTGGTCTTAGAGAGTTCTTGAAGAATGGTATATAACAGTACCTAAAGATATAGAATAGATATGAAAAAACTAAAACTTATCGCAGCAATTTTATGCTTGGCACTTGTACTTGGTGCCTGTAAACAGAAAAACGTGGATTTCGGAGTTCATGCAGTTAACGGTAAACGTTGCTTGGAACTCATCACCTTCGAACCGGTTTATGGCATGGAAGAGAATCGTTTGCAGGTGGAAAACGAATATTCGATTGTATGGCCTGACGAAGGTTGCCTAACTCCTGAGTTGGAGCAAGCGTTGATTCGCTTCACTTTTGGAGATACTGCCGCCAAAACTTTGGAGGAAGCGACAGAACTTTTTTTGAAACATACTTGGTTTGAGGAAGATGATGATATTCTTGAAGGAGTCAAATTTCTTAAAACAATTGATTCCATCACTCTGGAACCTTACAATTACGCCCATATCACCAGCACTTGTGACCGTAATGACAACCTGGTAACCTTCTCGGTATATACCGAAGGCTGTATGGCGTTTGCCGCCCATGGCTATTATGTGATTGATATCATGACCATCGACTTGAATACCAAGCGGATTATCCAATTGGAGGATCTCATTGACACCACAGAACTCGGGGAGGTGTTGATCCGTGCTTTGGAAGATCTGGTGGTCAACAAGGAAGATGGCAACACCACAGAATGCCTTTTCGAGGAATACAAAGAACGGCTGCCTATGCCCGATTGCTTCTTTATTGACAGTACCCGTTCTGTCATTACTGCAGTATATAACCAATATAGTGTGCAACCCTACGCCTGCGGACCTTTATATGTCAAGATGCCAATTTTCTGGCTCTCCAAACACATTCCCCTCACGCCTTACGCCAAGGAAATCTTCGGTCCGGACGCATCGCTTTAAAAAAATCCTTTTTCAGACATGGAAAGAACGCAAAAAATAGGAAAAATCATTAACTTTGCAGAATTATTAAATTATATGGAGTTGTATCAATCAATTTTTAATTTTATAAGCTTATGAAAAAAATTATACTGGCTATGGTACTCTGCATTGTATGTACCTTCGGTGCTTTCGCACAAAATTACTCAACAGTCCAAATCACTCCGCAAAGCGGCAATTTGATTGTGAACGGAATTCCTCAGTTCTCCATCCCGAATTATGATCCCAGCGAAGTTCAGTTGGAGCCTATTTCCGGATCTGTAGCTGTTCCCAGCACCGATCAGATGTACACGGTTGCCGAATACGCTACCTTGGACAATGTATGGACCGCTTGCAATTCGTCCGCAGTATGGTCAAACAATCTGGTCACCCTGGACACCTATTCTGGACAAGGGATGAACACCGGCTATGTGGCCTTGAAATTTGCCGGCAGCCCCAACACTTATGGTTATGCCAAATTCGACAAAAGCGTTTCTGGCGGTTGGACTGAGTTCGGTTATTTCACCAGCGGCAGTAACATCGAGAATGTAGCAAGCAGCATCTCCGTCTATCCTAATCCTGTTGCGGAAGAACTTATCATTAACAATGTTGAAGGTGCCCAGATTGCCATTTATTCCGTGAATGGACAAGAGGTGAAGCATATTGAGATTGCCAACGCAAATGAGCAGATACATGTTGCTGACTTATCAGCGGGTACCTACATTGTGCGGATCAGCAGCCTCGACAAAATGACCACGATGAAATTTGTGAAGGAATAATCGCTCTTCGAGCATGGAAAGTAAGCACAAGCTTAACATCGCAGCTTTCGGGCTGCGATTTTTTTTGTATTTTTGCCGCTTCTTTTTTCAAAGGATATTCCCATGAAAAAACTAATAAAACTCTTGGTTTGTTTGTTGCTGCTCATACCGAGCTATTTCATTAATGCACAGGAACAATATGACGCACATTTGGTAGGACATGTGGTGGATGAGAATACCGGTGAGCACTTGCCCTACGTGACCATACAAATCAAAGGCACCGATATTGGCACCATCACCGACGAGACTGGACACTATTTTCTCAAGAACTTGCCTGTTGGAAAACAGACAGTTGTTGCGACCTATGTGGGCTATGAAACCGAAGAACTGCCCGTGGTAATCAAGGAAAACATTACCACCGAATTGAAAATCGTCATCCATGAGCTATCACAGCAACTAAACGATGTGGTGGTGACCGCCAACCGGCATGAGACCAAGCGACAGGAAGCGGCTACGATTGTTAATGTGATTTCTCCGAAGCTATTTGAGACGACAGGAGTATCATGTGCAGCTGACGCACTCAATTACCAACCAGGCTTACGTGTGGAAAACACTTGCAGCAACTGTGGCAAGACCGAATTGCGTATCAACGGGTTGCAAGGGCAATACAGCCAGATACTGATGGACTCGCGCCCGGTGTTTTCATCTTTAGCTTCAGTATATGGTTTGGAACAAGTGCCTACTGCAATGATTGACCGTATAGAGATTGTCCGCGGTGGCGGCTCAGCCATGTATGGTGCCAATGCCATCGCTGGTGTAGTGAATATCATCACCAAGGAACCGGTACGAAATTTTGTAAATATCTCCAATGTCACAGGGGTAAACGAACGCGGTGCCTACGACATCAACACTGAGCTAAACGGCTCTGTCACAAGCGAGAACCGGAAAATCGGAGCTTACATCTTTGCTGCCCACCGTACTCGCAGTCCCTACGACCGTGACAAAGACGGTTTCAGCGAAGTACCACAATTGCGAAGCACCACCGCCGGAGCTCGTGTATTCTTCAGGACGAGCACTTCCAGCAAACTCACACTCGAATATCACCATATTACCGATTTTCGGCGTGGCGGTAACAATTTCGAATTGCCACCTCACGAAGCAGATATTGCAGAACAACTGCGTCATAACATTGACGCGGGTTCACTGGCCTTCGATTGGATGTCTGCCGACAGCCGCCATTTTGTGTCAGCCTACTCAGCAGTGCAACATATAGGTCGTGACAGCTATTTCGGGGCGGGCAAAGACCCCAATGCTTACGGCACCAGTACTGACATAACCTCCAACACCGGACTGCAATACCGTTTTTCCTATCCTTGTGGCAAAATGAACGGCGACCTCAGCGTTGGAGCCGAATACACCTATAACGGACTGCATGACCGCATGGTGGGCTATCATCGCGACATACAGCAGAACGTACATGTGGCAGGTGTATATGCCCAAAATGAATGGAAAAACAAAAAATGGAGTGTACTGATCGGAGCTCGTTTGGAGAAACACAATCTGCTCAAAAAACCGGTTTGCAATCCACGTGCCACTGTACGATACACTCCTATTGACGGACTGGTGCTGCGAGTGGGCTACAGCAGTGGCTATCGCGCACCGCAGGCCTACGATGAGGATTTGCATGTAGCAGCCGTAAATGGCGCGGTTTCGCTGATTTCACTTGCCTCCGATTTGCACCCAGAATATTCGCACAGCGCAACGGCAAGTGCGGATTGGTACCGCCGCTTCGGCAAATGGGAACTCAACCTTACCGGCGAAGGTTTCTATACCTACCTGAAAGATGTGTTTTTCTTGCGTGAAGACGGCCATGATGACGAAGGCAACCTGTTGCTGACACGCACCAATGCTCCAGGTGCATGGGTGGGCGGTATCAACTTTGAGGCCAGACTTGCCTATACCACACTCCTATCGCTTCAGCTGGGCTACACATGGCAGCAAAGCCGCTATGTAGAGCCACAACAATGGAGTCCTACAGTTGCTCCGCAAAAACGCATGTTACGCACCCCTGACCATTATGCCTATGTACTCTTGGATATCCAACCTGTGCGTAACTTCACAATTTCTGTCAATGGCAAAATCACCGGTTCTATGCTGGTACCGCATCTGCAGGGTTATATAGTCCAGGATGAGGAAGTCAAAACACCCACTTTCTGGGATTTCGGCATCCGACTGGCCTACGATATTCACATTTACAAACATTATTGCCTTGAGTTAAGTGCGGGAGTAAAAAATATTTTAGACCAATTCCAGCGTGATTTGGACAAAGGTGCCAACCGCGATGCCAACTACATCTATGGCCCCACTCAGGCACGCACCTATTTTGTTGGTATCTCACTGAAGCTGTAAGATAAGCCCTACCCTATTCAAGGCTTATTGACAATGTAACCCTCATTTTCCGACAAATTGCCAAACATTCCCCCTTATTGGTTAAATCAAATATGTGTAAAATACTGTTTCTTTGCATTATAATTTAATTTAACAAAATTTCCGATTATGAAAAAACTGACAATCCTCATTGTCGCCCTTGTATTGACGATAACAGTTGGAGCACAAACACCAAGCAACAACACCGTTGAGGTGGTCTATAACGGCACAACGGCAACGGTTGCTGTGGCGGACAACATTGCACAGTATCTGACTGTTACCCAGAGCGGGGCCCATGTCTCCATTGCTCAAAACGACAGCCTCGCCAGCGAAATAACCTACAAGCTGAGCGGCACCTCAACCGACGGCGAATTTTACATGTCGGGGTCCTACAAAGCCACCATCGAATTGAACGGTCTTACCCTGACCAACGTCACTCCGGCATATAGCGGTGCGGCGATACACATCCAGAACAGCAAACGCATCAACGTGAAGGTCATCACTGGTACTACCAACACCCTTGCGGATGCGGCTACTGGCTCACAGAAAGGCTGCCTTTATGTGAAAGGACACGCCGAGTTCAAACAACAGGGCACGCTGAATGTTGTGGGTAACTTGAAACATGCCATCAAGGCCGGAGAATATATCTCTGTAGAAAACGCCACCATCAATGTAACTTCCGCAGTAGGCGACGGTATTTCTTGTAACGAGTATTTCCTGATGGAAAGCGGTACCATCAACATCAGCGGAACAGAGGATGACGGCATCCAGTGTGACCTTGACGGTGACACCTCAACCGGCGAGACCACCGACCATGAGGATGAAGACTCTGGCAATATCT
The DNA here is from genome assembly GCA_902802755.1 of uncultured Bacteroidota bacterium. Taxonomy (GTDB): domain Bacteria; phylum Bacteroidota; class Bacteroidia; order Bacteroidales; family WCHB1-69; genus RUG11690. The sequence continues at coordinate 15,692 of CADCNH010000021.1, read as the reverse complement.
ATATCAGCGGGGGTAATATCACCATCAACTGTGCCGCTATCGCCGCCAAAGGCATCAAAAGCGCAGGTAACATTTACATTTCCGATGATGCCGTTATCAATGTAACTACAAGCGGCAAAGGCATGTGGGACACTGAAGATTTGGAGACCAGTGCAGCCTGTGGAATAAGTGCCGACAGCAACATCACCATCAGTGGAGGCACCCTCTCACTCACTTCTACTGGTTCGGGTGGCAAAGGCATGAAATGCGATGGTTTCATGACCATCAGCGGAGGCGACATCACGGTTACCACCAGTGGTGCCCTTTATTACAATAATGGCACAACAGAGAACACCAACTATACTGGCAATACCGACAATGTCAACAGTGACTACTATTCATCGCCCAAGGGCATCAAGGCTGGTTTGAAAACGGAGAACGGCAACAGCTACACATACAGCGGCGGAATGGCCATCAGTGGAGGCAATATCAAGGTGACCACCAGCGGCACCAACGGCGAAGGTATCGAGAGCAAGAATACCATGGAAATCAGTGGTGGTGAGATTTATGTCAATGCTTACGACGACGGTATCAACTGTGCGCAAAACCTGACCGTTACAGACGGCTTTATCTATTCGCGTTCCGCCAACAACGACGGTATGGATGCCAACGGCAACTTTTACATCAATGGCGGATTGGTCTATGCCATCGGTTCCAGATCACCCGAGGTGGCTCTTGATGCCAACACAGAGGAAGGAAAACGACTCTATATCAATGGCGGAGTCATCATCGCCGTTAATGGCATCGAGAATAATAGCTCCATCAACCAACCCTATATCCAGTCTTCAAACATCAGCAGCAACAGTTGGTATACCATAACATACGGTGATAATAAGATAGCTTTCTATACTCCCTCTATCAATACTGGCGGTGGTCCCGGTGGCGGTCCTGGTGGCGGCCCTGGTGGCGGCCCTGGTGGCGGCCCTGGCGGCGGAAGTAACTCGTCTACATTTATTTCCGCTCCCAGCACCCCCTCGCTTGTCTCTGGCAACAACGTCACCGACGGAACCTCTTATTTTGAAGGGAATTGCTATGTTTTAGATAACGGAGGCACCAACGGCATCAACGAACTCGACATGGAGGGTATCACTATCAAAAGCCACAATGGCAATATCGTCGTGGAAGGCTGTGACAACTGCGAAGTGCGTATATTCAGCATAGATGGTCGTCAAGTAAGCGATAGCGGGCTATCTACTGGCGTTTATATCATTAAAATAGGCGACTACCCTGCTAAGAAGGTTATTGTCACAAGATAATTTTCATTGAAGTTTTCCAAAAATAATCAAAAAGCTCTGTAATGTTGCAGTAACATTACGGAGCTTTTTGTATTTTTGCATTATGAAAAAAACGCAGCCATACACTCACCCAATCACTCTTTATAATCAGAAAATAAAAGAGGAATGTATTGTAGTGTTCGACGATGTGAGAGAATTGCCCACTATCGGCGAGCCATACATATCGTCCGATTATGTAATTTGCATCGGACACAGAGGCCGCATAGATCTTATGTATGATGACATGACTGACTATTCAGAAGCACATACCGTGGGCGTTATCTTTCCCAATCACAGACTTGTAAAGCTGAGTAAAACCGATGATTACCTTGCCACGCTGATTATTGTAGATGCTTCTGTATTGAACGACCCCATGCTGCAAATCATAAAACGTATGCGCTACCGTTATGAGCTACATCCCTGCGTGAAACTCGACAAACATGAATACAAAATGATTGTGAATGTGGTGGACGGGATGCGCGAGATTGTGCGTCTCAACATGCCCGACCGCCGGATGCTGTTATCACGTCTGTTGGAATTTTTGCTTCGCTTACTCAGTTTCTACCGAAAGAACAAACTGGAGGAAAACAATGACGAAAAGCGAGTCAGCGTACAATTCCACAACGACCTTGCACTGCACTTCCGCCAGCATCACGATGTGGCTTTCTATGCCGAGAAAGCCTGCTTGTCAACCAAACATTTCAGTGCCGTCATAAAGCAAGAAACGGGTTACACCGCAGCACACTGGATACACAACCACATTGTGGCGGAGGCCAAAATGCTGCTGCACATGCGGCACGATCTCAACGTGCAGACCATCGCCGACATGCTGGGCTTCAACGAACAGGCCAGCTTCTGCCGCTATTTCCACCGTGAGACTGGCATGTCACCCACCGAATTTCGCGAAAAAAAATAGTCGTTTTCAACTATAAACAAAACAATATGAAACAGATTTTTATCCTTTTTATCCTTATTTCAATATTGAGCTTATCTGCGGTAAGAATGGAGGCTAATCCTGTTGACAAATCCACGGTAGCCAGTATCGCCACCAAAGTGCTGAACAAAGCTGTCGTTGATGCCACTCCGCAGCACTTCACCGAATGTTATCTCTTTGTCGGTGCCGATGGCAAAGGTTTTGTCCTTATTGCTGCTGACGATTGTGTACGGCCAGTATTAGGTTATTCGCCGAATGGCACTTTCGACACAGACAACATGCCCGACCATATAGCCGCCTGGATTGACGGTTACCGCCTCGAAATTGCCTCTGTAATTGAGGCACACAGAAATCCAGCCCCAAAAGTAACGGAAGAATGGCAACGCTGGAGCAATGGTCCTTTCTCCAACAAAGAAGGCTCAGTAGCCCCGCTGTTGACTTCCGTCTGGAACCAGTCCAACCCTTACAACATTTACTGTCCCTATAACAACACCTATTCAGAACGCACTGTTACGGGTTGTGTAGCTACAGCCATGGCCCAGATTATGCGCTACTGGCATTGGCCCGATGTAGGCTACGGCATACACATTTACAACTGGCCTCCATACGGCAATCTCGGAGCCGACTTCGGCTCGACATACTACAATTGGGATATGATGCCCGACACGCTGAAACCCACTTGCAGCAGTCTGGAAAAAGATGCTGTTGCCACTTTGATGTACCACGCCGGGGTAGCGGTGAATATGATGTATGGACCCTCCTCCGCAGGTGGCAGTGCCGCATACAGCTATTCTGCAGGAAGCTTCGATTTTGCCTGCGCAGAAAATGCCTATAAAACCTATTTCAGATACAACCCTCTGCTTGTCAGCCGCTACAAAAATGCATACAGTGAAGCTGAATGGGAGGTCCTGATGCACGCCGAACTGGATGCAGGTCGCCCTGTGCATTATGGTGCTGTACAACCTCGCGGGGGTGGACATGCTTTCGTTATTGATGGCTACGATAACATGGGCTTGTATCACGTCAACTGGGGTTGGGGTGGCCGCTGCGACGGTTGGTACACCATCGACTCATTGGCACCCGCTGAAGGCGGTGCTCCCTATTATTGTTTCAATGGTATTGCCGAAGCCATTATGGGGATATATCCTCATACCCAACCAGCTACCAGCGCAGTAACCATTAACATTGTCAGCAACGCCCCCTCATTAGGCACGGTCACTGGTAGCGGTGTGTATCAACCTTACGACACGGTAAATGTCCTGGTTCAGGCTGCCGAAGGATGCCGTTATGTGGGCATGGCCTCTGGCTTACGCAATGTGCCCTTCTCCTTCCTTGCCGTAGGCAATGACTACACCGACACAGCCATCTTCGAGCGTATCACTGGCGACCCTATCGGCTACTGCTACGACAATTACATCGAGGACCAGCCATGGAGTGAGAGCGGTACCTTCGAGTGGGGCATCCGCATCCCCGCCAGCATGCGGCAAGGGCGTCCACTTTCAGCTGTGCAGCTGAATTTCCTTACCGAAGGCTACCATACGCTGAACATCTATCAAAATGAGACCACCCTTGATGGTGCCATACCTGTATATACCAAGACCTATCAACTTACCGGAGCACAAGGCTGGCGTACGTTAGCACTCGACAGTGTGCTACAGTTTGGTCCCGACCAGTCAATATGGATTACCCTCAGTTTTACCAGCAACTCTGTAGGAGCTGCTCCCATCGCTGCCAGCAGTTATTGCGGCAACCCCGACGGCTCATGGTATCATTTTCCTGAAGGCTGGGACATTTATCACCCCATTGGCGGCTACTATACCTGGCAAATCCGTGCCGTGATGGAAAACAATGTCGGCATCGCTGAGATACAGAATGACAACTTGACCTACCGCCTGCAAGGCCTTTCCCTTACCGTGGAAAATCCCGACAGAGCCACAGTTAGAATTTACGACATGCTGGGTCGCCAACTGGCTACCAGCAGACTCTCCACTTTCAATTTTCAACTTCCCACTTCCGGCATATATCTGCTGCAAGCCGACGGACATTCTGCCCACCGCATTATCGCAGTAAAATAAATATCAATCTAAAAAAAATAATCTTGAAACTTATGAATAATTTCATCATCACCATCAATAGAGAATGTGGCAGCGGCGGCGGAGAGATTGCCCAGCTGCTTGGCAAAAAACTCGGCGTTAAAGTATACGGCCGTAAAATACTGGACAGGGTAGCCCAGCAATTTGACTTGTCCGTTGAGAATATCGAGCGTATCAAGGCACAAAGAACCACCTGGTGGGATGATTTCTGCCGTTTCTACCAGCAGTTTGGTGCCGCCAGCTCATCATCATCCAACAATACACTCCCCGAAGCCACACCGCTAAGTGTCTATCATGCTGAAGCCCGACTGTTGCGAGAACTGGCTGCACAAGAAAGTTGCATCATCATTGGCCGTGCGGGTTTCCATGTCTTCCATAATGAACCCAATGCGGTGCACATCCTCATCATCGCTGATGATGACGCACGTATTGACCGTATCGCACGCAAACAAAATCTCAGTAAAGAAGAAGCCGAGAAAGTTATCAAAGATATTGACAACAGACGTGACACCTTTGTCAAAAGCGTCACAGACAAATCACGTCTCGATGCCCACAACTACGACCTTGTCATTAACATCACAGGTATGAGTCCCGAGCAGGTGACAGAATTTCTTGCCGACATCATCCGAAACAAACTCAATTTGCGGGACTATCAATAAACTTTTTCAACGTTTCCAGTCTCTCATCAAGTTCTCTGAATGTTGACAAATTATCAGGACTGATGGAATCAGAATGAATGATGCTCTGGATTGTCCTCGAATGGTGGGTCTGGGGCTTCAACGCCATAAGCAACCTATACTTCGTGTTCGGACTGGTGGAAACCATAACAGCAGTGATAAGTATTAGGAAGACAAAACGAATCATTTAAACCTGAATAACATGAAAAAACTACGGGAAATTATCGGCTATTTGCTAGGCGGACTACTCTTTGTAGCATTAATACCAACCATCATGTGGCTGGTGTCAGGAAGACCGGCTTTGTGGCCTGTCGGTGCGGCAAGAGCCATTATAGCCTTCATACTGATGCTCGGCGGATTGTCACTAAGTATCTGGACCATCATCTATATGAAACAGCACGGCAAGGGCAATCCGATGGACGCCTTTGGCCATGAGGTGGCACCACGCACGAAACATCTGATGACCGACGGCCCCTACCGTTTCAACCGCAACCCAATGCTCACTGGCACATTAATCTACCTTGCCGGAGCTGTTGTATGGTTGTGGGAACCTATGGCATTATTTGTATTGGTGCTTTTCTTCTCTATCATGATGACACAGGTTTTTAGCGAAGAGCAGCGCCTCCGACGGGATTTTGGAGAAGAGTACGAGGCATATTGCCGGCGAACCCGTAGGTTATAGTGTTTCATACTCAATACTAATTCCATTGGAAAATCGTATTTTTACAGTCTAAAAAAACTTAAATGCTGGAAACAGAAAGAATACTGTTGCGTCCCTGGTGCGAAAGCGATTCTGAGACGCTTTACAAATATGCCTCCGAACCTGAGGTGGGTCCCCGCGCAGGCTGGCCTCCTCACAAAAGTGTGGAAGAAAGTCTGGAGATTATCCGCACTGTGTTCAACAGCGACCATATCTGGGCTATTGAGTTGAAAGATACGGGCGAACCGATTGGCTGTATCGGCTATTATGCCTACGGCGAGAGCAACATCAACATTGGCGAGAACGACGTGGAGGCAGGCTACTGGATAGCGAAGCCTTACTGGAACCGTGGCATCTGCACCGAGGCACTGCACCTGCTGATTGACTACTGCTTCAACGAAAAAGGCTTCCATACCATTTGGAGCGACTACTTCCCCGACAATCCCGCCTCAGGCCGCGTGATGGAGAAATGCGGTTTCCGCGATACCGGCAAAATCAACTACTGCAGCCACCTCCAAGTCGGTTCCGACCGACCGGTAAAAGTGATGAAATTGGAAAGAGAACTGGAAACAGGAACTAACAATAGTAATAATATACTTCCTTGAGCAGTCCCGAAGGCACAATACGCACGAAGTGCAATTTGCCCCACACATGCAACGAAGGAACGCAGTGTGGGGACAGGAAACAAGAAACAAAAAAACATCATCAATATGGAAAAAGAAATGAAATTTTGTCAAAGCTGCGGAATGCCGCTCACCGATGAAATCCTCGGCACCAATGCCGACGGAAGTAAGAACGAAGAATACTGCATCTACTGCTACAAAGACGGCGCCTTCACCGACGACCTAACAATGGAGGGAATGGTGGAATCCTGCGCCCAATTTGTAGACGAATACAACAAGAACACCGGCCAAAATCTCACCCAGGAGGAACTGAAGTCGATGCTGCGCCAGTTTTATCCGACTCTTAAGCGTTGGCAACTGCCCACCGACCAGCTTCCACCCGCCATCTCGCCCATCAAGCAACAACTTATTGAAGAGGTCAACGCACTCGGCATCAAAGGTTTACCAAAAATCAAAAACCTCTTCGTACTTCAGGGCTCGTTTATCAACATGGAGTACACCATCAGCGGCAATAAAGTAAAACTCCTCGATGACAATGCCAGCTATTGGGGTACGCAAGTGGAAATCAGCAACGACCGCTGCTTCGGCATCGCTTGCGACGAACATTACATTCTCGTGAGCGAATACGGAAAAGGTGGCACCAATCCCGAATTGGTGTCTTTCACCCGCAGATCCCACTAATATTCCGTATGTTGCATCGTTAACGCAACATAACACCAACACCACCCGATTTTTTTATACTCTTGCCCCTAAAACCTCAAATCTCCCCTATGGAAGAAAAATCACCGAACAAGAAAACTCGCTGGAAACTTGCCGTAATGATTGCTGTCATCATCCTGCTGGCTACAGGTGGCATTTGGGTATGGTGGACCTATTCATCAAGGACCAGCAGTCTGAGAGACGCTCGACATATCGGAGAAGTTCCGACGCCTTTCGCTTACCAAAGAATTGAGGCGCAAGACAAAAGCTATGCCGCCTATCTTCGTTCCCTGCCCTTGAAACCGCAAGGGTGCAAAGTACAGCTTTACACAGGTGGATATGCCAATTATCAATGGCTTTCGGCAGCAGTGGTGGATATGAAGTTGCTTTCCAACTATGAGCAATGTGCCGACGTGACGATGAGAATCCGGGCCGAGTATTTGTACAAGATGGGACGCTTCAAGGATATTTGCTTTACGGATGTCAACGGGCAAAAGATGCAGTATCAGGGTGGTAAGGACAGAAATGCTTTCGAGAGTTATCTGAAAAGAGTATATGGAATGTGCAATACAGCGTCTCTGTACAAGGAAACAACTCCCCGCCTCGTTCGGGAAGTCCAGCCGGGAGATGTACTGGTCTATCCGGCTCGAAATGGCCATCAGTACGGCCACGCCATGCTGGTGGTGGACGTGGCACGCACCAAGTCCGGGAAGGTGGCCGTCTTATGTGTGGAAGGAAACACTCCCGCTCGCGAAATGCACCTCCTTCGAAACGTGGCGCACCCTCTCCGCAATCCGTGGTTCATCCTGGATGATGACAGCAGTGCCATCCACATCTCCGTCTTCAACTTTGCTCCTGAAGAATTACGGCACTACTGACTCATGAATATTTTGCGTATTTTTGCCATTTGAAAATATTTTCAATATGAAGAATACCATTTCGTGCAATTCCTCTGGGGCATGCTCATCGGCCTGATCCCTTGCCTCCTCGGAGCCGTAATTTACGCTTGGCTATTAACATAAGAGTACGGGGCGTTCAATATATTGCGTTACCAATGCAACAATTAACGCAACATTTTTCGTACTTTTGCCTCTTCAATCTAAACCCCCAAAATGAAACAAGAAACCAACCCCGAAGAAACCCCGAGAGCGTATGCCTTCAAGATGTGGATGACTGCACCCATGCCGATGGTGACATTGGTAAAAACAATGGATGTTAGCAAACTGGTGAAAATCAGCAAAAAAAATGGCATAAAGTTCAACACGCTGATGTGCTGGTGTATCGGCAAGGCGGCCAACAAGACGGAAGAGCTGCATTTGCTGCCAGAGGACGGAAAACTGTACCAGTACGACAAAATCGCCGTCAACGTGGTGGTGCGCAACCGCAAGGGCGGCATCAACTCCTGCGACATTCCCTATACGGAAGACCTCCAGCAATTCAACTGCGACTACATGGAGCTGACCTCCAAAGTGGCGGAGGAGTGCCAGAGCAGTTTCCTCGACGGGTATATGATTGTCGGCACCTCCGCGATGATCCAGACCGAGCTCGACTGCATCGTCAACCAATACACCGACAAGTTCCTCAACCCGATGGTGATGTGGGGCAAGTACCGCAAAAGCTGGTTCAAGACGCTGTTGCCCGTTTCGTTCCAGTTCCACCACGTGCAGATGGACGGCGGCGACGCGGCACGGTTTTTGGAGAGGTTGCAGCAAACCATCATTGCTTTGCAATGAGTCATTGTGTTTTTGCAATTGTAACCGTTACTGTCAAATGAAAAACAACCCCACGATAATACTGATCACAGGCGCGTCGCACACGGGAAAAACGCGGCTGGCGCAGAAGATGCTGGAAAGATACGGCTATCCCTATCTCTCCATCGACCATCTGAAGATGGGACTGATCCGTAGTGGCAAAACGGATCTGACACCAGAGGACGATGATGCGCTTACGGAATATCTGTGGCCGATTGTCCGGGAGATGGTAAAGACTGCAATCGAGAACAGACAGAACCTCATCGTGGAGGGCTGCTATATTCCCTTTGATTGGCGAAAAGACTTTGAGGAGACCTATTTGCCTTCCATCCAGTATGTCTGCCTTGCCATGACCGACGATTATATCGAGACTCATTTCTCGGAAATAAAGGCAAACAGCTCTGTGATTGAGGAGAGATTGGACGACACTTGCTGCACGATTGACACCCTTAAAAAAGACAATCACGCCTATATGGAAGGCTGCCGGAAAAATGGCGAGCGGATTATGCTAATCGACTCGGACTATAATCAAACGATAGACGAACTACTATCATTATGATGAAACATCCCCAAACATCAGTAATGAAAAAAGCGATACTGTTCTCTTTCGCAATACTGACTGCTGTGTTCTCAAATGCGCAAGTGAAATCGGTGAGATGTACAGAGGAAGACTACAATCAGGCTTTGCAAAGTCAGCTTCTCTGTTCTTGTGCGGACTTCACGCCGGCTGATCTTTCACAAACCGAAAGCAGGCAAATCGACAGCGTGTTGCATCAGCATTATTTCGTGGCCGAAGGTTTTAACGAAGCGGATTTCGACCTTGAATGGACGAAAAAGCCTTGTCAACATGCTCAAGCCGCCTACATTGTGGAATTCAGAGTGATAAACAAGGGGCTAAAAGCACCAGTGGATACAAAAACAGCATTCATCGACTCACTTTTTCGTCCTTTGGGCGCCATAGACGGTGGTCTGATGGTAGCCGATTGCTGCATCCGCCAGATTGCCACGCAGAGAATAGACCACTTGGGCATACCGCCAGGGTTGTACCTCTACCGTTGGGAATCGAGCAAGCCGATCCCTGAACTAATAGACCAATGGGATCCTATAATAGACCTTCAAATGGATCTTCATATTTTAGAGTACTGCTATTCAAATATAGGAGAACTCTTTGTGAAATGCGAGGAACTCCATGCCGGCAGGAGTAGCATGGTATTTGTGAGGGTGAGCGTTGAATGATCATATCGTATGTGAAAATAAAAGTGTTTGAAGAAGACTATTTCCTTTTTCAGATGACAAATTAATAAATAACAAAAGAAAACTTTAAAACTTTATTTTATGAAAGAAATATCTCCTGAAGAGTTGTATGAATTGTATGAGGACACTTTACGTCAATGTGGCAGCCATATATTCAATTATCCTGTTGATCTTATTGAGATGATGGTTTTTGAGGATTTTAATATCGGTGCTACCAGTTTTTTACATGATAGTTCTCTGAACAGGCTCCTTGACAACCATCTTATAAACGAAAAGCAATATGATTTAAGTAGAAAAATTCGAGCTCTATTTTTTGAAATAGAAGACTGCGGAGAATTGACAACGGAGTGTTTGATGGGACGAACAAAAAAATGGCAAGATTTGATCTCCCTTGTTGACGAAGCTATTCAATTACTGTAATTTTATAAAAGAAACCCCAATGAACATCTTGATATTATCCGGCAGCCCGCGCAAAAATGGTAACACAGACCTGTTAGTAGAAGCCTTTTGCAAAGGTGCTTCAGAAAAACACCATGTTGAGGTCGTTTCGGTGCATGATTACACGGTGCATCCGTGTATGGGGTGCAACGCGTGCTTCACGAACGAGAGTAATACGTGCGTGCAAAAGGACGACATGTACGTTATATACAGCAAGTTAGCGAATGCCGACATGCTCGTCATCGCCTCACCGGTCTATTTCTACGGCTTGAGTGCACAGCTGAAGGCCGTCATCGACCGCTGCCACAATCCCATCCGCGACACCTTCCACATCCGGAAGGCCGCACTGCTTTTAGTCGGCGCCGCCTCCCTGCCCGAGCTGTTCGACAGCATCCTCAAGCAGTACCAACTTTGTATTAATTATTTCCACATTGAAGACATGGGCCATGTGCTCGTGCGCGGCGCGAAGGAGAAAGGTGGCGTTCGGGGCACGAAAGTGCTGGAAGAGGCTGAGGCTCTGGGGCAGACGGTGTGATTTTTAAGTCTTTGACTTGGGATTATACCATATAAATGGCTAGAAAATTGGCGAGTTCCTGGAGTGCTCCCACCAAACTCGCCAATCTACGCCAAAAGTTATGCTTTCATTCTTTATCTCCGCTTTCTAATGGCATCAAATCAATGATGCTTCCATTGCATTGTGGATAATTTTTGCAAACAATTTGATCAAAATCACTACGATATTGTGGGCTCATCCTAATAGCTTTGACATCCCGATATTTATAACGATCTCCACAATGCAGACATTCCACAGTTTCTTCAAGTGAAAATCCAAATCCATTTTTTTGATGGTCCTTAATAGCGACCATTTTTTCTTGTTCGTTAAGTTCTATGTAATTATTTTGAAAATCTATATCTCCATTGACAGTCAAATCAGCTGGCGTAGATTTCCATTTTTCAATCAAATCTAATCGATAAGGAATATCATCACTACGATGTTTGTCGCAGCTCAAAAATACTTGTTTAAAAATATCAAGTTTAGTTTCATTATTAAACACAGTATGGTTCATTCTTTCACCATCCACAATATACAATTCCCATTCTTCAAGACTTATTTTATGGGCATTGTCAAACAAAAGATGCGCAAGTTCTAATTCTGCTGAAGTTGCCTTTAATAAAGCACTCCAATTTAAAAAACCAGCAAGCTGTGCAATGACATGTTGAGCATTCATTAACGTGAAACTAAAAGATGATTTGTCATCGTTCAGTTCCAAATCAAGAAAAACACTTGTAATGTCAAAAAAAATTGGGCGGTACTCGTAAAAACCTTCTTCGAGGTTAAAATAACGAGTTTTGTAATCTTTTAAAAGATTCTTTGCTTGAAGCTTAAAATACTCAATGTGTTGCATAAACGTTTAAACTTTTATGTGCCAGAGTTTTTATCAATTAATTTAGCCCGTACCTATAGTGACAAAAACCTTGACACTTCGGTTAAACATTTAAAATCACTAGTGGTATGATAAAATCTTCGCACGGGCAGCAGGCGTAACCACTAAAACCGACGGCAAAAGTACAAAAACTTTTCAATACAAAAATCCAATATCAGTTTTTTTACAATTTGAATAAATCTGTTTTGAAAAAAAATATTACTTTTGCCAAAACAATATTTGTGCATATAAACTAAATGTCATATGAAAAAGATTTGGGTATATTTTTTAGGTATGCTTTCGGGCATTGTAATTACAATTATCGTACTATTTGTTCTTGGCGCAATAATAAAGGCTAAAAACGACCCGGGTATTACGATGTCAAACGGAATGTCTTTTTTTGAAACACCTGGAGAAATAATCGATGAAACTAGTTTTAAAGTTTTTCAAGCATTGGATGATGGCACAGCTTTAGCTGAAGGAAAAGGTGACGGACATTCAGTATACCTTGGACTGCACGTGCTTTTATATAATGAGGAAGGAACTCCCTATTATGATGAACAGATTATTACCTTACCAAAAGGAAAGTGCTTTAGGCAAGTGGGAATATATCGATACCCAGCGAAAAGCGGAATAGACAAGACAGTTCCTATCATTATGATTATGGATGAATAGACGTATTATTATCAAATATGACTACATTTGACACATTAAAAGGACTCCGCCACTGCGAAACGCTGGTGGTGGAGCATAAAGACACCGCCGCAGTGTATGGCTCCGGCGCATTGGAGGTGTTTGCCACCCCCGCCATGATTGCCCTGATGGAGAAAACCTGCCTCATGAGCGTGCGCGACAAAATAGGCGAAGGTAACACCACCGTCGGCATTGCGGTTAACATCAAGCATTTGAAAGCAAGTCCCGTGGGTGCCACCATCCGCTGCGAAGCCGAACTCACCGAGGTGGACCGCCGCCGCTTGGTATTCAAAGTTCAGTGCTTTGAAGGTGAAAATCTCATTGGTGAAGGCATCCACGAACGCTTCGTGGTGGAGAGTGCAAAGTTTATGGCAAAGCTAGTCTAGTACTCCTCCACAAAATCCCTCACCATTTTGAAAATCGGCTCGTAGGCGTCGATGAGGAAGTTGTCGTAGGTGTCGAAGATGGTGTGATAATACTTGAAGGCATCGCCCTCCTCGTTCTCGAGGAAGATGCATGGCACATGGCGAACGGCAAAGGGATAGTGGTCGCTGTTGCCCGCCAATTCACCACGGTTTAAGCTCTTGAAATAATGCTTCCCGTTGTTAAGTTCCTCAAACAGGGCATAACCACGCATACCCTCATTGCTCACCTCGCAGTACTGCACAGGATTGTTGTCGCCAATCATGTCGATGTTGAACAAATACTTGATTTGAGACAAGGGCACAATGGGATGCTCCGCATAATACTCCGAGCCACGCAGATTGGCATCCTCACCTGAAAAAGCAATGAAATACATGTCGTATTCGGGACGGTTCTGGGCATAATACTTGGCTAAGGTCACAATGGCCGCAGTACCTGAGGCATTGTCGTTAGCACCAGCATAAAACACTTTCTTGCCAAGATTGCCGAGGTGGTCATAATGCGCCGTAAAAACATAGCAGCTGTCGTGTCTCCGGCCTTCTACCTTGGCAATCACATTGAAAAGCTCATAATCTTTCAGGAACTTGTTGTCGATATCGGCACGCACCGTTTTAATGCCTTCGACAGCTTCGGGCGTCATCCAGATAATGGGTTTCTCCACTACCCTATGGCCGTAAGCCTTGTAAAACTTGATAGGATAAGTCCAGGTTTGGATGAGTCCCGCATTGGTGCAGCCGCCAGCCTTCTGCAAGCGGGAGAAGTCCTTTCCATGATTGTAAGCGAACCAGAACTCACAAACCACAAGACAGTTGGCATATTCAGGTTTGGCTAAGTCGGCAAACATCTTCTCCGGGTCATAATTCAAAGTATCCACATGATACACAGGAAATTCGCCATGCACACCAGGAGAGTACTCACGCATGGAGAAGTCCACGCCCGGGGTCAGCTTGCGACCATCCGCAGAAAGTTCCATCTTGCCCGGAAAAGTATTGATATCGATGGTAAACGGTTGGCATACCACCTCGTCCACGCCGGCCTTGGCGAACTCCTTTTGCAGGTATTTTCCCGCCTTGTTGGCACCGCCCTTGGCATAGCCTCTGCCTTGGTATTTTGCGGAGCTCAACTCCTTGACAATCTGTTTGTAATAGGCTAAATCCTGTGCTTGCAGAGAGGTTCCGAAAAATGCCACCAGCACAAAGGCCAGCACAAAAATTATCAGTTTTTTCATCATTTCAATAGCATTTAATTCTGGTTGCAAAAATACAACCTTTCTCTGATATTTGGTCTTTAAGAACAGAATAAAGACTCGGAAATTACGTTGTTATTTTGTATCTTTGCAATTAAAATTATCAGCTAACCCATCGACAAATGAAAAAAATCATTTTGAAATATTGGTATATACTACCACTTATGTTAGCCATTCTAATGCTAACCTTATTATGGTTATTTACCAAAGCTCCTACTTTTTTTGAGGATATCGTAGGTGTACTACTGGTGCTAACAATAGTATTCATTGTCATATCATGGGTTGTGTTGATAGTGAACAAACAATGGTGGAAATTCATTATTTCAACAATAGTTTCTATCTTGATAGTTATCATTCTCGGTTTCGCTCTCACATTTGCCGCCATGTTTAGTCCTGATGGTTTTGGTAGCAAGCACAGTATTCCCGAAGGATTGAATTATCACCTGCCGCATGAAGAAGATGACCAAAATGTTGTGGAGATAGATAGCTTGAATACTGAGTCGTTTCTTCAGGTGTGGAATTCTTTTCAAGGTGGCATTTACAAATATGACTTTTATTATTATGCTTTGCCCGCAGGAGAAATTTTTCTGCGTTGTTATGAAGTTTCAAATAATATTCCATTGTCAGAGGATAGATTGAAAGACAGAAGCACTAAAATCATTGATTCCACTTATTCATTCTCAAAACTCGTGGACAAAAAAGAATTCACCATTTATGAAGGAGACTGGGAAGATTATTACGCTGCTCGCATAGAAGTATGGCATTATGACAAAGCCACTGGAAAAGAGAAAAAACTTGTAGAAAAGATATATCGCGTTGAAGGGTGGATGAGATAGAGCAGTCTTCCCTTGCAGACCATTTACCCGTCGTAAGACTCGACGTAATTCACTTCAGCCCGGCATGTTTGTTGGCCCAGCGTTCGGTGTAAAAATCATAATAATTCTTGCGGCGGTCGTAAAACAACAAGTGCAGTATCGACGGCAAACCTATAACCAAAAGATATAAAGGACCAAAAATCTTGGAGTCCACCGTATGACCGTCCAGTTCATGCCGCACGGTTTCATCGTCATGAGCACAGGAAGGACTTATCAACGCAAAACTGCCCAATGATATTCCACCCGCCTGCTTCGGCAGCTTGGTCTTCAGCGCAAAGCAATAATTCCTGTAGGCAATCAATCCTTCTGTTTTGGAAAACAAAAGAATAACCAACGCCACCAGATTCTGCGGCAGCTGCCAAACAAAGAGCAAGCCGAAGACAAGAGCGTGCAATATGTTGATTATCGTTGTTTTAGCTGACACCAGTTAGAATTAATAGTTAATAGTTAATCATTGCTGTCCACTAAAAAATTAATATCGTTCTTTGAAATAGTAGTAAAATCAGTCAATTCCAGAGATTTTGGAATGAAACGGATTTGAATTTATCT
>CADCNH010000020.1 GCA_902802755.1 uncultured Bacteroidota bacterium | reverse complement strand
CCTGGCCACCATCGAGGATAAGGAAACTGATGAAAAAGTGCTGGTAACCCAGTATGAAGGCTCTGTGGTAGAAGATGTGGGACTGATTAAGATGGATTTCCTGGGCCTGAAGACGCTGTCTATCATCAAAGAAGCACTTAAAAATATCAAGGAATCTAAAGGTGAAGATATAAATATTGACAATATTCCCTTGGATGATGAAAAAACTTATCAGCTGTATTGTGAGGGTGATACTATAGCCACTTTCCAGTTTGAATCTGCTGGGATGCAAAAGTATCTTAAAGAACTGAAACCGAGTAAGTTCGAAGACCTTATCGCTATGAATGCCCTCTATCGTCCAGGTCCTATGGATTATATTCCGCAGTTTATAGACAGAAAACAGGGTAGGGAGGAAATTAAGTATGATATCCCTATCATGGAGCGTTATCTGAAAGATACCTACGGCATCACAGTATATCAGGAGCAAGTGATGTTGCTGTCGCGTCTGCTGGCCAATTTCACCCGTGGCGAATCCGACAACTTGCGAAAGGCAATGGGTAAGAAGTTGAGAGACAAATTGGATCATCTGAAGCCTGAATTCCTGACGCGTGGCTCTAAAAATGGACATGATCCCAAGATTCTGGAGAAAATATGGGCCGACTGGGAGAAGTTCGCTTCGTATGCATTCAATAAGTCCCATGCAACCTGCTACTCCTGGGTGGCTTACCAAACCGCCTATCTGAAAGCTCATTATCCCGCTGAATACATGGCCGCGAACTTGACCAACAACCTTGATAATATGGATAAAATCAGCGAATATATCGAAGATACGCTGAAACATGGCATCAAGGTGCTGGGACCTGACATTAACGAGTCGGTGGATTCGTTCAGCGTAAACAAAGACGGCGATATCCGCTTCGGATTGGCAGCTTTGAAAGGGGTGGGACACGGTGCAGTGGAAAGCATCGTGAGCGAACGAGAAAAAAATGGGCCGTATAAGGATTTCTTCGACTTCATGAATCGTGTTGACCTGCGCAACTGCAACCGCAGAGTCATCGAATCTTTGGCCTATGGCGGCTCTTTCGACTGCTTTATGGGAATGCACCGCGCACAGTTGTTTGTGACGGATAGCAATAACAAGAATTTTATAGAGAAAATGGTCAACTATGTGAGCAAAAGTCAAAATAGCCAGGGCCAGTTCTCTATTTTCGACGAACAACCGGAGGTGGCAGCAGAACTACAACCCGAACTGCCTAAATGTGACCCCTGGAATGGACTGGAAAAAGTACAGCACGAAAAGGAAGTGGCTGGTTTCTATATTTCCGGTCATCCGTTGGATGAGTATAAGTTGATTATCAAAGGCTATGCTAATTCATCCTTGAGTCAGTTCAAAGAGGCCGATTTCTTCGAAAAACACTGTGCCAAGGATGTGAGTTTCGCGGCTATGGTGGTGGATGTGAAGGAAACAATGACCAAGACGGGCAAAGATATGGGTGTTGTTATGTTTGAGGATTATGACTCCACCTGGACTTGGCGACTTTTTAGTGAGGATTTTACCAAATATAAACATCTGTTGGAACCTGGCAGATTGGTCTATGTGCGTATGAAGATCGACAAGCGATATATGGGGAAAGATTACACAGGACCAGCATTTTACAACCAGAAACCAGTGACGATTTGTTACTTGCAGGATGCTTACGAGCATCTGTGTAAAGCGGTGACCTTGTGCATGAGTATTGACGATGTGTCTTCCAACTCCGCTTACTTGATTAAAGAGGCTATTGTCGCTGCTCAGGAACAGGCAAAAGTGCCCTTGACCTTGGCGATTTATGAGCGTAATGATAAATATTGTGCCAAGTTCCATAATTTGCAGGTGAAAATTAATCCTGAGTTGTTCGTCAGGAATTTGCGCTTGCCCTTCAATTATGAATTAAAATTAACGTAATGAAGATAGAGTCTGTTTCGTTGATAGGCTCTGGCAATATTGCGCATTGGCTGGTGTTTGCAATGCGCAATGCCGGGGTGACGATACATCAGGTTTATAGCCGCCAGTTAAGCCATGCAGAAACTTTGGCGAAGAAGGCTGGGGCAGAGGCTATCGACAGTTTGAAGGTTTTGTCGCCCGATAGCGATTTATATATCTTTTCTGTCAAAGACGATAGCTATGAGAATTTGCTACAACAGCTGCCATTTTGCCTGCCTTTGGCCGCTCATACCGCAGGCTCATTGTCGCAGCATATTTTCAAGTCTTACGCCGATAATTATGGTATTTTATATCCTTATCAAAGTATGAATAAGGATATGGATTTTAAGGATGTTGTAGTGCCTTTGTGTGTCGAAGCTAATGACAAAACGATTGAAAATGAGTTGTTTGAGTTTGCTCAAAGGCTTTCTTCCGCCGTTCAGGTGCTGGAGGAAGCACAGCGGATGGTGTTGCATAGGGCTGCTATTTTCGGCTGCAACTTTACCAATGCTATGTATGCCATCGCCTACGATATCCTGCGGGAGCATAATATTGACTGGCAAATGATGTTGCCTTTGCTGCAAAATACTTTGGATAAGGTGAAAACCATGAACCCCCATGATGCACAGACGGGTCCTGCTAAACGTGGCGACCAGAATGTTATTCTCATGCACCAAGAAGCTCTTCAAGATGCCCGGCTGAAAGAAATCTACCGTCTGATGACGGAATATATTATGACGAGCAAAGTTGTTGAAATGTAGCTATAAATAAATTCTCAACATTGTTGAATAACAGAAATTGTTTTGATTTCTAAAAATTAAATGATTATGAATAAACTGAAGGCTGCCGTTTTTTCCATGCGCTTGCGTACGCTGCCCCTGTCGTTGGCAGGAGTGGTGTTGGGCATGTTGCTGGCAATGAAAACATTCGAGACTTCTGTAGGACTGATTGTGTGGCTTTTGCTGACGACAGTCTGTTTGCAGATTCTGTCAAACCTGTCCAACGAATTGGGCGATTTCCTCCGCGGTACCGACGGCGAACAGCGCGAGGGACCCATGTACAGCTTGGCCAAAGGTGAGATTGGTGTGAAAGATTTCAAGATACTGATAGCGCTTTTTGTGATCTTGTGTTGTGTGTTCGGAGCCATTATGATATGGACTTCTTTCGGTACTTTCTTCGCCTGGAAACCGGCACTGCTGCTCTTGCTGGGTGTGGCTGCCATCTGGGCCGCCATGCACTATACCTTGGGGAAGAATCCATACGGCTACAGAGGTCTGGGCGATTTGTCCGTCTTTATCTTCTTTGGCCTGACTTCTGTGCTGGGAGCTTATTTTGTGGTGGCGCATACCATCGATTCCCTTTTGCTGATTTTGCCTGCTGTGACAATAGGCTGTTTCAGCGTGGCAGTGCTTAATGTCAATAATATCAGGGATATGGAGTCTGATGCAGGCAACCGTGTTACCATTCCTCTTAAATTTGGTGCCCTCAATGCCAAAATTTACCAGACCGTGCTGATAGTGTTCGCTTGGTTATGTATGTTATTGTTCACCCTGATGACCTATACTTCTGTATGGAACTTCCTTTATCTCATTACTATGCCACTATATATGATTCATTTGAAAATGGTGTGGAGCCGAGATGGGAAAGCCCTCGACCCAGCCCTGCCTCTGTTGGTACTCTCCACCTTCGCCTTTGCCCTTCTCGCAGGAATTTAAAAATAATTAATAATTAATAGTTAATAGTTAATAGTTGATAGTTGATAGTTGATAGTTGATAGTTGTCTATTTCAGAACCCTATACTCTAATCACTAACCCCTGACCCCTAACCCCTAACCCCTGTATCCTGACCCCTAACCCCTGACCCCTAAAATTAGCACATTAAAAACAATGCCTTCCAAACCCCGAATCCGCCAGCTATTTAACGACATAGCTCCCAGCTATGACAGACTGAACCACATCATGTCCTTCGGCATCGACCGCTCATGGCGGCGGAAGGCGGTACGTGTAATTGCAGATAGTGCTGAACCTTTGCGTGTTTTGGATGTGGCAACGGGAACGGGTGATTTTGCCATTGCCATAGCTCGTAAATTGCAGAAAAAAAGCAAAATTGTTGGCATCGACCTGTCTGAGAATATGTTGGAAGTTGGACGGAAAAAAGTACTGAAAAGAGATGGCTTTCGCTTGGTTAAATCATCTGGTAATGAAATAGAATCATCATGTGAAGATGGTATAAGAGCAGCTTCTGTTTCGGAAAATTCATATCCATCTGACCCTCGCGTGATGATCGCTCTTCAGCAGGGCGATGTTGAGAATCTTGAATTCGATGATGCTGGCTTCGATCGGATTAGTGTGGCTTTTGGCGTGCGCAATTTCGAGCATCTGGAGCAAGGTTTGTCCGAGATTCGGCGTGTGTTGCGTCCTGGCGGCAAATTGGTGATTCTCGAATTGTCCTACCCCGACAATCCTTTTATCTTTTGGTGCTACAAGTTGTATGCCCTGCATTTCCTGCCTTTTATCGGTGGACTGATTTCAGGCCACAAAGAGGCATACACTTATTTGCCAAAATCCGTTTTGGCTTTCCCTAAAGCCGACAAGTTTGTTCCTTTTCTCCAACAGGCTGGTTTCTGCCAGGTTACAGTCCGCAAATTCACCTTCGGCACCTGCCTGATGTACGTAGCGGAATAGATGGTCATCTTTCTACTTTAGTTTTTATTTGAGAGATTATTGTCGTAAATTCCCTGACGGAGAATTTATGGAGTGTTTTGTAATTTTCGTTCTGTGCGTTGGGAATGCCGACATGCGGTGCGGAAGCGGTGTGAATGGACGGCCTCCTAGAGCTGCGTGCAAAAGCGCGTCAGCGTCCAGTTTACTTTTGCCGCAGCTCTAGGAGGGCGGACAGAGCGGGCGGCATTCATGTCGGCGAAAAAGCCACTTTTCTTTGCCTCTTTCTTTTGTGGCAGCAAAAGAAAGAGGAGTAAAAAGAAAAAAATGTCGTAGTTGTGTAATTTTTCCTCCGCTTCATTTTTTTTTGTATTTTTGTAATTTACAAATTACATAAATACGACATAACTATGAAAAGAGCATTGGTAAGCGTGAGCGACAAGACAAATCTGATCCCTTTCGTTCAGGCATTAATCGAAAATGGTTACGAAATAATCTCTACCGGAGGTACCCAAAAAGCCATTGAACAGGCAGGTCTTCCGGTGATGGGTATTAGCGAGGTAACGGGCTTCCCGGAAATTATGGATGGCCGTGTGAAAACCCTGCATCCCATGGTTCATGGCGGCTTGCTGTCGGTGCGCACCAACCCCAAACACCAGGAGGAAATGCGCCAAAATGGCATCCAGTATATCGATATGGTGGTGGTGAATCTCTATCCTTTCAAACAAACTATTGAGAAAGAGAATGTCACTTTCGCCGAAGCTATCGAGAATATCGACATCGGTGGTCCCAGCATGTTGCGTAGCGCGGCCAAGAATCACCAGTTTGTGACAGTGGTGTGCGATGCCAACGATTACGATGCGGTTATCGCTGAAATCAAGGCCAATGGCGATACCTCCTTGGAAACACGTTCCCGCTTGGCTGCCAAAGTGTTCAGACATACTGCTGCCTACGATGCCATGATTGCTCAGTATCTGACCGACAGAGTAGGGGAGGAAGATCCCGAAAATATGACTTTGACCTTTTCCAGAAAGCAATCATTACGCTATGGCGAGAACCCGCACCAGAAAGCGGCTTTCTATGCCGGTAAAAAGCAAGGCTTCTCTATGGCATGGGCTACACAGTTGCATGGTAAGGAATTGTCATACAATAATATACAGGATGCGGATGCTACCTTGCAAATCCTGCGCGAGTTTGATGAGCCGACAGTAGTGGCCGTCAAACACAAAAATCCCTGCGGCGTGGGTA
Source organism: uncultured Bacteroidota bacterium (assembly GCA_902802755.1). Lineage (GTDB taxonomy): Bacteria > Bacteroidota > Bacteroidia > Bacteroidales > WCHB1-69 > RUG11690. The sequence goes on along the minus strand of CADCNH010000020.1, from coordinate 28,520 downwards.
TCGGCAAAGATGCCATGGAAGCTTGGACCCGTTGCTATGAGGCCGACACAGTGTCCATTTTCGGTGGTATTGTGGCCACCAACCAAACGGTAGATGAAGCTTTGGCTACTGCCATGAAGCCGGTTTTCCTGGAAATCATTCTGGCTCCCGCCTTCACTCCAGAAGCTTTGGCTGTGCTGACTACCAAGAAGAATATCCGCCTGATGACCTTCGATTTGGATAAGTCTAAAGCCGATGAGAAAATGTTTATTAGCGTGACCGGTGGTATGCTGATGCAAAGCATTGACCGCGCCGGTGCTGAGAATTATGACATCAAGGTGGTAACGAAGAAACAGCCTACTGAAGATGAAATGCGTGATTTGCTCTTCGGTATGAAAGTTTGCAAACATGTGAAATCCAATGCTATACTCCTGGCTAAGGAGATGAAGACCATTGGTGTAGGTGCTGGTCAGATGAATCGTGTGGGCTCCGCCCATATTGCCCTCGAACAGGCCAAGGCTGCCGGTCATTCCGACCATATCTGCATGGCCAGCGATGCCTTCTTCCCCTTCGATGATGTGGTGCGTATGGCCGCACAATACGGGGTTACTGCTATCATCCAGCCCGGTGGTTCCGTCCGCGACGAGGACTCTATCAAGGCCTGCGACGAACTCGGCATCGCCATGATTTTCACCGGTGTCCGCCATTTTAGACACTAGTTGAAAACTGAAAACTGAAAGTTTTTAATGTGCTAATTAACAATGTGCTAATGTGCTAATTAAACTGAAAACTGAAAATTGAAAACTGAAAGTTGTAATTTGAATTTTGAATTTTGAATTCTTATTTTCTAACCCCTAACCCCTAACCCCTACAATGATTACCCCCAACATCGAAGAGTCCTGGAAAAAAGTCCTGTGGGATGAGTTTCAGCAGCCGTATTTCGCGGAGCTGAAGCAGTTCCTGCTGGAGGAAAAACGCAAATATACCGTTTATCCTCCGGGACCGATGATATTCAACGCTTTCAACAAGACTCCTTTCGATAAGGTGAAGGTAGTGCTGATAGGCCAGGATCCTTACCATGAGCCGGGGCAGGCGCATGGCTTGTGTTTTTCGGTGCAGGACGGGGTGCCTCATCCCAAGTCGCTCATCAATATCTTCAAGGAATTGCATGATGATGTGGGCTTTGAGATACCTGTGAACGGCAATTTGGAGAAATGGACGGAGCAAGGGGTGTTCCTGCTCAACGCTACCCTGACCGTGCGTGCCCATGAGGCGGGCTCTCACCAGAATCACGGCTGGGAACGCTTTACAGATGCGGCTATCAGCAAATTGTCGATGCAACGTGAAGGCCTTGTCTTCCTCTTATGGGGCAATTATGCCAAGCAGAAAGAGGCGCTTATTGATACGTCCAAGCATTATATTCTCTCGACTGTGCATCCCTCACCCTTGTCAGCCCACCGTGGATTCTTCGGCTGCAAACACTTCTCCAAAACTAACGAACTGCTGCGACAAATGGGCAAAAGCGAAATCAACTGGCAATTGTAATTAGTGGTTAGGTGTTAGTGGTTAGGTGTTAGTAGGAACGTGATTCATTGCGTCCGTCAAACCTGATGGCGGGAAGGTGACGAGACTATAGAGATTTTTTTAACGCCGCTTCAACAAAAACAAAGAACCGTCTGTATCAAGAATTTCATAATTGGTGGTGTCAGCGATGAGCTGCGCCACCATTTCTTCTTCTCCTTCGTAATACACCCAGTGATGAAGAGCTAGCAGATAATACTCGGGTCGGCTCCCTAAGCTGATGGGGAAAATGTGGCATTCTTTTCTGGTGGCCAAATGGGGAGTGAACATTGTGGTGGCACAAACAGAAACGTCGTCAGGTATTTGTTTGACCATTCTACGGGCTACTTGCGGGTTGAAATCGGTCTGATGCCAGTGTTTCGCATCAAAAAGATTAACATGATCACGCCGAATCCAAGTATGTGGCTCGTCGATAGTATAAAACAAGGTCAAAGCAGTCATTATCAGTGCCAAAACAGGTACAATGGTACTCAATTTTAAGCTTTGAATTATGGATTTTGAATTCTGAATTCTGAACTTTTCTTCCATTGCTGGTATCTTAGCCAAAACCACAACGCTTGCTATGCACAAAACCACACAAATCTCAATGTTGTAGTGACAGTTAATGCCCCAAAACGCTTCTGGATATTGCGAGTACATTTTCAAGAGAAGTGGTGATACAATCATCAACAGGTAATTTGGCTTGAAGAAGGTTAAAAACAGTCCCGAACAGAGTGTGCATACGTAAAATTCCCTTTTGAGTATCGCACGGTCTGAGTCTGGAACAAGGTCTGTGAACAAATCCTGTAAAGCCTGAAGAGGATGTGTAAGTAACCAGATTGCCATCTCTTTGAAGTTGTCTCCCATCCAGCTATAGCGCCAGAAACCGGGAGAACTTCCTTGATGGAGTGATGGCATGATGATGAACATGACCACAAGGGCATATACGACTGTTCCCAATATATTCCATACTAGCCAACGGCGGGTGCGAACTTCCTTGCGGTAGTCCCAAAGTAGTGCCAATAGGACAAAGAAAATCCATAATGCTTGTGTCTCTTTGGCGATAATTATGGCAAGAATCAAGAGCGAGGCTATGCCGAGTTTTTCCCGTTTGATGAAATACAGCAACCAGGGCAGCAACATCGCCGATGGCACATTGGAATGGTAATCGGAACCGATGGCCGACCATACACCAAAAGATAAAAGAAGCAGTAGGGGAGCGATAAGTGCAAGAAGAGTTGATGTTGTGTATAGTTGTGTCAGTTTGTGAACGCCTATGGCTCCCAGTAAAACAAAGAGAATCTGTAAGATAAGAAGTGTATATTGTCCGAAAATATAGGTAAAAGGGGAGAATAGTATAAGATACAGGTCGAAGTGGTCGGAAAGCAAGGACCGGGGTTCCCATAGGAAAAAGGTACAATCGTCAGGACGTAAATGGGCGTAGTTGTATGCCGCATGGGTATATACGCCAAGGTCCAGGCCGTAGGTTTTAAAGAGCAAATGGTTACCTATGGAAAGCAGTCCGAAAAGGATGCCAAAAATAATCAGAATGCTTACAAAAAAGATTTTTCGGTGTTGGTATAAAAATCGTTCCATCGTGTATTATTAACAAGTGCAAAATTAAAAAAAATACTCAAAAGAGACTCATGTGTACAACTTTTGTTGTAGGAAAGCGTTTTGTTGAATCTGAAAAAGATAATAAAAAAAAGGGAAACCTCGCTATCGGCGGGTCTCCCCTTTTTTGTGGAGCCGGAGGGAGTCGAACCCTCGTCCAAACGTGTTGCAAAAGTGCTTTCTACATGTTTAGTCTCGGCTTGATTGTCGGCAACAGGGAGGTGCCGGACCAACCGGCCTGTCGCTTATCTTCTAAAGTTTCGCTCCCGCATCGAAGCCTGCGGTCACTAGTCTGCCATTTCCGATACTTCGGTCCGGACGCCGGCGGGCGTGGCTTCCGGGGAAGCACCCGCAACTACGGACCTTGTCCGTGTCGCGAGATTCGCGGCAATTAAGCTGCGAATGCATAAGATTCGCCATTTATTGGCATGGAGAGTTAGTTTTTAACGGAACCGTCTCACAACCTCCGACATGCTTACAAATCCACATACCCGCTGTCAAAACCAAACGACCCCAGGTGGAATTTGTGCGGCTTAGTTCATCACCACATTGGCCTTCAAGGTCAAAATAACCCTGTCAGTCTTGGCGTTGGAATCTACCGTGATTCTCTTGGTTCTCGCACCTACATCATCGGGCTTTTCAGCTTTGAAGATGACCTTGATGGTGCCAGTCTTACCAGGCATCACAGGGGCTGTTGAATACTCAACCTTGGTGCAGTTGCAGGCTGCTGTCACATTGTACAACAACAAGGGTTTCTTGCCGGTGTTGGTGAATGTGAAGGTGTCGGTCACAACCTCGTTCAACTTGACAGTACCTAATTCGCAAACACTCTTGTCGAACTGAATCTCGGCACTGGCGGGAGCTGCGCTAGCGGCTTGTGACTTGGCTTGCTTGCTGTTTTGAGCTACGCAAAACGTTACAGCAAAGACTAAAGCGATGATGGCACAAATTCTTTTCATGATTCTATATTATTGAGCGTTTAATGGTGTGCTACTGTTTTCGGGAGCTGCCTCGGCAGGTCTGGCGTTCACATTGCCCTTGATTTGCAATACAACTCTGTTGTTGGTAGCATTGGATTCAACTGTAATGCTCTTGTTGATGATGCCTAAACGACCGGTGTTGTATTTAACCTTGATGCTGGCCTTCTTGCCAGGAGCGATGGGTTCGCGGGGCCATTCGGGAACTGTGCAACCACAGCTGGAACGGCAGTTGGTCAAAATCAGTTCAGCTTTGCCTGTGTTTTTGAAAACAAACTCACATTCACCATTGTCATTCTGGTAAATCTGACCGTAATCGTGAACCAATGTCTCAAAAGTGATTTCAGGTTCTTTCACTTTTTTGGGCTTTTCAGACGGTGCATCTTGTGCTGACAAAGAGAGCGCAAAAATCATAAGAATTGCAATACTTAAGATCTTTTTCATAGCTTTGTTTTTTTATTTGTTGAATTGTTGATTTGTTATTTTGTCGTGTTTAAATTCCCCTTCTTTTAGAAGGGGTGGCCGAAGGCCGGGGTAGTGCTTTAATGTTATTTTCTTTGATGCGAAAGAATATTTTTTAGTTTAGACTGATGTTTGTTGTGTAGGTTTAATGGGCGGCAAAATGTCTTATCGCTAACTCATAGCCCTGTAATCCGAAGCCGCTGATGAAACCGACACAATGGGCGGCAATGACAGAACGTCTGCGGTACAGCTCGCGACCAAAGAGGTTGGTGATATGAACTTCAACCACCGGTGTGCTGATAGAGCGTACAGCATCGGCTAATACGATGGCAGTGTGGGTATAGGCCCCCGGATTCAAGATGATGCCGTCGCAATTTTTCCCTTTTCGCAGCGCATCAACCAATTCCTCAATCTTGTCCGACTGGAAATAGGTCAACTCAACATCGGGAAATAATTGCTGCAGCTGCTTGAAATATTCCTCAAAAGTCTGGGAACCATAGATGTTCACTTCCCGTGTTCCTAAACAGCCTAAATTTACCCCGTTAATAATCGCTATCCGCATCCTTACAATTAATAGTTAACAGTTAATAATTAATAGTTGTTTTTCCTTGTCGCCAAACTCTATAGAATTCTGTCCCCTGTAACCTTTATTCATATACAACAATAAACACATCCTCGTCATTCTTCTGCATGTTCAGGTTCTCGCGGCCGTATTGTTCCAGTTTGCTTGAGTCTTTTTTGAGTTGGTCGTAGGAGTAGTTGTTCTCAATCTTATTTTTGGTATCGGTGATACTTTTCTCCAGATTTTCTATCTTTTTGTCCAGTTCTCGTCTCTTCCGCAGATTATTGTCAGAAAAGAAAACCAAATAGAGGATAAACAATATGATGGTGACTCCGAACAGAGTCAGCCAAAATATTTTCCCCTGAAAGATTTCCTTTTTCATGACAATTTATTACTGCTTTATCTTGCATAATTGACGGAGCGTGTTTCACGGATAACTGTGATTTTGATCTGTCCGGGATAAGTCATCTCGTTCTGAATCTTCTTGGAGAGGTCGAATGACAGTTGGTTAGCCTGCTCGTCGCTCACTTTTTCAGCGCCTACAATAACACGCAGCTCGCGGCCAGCCTGGATGGCGAAGGTCTTCACCACACCGGGATAGGTGAGGGCGATATTCTCCAAATCGTTCAGACGTTTGATATAGGCCTCTACCACTTCGCGGCGTGCGCCGGGACGTGCGCCGGAGATGGCATCGCAAACCTGTACCAACGGAGAGATGAGGTTGTCCATTTCCATCTCGTCATGGTGGGCACCGATGGCATTCACCACTTCGGGACGTTCCTTGTATTGTTCAGCCAGTTGGGCACCATAGATGGCGTGGGGCATCTCCAATTCAGTGTCAGATACTTTGCCGATATCGTGCAATAAACCAGCGCGTTTGGCTAATTTTGGATTCAAACCCAATTCAGCAGCCATGGTGGCGCAGAGGTTGGCCACTTCCTTGGAGTGCTGCAAAAGGTTCTGGCCGTATGATGAACGGTATCTCATCTTACCCACCATACGCATCAGCTCGTGGTGGATATTGTGGATGCCTAAGTCTATACAAGTACGTTTACCGATTTCGGCAATTTCCTGTTCGATGTGTTTCTTGGTCTTAGCCACTACTTCCTCTATACGGGCAGGGTGGATACGGCCATCGGTGACTAATTTTTGCAGTGACTGACGGGCAATCTCGCGGCGGATGGGGTCAAAGCTGGAAAGCAGGATGGCGTCGGGGGAGTCGTCGATGATAACATCCACACCGGTCAGGTTCTCCAAGGTCCTGATGTTACGGCCTTCACGACCGATGATACGACCTTTAATCTCGTCATTTTCAATGTTGAAGACGGATACTGCATTTTCAATGGCAGCTTCCACTCCGACACGCTGTATAGATTTGATAATCACTTTTTTAGCTTCGTTGTTGGCCGTGATTTTAGCTTCGTCGATAATATCTTTCACCAGTACCATGGCATCTGCCTTGGCTTCTTCTTCCATCAGCGTAATCAGCTGTTGCTTAGCCTGTTCGCTGGTCAGTTCGGCGATGGATTCCAGCTTTTGTTTCTGGATAGCGGTTTGCTTGTCCAATTCGGCCTGCTTTTGGGCTGTGGCCTCCATTTGCTTCTTGAGGTTCTCTTTGGTAGCGTTGTTTTCGTTGATTTTCTTGTTGGCTTCTTCTAGTTTCTGGTTCAGCGTGTTCTCTTTTTGCTTGATTCTGTTCTCGGCAGCACTGATTTGTTGGTTTTTCTCGTTAACAGCCTTTTCGTGTTCGCTTTTCAGTTGAAGAAATTTTTCTTTTGCTTGCAGTATTTTTTCTTTTTTCAGTAATTCTGCGTCTTCTTCTGCTTTTTTCAGGATTTCCTTGCTGCTTTTAGTGATTGAGTTTTTGAGAATGGTAAAAGAGAGGACCATGCCGATGGCCAATCCTACAATTATACCAATAATAATCCATAGTAATATTGTCATTGTTTTTAGTTTTGAAATTTGGTTATATATTTGGTTTGATGTTTTTTCTTTTTGAGGGGTTAGTTATGAGGAGTTTAATGAGTTTAAGGTCTTAAAAGTCTTTAAGGAGGACTCTTATTTAACTTTCAGTTTTCAACTAAAAAAAAATCCCGCACAGTCCATAGGGTTTCATTAAACTCCTATGTTAATAATGATGAAGGAGCCGCAATATCGCAATAGTCCACCGGATGCCGAAACATCCCCTTGCGGGTGAGGCCTTATTTTGATAGAACGAGCCGTGCCTTCGTTTGTAAAGTGTTGAGTTTAACAAACGTTATTGACTTGTGCGGGTAGGGTGTTTTTCAAAGAACGTCTAATCAATGTCCAAAGTGTCGGCCAGCTTTTTCAGAGCTTCCATTTTGGGAATCAAATCCTCTTCGTATTCATTTAATCTTTCTTCAGTATCTATTAATTTCACTGTATATTCGATGAGTATTTTGGAGAGTAGGTCTTGATGGTCGGTGTAATTGAATTTCCGGGCAAAAGCCAGAAAGCTATCATTGATTCTTTTTTCGGCTTCTCGGTAGTAGTATTCCCATTCCTTCTTGATGATAACGTTAATCTTCCTTTGTGCTACCTCTATCTGTATTTTTATCTGATCATCTTCCATCGTTAACTATTGAGAAGTCCTATGCAATTATCTATTTCCCGCACTAACTCTGTAATCTTTCTTTTGGTTTCGGTTTTATCTTCTTTATGTATTATGGTTTGTGTTATGGTCATTAATTTCATTTTCTCTTCCAAGTCTTTCACACGAGCCTGCAATCTGTCGTTCTCGTTTTTCAGCAACTGCTTTTCATCTTGCAACTGCTTGTTTTCCCTGGATATATCTATTAAACGCAGCTGGGCCTGTTTTATTTTATACTCGATATCGTTGTATAGGTTATAAAATGACGCCATAGTGTTCCAATAGAATTTGCAAAAATACAACTTTTTTTTGGATTAATTCATCCCTCTCGATTTTTTAATGCGGTCGTATGCTTCGTTCACCTTGGCGAATTTCTCCTCGGCAGCCTTGCGGACCTCTTCTCCCAAATGGTTTACCTTGTCGGGATGGTGCTTGATGGCAGCTTTGCGATAGGCTTTCTTCACCTCCTCGTCTGTGGCGTCGGAGGTGATTTCCAAAATCTTATAGTCGTCGTCTAAACTGCGGTAATTTCTTGAACTGTAATTGCTTGAGCCAGAATTGTAACCATAGCCCGAACCGTATCCTGAGTTATAGCTTGAACCATAACCTGAAGTGTAGTTGCCTTGGTAGCTGTAGCCTACGAACATGGCTTTCAGCGCTTCGAAGGTGGACGAGGAGATGCCAATGTGGTAGGCTATGTGGCGGATAACATCAATTTCTTTTTCATCAATGTGGCCATCGGCTTGTGCTAAACCAAATAAGAACTGCAGAATAAGTATTCGTTCCTGAATGCTTGAGCGGCTCTTGACGGTGTTGTAAACCTGTTGTATTTCAATGGGTTGTTTGAGATAGTCCCGAAGTTCCAAAATGGCCTGCTGGGCTTTGGTGGCCCCTATGTTTTTGACCAAATAGGCTTTGACATAGTCCAATTCCGATTTCAACATCTTATTGTCCGCCTGCATGACCGCCGCAGTGAGTTGCATGAGCACGTCAATAAATTCGTCTTGGGACAAGCTGTTATGTTGGAAGGAGTATGAAACTCTGCTTTTACCTGTAAAAGAACTGATGAGTCCGCCGATAAGATAGCCTCCTATAGCACCCCAAAATCCTCCAAAAATTCCTCCAATTATTAATCCTAAAATTCTTAAAATCATCTTTACCTTATTTGCTGGGTTGGACGCTTGTTCCGAATAAGTCGTAATTGTCTGCGTCAGTGATTCTTATAGGATAGAAAATGCCAATAGTCAGAGGCTGCTCTTTCTTGATGAGCACCGTGTTATCGACATCGGGCGAGTCGAACTCGGTACGGCCAATGAAGTATTCCTCCTCTTCGCTATCCACCATGACTTTCATCACTTTCCCGATGAGTTCTTGGTTGTGTTCTAACGAGATCTGCTCTTGCAGGCTCATAATTTCTTCCACCCGGCGGTTTTTCTCTGATTCTTTGATGGGGTCGCCGAGCGGGTAGGCGGGGGTGCCTTCCTCTTGCGAGTAAGCAAAAACACCCAAACGTTCAAAACGCATCTGCTTGACAAATTCCACCAACTCCTTATGCTGGGCCTTGGTCTCAGTAGGATAGCCGGAAATGAGGGTGGTTCTCAGGGCAATACCGGGCACCTTGTTCCGTATGTTCTCTATCAGCTTGTATGTCTGCATACTGTTGCCTCCACGGCGCATGTCTTGCAATATGTCGTCGCTGATGTGCTGCAAGGGAATGTCTAAATAACGGCAGATGTTGGAGTATTCATTCATTACATCCAGTATCTCGTAAGGAAAACCGGTAGGATAAGCGTAATGCAGACGTATCCATTCTAGACCGTCAACTTGGGCGAGACGGCGCAAAAGCATCTCCAAATCGCGGTGTCCAGACAAATCCATACCATAATAGGTCAGGTCCTGGGCAATGAGCATCAGCTCCTTAACTCCTGCCTGAACCAGCTTGCGGGCTTCCTCCACCAGCATGTCGATGGGTTTGGAGACTTGCTTGCCACGTATCAGCGGGATGGCGCAATAAGAACAGCTGCGGTCACAGCCTTCGGAAATCTTCAGGTAAGCATAGTGTGAAGGAGTGGATAAGAGACGGTCGCTTTGTGCTAACAAGTCGAATTTGTCGAGCTTGAAGAGCTGGTGCAGCTCCGAAAAGGTATAAAATGCATCTACTTCGGGTATCATTTGTTGCAGGTCCTCTTTGTAACGCTGCGCCAAACAGCCAACCACATAAATTCTTTTGACAATACCGGCTTTTTTTCGCTCGGCATGGAGCAAAATCTCATCGATGGACTGCTCCTTCGCATCTCGGATGAAACTGCAAGTGTTGACAATGACGATATCGGTGTCCTCGGTGCTGTCGTGCAGAACCGTGTGTCCCATTTTCTTCAATTGGGCACCAATAACTTCAGAGTCCACACTGTTTTTGGAGCATCCGAGGGTGATAATATTAATAGATGGAAGATGTTTTGTCATGAGTTTTATTTTAAATTGCAAAAATACGAAAAAAAAACGTATCTTTGCAGGTTGTAAAAATTCACTACATGTACATCAATGCTGAGTTGTTCTCCGACTTTTTGACACACCGTGAGGTGACATGGTTGGGTGTGGATTTTTCCAAAGCCAAATTTACCCGCAGCGGTTTTCAGCTTACCCAAGAGGTGCTACAGCGTTATTTCAACGACTGGAACATGCTGATCATTTCGGACCAGAAAAAGTATGATGTACGTATGAGTTTCCGAAAGCCTGTCATGCAATACGACCTTTCATGGGTGACAAAGCGTAATAAGTCGGTTAAAATCAATAATTTGCTGAGTGAGTTTATTACTATTGACGCAGTCTATTCAGACGAGGCTATCATGGGGTATGTACAAGGGTCAATATTCCCGCAGGTGTCGGAATATTCTATCCTTTTTATTGTGGAATCTTTTGATGAGCATACCAAGTTGGGCACGGTTTGGGTGGTCATTGTCCATTCGAGTACGCATCAGGTGGTGCTATGCGAAAAGTTTATGAAGACTCCTAGTGGCTTTGGTCTTAGAAATTATTGGGGCAGAGTGTTTTATAACTTGTTTTTTGATATTCAGAAATATGCTTTCCCCCGTTGGGAGAACCTTGTGAAAGGAAAAGGAGGAAAGAGTTAGAACTGAAAGGTGGTTAGTGGTCAGTGATCAGTGGTCAGTGGTCAGGGATTAGAAAGGTTAGTGTTGGATTTTGGATTACAGGATTACAGGATGGAAGGTTAGGATGGTTTGGAGCTAACTGTCAACTGTCAATTGTCAATTGTCAATTGTCAAATTTCAACTAGGTAACTGTTAATTATTAATTGTTAATTATCAATTGAAATGGGTGCATTTAAACAATACGATTTCAGAGGAGTTTTCGGGGTGGATTTCACCCTCGATGATATTTACCGTTTCGGCTTTTTTTTGCCCAAGCTGTTAAATGCTGATAAGGTGTTGGTGGGTAGGGATATGCGTGTCTCTACTCCCGACATGTTCGACAGCCTTACACGTGGCATTACCGATGCGGGTGCAGATGTGTGCGACATGGGCTTGACCACCACACCGATGGTGTATTATTTCACTGCCAAACATCATTTTGATGCGTCTGTGATGATAACCGCCTCTCATAATCCTAAGGAATACAATGGTTTAAAAGTGTCACGGCATGATGCTCTGCCTGTGGGTTTGGATACGGGATTGGGTGAACTTCAGCGCATGATGCAAGAAGAAGAGGTTGCCCCGGTTGCTAAGAAAGGCAAGGTCGTGGATTATCCCGTGATGCAGGAATATCTTGACTTCCAACGGCAGTATCACTATGATTTTTCTAACCTGAAAATTGTGATGGATTGCTCCAATGGCATGGCCACTTCTTTGGTGAAGGATATTTTCGGTCAACAACCGATATATATGTATGATGAGTTGGATGGAACTTTTCCGAATCATGAGGCTAATCCGCTGGAACCAGAGAATGTGGTGGATTTGCAAAAACGTGTGTTGCAAGAGAAAGCTGATATCGGTGTGGTTTTTGATGGCGATGCCGATCGCGTGATGTTCGTGGACGAGAAAGGCCTGTTTATTCCGCCCGATTTGATGATAGCCGTGCTGGGCCACTATTTCATTCTGGAGAAAAACATGCAAGGCAAGGTCATCGTGGATATCCGAACCTCCAAGTCTGTGACTGAATATATCGAAAAATTGGGCCGTGAGGTCTATATCTGGCGTGTGGGCCGTGCTTTCGCCGCCCTGAAGTTGCGCGAGATTGACGGCGCTTTTGGCGGAGAGTTCGCGGGCCACTACTATTTTAGAGATTTCTATTATTCCGACTCGGCCATGATCGCTGCCCAGGTGATTTTGCATGTGGTGAGTGAGATGAAAAAGAAAGGTGTCTCTGTCTCGCAGCTGATTTCCCAAATTGTCACCTATCACAATACGGGTGAGATTAATTTCAAGATTGAGGATAAAAAAGGTGCGATGGAAGCCATGCGCGAGCATTTCTGTGCCCAAGAACCCTATACCAAGTTCATGGATTTTGATGGCTATCGCATTGAGTTCAAGGACTGGTGGTTCAATGTGCGCCCCTCTAACACCGAACCTTACCTCCGTCTGCTCATGGAAGCCAAAACCCAAGAACTTCTCGATGCCAAACTTGCCGAAGCGAGAGACATAGTGATTAGGTGTTAGGTGTTAGGTGTTAGTGATCAGGGGTCAGGAGTCAGTGTTTAGGGTGTGTCATTGTAGGCAACTGCGTCTCGCAGTTGCGGGTATCGGAGAAGATGTTTCAGTGATCAGGTGTTAGGGATCAGAATTGAGTAAAAGATTAAGAATTATAAGTACATTAAAATCATTTGCTAATTTGCACATTAACTAATTCCATTAGCATATTAGCACATTGATAATTAGCACATTAAAACTATGAACTATTTCAAAGAAGCCCCCATTTCTGTGACCGTCTGCGACAAGGACGGCATTATTTTGGACATGAACGACAAGTCCGTACAAACATTTATCAAAGACGGCAAAAGCATCATTGGCCAGTCGCTGCTCGACTGCCATCCGGAGCCTGCCCGCACCAAACTGCTGGGATTGTTGGCCAATCATAATGTCAATGTCTATACCATCGAAAAGAATGGCATAAAGAAAATGATATACCAGTGTCCGTGGTTTGAGAACGGCGAATTTGCCGGCTATATCGAGCTTTCCATGGAGATTCCTTTCGAGATGCCGCATTATGTGAGGATGCCGAAGAAGTAGGGGAGTCTCGCACTTCGTCGCTCGAGGGGAGTAGGGCTGTCATATCATGGCAGCCGAAGGGACACACCGCATGCGTCCGCAAAGAAAGTAATGTAGGGCTGTCATATCATGGTAGCCGTGGGGATGCACCGTTTTCGTCCGCCAAATTTCCCATTTGTAATCTTAATAAATGTTAAGAAATTAATAGGGCGTAAGATTTTTTTTTAATTTTGCACCCCTGAATTTAGAAATAATATTAACTAATATTGAATAAGTTATGGCAACAACTGCAGATTTTAAGAATGGACTTTGTATCGAATTGAATGGCGAACTCTGGTCGATTGTTGAATTTCAGCATGTGAAACCAGGTAAGGGTCCTGCTTTTGTAAGAACAAAATTGCGTAATTTGAGAACCCAGCGTGTATGGGAAAACACTTTCACTGCTGGTGTGAAGATTGATTTGGCTCGCGTTGAACGTCGTCCTTATCAATTTTTATATAAAGAAGGTGATGACACCTATAACTTCATGCATTCAGAAACCTACGAACAGTTGGCTATTCCTGGTGAATTGATCAACAACCCTGGTTTGTTGAAAGAAGGTCAGGGCGTGGAAATCATGTATCATGCCGATACCGATACTCCATTGACTTGCGAGCTTCCTCCTTTCGTTGATCTGCAGGTTACCTATACCGAACCTGGTGTGAAGGGCGATACTGCTACTAACGCAGCCAAACGTGCCACCGTGGAAACCGGTGCCGAGGTGTTCGTGCCTCTCTTTATCGAAACAGGCGAGATGATCAAGGTTGACACTCGTACTAACAAATACGCTGAAAGAGTTAAATAAGCAACATGGAATTTAAAACCCCTATTACCCTCGACGAGCTCTGTGGTATTATTGGGCATGAAGTGACTATCTCCGGTAAGAAAGACAATTTGATTACCGGTATCAATGAGATACATTCTGTCGTAAAAGGAAATATCTCTTTCGTGGATTCCCCGAAATATTACGACAAAGCATTGAATAGTGAGGCCACGATAATCCTTATTAACAAGGAAGTGGACTGCCCGGAAGGGAAGACCTTGGTGATTACCGAAGATCCTGTTGGCGATTTTGTCACTATTGTCAGACATTTTGTCCAATTGCACCCGCAGACCGAACTGATTCATCCCGATGCACAAATCGGAGAGGGAACCATCATCCAGCCGAATGTTTTCATCGGCGAGGATGTGAAAATTGGTAAGAATTGCGTCATACATGCCAATGTGAGTATCTATGCCCATACCACTATTGGCGATAATGTCATCATCCATTCAGGTGCCTCTATCGGGGCAGATGCCTATTATTTCCAAAAGCGTAAAGACGGATGGAAGAAACTGGAATCATGTGGACGGACTATCATCTGCGACAATGTGGAAGTCGGTGCCAATACTTGTATCGATAAGGGCGTTTCTGGAGATACCTATATCGGCAAAGGTGTTAAATTCGACAACTTGGTGCAGGTAGGCCATGATACCCATATCGGTGATCATTGCCTCATAGGTGCCCAATGTGCTATTGCCGGTTGTACATATATCGACGATGACTGCAATATATGGGCTCGCGCTTGTATCAACAAGGATTTGTATATCGCCAAACGTACGACAGTGCTTGCTATATCTGCCGTCGATAAGAGTGTAAAAGAAGAAGGACAGACTGTTTTCGGTCAGCCCGCTACCGATGCCCGCAAGGCTTGGCGCGAAATGGCCAGCGTACGTATGTTGCCAGCTATGATGGAAGAATTTGCTAAGCTGAAAAAGGAAATTGAGGCACTGAAGCAATAATTCAAAATTTATATGGGATTGTAGGGCTGTCACATTGTGGCAGCCGATGGTATAATTCAAAATATAAAGGACGCTTTTTGGGGCGTCCTTTTTTATTTTATCCCAGTATCTGTTTTTCAAAATTTTTATATACTTTTGCAATTTTTAACGCATTACTACGTTATATATTTGTTCTTTTTAAATTTTTGACAAATGAATAAGGTTAAATATTTAATAATCAATATAATGGCTTTTATATTGATGCTGGCGGCAGCAATGTCACTGTCGGCACAGACTTGTAATGTTCAGGGAACAGTGCTTGACGGAGTGACAAAAGCCCCGCTTTTCTATACCCGTATCAGCTTGATGGAAAACGACTCCTCCATTAATGAACTATATATGTCTTTCACAGGTGCGGATGGTAAATTTACCGTGGAGAATGTGCCAGCCGGTGATTATGTATTGAAAGCCAACCTGGTGGGCTATGAAATGCTGTCGCTGCCGTTGCATATAGATGAAGGTGAAACAGTGAAGGACTTGGGCGAGTTGCGAATGCCTCACCAAGGTAAGAGCTTGAAAGAGGTGACGGTGTCTTCTACCAAACCTGTCTATCTGATGGAAGGGGAGAAGACCTTGTATAATGTCGCTGAAGATCCATCCATTCAGACCGGTACCGCCGCCGACGCTTTGCAGAATGCGCCTGGCGTGGAAGTGGATGTCGAGGGCAATATTACTTTGCGGGGCGTTTCTTCGGTGGAAATCTGGCTTAACGGCAAACCTTCCCACTTGAATGAGGAAAGCTTGAAAGAGTTTATCAAACAGCTGCCAGCTAATTCGTTGGAACGTATTGAGGTAATTACTAATCCTTCCGCCAGATATAGTGCTAAGAGCGACGGCGGTATCATCAATATTGTGACTACCAGCAATATCAAGAAAAACAGCTTCGTCAGTTTTGGCATTCATGGTTCTTCCAGACCGAGTGTAGGTCCATGGGTGTCGTATGTCTGGGCCAACGAGAAATGGTCGCTCAACCTGTATGCGGGAATGTGGTATTCTCTGTGGAAGAATAAAAGTGAATCCACTGCTTTGCGTTTGACCAATGAGATGGATACGGCCAACTATGGCTATGCCAACCAGAACTCGAAAAATCATAATATGTCGTTCAATCTGAATTTTAACGGTACTTATACCATCGACAGTATGAATACCCTCAGTTTTTGGTTAGGCGCGTATCCGGGATTTGGCAAAAGCGAGGCAGAGGCTTTCACCTCAAGGCATGAGCGTATTTTCCCCCAAGGATTCTTCGAGAGGTTTGACTATACCACACTGAACAATTCAAGAAGTACGAATGCTGGTGCCTATATGGGGGTGTGGTATGAACACGATTTCAATGAGAAAGGCCATAAGATAGAAGCCAATATCGGTGGTAGTTTCCATTACAATGACGGCAGCTCTTTTTTTGATAGGGACTATACACCACAGGACTATTTGGACAAAAAACGTGATGGTCTGTCAAAGAGTGTCTCCTACGGCTTTGATGCGGGATTGGATTACACCATTCCTTATCACGAAAACGGGGAAATCAGTGTTGGTGTCAGTGGCGAATTTGACAACTCCACCAGTTTGACGAGATATGACACCTTGGTCAGAGGTACGGAATCCTTGTATGTTACAGACTCCTTGCGCTATTATGACGCGAATACCCGTGAAGGAGATTTTGATGCATACGTCACCATCGAGCATCGTTTTGGTGGCTTTACCATCAAGGGTGGTCTGCGCTCGCAGTATATCCATTACGACTTGAATATCCACAACTCACCAGCAGACAATGTGGTCAAAGGCTATTGGAGTTTGTATCCTTCACTCCATTTGTCATACAGAACGAAATCCATGCATAATTTCAAACTGAGTTATACCCGGAGGGTCAGGAATCCTTCGGCCTCGCAGCTAACCACCTACCGTAATTACAGTGAGGATTCCTTCTCTGTCGGTAATCCGGATTTGTTGCCCACTTATACCCATTCGGTGGATGCAGGTTGGACCAAGTTCTTCCAGAAGTTCGGCAGTGTGGGCATCAGTGCCTACTACCGGAACACTAAGGATCAGATCAGTTCTTTGCAGGATGTTGTTTTTGACCCTGTCTTCGGACGTGTGGTGACATTCTCACAGCAGATTAATGCCGGCCTGAGCCATAATGCCGGTGCCGAGCTGAATGTGACCTGGAGGCCGCAATCCTTCATGAATATTCGTTTGTATGCCAACATCTATTACAGTTATTCGCAGTTCAAGTTCCGTGATGAACAGATACAGACGGTCAAGAATTTGGGTTACAGTTTGCGTGTCAACTTGTGGTCGAAATTATGGAAAATGTTGGAAGTGCATGCCTCTCTCAGCTATCGGTCCAAAAGCAAGTCCCTTTTCACCACTACCCGTCCTTCTTATTCTTTCGACTTTGGCTTGCGAGCCGATTTCTTCAAACGAAAATTGTCTGTGCACGTCAGCGTGAACGACCTTTTCAATTGGAATGCCCAACGAAGCGATAGCAATAACCCGTATTATATTACCACAAATACTTCGAAGTATGTGAGCCGCTATATCAGTGCGGGCATTACCCTTCGTTTCGGTAAGATGGAACTGGAATCCAAAGCCTCGCAAGGCTCTCAAGGTGGGCAGGGAGCTCCCGCAGGGGTGGAGTAGTTGTCAATTCACAATTCATAATTCACAATTCACAATCATTAATTGTGCATTGTGCATTGTGCATTGTGCATTGTACATTAGTCATTCTGCATTCTGTTGATTCTGAAAATCTTGTGGTCAATCTGCCTTTCGTTGAGGATGGCATTCACCCGCACTTCGTCGGTGTCGGTGATAAAAACCTGCCCAAAGTGGTCTTTGCCTACCAGGTCAAGCAGTTGTGAGGTCCTTTTCTTGTCCAACTTGTCGAAAATGTCATCCAATAACAGGATGGGTTTGATACCTTTGCGCTCAAAAATGTAGTCGAATTGTGATAGTTTGAGGGCCAAAGCGTAGGATTTCTGCTGCCCCTGTGAACCGAAACGTTTCACAGAGCGTCCGTCGATCAGGAAGTTGAAATCATCTTTATGAATGCCGAAATTGGTGTAGCCTGACCTACGGTCCGACCATTCATTTTGCCGTAATCCCTCTTCAAAAGTCATCTCGTTAAGTCTGGACTCGTATGTAATATTAACATTCTCAAGTCCTTGCGAAAGATATTGGTAATGCTGGTTAAAGATGGGCAGTATCTTTTCAATAAATTCTTTTCTCTTCTGATAAATATATTCTCCTAACGGAATAAGTTGATTGTTAAAGACTTCTATCAGCGATGTGTCGTAATTGCCATGCTCGATGAAATTCTTCAACAGAGTGTTGCGTTGCAGGATGATTTTCTGGTAGGAAATCAGCTGTTGGAGGTATTCTTTGTCGAACTGTGAGATGATCATGTCAAAGAATTTCCGTCGCACTTCGCTTCCTTCGTTGATGATGTCGTTGTCGTAAGGCGACACCATGACGAGAGGGTAGAGGCCGATATGGTCGCTGAAGCGGCTATATTCTTTCTTGTTGGCTTTCATCGACTTGCCTTTGCCAAGCTTGTATGTGCAGCCGATACGGGTGCTGTTTTGTTGCACACGGTTCACGAAGTCACCGTAGATGGAGAAGAAGTCGGTATTGAAGCGTACGGAATACTGGTCTTGGGAGGAGAAGAAACTTTTGCTGAAGCAGAGATAGTAGATGGCGTCGAGCAAGTTGGTTTTGCCGCAGCCGTTTTCGCCCACAATGCCGTTGACATTCTCGCTGAAGTCGAACTCGGCATTTTCGTAACTTTTGAAGTTGCTGAGCGTGATATGCTGTAGAAACATAGGTCTATTGCAAGTCTTGTGCGCTGATAACCCTTACTCTGTTGTTGGCATCGGAGACGGCTACCAGGCTATGGTTCTTGATTTGGTGTTTCAACACGCGCTTTTCCGTTAGCTGCAAGGCTTTCAGGATGGCAATTCTCTGTTTCTGAATATCTTCTAACATGTTGCAAGTATTTGGTTATACGTGTTAATATCATATATTTCGTCGGCATGGCCTTTGACTTTTCCCATAATCAGCCGATGATTCAGCTCGGAATTGTCAAAAACCATGACATTGTCGCACAGGGGAATGAAAACATTGAAAAGGTTGTTGATGCCTCTGTGGTAGCGGCGTTCCACCACGGTGTCTGACACGTTATGTCCGCCTTCCATCACACGCAGGCGCACACGCTCCTTGGCCAATGCCACACTGTTGAGCCAGAAGAAAAGCAAGTTGACGCGATAACCATTGCTTTGTGCCTTGAGAATGATTTCTTTATAGACCAAAGCAGCCAAGGTGGTTTCTACAGTAAAGTCTTCACCACGTTCAATCAGGTTGTCGATGCGTTGTAACAGTATTCTGCCGGCTTCGTAAGTCGCTTTTTCAGGCTGGAAGGGCGAAATGCCGCGGGCAATTTCGTCCGCATTCACAAACTCCCGACAGTTCAGTGTGTCGGGTAACAGGTTGTATGCGGCGGTCGTTTTACCTGCTCCATTGCATCCGGCGATGATGTACATGCTTCTCATTTTGATGACAAACAAAGTGCAAAAATAATAAAAAAATTCAAATCATAATAAATGTTAAAAACTTTTCTTGTTCAATTTGTCGCAAAAACACTCTATGTCAGGAGGTTCGATTCTCTTGTAAAAAAATCAATGGAATAGTTTATGGTAGCAATTTTTTTATTATTTTTGCCAACACAAATTGAACTATATAAATTATCAATATGAAAGCAGCAAAAGTATTATTCCGTTGTTTAATGGTTGTGGTCGTTCTCGTGTTGGCCATAATGGTGATGAGAAGTATCATGAGACCTGAAAAATTCAGAAATGTTTATAATGAGCGTTGTGAGCTGATCAAAGAGAAATTGATTACTATCAGAGATGTTCAGGCTGTTTACAAAAATGAAACCAAGAAATTCTTCGCTGATGCAGATAGTTTGGCAGATTTCGCGCTTAATGGCAAAGTGAGCATTATCAAGAATAAAATTTCAACAATTTACAGTATGTGCTCCATAGCAATGGACCGAAATTCAACATTCAAACTGGTTCCATCGCCAGCAAAACATACGAAATTCCGGTTTATATGATTGTGGTTCCTTTGGATGACATCCTGGCAGATATGGATAAGGCCATTACGCCTGAAAATGCCTCCCCCTTTGTGAAATTCTTCAACAAGATTTTTTATAACGGTTTGTCCGAGGAAACCCAATACAGAGCACAATATAAAGATTTGGTGATGGGTTCTCTGACTGAAGCCAGCACCAGCGGTAACTGGGAATAATGAAACAACTGATCAATTTACTTTCATACGACAAATCCATTTGGCTTTATCCAAATGGATTTTGTCTTGTTGATAGTGGCAATTCTATGCGTCAACAATCATTCCGCTATGCCGATGGTGATATCCTCTCGGTGAAGACTATGGAGTTTTTTCAGGCTTCGCCTTCCGATGCCTCGGATGTGGAGGTCGTTATCGCAAATGAACCGCCGGTCGTTGTTCCGAAAGAATTGTATCATGAGGAAGATGCGGCAAAATTCGTTGCTTTGCAGTATGATGTGGCAAAAATAGCTCATACCTTTGCCATAGAACTGGAATTGTATAAACTGGTCTATTTTCTGTATCATAGTGAACAGAACGCTTTGGAAAGACTTCCTTTCACCAAGCACTATATCAGCTATTGGGATTTGCTATACGAGTATGCCCATCGGGAACAGCATCCTCAAAACCTTGTCTGGACAGTGGAGCATGAACAATACCTGGATTTTTTGGTCGAGAAAAAATCCAAATTGATGCTGCTTAACCGCTTCGATTATGTGGCTGCAGAGGATGAACTGTATTATATCATGAATGTGAAACAGCAATACCAGTTGGGTGATGCTGAAGTGAGAATCTTGTCGGGAAACCACCGCTCGCCGCTTAAACCTTTGGCGAAGAAATATTTGGATAATTATTCTTGGATTGATTAAACTGTCATGAGAATTATCAGTGGTAAAAACAGAGGCCGGCAAATTACAGCCCCAAGCAGTTTGCCGGTGCGTCCTACGACAGACATGTCGAAGGAGAGCCTGTTCAATATACTTAACAACTACTTCTATTTTGACCGTGTGGTGGTGCTGGACTTGTTTGCAGGAACGGGCAATCTTACATACGAATTTGCCTCGCGTGGCGCTTTGTCAGTGACCTCTGTTGACAACCACCAGGGCTGTGCCGACTTTATCCGTCGTACCGTTGGAAAATTGGGCTATTCGCAGGTGTCGGTCATCAAAGCAGACGCTTTTGTTTTCACTAAACATTGCAAACAGCAATTTGACATCATCTTTGCTGATCCGCCCTACGAATTGGATAATATCGAGCAAATCATCGACAATGTTTTTGAGCATCATCTGTTGAAACCTGACGGCTGGCTGGTGATGGAGCACTCCAAAGCCCATGATTTCTCTCAACATCCGCAATTCTACCAGCATAGAAAATATGGCAAGGTGAATTTCACTTTTTTGGTTAATATGACCGAAGATACTCAGGAGGAGGAATAGGAAGATGGACGACAGTAGGAAATTTTTGATTGTGGGTTTGGGTAATGCCGAGGATAAATATGCCGGTACCCGTCATAATATTGGCTTTGAGGTGGTGAACGCCTTGGCACTGAAACTCGATACAAAGTTTGATATAGGCCGCCATGCCTACGTGGCCCATGCCAAATACAAAGGACGTGCCGTAACGTTGATTCTGCCTACTACCTATATGAACCTCAGTGGTAAAGCGGTGAAATACTGGATGACGCAGGAAAAGATTGGCCCTGAAAGCATTATGGTGGTGTCTGATGATCTGGACCTCCCCGTAGGCCAGCTGAAAATGAAACCCAAGGGTGGAGGAGGCTCGCACAATGGACTTGGCCATATCATTGAAACACTTGGCCATCAGAATTTTCCACGCTTGCGAGTGGGTATTGGTAAGGATTTTCCCCAAGGCTATCAGGTCGATTTCGTGTTGGGCAAGTTTTATTCGGAAGAGCGCCCCCTGATTGACGCTGCCATCGAGCGCGCTGTCGCTGGCCTGCTAACTTTCGTCACTATGGGGATCGAAAAGGCCATGAACGAGGTGAACAGAAATAGTTAATAAATAATGTGTTCGATTAGTCGTGCTGAAAGCACGAAATCCTATTAACCCCGCATAAGCGTAGCGCAATGTGGGGTATGCAGCAATCTACTCTACTCAGGCGTGCCGTAGGTACGCTACTTTTGCATGTTGCGTACTTTCAGTACGCAGACAGGATTTGTCATTCTCTGCCCCACACAACAAGTTGTGCGGGGTTAATAGAATATTGTGCCTTTGGCACACTTAAAAGGCAATTGTTAATTGTTAATTGAATAGCGTCTCCGCAATTCCGTCCGCAAAAAACTTCCCCTCA
Organism: uncultured Bacteroidota bacterium; assembly: GCA_902802755.1. GTDB lineage: Bacteria > Bacteroidota > Bacteroidia > Bacteroidales > WCHB1-69 > RUG11690. Next base: position 6,244 of record CADCNH010000020.1, on the reverse strand, counting down.
TCAGTAAGGCTGACGGTGTCGCCATTGCGTTGGTAATGGTTGGGATTGATCTTTGGCATTTGCTCTTCGGCATGTTTACGGTACTCTTCCCCGAATAATTCAGTGATTTGTGTAAGGTTGATGCCTTTTGCTGTCCTTAGTCCCAGCATGACATATTCGTTATAGCGGTCATTGAGGCTTAATGTCTCGCTGTCACCGCTGAAATTGCCGGTGGCGACATCATCAATATATTGCATGAGGTTGCTGACGTTCCATTTGCGTGTATGCCCGTCGAAAGAGTGGGCAGAGGGACCGAGTCCGAGGTAAGGCTCACCGGACCAATAAGCGGAATTGTGGCGTGACAGCATCCCTTCTCGGGCAAAATTGGAAATCTCGTACTGCTCGAAGCCGTTTTGACGTGCTATTTGCAGTAAGGTATGGAACTCTTTGTTGGCGAGTTCCTCATCCATGTCGGGTAGCTGGTGCTGATGGATTTTCCGCCATAGCAGGCTGTTCTCCTCATTGGTAAGGGCATAGCATGATAAGTGCTGAATGGGTAAGGAACAGGCTTTGTGCAAATCGGCTTCCCATTCGCCTGCTTGGCGTTGGGAAATGCCATATATCAAGTCGATGGAGATGTTGTCGAAACCGGCAGCTGCAGCTAGGTGCACAGCTGCCTCAGCTTCTTCGGCATTATGTTTGCGGCCTAAAAACCAGAGGGTTTCATCGTTGAAGGACTGCACCCCGATGCTGATGCGGTTGATACCAATGGATAGTAGGTCTTTAAGGTAGGTCTTATTGAGTTGTTCGGGGTTGGCCTCAATGGTGCACTCATAGTCAGGAGCGAGGATGTAGTGCCTTCTGAGTTTTGTGAGGATGTTCTCCAATTCCTGTATAGATAATAGGGTAGGGGTGCCTCCGCCTAGATAAACAGTATCAATATGGCGGGAAGGCAAAAAATCAAGAGTGCCCTCTATTTCGGCATAGAGGGCATCGATATAATCTTGTTTTTTGGAAAGCAGGGCGACGGAATAGAACGCACAATACAGACATTTACGGCGACAAAAGGGAATGTGGATGTAAATGCCGCTCATCTACAATTATTTTTTAGGCTGAGCAGGGAGAGTTTTCTGTTGAGGCACCACTTTTTTGGTGGCAGCATTGACGCTCATCTGTTTTTTAGTGCACTGGTTCTTGAAGCTTTGTTCCAAATGGTAGAAGTCGTATAATTCTTTTGCGGAGAGGATGTTTTTGGCTTCATTATAGAACTTCTTGTCCAGCATATACATTTTGTCTTTATATACCATCTTTTGGGCTAAATAAAAAGAGACTTGCTCATCAGTGCCTTTCCCTTCTCTCAGTGCTTCACGGGTGATGCCTTTGCCGTCCATGGCTTTCTTGAAGGCGGTGTGGATGGCATTTTCATCCTTGATGTATTTGTCGTACAAGGCCCAGAATTTGGCGGCATTCGCCTCGGAAACAGTAAGATTCTCTTTGATGTAATTGTATTTCAGCTGAAGAATGCCTTGAAAGTCGGGTTTCTCGCTGGGAAATTTTACAGAGGGATTACTTTTGACGGTATTGGAGGTGCTTTGTGCATAGCTGTTGGCACAAAAAAATGAGGAAAGTAATAATGATAAGGCAAAAATCAGTGATAAACGTTTCATAATCTATGTTTTAGTATAAATATTCCAAATCTGACATTTCGTCAACGTAATAATCTAAGATTTGATAGTCAACATTGTCAAAGTCAACTTCTTCGAATTCCACGGTGGGAACAGCTATTCCATTGCTGAGCACATCATTGTCTTCACTGGAGGCCAGTAGAACACCGGTGTTGGCAGTGCCTTCCTGGGCTAATGTGGCGTCTTGACCTTTGTTGTCGGGTGAGAAAATCCAAACGTTAATAGCAATAAGCAATGCCACCACAGCGGCTGCGGCGGTGATAAGGGTATAGATTCTGCGGCGATGAGTCGCTTTCTGAATCTGATGTACTTGAGCCATAACTTCTTGCTCCATCTGCTCAAAATAATTGTCAGGAACAAGAAATGGATTTTCTTTGGGTATGTCGTTTAACTTTTTCATTGTTGATCGTAAAAACAATTAAGTTGACAAGTCTTATTTGTAAAAGTTTAATGCTTGGACAAAAATTCTTCCACTTTTTGCACGGCGAAATGATAAGAGGCTTTCAAGCCGCCTTCGGACCCCCCGAAAATCTTGGTCATTTCCTCGTATGGCATCTCGTCGTAATAGCGAAGCGTGAATACCGCGCGTTGCTTTTCTGGCAGTCTTTGGATGGCTTCTTCCAGCAGTTTCTGAATCTTGTCGCTGGATAAGAAACGGTCTTCGGCCACGGTCTTGGTGACATAGTCGTTATAGCCTTCTTCGTCAATGATGTTGAGCATCTTTTTCTTTCTTTCTAAGAAGGTCAGCGATTCGTTGACACAGATTTTCTTGATCCAGGTTTTCAGTCCGGCTTCCCCGCGGTACTGGTCCAGGTGGCGCCATATTTTGATGAGCACATTCTGGGAGATGTCGTTGGCATCCTCGTGCGAAAAAACCAAGTGACGGATACTGTAATAGATTTCCTGTTTGTATCTTTTTACCAACAGGTTGAATCCTTGTTCTTTAGTCTTTTCCTGACCAAAGAGCTCTAATATTTTTTGGTCGGTGATTTGCTCCATGTATGGCTTGCTTAGGCTTTGCGTTGAATGGCTTTCTGTGCGGCCATGATGATGTGTTCTTTGTCGAGACCGTACTTGGCCATCAGCTCGAAAGGCTTGCCGCTTTCGCCGAAATGGTCGTCCACAGCCACCATCTCAACGGGAGCGGGATATTGACGGCAGAGCAGCTGGCATACGGAATCTCCCAAACCACCGTTCATCAGATGTTCCTCGGCAGTGACCACACAGTGTGTTTTGGCCACACTCTTCAGGATGGCTTCTTTGTCTAACGGTTTGATAGTGTGGATGTTGATTACTTCTGCGGAGATGCCTTTCTTCTCCAATTCGTAGGCGGCTTCGAGAGCCGGATATACTAAGTGTCCCGTGGCAATAATGCTCACATCGCTGCCTTCGTTCATTAGGATGGCTTTGCCAATAATCAGTTTCTGGTCGGCAGGGGTGAAGTTGGGTACTTCGGGGCGTCCAAAACGCAGATAGACAGGTCCTACGTGCTCAGCGGCAGCAATGGTGGCGGCTTTGGTCTGGTTGTAGTCGCAGGGATTGATGACCACCATGTTGGGCAGACCTTTCATCAGACCGATGTCTTCCATAATCTGGTGGGTAGCACCATCCTCGCCAACAGTGATGCCGGCATGGGATCCCGCAATCTTGACATTCAGGTTGGAGTAGGCCACAGTCATACGTATTTGGTCATACACACGGCCGGTGATAAAGCCAGCAAATGCGCCAGCAAAAGGTATCTTGCCGCTGACGGCCAAGCCGGCGGAGATGCCGATCATATTGGCTTCCGCGATGCCCGTCTGGATGAAACGCTCGGGATGGGCTTTCTTGAAGTCTCCCATCTTCAAACTGCCGGTCACATCGGCACAGAGGGCGAAAATACGCGGATCTTTCTCACCAGCTTCTAATAAGCCGGCACCAAACCCTGAACGGGTATCCTTGAAGTCGTTACAAATCAATGGTTTCATACTAAAATATTTTATTGCATTCTATAAAAAATGCAGGTGCAAATTTACGGAAATTTCCTGAATTACACACTGACGTGTGAATTTTATTCGCGGTTACCACATGTTTTTTTTCTTTTTTTATTTGTGGCGGAATTATCCCTATGGCCATTCCCGTTTCTCCACCGTGGCAGCATTGAAATAGCTTAATTCGACACAGCGCAAATGCCGCTTATGGTCAAAACTGAAAATGATTTCAGCACGCATACCTTCATCCGTTAAGAACCATAAATTAGTGTATTTTCTGTGTCTCCATCTGTGAGGCCTGCCGTTCTTTTTCATGTAATTATAGGGTGCCATCGACGCTGGTCCGAACTCTATGGTATCTGTTATGTTAAAAGCTTTGATGAAGTCATCTAACGTGGTTTCATATGTAAGGAATAAACCTTCGCCCCATAAGGATATGAAGGTGCCTTTTGCCAACTTGAAATCCAAGTAAAAGAGTCTGATATTCCCATCTTTGTCTGAATAATAAGTGGTTCGTGTCTTCTTTTCGTGAATTATGTTCACCCGATAAACATATATAGTTTGTTCATCATATATACCGTGAGGGTAATATTTGATTTCCTGATTAAATTTGCCGTAACACCATTCCCCTTTCCCATCAAAAATATACGGCAGGTCGGCAAGTTTTCCAATAATCGGAACGCTAGACCTTATCTCTCCGATGTGAATGGTATCCGTCTGTGCACAAACATAAATACTGCTTAAAAGCGTGAAGATCAATGTTAAAAAGAAATTTCTACACGTTGTCATAAAGAATATTATAGTGCAAAAATACGAAATTCAATGAAACGGAGTTATTAAAAATGACTATTTTTGCATTTTAAAATATATATTTCTGATTAACAATACTGTCAATGCCCCGATTCAAAGCCCTGCTGCTGCTGTATTTTGCCTGCCTTATGCTCGCATCGTCACTTGCGGCACAGGGCAGTTTGAAGAAAACAGGTAGCAGAACGGTCGATTCCACTTACCTGTCGCTCGACAGCCTTACCATTGTGCCTGGGACTTTTGTGCTTGTCGGCCTCGACAGCACCGACTATCAGGTGGATTATCTGAATGGCGGTATCCGTATCCTGAATCCACAGGCTATGGGGAAAACGGTGAGCTATAGCTATGATTGCTTCAGCTTTGACTTGAAAAATCCGGTTCAACACCGTTCGGAAAGCTTGAATATTCGGCAAAAGGGTAGTATTTATCACCAGATGACTCCGATTGTGCCCAAAACGGAGGATTTTTTTGCCCAAAATGCCACCTCATTGCAAAGTACCGGCTCCATTGCAAGGGGTGTCAGCATCGGTACCAATCAGGATTTTGTGCTCAACTCTTCGCTCAATCTGCAATTGTCGGGAAAACTGTCCGATAAGCTGGAAATTATGGCCAATATCACTGATAAGAATGTGCCCATCCAACCCGATGGTAATACGCAGTCCATCAGGGATTTCGATAAGATTTTTATCCGTTTGGATTACGACCATCGTTTTTGGTTGGATGCAGGAGATATTGAGATTGAACAGTCGGATGACGCATTTATGTGCCTTCATCGAAAGTTCATGGGGATGAGCTTCTCGGCCCAGAATGCTTTCAAAGGCGGCAACAATTTGAAAAATGCGGTGGGCGGCGGTGTCAATAAGGGAAAGTATGTGCGGCAGACATTGACGGTTCAAAATGGGGTGCAGGGACCTTATCGTTTGAGCGGAGAGCAAGGAGAATACAACATTACCATACTTGCTGGTAGCGAGAGGGTGTATATGGATGGCGAGTTGCTGGTGCGAGGCCAGGACAATGATTACATCATCGACTATAATACTGGTGAACTTACTTTTACGGTCAAGCATCTCATTACTTCCGAGAAAAGAATCATTGTGGAATATGAATATACAGACCGCCATTATGCACGCTATAATCTGTATACTTTCAATGAGTTTACCCATGAAAAAAATCAGAAACTGAAGTTGAAACTGAATTTTTATCATGAACAGGATTTGAAAAACAAAGCTCCGACAACCGACGAATGGAAGCTGTACGAAAGCGGAAAAGCATACAACGTTTCGCTTGACCTTTACGACAAAGTCGCTTCCAACGAAAGGTTTTACCGCGGAGACCAGTGGGACGGCGCGAGATCGGGCAATTTACCGCGGCCGGTGTTCAACATTTTCAAGCGCATTATCAACTATTACTCTTCGTCGATACTTTCGACTTCGGTCGCAATGAAATTTTCGTTTGCCGAACCGTTCGGCGAAGGGCTGCCTGTCGGAAGCGATACCGCGGCGGCATATGAGAACATGCTTAACGGTATAGCCGAACAGCACTGGGAAGAGCTGCGCATGGAAGAGCTGATGGACGACGCGCTGCACGACGCCGCGCTCAGCGGCGACGCCGTAGCATATACCTACTGGGACAGTTCCGTAAAGACAGGTCAGAAGTTCAAAGGCGATTTCCGCACCGTACTTGTGGATAATACCGACGTTTTCTTCGGAAACCCCAACTGCCGCGACGTCAAAAAGCAGCCGTGGATACTGATATCCGCGCGCGCACACGTTGAAGACCTTAAAGCGCAGTATGACTGTATCG
>CADCNH010000019.1 GCA_902802755.1 uncultured Bacteroidota bacterium | reverse complement strand
TACCGGATATATAGTATAGACACCGTTTTCCGCAGCTTCAGGAATATCTTCAATCCAATGTCCATATTTGTACTTCATATAAGCACCCATATTCTGAGGAGGATTGGTGGTTTGCTCCATCAAATCCCACTTGCCCACAAAATCAGCTCCGCCATCGTAGGCATACAAGTCTGGGGCACTCAAGGAGTGGAACATCTCATGACACAAGGTTCCGAGATCGAAATAATAGTCATTCTTTGCCAGAATCAGGTTAAAATCATACACTCTTTTTCCATTCATATAAACAGAACGGTCATATATAGACCAACGGTGAGGCCATAACAAGTCATTCCATCCTGCCACATCTGTATTGATAATGAAAACCACATTATCTACCTTGCCATCATCATCATAATCCAAATCCAAGGTTACAGGAACCATATTTTTGATGTAACGTATGGCACTATCCAACAAGGTGAATTCTCTTTCCCTTTTACCATCAGCATCTGTATAACCGATTGCATTAGTAGCTGAGTATGGCATATAATAATTTCTCGGATGACTGTCATGATAAGATAAAATCACATCATTGGGTCCAGCTTGAGGATAGAGATAGGTTTGGATACTGAACTGGTTATATGACACATGCTGATAGAAATTCTTCATAGAGACAGCAGAGCTACTCGATGTGTCATTAAACATTCCATCTACCTGGCTATAAGTTTTCGGGAACACGGTGTCTCCCGCCAAACTGATAAACACCACCAAATTGGGCATCTGGCCATGATTCATGGTAGGACGTGTTGGCATTCCCGGATCATTGTCCCTGATTTGCCTTGCTCTTTCCATCCTGCGAGCATAAATAATATCCTCGCTGATGCGTGCACCAGGTGTCAGAGCTGCTATAGCAGCCGGATTGACTTGTCCCACAATATACTCAGAGGGTTCTACACGACCATTCACTTCAATCCCGTATGTATAGTAACCTGTTTCGGGATTCATAATGATGGTATAGCCAACGGCATCATGATAATAATTGTAAAATTCGTCACCACTGACAAAGCAGTTTATCACCACCCCATTAGGTTGGGTAATAGTGCAAGGCACATTTTTCAGCGGAGCCGCCATAATACTGCTTATCATCATGAAAACAAGCAGTATAGTAGATAGTAAACGTTTCATTTTTCTAATATTATTGTAATCTCTTAAACTGGCAAGTAAAGTGGCGCATCAACTCAGCTTCCCAAGTAATTTCCAGACCACGTTTGATACTGTCACGGCGATCATAAACATTCTTCAGGGCTGCGGCGATAACGTCCATGTGGTTGTTGGTATAGACACGGCGCGGGATGCAGAGGCGCACGAAGTCGTTGCCACCAAAGCGGTTCTGACGGGTCACCGGGTCACGGTCAGCGAGGACATAGCCAATTTCGCAGGCGCGAATACCTGCTTCTAAGTAAAGCTCGCAGGTCAGTGTCTGGGCAGGGAACTCTTCTTTTGGAATCTGGGTGAGCACCTTGTCGGCATCCACGAAGATGGCGTGACCACCGGCAGGACGCTGGTAAGGAATGCCATATTCATCGAGTTTGTTAGCCAAATAATGAACCTGCTTGATACGTGTCTCAACCATCTCAAATTCAATATTTTCCTTAAGACCGACAGCGAGAGCATCCATATCACGGCCGTTCATACCACCGTAAGTCAAGAAGCCTTCGAACGGGATGCAGAACAACTTGGCACCTTCGTACCAGTCTTTCTTGTTGGTGGCGATGAAACCGCCCATGTTTACCAAACCGTCTTTCTTGGCGCTCATGGTCATGCTGTCGGCATAACTGAACATCTCGAGAGCGATTTCTCTGAGGGTTTTGTTTTCATAACCTTTTTCACGTGTCTTGATGAAGTAGCAGTTCTCGATGAAACGGGCACTGTCAACGTTAACTGGCACACCATATTTGTGGCAGAGCTCGCAAGTCTCGCGGATATTCTGCATGCTTACCGGCTGGCCACCAACGGTATTGTTTGTCACGGTGAGGACCATGAATGGCACCTTGCCTGTGTTTTCCTTCAAAACCTTCTCCAATTTCTCAAGACTGACATTACCTTTGAAAGGAACTTCGAGTTGAGTGTCGTATGCCTCATCAACAGTAACATCGATAGCGAAGGCCTTACGGCTCTCGATATGACCTTTTGTGGTGTCGAAGTGTGCATTACCGGGGACAACCATGCCAGGTTTCACGAGGTAAGAGAACAATACATTCTCGGCTGCACGTCCCTGGTGGGTTGGGATGACATACTCAAAACCTGTGAGTTCTGTAATTGTATCCTTCATGTGGAAGAAAGAACGGGCTCCGCCGTAACTCTCGTCTCCCATCATCATGGCAGCCCACTGGCGATCGCTCATTGCGCCTGTACCACTATCGGTCAACAGGTCAATGTAAACATAGTCGCTTTTGAGCATAAATACATTCTGATGAGCTTCATTAAGCCATTTCTCACGTTCTTCACGAGTGCTTTTTTTGATGGGTTCAACCATCTTGATTTTCCAAGATTCTGCAAATGGTAATTCCATAATTATAATTTTTATTTATTACTACTTTTATTGATTATTATTTGCTTGTATTGTCTCTTTCAGCGTGCCATTCTCATACTTTTGGCTATACATCAACCGGCCTTGTTCATCATAGAACTTCCACTCTCCTACTTTCTTTCCTTTTTCATATTTTCCAGCATAATACAAATAGCCATTGTCGTGATAGACCTTATATTCACCCTCTTCCCTGCCATTCACATAATGAGCTTCTGTACAGAGATTTCCATTCTTATGATAGGCGAACCAATCCCCATCACGTCTGCTTTGGTCCAGATTACCTTCGATATACTTGTAATGCGTACTATCGTAATAATAGACCTCGCGGTATTTCTCGTCTGTCAGCTGTCCATTCTCGTCAACCTTGTAGAACGCCACCACTTTTGCCTGATTATCTCCATACATCTCCTCCACTTTTTTACCGGGAAGAGTGTCATTCTGATCAACCGTACCCGCACCAATAGCGTCACTATTCAACGCTACCGTTTCCACTTCAGGCTCAGCGGTTTGGGATTCTTGAGTTTTGCTTTTGCATGAAAGAATTGAGACGGTCAGCACAAAGCCCAACAACAAAAAAACTACATTTCTCATTTCTTTTTCGACTTAAAAGGTTCGTTAAGGATGTCTAAGAGTTCGTTCGTAATATCCTTGCTTGGATCAGCGTCAAGCAATTGTCCACCATATTGGTAAGAGAACACGAAGGAAGCGTTTCTCTCCGCATTAATACGTTGAGTAGCAATAATGACAGAATCGGCAATTTGCTTCAAAGCCGCTGCCTGACGGGCTTCCAAGTCTCCCATCACCCGGGCATAATCAGCTTTCAAATTTTCACTTTCCTGCATCAGTTGCTGCTGAGCATTCTCTATCTGCACCTGGGTGAGGATACCAGATTGGTAATTCTGCTGGAACTGGTTGTATTTTCTTTCCAGAGCTGACTGGCGGTTTTGGAACACTGCTTCCTGCTTGCTCATCTCAGCCTCGATATCCTTGGTCAGAATATCCACCAACTCGTAATTGGCATTCACACTGTCGATGTTGATGTAAATAATTTCACCTGAGCGAGGTTCGGTGTTCACCACATTGTTCTGTACAGGAGTGTGATGTGTTGTTTTCGGGAAGCAGAAATACAAGATATACAATACTATCACTGCTATGGCCAATACAGCCTCTACTATCCAACGACACAGGTTACAATTGCATTTTTTCTTTGTTTCACATGTTTCGGTCGTGTTTTCCTCATTGATTTTTTCGATTTCTTCCATATTAACGGTTTTTTTTATGCGTAGATTGCGATTCCACCGCATATAAATTTGAATTTTGTATTATTTTCACGTCACTACCCCGGCTATGCATAGACTGTAGTTCCACCGCAATCATTATTCATTATTAACGACTATTAATTCTTAGTTTCCAACTTCTGATAAATACTTGATTCTCATTATTCTAACTTCGTCCATACTATATTCATCCTCACCTAATTCCTCGAGGGCATCTTGTACAGAATCGGACTGGGCATTGTTGAAATAGTCCAAGATATCTTCCTGATGATAGGGATCAATCACTTCGTCAATATAGTAATTGATATCCAGTTTCATACCAGAGGAGACAATACTTTCGATTTCTGAAAGCAGCTCGTCCATTTCCATACCTTTTGCTATCGCAATATCTTCAAAAGCGATTTTACGGTCAATATTCTGGATGATATACACCTTATTGGCCGATTTGTTCACCACTGTTTTGACGACAAAATCCTGCGGGCGTTCAATTTCATTGTCCTCCACATAATTCTTGATCAGATCCACGAATGGCTTGCCGTATTTCTGAGCTTTTCCCGCACCCACACCCGTAATATGAGTCATTTCCTCGATATTGGTCGGGTACTGAATACACATGTCTTCCAATGAAGGATCCTGGAAGATAACGTATGGAGGCAGATTTTCCTTATTCGACAATTCCTTTCTCAGATTTTTCAGCAAGGAGAACAGGGTCTTGTCGAAAGCGTCGCCCTTTGATGGCATAGGCTCATCCATCATGTCACCATCCTCATCGGGGTCAACAGCATTTTTCGGTTTGACCACCATCACAGAATACGGATTGACCAGGTATTTTTCACCTTTCTTTGTGACTTTCAACAAGCCATAGTTTTCTATATCTTTTGCCAGCAGATCCTCGAAGATAGCCACGCGAATCACGTTTGCCCAGAAGTTCTCGTCATAATCCATACCTTCACCGAATTGTTTCAGTTTCTGGTGTTTGAATTTCTCAACGGAGGTTGTTTTTTCACCTCTGATAATGTCGATGATATGGTCTGACTTGAACTGCTGTTTGACGGTCTGCACCACTTCGATAACCAGACAGATCTGGTCGGCTGCATTCATTTTCGGTCTCGGGTGACGACAATTGTCACAATTATTGCAATTTTCCTCTTCAAATTCTTCACCGAAATAATGCAGCAGATGTTTGCGGCGGCAGCTGGTGGACTCGGCATACGATGCGGTCTCTGCCAGCAACTGTTTCACAATTTCCTGTTCCGCCACAGACTTCTTGGTCGAGAATTTCTCAAGTTTATTCAAATCTTTCGGATCATAGAAAGCGATACAGACACCCTCGCCATCATCACGGCCGGCACGGCCTGTCTCCTGATAATATCCCTCAAGGCTCTTGGGCATGTCATAGTGAATCACATAGCGGACATCTGGTTTATCTATACCCATACCGAAAGCGATAGTAGCCACAATCACATCCGCTTTTTCCATCAAGAAAGCATCCTGGTTCTCCACACGGGTATGGGAATCCAAACCCGCATGATACGGCAATGCCTTAATTTGGTTAGCCTGCAGAAATTCTGCCAGCTCCTCCACTTTTTTACGGCTGAGGCAATAAATGATACCTGACTTTCCGTGGTTATTCTTGATAAACTTCACCAATTCCTTGTCCACATCCTTCGTTTTCTCGCGAATTTCATAGTACAGATTCGGACGGTTAAACGACGAAATAAAAACTTCGGCCTTATCCATACCCAGGTTTTTCTGGATATCGCTCTGCACTTTAGGAGTAGCGGTAGCTGTCAATGCAATCACTGGCACCTTCTTGCCGATGGTGTCAATAATATTTCTGATGCGGCGGTATTCCGGGCGGAAATCATGTCCCCATTCCGAAATACAATGCGCTTCATCAATAGCATAAAAAGAGATATTGATATCTCTGAAAAAGTCAACATTCTCCTCTTTGGTCAAGGATTCCGGTGCCACATACAATAGTTTGGTCTTGCCCGACAGCAAATCGTCTTTCACCTCCTTTATTTCCTGCTTGGTCAATGATGAATTCAAAAAATGGGCGATGCCGATTTCCGTACCGAAATTCCGGATGGCATCCACCTGATTTTTCATCAGAGCAATCAAAGGAGAAATGACAATAGCCGTACCCTCTTTCATCAAAGCGGGCAATTGGTAGCATAAAGACTTGCCACCACCTGTCGGCATGATCACAAAACAGTCCTTTCCTTTTAATAGAGACTTGATGATTTTAAGCTGATTTCCCTTAAAACTATCAAAGCCGAAAAATTTTTTCAGCATTTTGGAAATCTCTTTATCCGTAATTGCAGCCATTCTATTGTCTATTTGAGATGTTTTTGTTTGCTATTTTCTATTGAATACGAAATCTTAATTGGAATAACAAAAATAAAAAAAATAATCAAGCAAGCGGAATTTTTCTGCTTTTTTCTTTTATTTTTTACCAACACACTGATTCTCAGTATGATAAATTTTAAAAATAACTATTTTTTCAGAAAATCACGCATAAAAATGCGGATTCCCTTCTCCAAGGGAGTGAAATTTTTCTTATATCCCACCCTCCTCAAACTGTTCAAAGGCAGGTCAATCTTCCTGTATGGAATTTGATTTTTTTCTTTTGACGAAGGGAAAAACTCCAATTTTTCTTCCTGCCTCAAAATGGAAAAAAATATTCTAGCCACCGCACTGAACGGACGCGGGTAACTGGCACCCAAATAATAAAAGCCGCTGGCGGGCAGATGATTCATAAACCAAGTGAATACCGTCACCACATCCTTGACAAAGATTCTGTCCATTAAAGGTTCGTTATCATAGGTTTCTGAATTTTCGTAAAAAGGGATAATTATGCGATTTTCCTGTTGCCACTGCCTGAACAACTGGTACACGGAAGAGGCTGCATCACCCATACGTTCTTCATTCGGCCCATAGACCTCGGGCATGGCAAATCCTGCCCACAGCGGCGGTATCACACGTTGCTTGAGTACCCACTGGTCAAATTGTCGCTTCATCTGTTCACACAAAGCCATTTTGTCATTCTCCTGGCCCATCCATTCCTGACCTGTCCAGATCCATTTCACCTCGGTTGACGCTGCCGCAAAAAGCAAAGGAATGCGGTTCATGGCCGCAAAACTCCACAGACGTTGCGAAAATTCCAGGATGTATTCATGAAAACAGGAAGTATCTTCTGGCAGGGTATCGATTTCTGAAGCCAAATGAATGATAAAATCGACCTTTTGTTGGTTTAGGGCTAACCAACCGAAAAAGAAATCACGGGGAATTTTTTCAACAAATTGCAATGTTTGTAGAGACGTACCTTCACCTTGTAGAGACGTGCCACGGCGCGTCTCTACAAGGGTATGGGGATAGATTTCTGGCACATTACGGCGCGTCTCTACAGGCATCACTGGGAAATCCTCCACCAGAACCAAATCCGAACGACCTGATTCGTTGAGATGCTGAACCATGCTGCTACCGATAAAACCGGCAGCACCCGTAACGACTATCATTATGTTGTTGTTTAAAACAAAGCAGGGTCTGAAACAGACCCGCTTTTTCGTTTATTTTCTGGCGCGGATCATCGCACCCGTCTTATTCTTGCCCACACGTATCATGTCCAGAATCGGACGGTTAGAGGGGCAACCGAAGGAGCACGAACCACATTCAATGCAGTTCATGATGCCATGCTTCTCACAATCCTCGTAGCGCTGCAAATCAGTCAAAGCATGCAACATATAGGGTTCCAGTCCCATCGGGCAAGCCTGCACACACTTGCCGCAACGCAGGCACTCATAGACCTCGCCACGCTTGCTTTCCTTTTCAGTCATCAGCAGCAGGCTCGACATACCCTTGACAGTGAATGCATTGAGGTTGGAGATAGCCTTGCCCATCATTGGACCACCGGAGATGATCTTGCCCGTATCTTCGGGAATACCCACTGCATTGAGAATGTCATTGATGCAAGTACCGATACGCACTCTGTAATTCTTCAGATTCTTCACCGATTTGCCGCTCACCGTCGTAAAAGTCTCAATAATCGGTTTGTTCTTCTGCACTGCCTCATAAATGGCGAAAGCAGTAGCAATATTATTGACAATGCAACCCACCTCAATCGGCAGTTTGCCATTGGGAACACTTCTGCCTGTCAAGGCCTTGATCAACTGTTTTTCTGCTCCTTGAGGATATTTGGTTTTCAGTTTCACCACTTGGATATCCTTATAGTTGGCAGCCACTTTGGTCAGATGCTCGAAAGCATCGGGTTTGTTAGCTTCCACACCAATCAGTGCCACGGGAGCACCCGAAGCAATCAGCATAGCTTCTATACCCACCATCACCTCATCGGCACGCTCCAACATCATGCGGTAGTCCACCGTAATATACGGCTCGCACTCAGCGGCATTTATCAGCAGATAGTCCACTTTCTTGTCTGGCGGCACCATGTATTTCACATGAGTGGGGAAGCATGCACCGCCCAAACCGACGATACCGCAGGCTTTCATGCGGTCGATAATTTCTTGCTTGGTCAGGGTGATGTCTTTTTTCAGCTCGGTGGAAGTGTCAATTCCTTCAGCCCATTCGTCGCCTTCCACATCGATTACAATGGCATCTTTCTTATAGCCCAGAAAATCGGCCACAGGCTCGATTTTGGCTACTGTACCTGACACGGGAGAATGGACATTGGCACAAATAAAAGCCTCGGCTTTGCCAATCAGCTGACCCACTTTCACTTTGTCACCTTTTTGCACCTGAGGAACGGAAGGCGCTCCCAGATGCTGGGTCAGGAAGACTGTGACTTGTTTGGGAATGGGAAAAATTTCCACTGAATGTTCTTTGGCTAATTTATTTTCCTCGGGGTGGATACCACCTATTTTAAAAGTCTTCATTCTATAATTATTGATTGTTCTTTTCAGTTTTATTGTTCAGAAACGAGAGTAGTCGGAGTTATTATCCGATTATTCTGCCACTGGTGCAGAATCCGCAGCTTGGGCAGGTTTTTCAGCAGCAGCGGTAGCGGGGGCAGGACTCGATACAGGAGCGGCTGGCTTTTCAGCAGCGGTAGCAGGGGCCTCTTTCTTCGGCGGGAAATTCACCGCATGGATGGCTCCTGTAGGACATTCTGCCACACATTTACGGCAGCTCTTGCACTTGGTAAAATCGATATAAGCCAGGTTATTCTCCACTGTAATCGCTTCGAAAGGACAGGTCTTGGCGCACTTGCCACAACCGATGCAGGCAGCGGAGCAATTCTTGCGTGCCGCGGCACCTTTCTCTTTATTAACGCAAGAGACGAACACTCTTCTGCCCAGTCTCCCCTTGAGACGGATTTCGATAACCTTACGCGGACAAGTCTTGGCACAAGCACCGCAACCCACACACTTCTCTTCATCCACTACTGGCAAACCGGTGGTATCGTCGATATGGATAGCATCGAACTTACAAGCCTTCACACAGTCACCGCAACCAAGGCAGCCGAAAGGACAAGCACTCTCGCCGGCATAGATGGAAGTGGCGAACTGGCAGGACAAAGCCGAGTCATATTTCACCTTGGCAGGGGCGTTCTCACAACTGCCGTTGCAGCGTACCACCGCCACCATCGGTTCAGTCTCGGCAGCCTCCAAGCCCATCACTGCGGCAATCGCTTTCATATCACCACCAGCAGGACATTTGTAGCCGTCCAGTGTGTTGGCTTTCACAATAGCCTCCGCCAACGCACGGCAACCAGCGAAGCCGCAACCGCCGCAATTGGCACCCGGCAAATGCTCGGCCACCTCATCAATACGGGGGTCTTCTATCACTTTGAACGCTTTGGAAACAAAATATAAGATTACAGCCGCAATCATACCTATCGCTCCGATGATTAGAGCGGCATATAAAATAGTGGTAACAGTTGGTGTCATAGTCGTTGAATTTTTGAATTTGCAAAGATAACTTTTTTTTTGAAAAATAGATTATTTTTGCACTTTCTAAATTCAATTTAATATGAAAAAATTTTTTTTACTGCTCAGTCTGGCGTTTTTGCTTTACAGCTGTAGCGAAAAACCCATGCCCCAGAAGATAGCTTTAGTGCCTGAACCCGTGTCGATAGAGCAGGATTCGCTCAAGAATTTCATCCTCGACAAGCACACTAAATTGTCATTTTTGAATCTCAGCAAGGACAGCGAGACACAAAAATACATCGTGGAGAATTACAAGCACTATTTCGGTTTTGAACCCAAAGTGCAAAATTCACCTGTCAGAAATATCATCATTTTTGAATTGAATGACGAAAAAAACGACCAGCTTGGTGACGAAGGTTACCAGCTCACGGTGGATAAAAAGATCATTCTGATTTCCGCCAATACGGAAGCGGGACTGTTCTATGGTTTCCAGACACTGTTCCAGCTGGCGCCGGCCAATGCGAACACGGAGAATCCTGTGGCATTGGCTGTTCCGGGAGTCAAAATCACCGACTATCCCCGTTTTGAATGGCGAGGCAGCCACCTGGATGTGTGTCGTCATTTTTTCAACATCAACGAAGTGAAGAAACACTTGGACGTGATGGCCTTGTACAAGCTCAACAAGTTCCATTTCCACCTCACCGACGACCATGGCTGGCGCATCCAGATTGACAAATATCCTTTGCTCACCGAGGTGGGTGCATGGCGAGTAGATCGCAGCGACGTGCCTTGGGGCGAGGCCGAAGAGGCCAAAGAAGGCGAGGAACGCAGCTATGGTGGCTACTTCACCAAAGACCAGATTCGCGAGATTGTGGCATACGCCACCGCCCGCCATATCGATGTGGTACCCGAAATCGAAATGCCCGGCCACAGTTCCGCCATTCTGACCGCCTATCCGCAGTTTGCCTGCGACGATTATCCCTACTGCGTGGCCCTCGGTCCCTATTGGCCCCCTAAAGCCATCCTTTGCGGCGGTAACGACTCGGTGATGGTCTTCCTGAAGGATGTTTTTGACGAGGTGATGGAACTTTTCCCTTACGAATACGTTCACCTTGGCGGTGACGAAGCCTACAAGGATAACTGGAGAGTCTGTCCCAAATGCCAGCAGAAAATCAAGGATTTGGGTTTGGCCAACGAGGAGGAGCTGCAAGCCTGGATGGTGGCTGAGATAGAGAAAGAAGTGATCAAGCACGGCAAGAAAATCATTGGCTGGGACGAGATTCTGGATGGAGGTGTAACTCCCACGGCCACCGTACAATCCTGGCGGGGGGCCGAAACCGCCATCAAGGCCGCCCAGTTAGGCAACGAGGTGGTGATGTCGCCCACCGCCTTCTGCTACTTCGACTACTACCAAGACGAGCCTGAAACCCAGCCCAAAGCCATTGGCGGCTACGTACCCCTTGGAAAAGCTTATGCTTTCGAGCCCATCCCTGACACTCTGACCGCCGAGCAGGCCAAGTGTATCAAAGGGGCACAGTGCAACTTGTGGTCGGAGTTTATCTTCACTTACGACCATGCCGAATACATGCTTCTTCCCCGTTTGTGCGCCCTGGCCGAAACCGTATGGACTCCCAAAGAGCGGAAAGACTGGCCTCGCTTCGAAGCTACCATTCCCGCACAAGTGCATTTGTTGCAGCAGTTAGGATACAACCCCTGCACGACAATAGGGGAAATGAAGGATTAATGTGCTAATGAGACAATGTGCTAATGTGCCAATGGAATTAGCAAATTAGTTAATTAGCAAATGGATTTGTACCTTCGGCACGCTGCATTCCACCACGAGTATCACCACCCCAAACTGCGTCCTGCGGCCTTGTTAGGGGTTAATAGAATAACGTGCTTTCAGCACGCAGACTATCATTTCGCCCGCAGACCTGACGGCCAGCGAAAATGACTGTATAGCGAATTTCGCCACATTTACTATCGTGAAAGAAGACATTTTTTATATCTTTGCCCCTTCTAATCATTAAACAAGAAAAGCTTGTTGTTAGATACAACAAAAAATTGATAACAAACAAAATAACCAAGACCATGAAAAGAATATTTGTTTTCTTATTATCAACGATCTGTCTCTCTTTTGTGACAAGTTCTTGTTTTCACACCTCGTCTTCGAGTGAACAAGAATGTATAGACATGATGTCGAAGGAAATAGAGCATTCCAAAACAAGTTTTATCTTTATCGGAGCCCAATGGTGTAGGGCGTGCAAACCAAGTCTTGAAGAGCAGTTCTTGCAGAATCCCCTATTACAAGAAGATTCCATAGGGGTTATGGTCATTTATTTTTCAGACAAATCACATTTTGACAAGCTATTATCAGAAGTCAACTACAAAGGAAGCGCCTATAGATTTGACAGTAGAAGCGGTCTGGATAAAATGGTGGCCAATAATATCCTGAAAAAGATAATTCCTGATTTTCAAAAAGTGAATTACATGCCCATAATGTTGGAAATTGACTCCTTGGGAAATTACAGCCACTGGAGTTTGAGAATACCCTCTTCCTGTGCACCAAACGAAAATTGATAATCGCTCCTCGTCATCGCCGCTCTCATTTATTGGCTGAGGAAGTAGTGAAGTTGAACTCTTTGGTGTCTCCGGCAGTATGGCCATCCACAGTAGTGAAGTAGGAGCCTAAAACCGAAAAGCCATACTGATGTGAGGGTTCCAAGGATAACATAACATCCAATGTGCGATCGTCAGACCATGCATAATTCTTGACTGTTGGGTAATCCGCTCCCGTTTTACTGTAACCCAAAGCAATACCCCCTGTCATCGGCTTAGAGAATTTGATGACGAGATGAAAAAGACCGCTGGGCACATTCTTGGCACCGTTCTTGATATTCACTTTGTAAGTGGCGTTCAACTTGGCCAGCTCTTTTTGCTCTTTCTTGTATTGTTTCAAATATTCTTTCAGATCAAAGTCGTTAACAGATTGGGCATAAACAGGCATAAAGTCGGTCATCGTAGCATACTTATCACGCTGCTGTTCATACTGTTTCAGTGCATCGCATAGAATTTGGGTAAGAATAAAACCCTGTTCTTCCTCCGATTTGATAAGTGCGGATTCATCGACCTGAGGATAGTGCGTTTTCATATAGCGGATTACCGAAGCACGGACAAAAGTCTCGTTCATCATAATCTGTGCCGAGCCGTAGGCGGATTTCCGCATTTGCTCCTCTCTCTCCTTATACACCTTTTCAGCGGATTTGCCCATCAACGGCCAGAATTGGTCGTTCAGCGGATTGCAGTAATGGTGGCAGAACTCGTGGATAACAATGGGCAGCACTGCGTTCGCTTTGTAGAATATCTCCCCGTTCTCATCAAGCCGACAACAGCCGATGACAGGACTCAAAGCGTTACTGCCATCTTTCAATCGGCCACTGCACCCGTAATTATTCGGACCCACCAGCAGACTGAGTACGATGCGGAAGCTACTGCCGCTTTGGGGACCGAAATAGCTGCTGAACCAGTTGTAGTCCACCTTCTCGTTGATAGCGTTGAACGCCTCCTCAACCTGCGCATGGAAGTCTTTTTTCCCCAAGTACCAGTCGTGGAAATGGGAAGTGCGATAAAAATCATTCAGCGGTTCCAAAAAATCCTTCTTCTGCTGTTCTGTCCATCGGTCGAAAGAGGCATCGCCTCCTTCCGCGAAATTGTCGTTGAGCACAATATCGCCGTTTTCCGTCACGGTCAGATGCAAACCATACGAAGCAACCGCGTCGTAACCGATTCCGGATTCCTGCGGATATTGACGAGCCAGCTTAACAACAGGGAGCTCTTTGTAGGCTGCGAAAACGGAATCAAGCTCATGCGCATAGTTAGGAACGTCGCAGCGACTGTATTCATGGGCACCGGAAAGCCGCCACACTGTAGCCACCAAATCAACGCATTCGTCGAAATGGGCCGGAATGGGATTCTGGGCGAAAGAAGCCTGCACAGAGAGAAGGACGAAGAGGAAAAGGAGGATGTTTTTTTTCATGATTGTTGGAGGTTAAAAGGTGAGAAGGTTAGAAGGTTAGAAGATTTTTTTAATTCTGAGTTCTGAATTTTGAATTTCGGATTAGTGTTGGCAAAAATACGAAAATTTCACCTTGAGATGAAGCAAAAACGAAATTTAATATGTTGGCCTTATTCATCTGCGTGCTGAAAGCACGCTATCCTATTAACCCCTAACAAGGCCATAGGCCGTAGTTTGGGGTGGCAATGATCATGGTGGAAGATGGCGTGCCAAAGGCACGCTACTACACCATATAGTAGTGTACCTTCGGCACACTTGTATTACACCGCATACCGTCCACCCCACACATCAAAGATGTGAGGGGTTAATAGAATATCGTGCCTTTGGCACGACTCTATACAAACTTAAATCACTGATACAATATTGATTAACGCATTAACAAATTTGTTAATCAACCAATTTGCTAATTCAATTGGCACATTAGCACATTTGCAAATTAGCACATTAAAAAATTTCGTATCTTTGCAAGCTTATTAAAATACAACTCAATGAAGATTTCTTATAATTGGCTGAAGCAATATGTGAAATGCGACCTCAGCGCCGAAGAAGCAGGTAAATATTTGACCGATTGCGGTTTAGAGGTTGAAGGTTTGGAAGAATACGAAACTATCAAAGGCGGACTGAAAGGTCTGGTGGTAGGCGAGGTGCTCACCTGCGAACCGCATCCAGACTCCGACCACCTGCATGTCACCACCGTGAATGTGGGCGGAGAGACCCCGCTGAACATTGTATGCGGTGCCCCCAATGTGGCACAGGGACAGAAGGTCATTGTGGCCACCATCGGCACGGTACTGTACAATGGTGACGAGTCCTTCACCATCAAAAAATCGAAGCTGAGAGGGGTGGTTTCCGAAGGCATGATATGCGCCGAAGACGAGATTGGCGTGGGCAACTCCCACGACGGCATCATGGTGCTGCCACCTGAGACAGTGGTAGGCACTCCCGCCGCCAAGCTATTCAAGGTGGAATCGGACTGGATTTTCGAGATCGGCCTCACCCCCAACCGTAGCGACGCTATTTCGCACTACGGTGTGGCCCGCGACCTGCACGCCGCCCTCGAAATCAACCACATCCCCTGCTCTGCCCTGATGCTGCCCAACGACTTCGACTTCAACGTCAACTCGCGCAGCTTCCCCATCGACATCTCCATTGAAAATCCTAAGTCATGCCCACGTTATACTGGACTGACATTGGAAAATGTCACCGTGAAGGAATCCCCTGAATGGTTACAAAACCGCTTGAAATCTATCGGTGTGCGTCCCATCAACAATGTGGTGGATGTCACCCAGTTTATCATGTTCGAAATCGGGCAGCCGATGCACGCATTCGATGCTGACAAAATCCAGGGCGGCAAAATCATCGTGAAAAACCTGCCGGAAGGCACTCCTTTCACCACCTTGGACGGCAACGAAATCAAGCTGAGCAAGGACGACCTGATGATATGCGACACCAAGGGCGGCTTGTGCATCGGTGGTGTATATGGCGGACTCAATTCGGGTGTTTCCGACAACACCAAGCGACTGTTTTTGGAGAGCGCCTACTTCAATCCTGTCAGCATCCGTAAAACTGCCAAACGTCACGGACTCAAGACTGACGCCTCCTTCCGCTTCGAGCGTGGCTGCGACCCCGACATCTGCATCTATGCGCTGAAACGTGCCGCCATCATGATTCGCGAACTCACAGGAGGTATCATCACCTCTGACATCGTGGACATCTACCCCACCGAAATTGCTCATCCGAGAATCCCTCTCCGCTACGACGAAATCAACAAGGTGGCTGGCAAGAAAATCGACAAACATGTGGTGAACCACATACTCATGCTTTTAGGCATGGAAGTGCAAGCCTCCGGAGAGGAACAGCTGCTCGTCACCGTTCCCCTTTACCGTGTGGACGTCACCCGTCCTATCGACTTGATAGAGGAAATTTTAAGAGTCTATGGTTACAACAATATCGAAATTCCTCAGATTTTGCAGTACCCCATGACTCATATCGAAAGTCATACCCATCGCAAACTGCAGAAAAAAATCTCCACCTACTTGGCAGACGTGGGTTTCTTTGAGGTTATGAACAACTCCCTCACCAGAGCCGAATACGCACAGAAATTCGATTTCATCAACGAGGCGGAAACCATCAACCTGATGAATCCGCTCAGCAGCGAGCTGGGCGTTCTGCGCCAAACCCTGTTGTTCTCAGGTCTGGAGAACATTGCCCGCAACCTCAACAACAAACAAAATTCACTGCGACTGTTTGAGTTTGGCAAAACTTACCACCTCAACCCTGAAAGCCCCAAAGACGCCGCCGTCACCGAGCGCTATCTTGAAAAAGAATACCTCACCCTTTTCGCCACCGGCAAGACTTACGAGGACATCTGGAATTTCACTTCCAAGGATTTGGACATGTTCTACCTCAAGAATATTGTCAACAACATTCTCATCAAGGCTAATGTCGATTTCGACAAACTGGAGGTCAGCACAGAAGAAAACACTGACATTTTCAACCAGGTGGTTTGCCGCGTCAATGGTGAGTTGCTGGGACGTATCGGCCAGGTACAACCGCATATCCTGAAATATTTCGGCATCAAGAAACCTGTTTATTATGCCGAAATCAACACTCAGCTGCTGTTCGACGTATGCAAGACCGAAGTCAACTACAAGCCCATTCCCGCATTTCCGGAGGTTAAACGAGACCTGGCTCTTATCATCGACAAGAATATCAGTTATGAGACTTTGAAACAGATTGGTTTCAAATATGGCTCCAAACTGCTGAAAAACATTACCCTGTTTGACGTTTACGAAGGAGAAAAAATTGAAGAAGGCAAGAAATCGTATGCTTTGAATTTCATCTTACAGCATCCTGAAAAAACACTGACTGAAGAAGAAATCAACAAGGTCATGAACAAACTCATTGCCGCTTACGAACGCGAAGCAGGAGCGAAGCTCAGATAATAGGGGTCAGGAATCAGGGGTCAGTGATTAGTTGATAAACTCTGATTCCTTATTTCTATTCCCTGACCACTAACCACTGACCACTATAATAATGTCATGGAAATTATCACCGATTTAGATGCGATACCCCGATTGCAGAACCCCGTTGTGACGGTGGGGGCATTCGATGGTATTCATTTAGGTCACCGGCAGATTTTCGAGACGGTGAAAGAGTACAGCCGTAAAATCAACGGAGTGAGTGTTGCCGTCACTTTCGACCCTCATCCACAGATGGTGCTGCACCCTAATTCCGACTTTTTCCAAATTTTCCCTTTGGAAGAAAAAATCAAACTGATAGAAGCTGAAGGTATTGATTATCTGATAATTATCCACTTTACCAAAGAATTTTCCCAACTTTCTTCTGAAAGATTTCTGAAAGACATTATCATTGATAAAATTGGTACCAAGGCCATTGTCATGGGACCAAGTCACTCTTTCGGCCACAAGCGCGAAGGCAATCATGAGACCATGGAAGCCATTTGTCAGGAACATGGCATCGATATTATCGAAATCCCTGAATTCACCATGAACGATGTGAAAGTACGCTCATCCCAAATCCGCAAACTCATCGCCAACAACAACTGGGATATTGCGGCGGAACTTTTAGGACGAGAATAAAACGAGTAATCAAAAGAGGTTTTTGTAAACAGCAGCTTTTTTCTCAAGAGCAAGGGGATAAGCACGGGAGGTGGAAGGCATTCGCCAAAAGGCCAATTCTCGACCTGCGATGTTGATCAATGTGTAGCCACCCATTGACGGTTCGGCACAGCCAAAAGTCTGCACAATAACATCAGTGGCTTTCTGCCCCGTAGTGACCAACTTGTGGCAATGCGGAATTCTTTCCAACAAGGCAGGAATATCGGTAGCAGTGACCACTTCCAAGTATTTGTCAGAAGCATTGTCCTGCAAGCGACGAATCTCACAGGCCGTATCATAGAGTGCCAATCCCTGTTCGCAACAGAAAGCCTTCACTCGCTCCATGTCAAAGCGTTTCTCTCCATGCATAGCAAACCAGTCTTTATTATCGTGAAAAAGCAGGCCCATCACCCGCCAGAAATCATTCGTCCAATTCGGGTAATAGAAAGGCATCGACCATCGCTTGGGTTGTGGCGGAAAACTCCCCAGAAATAATATACGTGCATTTTCCGGCAAAAAGGGCTCGAAAGGATGTAGTTCAGTCATCTTATCCTCAGTCTTCTCGCCGTTCATTTCTTTTTATATTAAAAACATGAAATAAACCTTACCTGCTCAGTGCTTGTTCGCGCAGCGACTGGAAACCATAGCCCAACGTTTCGGAAGCCTCCAAGATGGACAAGAAGGCATTCGGGTCAATTTCATGCACAAAATAAATCAACTGGGGTAATTCTTTTCTGGAAATAGACAGAAAGATAATCTTCTTTTCAGCATTATTATACATACCCTCGCCATGCAAGAAGGTGCCGCCACGATCCAAATCGCTGAAGATACGGTCACGGATTTCATTGTAATGGTCAGAGATAATCAGCACCGCCTTACCCGACTTGAAACCAGCAATAACCTTGTCCACCACATAGCCGCTCACGTAAATAATCAGCCAAGAGTACAATGGAATAGTCCAGTCTTTGAAAACGGCCAATGCCAGCAAGACCACACAGGAATCCACGATAATCAGCAGAGTTCCGATAGGAATATGCTTTGCATACTTGCCGATGATCATGGCAATGATATCAGTACCTCCGGAAGTGGCGCGGGTTTTGAACACCACACCCAGACCGACACCGATAAACACGCCACCGCACAAGGCGATGATAAAATTGGCGGCAGGGTCTGGAATGGCAGGATTGGAAGCCAAGCCAATCAAAGGCTCATAACCATAAAGGAACTCCAACAGGGAGATGGAGCCAGAAAGTGAGACGATGCCTACCACGGTTTTCAAGCCGAATTTCGGGCCCAACCACAGCGTACCTATCAGCAACAAAGGTAAATCCAGGCAAATACCCGACAAACCTATCGGGAAATTGAACAAGTGGTGCAGGATAATGGCAATACCATAAACCCCACCAGGAGCCAGTTTCAGCGGTGACACAAACACCACATAGCCGATAGCCATGATAAACGTACCCAACACGATCAGTCCATACTCTTGGAAGATCTGTTTAGGACTCATTTTCTCCTTTTTTATCTCTTTGAATTTATCCCAGAAACCCATAAAATTTGTTGATTTGTTTATTTGTTTATTTGTTGAACTGTTGAATTAAGAACTAAGAGTTAAGAATTAAGAATATTAATTTGTTGAATTTTGAACTTTGAATTTTGGATTTCTCAATTTGCAGATTTACTAATTAACTAATTTGCACATTAAAACATTACTTCGGTGTTGACCTCAACAAAATAACGCATAACACCAAACACATCAGGTTCGGTATCCAAGTGCCCAAACCGGGAGGCATATTGCCTTGTACCGAAAAGACTGTCGATATCTGCTGGAAAAACACGAAGGAGAATGCCAAACCCATGCCGATAAAGATATGTACCCCCACACCTCTCCTTGTTTTTCTGGAGGATACACTCACTGCGAAAAATGTCATGATGAGAATACCGAATGGATTCGCCAAACGACGCTGCTGCTCAATGACATATTGACTAATCAAGGTGGAACCTTTCGCTTTTTCCTCCTTGATAAAACGGTTTAACTCAGGTGTAGTCATCGTTTCACTGATAAACACCTCCTGGTTCAAATCATTAGGTCTCAAATTAAAAACAGTATCTTTCTGCACAAAAGTAGAGTAATACTCCTGTCCATCAATAATACGACGTTCTGTGCCACCAAACAACGTCCAATCCTGCGTTTCTTCATTATAAACAATACGTTGTGCACTTAATTTATACTCTATGTTTTGCTCTCCCAACACTTCATACGTGAATTGATAACCCGTTTTCTCGGCTTTGGTCCATCTTTCAATGTAAATATAGCTATTGTCGGAATTTTTGATATGAATATTGATCTTTGCCAAAGCATAGTGTTCCAAGTACGTTTCCTTGAATTTATACAAGCCCTTGTTCGTTTGAGGAACAATAAAATTGGCCAAAATCAAAGCACAAATGGAGACAATCACAGCACCCGTGAAATAAGGTAACAACATCCGATAAAAACTCACCCCGCCATTCAATATGGCTACAATCTCATTGTTGGCAGATAGCTTGGAAGTAAACCAAATAACACTGATAAAAGTGAATAAAGGAATGAAAAGATTGACAAAATAAGGGATAAAATTAAGGTAATAACCCGTGATGACCGCCGACATCGGAGCATTATTGTCCAAAAAACGCTGCAGGTTTTCGGAGATATCCACCACAATAATGATGGTCATCAGCAAAATGATAGAATACACCACAGACCCAAGAAACTTCTTGAGTATGTAACTGTCCAGAATATTCCAGTGCAGCTGTCCTCTTATCTTTTCTATCTCTGATCCTGCCATCAAAAATCCACGCTATTACAGCCAAAAATTTGACTTGTCTTTTCTTTAGATTTAAATTGCAAAAATAGTGAATTTTGTTGAATTGTTGATTTTTAAAACTAAGAACTAAGAGTTAAAAGCTAAAAATTCCTAGTTTTTAATTCTTAATTTCATTTTCACACTGACTAATTAACTAATTTGCTAATTATTTTCGTATCTTTGCATTGATTATCCACACTATGAGAGAATGACTATCCGAGAAGAAAAAATTCCGAAAGCTTTAATCATCTTATTGATTCTCAGTATAATAATCCGAGGATTTTTAGCGGCTTTCCATGAATTCGGCAATGACGAGGTGTATTACTGGACCTACGCCCTGTACCCCGACTGGTCCCACTTCGACCACCCAGGCATGGTGGGCTGGATGATGCAATTGTTCAGTCTTAATCTTCTGTTGGACAGCGAGTTCTTCCTTCGTTTATCTTCTATCATTTTCATGACCATTAACACCTGGCTGATGTACCTCATTGGCACAGAACTCAAAAACAAAATTACCGGATTCTACTCTGCTTTGCTGTTCACTGCCTCACTTTATGCCTTTGTCATTACAGGTATTTTCATCATGCCCGACACCCCGCTGATGCTGTTTACACTCATCTCCATCTACCTGTTTATCAAATATTTCAAACAATCCACAGAGATGCACGTCCGTGCATTTCCACAAGGAAATACCACGCTATTATTGGCAGGTTTGTGTGCTGGCTTGGCCATGCTTTCCAAATATTCTGCGGCATTTATATGGGTTGGGGTGGGTCTTTATATTTTGATATATAATCGAAAAGAACTGAAAAACAAATATTTATACCTCTCCATACTGATTTCCGCCATTTGTCTGTTACCCATTCTTATCTGGAATATGCAACATGATTTTATCAGTTTCAACTTCCACGGCGACAGAGTAAGTCTTTTCGGAAAACCACGTTTTGACTACTTGGGAACTGAACTTGCTGGCGAGCTAATATACAATAACCCAATAGTTTATATTCTGATTATCATGGCATTGGTTGCCTTATTCAGAAAAGAAAACAAGCTTGATAAATTTGTAAGCCGACTGTTACTGCTTACCGCCCTGCCATGGATAGGCATTTTCATCTATTTCTCGTTCACCCGCTCCACCCTACCCCACTGGAGTGCCCCCGGTGTTTGCCTGCTGATTCCGATAGCGGGAGCATACCTTGCAGAAAAACAGGATAATATGACCGGGATTTACCGTATTCCCAAAGTTATCATCGCGGCACTGCTATTGTTAATAATTGCCGTAGGTGTAGGTAGTTTTGAAATCAAGACTGGCCGCATCCAAGCCTGTTTCGCTTCCGAAAAACCCATTGAGATGACCGCAGTGGGCAAGGGGGATGTCACCCTCGACATGTACGGCTGGGACCAGATACGAGAGGGTTTTGCAACAGTGCGCGACAGTCTTGTCGCCACAGGCGAGATGAAAGCCGACGACGGCATCATTGCCCTGAAGTGGTTCCCAGCTGCCAATATCGACTACTATATCGCCACTCCATTGGGCATCAAGTTGTATGCCCTCGGAGAGTTGAACCAGATTCATAAATATTACTGGATCAATGAATTGCGCGGTGGATTACAAGCAGGACGAAATTATTGGTTCATCAACCAAAGCAACAACTATTATGAGCCCGACGATTGGCGCCTACAACCTTATTTTGAGCAGGTTACACCAGTTGATACCTTCGCGGTTTATCGAGGCGGAAGAGTGGCAGAATACGTGTTTGTATATAAGCTGGAGGGGATGAAAGTTGACAATTGATAATTGACAATTGATAATTAATAGTTGATAGTTAAGTATTTAGGTCAATTATTGTTTTATCTAGAATGTGGATTTTTTTTAAGTATATGCTTTTCAACTTTTTCATGTAACATTCCTCCGTATTTTTCTGACGCACGGTGCGTCCCTACAAAAAATTTATTTGTCTGTGTGTAATTCGGGAATTTTCTGTAAATTTGCAGATTAACTTGTATTGATATAATCATGCGTATCCTGAAATCAATCGGCAAACTCATTCTTAGTCTCATCGGACTTTTCATTGCCTTATTACTATGTATCAGCCTTTTTGTTCCCATTTATGACTTTGACGAACCTTACCCATTCTGTGGCGAGTATCTGCACAACCCATACGAAGGCATGGATTCCACGGCTTGGCTAAAGTGCAACTTCCACGCCCATAGTCGCACAGCTGGAGGCATCGCTGACGGCCGTAAAAATACCGACCAACTACTTGACAGCATATACCGCTGCTTCGGTTTCGACCACATAGGCATCTCCAATTACAACACCATCAACGAGTACGGGAAAGATAATCCCAGCTATGTGCCTGGCTACGAACATGGTTACGGCATATTCAAAATACATCAATTGGGCCTTGGTGCTAGAAAAGTCAGAAGAATCGACTATCCACTGTGGCAAACCCTCAGCATGAAACAGCATACCCTCAACAGGATGGGGCAACAGGTCGAATTAGCCATTCCAGCCCATCCTTCTTTTGTGGAGAAAGGTTATCGTCCTGAAGACTTCAAATACCTCAGCAATTACAAGCTATTGGAGGTGTTGAACGGCTATCGCAAATCACCCGCCCACTGGGATATGGCACTGTCCAATGGTCATTTGGTCTATCTCATTGGCGGTGACGACACCCACAACATGTCCAACATCAACGACCCTGCCAACCGCTTCACCCTGATCAACAGCACGGTCAACGAGGGCGACAAACTATTGGAAGCACTGGTAGCAGGCAAAGCTGTCGGGGTTGCTTTTCCCATGGATCCCACTTACACAGAGACCATTCCCCATAAAATTGAACGTCTGAAAGAAAATCTGCCCTACATTACCAAAGTGGATTTGTGTGGTGACACGCTACGTGTAGCCGCCACCAAACGCATTAGCAAGGCAGAGTTTATTGGTCAGGGCGGCCAAGTGTTTCTCTGCGAAAATGATATTGACGAAGCTGCCTACACCATTCAACCTGAGAACCAGTACGTGCGTACCGTGCTCACCTTCGCCGATGGCACCGAGCTATGGCTCAATCCCATCACTCGACACGAAAACCCCGACAATTTGTACCATCCTCGTCTCGACCATTTAAACTATTGGAAAACCGCCGTGTTATGGATAACATACATAGCTGTCATTGGCACAGTGGTATTATTGGTCAGAAGGAGGAAGAAAACAATTAATAGTTAATAATTAATAGTTAATAATTAATATTGATTATAAGTTTTGAATTTTGAATCATGAATTTTGAATTCTTCCACCTACTACCTTCCACCTAATCACTAATCACTAACCCCTAACCCCTAGCACCTATAATGAAACACCTCACCTTATTCATACTAGCCCTCGTTTCGCAGCTCTGTCTTCAGGCGCAGAACTATGACAACATTGCCTTCGACAACAGAACATACGTTAACGGTCTCACCAGCATCAAGCTTACCCCCGCCACCGCACCTCTGGGTTATCCTGTCATTGATTTGGGCAGTGGAGAGCAATTGTGCCTTTCTTTTGATGACTTGGAAGGCAATGACAACCGTTATCTGAAATACACTGTCATTCACTGCACCCACGACTGGAAGCCTTCAGACCTCAATCCCTTCGACTATATCGATGGTTATTTGGAAGACGAATTCACCGACCATTCATACTCATTCAACACGGTGCAGAGCTATGTGCATTTCACCCTGCGCTTTCCCAACAACATGCTGAACATCACTAAATCGGGCAACTACCTGCTGTTTGTATATGACGACACCCCCGACAATCCCATCCTCACCCGTCGTTTTATGGTAAAAGAAAACGCGGAGGCAGTCATAAGTGGCAATGTTCATGCTGCCAGCGATGTACGCTACCGCTATACGGGACAGGAAGTCGATTTCAATGTCAACACAGGTCGCAACATCATCCGTGATCCGGCAAGGAACTTGCGAGCTACTATCATGCAAAATGGCCGCTGGGACAATGCCATCATTGGTTTGCGCTACCGCTATGGAAAACCCGGAGAATACAGTTTTGATTATGATGATAATGAAAACAGCTTTTACGGCAGTTCTGAATTCCGCACATTCTCCATCAAAAGTCTTCGATACAATGGCGACAGAATCGCGGCCATCCGCTACGACGGGAAAGCCTATCTTGCCGTTGTTTTGGAAGACATTGCCCGGCCATACGGGGCATACCAAGGCACTACCACTCTCAAAGGCAAATGCTACTGGGAGAACGGCGACTACACCGGTGAGAACCGCGAGGATTACGTACTTACCCGCTTTTCGCTGAAATGCGATTTTCCTGTCACTAATGGCAGCATATACGTATTTGGTGAACTCACTGATTGGCAAATTCAGGAAGATGCCAAACTTGAATACAATCCCCAAACCAACTACTGGGAAGCAGAACTATACTTGAAACAGGGATACTACAATTACCAATATGTGTTTGTGCACGATGGCAGCACCGAAATCGATGCCACCTACATCGAAGGCAGCCATTGGGAGACCAGCAATGATTACGGGGTATTTGTGTATCTCAATGATGAAACATCCTTGTACGACCGTCTGATTGGGGTAGAGTTTTTCAATACAGTGAGCGGAAGGTAAAGAATACATGGTGAGAGAGTAAGAAAATTATAGATTACGAGATTAAACTAAGAATTAAAAAGTATAACTGAATTTCATGAGACCTCGAAGAGGTCAAATATCAATAACCCCACATAAGCGTAGCGCAATGTGGGGGATATCAAAACATCAAATAAACATTATATGTACGCAATAGGAATAGACATTGGTGGTACGAACACCGACATCGGGCTGGTGAGCCCGGCGGGCGAAGTGGTGGCCCGCAAGAACCTCCCCACCGCACAATACAGTGATGCCAACCTTTACGCTGACGACTTGGCCAAAACCATCCAGGAACTCATCGCCGAGCAAAAAGTAGAAGTGAAAGGCATCGGCATTGGTGCTCCTAATGGCAACTTTTACACAGGCTGTATTGAGAATGCCCCAAACCTCAACATGAAGGGCAACATTTATTTAGCCAAGATGATGGAAGAACGCCTTCATCTGCCCGCTGTCATCACCAATGACGCCAACGCCGCAGCTTATGGCGAGATGATTTACGGAGGTGCTAAGGGTATGAAGAATTTCATCATGTTCACTTTGGGCACGGGTGTGGGTAGCGGCATCATCGTGGATGGCAAACTGCTCTACGGCCACGACGGCTTTGCCGGCGAATTAGGCCACACCATCATTTTCCCCGATGGCCGTGACTGCAAATGCGGACGCAAAGGCTGCTTAGAGCAATACACCTCCGCTGGCGGTATCCGCAAAACCTGCCTCGACATGATGGCCCAAGATCCCTATTATGACGGTGTATTGTCGAAAGTTCCTGCCGAAGAAATTGACTCCAAAATGATTGGCGATGCCGCCAATGCAGGCGATGAGCTGGCATTGAGAGTATTCGAATATACAGGCAATATCTTAGGCTTGGCCATGGCCAACGCAGTGGCTTTCTCCTCTCCTGAAGCGGTATTTCTGATGGGCGGTCCCGTCAAAGCAGGCAAAGTGCTGCTCGACCCCGTCATGAAGTCATTCGACCATAACATCCTCGAAAACTACAGAGGCAAAGTTAAGGTGATGGTTTCACAGCTGAAACAGAACGATGTCGCCATATTAGGCGCCGCCGCATTAGTCAGCTAATCAGGATACAATTGTTAATTATTAACTGTTAACTGAATCAGTCGCGAAGACAACGGACCGAGTATCCGTAGAACTTGTCGTTGCCGTTCCTATACAAGTAGGCTCCACTGTAGGTAATCTGCCGATAGTAAACGAAGTTGCCATAGATCTGCGTAGCACTCCAGAAGTCGGCGTCGCTGCCAACAGAGCTTAAGTTGCTGCCGTAGCAGCCAGCAGGAAGAGCCGAAAAGCCCGTGGAATTATTTGAACTAGGCTCAAGACCCACAGCACATAAATTGGACATAATAATGGCCCATCCTGATGTTGACGCCAACGCCTTGGCTATATAGTCGCTATTATCGTTACACTGATACTGCGTCTGGCTGCCCACATAGTCACTCAGCTGTATCCACTCCGCATCACTCGGAACATGCCAGCCTGTTGGACATATACCCTGAACACCACTGGGATTAGCACTGCTGGAAGATGAATTACCCATTACCGCAGGCCAGTTGTACAGATAGCCGTGAGTGCTCACATTGGAAATGTTATTGTCAACATAATAATATGCGGTTGTATTACTTGTACTGTTGCCCATAGGTATGCTTGTGCCATCGCTGTAGTGTGTGGTGCGTAAATTCTCCTTCATCCAGCACTGGTTGCCAATCTGCACCGTGTTGTAAGTATTGTTGTCATAGTCTGTCACTGTGGCAGCACCTGGGCAAGAATATCCAGCATCAACAACAGCAGTAAAACTTCGTTGTTCCCCATAGCTCGTACCTGCACTATTGGTGGCATACGCCCGCACATAATAAGTAGTGCCAGTAGTCAGACCTGTAATATTACTGGTAAAACTGCCCGTACCGCTGCCATCGGTGGTGTGGCTTTCGCTCACAGTAGGGTTCTGCGAGGTACTCCAGCATACACCGCGAGCGATAACGGAAGAGGCACCATTTGAAGTAACGTCACCACCACAAGTGGCAGAATTAGTCGTAATAGAAGTTATCGTATTGGTGGTAACAACTGGCAACTGATGCTGCGTTTCGGAAAACTGCAAAGTGAAGGTCTGCGAAGTTTCCTGTACTTGTGTAATATGTTGGCTTTCCGCCTCGTTGCAGTTAATGGTGGCATAGCCCACGTATTCCATCTGGTCGCCGAAGGTGAAAGGATTGTTGGTAGCGCCACGGGGATTGGATTTGGCAGATTTTGGCAAATAATCATTCAACATAACGACACCTGTGTATTCCATTTTG
>CADCNH010000018.1 GCA_902802755.1 uncultured Bacteroidota bacterium | reverse complement strand
AAAAAGGTAAGAAATCGCAAAAAAACGACAAGAAATAGGGTGACAGCATATGAAAAAATACATATCTTTTTCGCTTACTTTTGTTGCATTATTTGCTGTTATTTATTAGCACAATCGCAATTACAAGTGAAAATACTATGGCACGTATAAGATTCCCTTTATATTTTTAGTGGTTACAGGTGGACCGTTTTGAAGGATGTCGGTGGACCTGTATCGTATTTTTTTGCCATGATATTTGAATGTGATATCATAGGGTATTTCAGAGGTCCCGATTAGACCTGAGGACTTGGTGATTTTTTTAATCGTAAGGTAGTAAGTTTCATTTACTTTGATTGAATCTTCTGTCTGACATCTGTCGTCTTTCACAGATATAATAGTGTATCTGTATTGATGTGTGGTATCTATGATATCGATAGTGTAATAATCGCTATGATCGAGTATTTTTGTTACGATAAAAGGAGTTGTATGGTTGAAATTACGTTGGTATTCAGTGGCAATTTTATCGAAATGTTGAGAAAAAATGGAATTCATCCAATTATCTTTGTCGAAAATGGTATCATTGCCGTTATTTTGCCCATAAACTACCCCGATAAGAACTAATATCCCTATTATTAAAGCAACTTTTTTCATTATTTTACGTTAATTGTCCCTTGTTATCAGTAGCACTCCGCTCACGGACCAGTGGCTGAAGCTGCCTCCCAGGGGCTCTCCTTGGGGAATGGCGACGGTAATGGTATGATTGCCAGGCTCCAAGCCGCTGAGGTCGAAATAGACGGGCTGTGTGGCGGTGCCAGGGCACCAGCCGCTACGGGAGTAGTCGCTGCTGGACATGCCGTTCCAGAAGTTGCCGCTCACGGGGTTCCATTCACGGTAGCGCCCGCAGTCGCAACGCCAGGGAGTGTAGGTAAATGCATGTTTTCCGTCAATTAAGATGGTGTTGGCTTTTG
This sequence comes from uncultured Bacteroidota bacterium, assembly GCA_902802755.1. Classification (GTDB taxonomy): domain Bacteria; phylum Bacteroidota; class Bacteroidia; order Bacteroidales; family WCHB1-69; genus RUG11690. The sequence goes on along the minus strand of CADCNH010000018.1, from coordinate 28,624 downwards.
GAGTGAACTCGTCACCGCCATCCCATCCACCATGGCCGGTACTGATGTAGCGTAATTTCACGCTTTTCGCTTCGGGAATTTCCACTGTCACTGTTAGACTGTCGGTTCCAAAGATTTTGCCGTAGTTTTGTCCAGCCATCTCCAATACATTACAGGTGTTAAAGAGCGATTTGCAAATTTCGTCATCTCCTTCCCAACTGCTGTCGTCCCACAAGTCGCTGCCAGGGTATGACTTTATATCGAGGGTCACCTTGTGGCCGCCGCCATCGTAATTGCCAATCCATACGCCAATAAGCACATCTTCGCCTTGCAGATAGCCGCTGAGGTCGGTCACTTCTTGCTTATAATAGGTTTCATCTTCCCATTCAAGTCCATCCAATTTGACGCGATCGTTGAAATGTCCCACACCGAAAGGGGTGAAGAAACGCATCAGTTCTACAGGGGGTTGGTAATATAACACCCATTCGCCTTCTTCCCATCTTTTGAAGGCAATACCCTGATATTTCTGCCCATCTTTTCCCGTGATGATGGGGAGTGAGTCGGGATGATTGTTGATGCCGTCAAAAAAGGTTTGTCCGAAGTAGCCTTGTGGAATCACAAACACACTTCCTGTGCGGTCGTAGGCATCACCGTTGCTGTGCTGGTGCAGTTCGACGAAGGTCTGGTAATGACGAGGTAGTACGGGTAAACTCACTTTTTTGAAAATCAATGTGCCTCCGGCAAAATGTAGCACACTGTCTTTCGGAATGTTCAGTGTTCCCCAGTGGCTGTCTTTAATATGGTCATTGGTCTTTCCCCAACAAATTTGTTCATCATCAAAAATGCGGGTGGTGATAACGAGTTTCTGTTTTTTGATTTGGGAAAGTTCACGGCCTGTGACACGCTGGCAATTAATATAACCATTCCGAAAGGACACGATACCTGCCTGCTTCCAAAACTCTGTTTTGGCTAACTGCAGGTAGGTCTGGTTGTTGCGTTTGAAACAAACCACAATTCCTTTGAACCGTCCGTAGTAGGGCAGCGGATTGATGTCGTAAGGATAGTCCTGCACGAAAAACTCCAACGTATTGCTGTTGATGTGGCAGGTGTAGCGGGTGAGTCCGTTCACGCGGGCGGTGTCGTAGGCAATGCCGCTGCGACTGAAAGCGGAGACGACCTCGTAACAACAATCAACTTGTTCTGTGCCGGTGAATTTTGCCAGCTGGAAGGTGCTGTCCATATCCAGATTGACAATGGTGACTTCGTGGGCATAGCCGGGCACATAGGGGCCTGTGCCTTCTTCCGATTGTATCTGATATTCAGGATAATTCAATACGATTTTCATGAGCGAGGTGTCGATGCTTTCTCCATAATCATAAACCTCGTAGGTGAAAAGGTTGGCGTTTTTGACGATTCTCACAGGTTTGGGTTGTGCGAAAGCTGCCGCTACAAGGCAGCAAAGTACGATAAAAAGGCTGGTTGTTTTTTTCAAAGCTGATATTTTTTGATGTAAAAAGAAATGTTGAATAACATACCATTCGCCAAGTTTAATCCACAGCGGTAATAATCTTGTTCAGCTTAAGCGAATAGGCGAACGTACATTTATATGCCGTGCTATATACATAAAACATATCTATTCCTTCCGGTCGATAAAGTAGAAAATTGCAAATGTCTGTCGGCGTAATGAAAGGATTATCTTTCAAATGCGAATGGCGGATGGTTTCGACTTTGCCACCATCTTCGGTTTTGGTGGGAATCGCCAACAATGAGTTATGGTATTTGCGAAAAGCAATAGGATTTAGGTCTTTGTCAAAATCAACAGAATAGTCGTTGCCGAAGGGAATTACATTGTCAATGATTGTTCCCTGCATGAAATATAGCCTTGTAAGGTTGTCATTGATGCGAACAATGTCCACATTCGGACTGCCAAACGATTGGTTGGCAAAGAACAACTGGTCCCCGTATTTTTCTACAGCCCCATTGATAATTTTGACTTTCCTTTCCCTTTCAGTCAGTTCCTTTTCAGTGATTGGCCTGATAGAATCCCTGGAAAATTCTTCAGTTGTAACGGTGTTGTATTGGTATTCGAACACGCAGTTCTTGCCTTCTTTATCCATAAACACTACCGCCCATACGCTATCGTTGGGCTGCCATGAAATAGAACCACCCAATTCATCCATTGAGTGCGACGCCAATACGAGATCCGAGGCAATCCAGTTCGTCCGTTCGGAATAGTAAAGTTGCCATGCCTCATTTACAATACTGTCCAAGGTATAGAACAACACAGATGGCTTGGGAAGTCGTTCCATGCCCGATATTAGTTGAGAATTTTTGGAAGTCGTGCACGAGGCAAGTGCAATTCCGACAGCGAATAAAATCACTCCTTTCAACAGATTATTTTTCATAATGATGCGATTTTAAGTCAAAAACATTTAGATAATCAAATGCAAAGATAGTTGTTTTTTTGAATTACTATATCGAATGTGATATTAAATATTTTTGTATTTTTGCACGCTGAAACGAAAAATGTGCAAAAAATGAAAAAAGAGGAAACAGAAGAGCAGGTACTGGATGCGGCGGAAGCCTTGTTTGGTCGCTATGGCCTGGAAAAAACTTCCATGGATGACATTGCCCGTAGCTCCCGAAAGTCCAAACGATCCCTGTATAATTACTTTTCCAGCAAGGAGGAGATTTTCTATAAAGCCCTTCATCGGGAGATAGATCGCATCAAGGCCAAGGTGAACCGCTATTTCACCATGAACCGCGACAAGCATCCGCTGGTTTTGCTGAAACTATACCTGATTATGCGCCCCGAGGTGATTAAAGGGGCCGTCTTGTTCTGCCAGGCACTGAAAAACAAATTTCGTTTTCAAGAACTGCTGCAATCCTCTGAGGAACAGGGTATTGTCCGGAAGTTTAACCAGTGGGAACATTCGCTTTTTTTTCGTATAGGCAAAAGTAGCTGTCATCATTCCAAACTTCCGGAGACAGAGCACGAGCGTTTTGCTCAGTCCTTTGCTGATATGGTCCAGATGGCACTGCAAGGGATGAATTATGCCTTCTTCGTGGAAAATCGCTATGATCAATATAAGGACTCCTACAACCTCTTGATTAATATCATCATGGGTAGTATTGAAAAAAACAGCGAGGCCATGAGCATGGGGGCCGAATGGACGGATATTCAACAAGAATTAATTTAAAAAGCAAAATAAAATGAAAATAAGAATTTTAATCGGATTGCTATTAATAGCAACATGTTGTATATCATGCAACAAAGATGTGAAAAAAATCACCGGTGATTACAGCTACAAGCTCTCTGGGGTGGTAAATTTTGAGGATGCTGATGGCAACCAGACCAGCATTTTAGCCACCAAAAGGGGACAGATGAACATTATGGCAGACAAAAAGGGAAAGAAAGGTGATATTGTGGTCACTTTCAATGAGATGACTGGCGGTGCCTATTCATGCACAGGCAAGGTAGAGGGTGATTCCATCTTTTTCAATCCCTACGAGTTCAGCACTCGTTTTACTTCCGCTGACTCAGTGGTGGATCTCATTCAGTTGGGGCATGTTTATACGATACAGTCGCAGGGCAAAGGCGTGATTCATGACAATATTATCCTGATGGAAGAACATTGGATGGGCCGCCCGGAAAATGGCGAAATGATTCGCATGAAAGCTGACAAAATCACTTTGCTGGCAGAAGAGAATTAATGATAAATAATTGAGAATGAAGATTATGAGTTATAGATTATGGATTAAAAGTGTGCTGCTGCTAATCATCGGGGGGGGCATGTTATTGTCGTTGTCCTCATGCAGACATGGTGAAAAAGCAGAGAAATCGGAACCCATAAAAGTAAGTATCATCACGATAGACACGGTACGAAGCGGCATGGTGCGCACCTACGTGGGCGAAGTGGAGGAAAAATTGTCACTGTCGTTGAGTTTTGCGGCGGGCGGTAAGGTCGAGAAAGTACTAGTGCATGAAGGAGATTATGTGCGTGAGGGTCAGTTGCTGGTGACGGTTAATACGGCCACTGCCCGCAATGCCTATAATTCCGCCAAAGCGCAGTTGGAGCAGGCTGAAGACGCATACCGCCGCCTGAAAATTGTGTACGACCAAGGCAGTTTGGCAGAGGTGAAGTGGGTGGAGATGTTGACCAATCTGGAAAAAGCCCGCTCGCTGGAGCAGATTGCAAAAAAACAGCTGTCGGATTGCGAACTTTATGCGCCTGCTTCGGGGGTGATAGGCAAGTGTAATGCCCGTGCCGGAGTGGGTCTGTTGCCTGGCGAACCAGCGGTTACTTTGCTGGATGTGAGTGAGGTTTCCGTCACTTTTTCCGTGCCAGAAAGAGAGATTTCCTCCATGCCTCTGGGCCGTGAGACCAGTATCATCATCCCTGCTTTGAATGATATGACACTGAAAGGAAAGGTGACGGAAAAAAGCATCACTTCCAACCCTGTAGCCCATAGCTATCAGGTGAAAATCGCCTTGCCCAACAGTAATCGGAAACTGCTGCCGGGTATGGTGTGCAAGGTGGAGGTGGACCAGCCAAATGAAGAGGGTTTTGTCATCCCAGCCAGTTGTGTGCAAACCCGTCCCGAAGGACTTAGTGTGTGGGTGGTGCGCAACGGCAAACCGGAACGACGTATCATCACTACCACCGAATATGTGGTGAATGGCGTGTTGGTGCTCGACGGTCTGCATCAGGATGACACAATCATTGTGGAAGGCCAACAAAAGTTGTTCACTGGGGCGGAAATCACATATAATTAGCAAATTAGTTAATTGGTTAATGTGCAAATTGAATAAAAATGGAAGTTTCGCACTTCGTGCTCAAAGGGGAGATAATTAATAAATCAACAATAAACAATTTATAACTTTCAACTTTCAGTTTTCAGTTTTCAACTTAAAAGATCGTGGCAAAAAAAACTAATCATATCCAGTCCGCCATGCGCTACCACAAGATTGTGTTCCTCATCATGTCTTGTCTGGTGGTACTGGGCTTTTATAGCATGACGCAGATGAACAAGGACGAGTTTCCGCAGTTCACCATCCGTCAGGGTGTGGTAGCCGCTGTGTATCCTGGTGCTTCCGCCAAGGAGGTGGAGGAGCAGGTGACCAAACCTTTGGAGAATTTTCTCTTCACCTACGCGGAAGTTGACAAAGAGAAAACCCGGTCGGTATCGGAAAACGGCATCGTCTATATCTTTGCGGAATTGCGCACCAGTGTGCAAAACAAGGATGAGGTGTGGTCGAAAATCAAGCATGGACTCACCTTGTTCAAGAAGACTTCCCTGCCAGCAGGAGTGCTGGAGATTGTGGTGGTGGACGATTTTGGCAACACTTCTTCTATGCTGTTAGCAGTGGAATCGTCCGAACGTACTCCCCGTGAATTAGAGTCGTATGCCGACCAAATCAATGAACAGTTACGAACCATCCCCTCCATGGGAAATCTGAAAATCTTGGGACAGCAAAATGAGGAAATCGCTGTGCTGATTGACCAGGAAAAGTTGGCTGCTTACGGCATCAGCCAGCGCTCGTTGCTTGTGGAGCTGTCCACCCAGGGCTTCCGAACCATTGGTGGTACTGTCAATAATGAGGCAGGTGAAGCTATGGTGCACTTGTCCATTCCTTATCAGTCGGAATATGAAATTGGAGAGCAGATAATTTATGCCGACCCCACGGGAAATGTCATCCGTTTGCGCGACATCGCCAAGATTGAAAGGCGTTATGCCAAGCCCGACAGTTACGTGAAATATGATGATGAGCGGGCGGTGATTATTTCCATGGAAATGGCCCCTGGCAATAATATCGTGGCTTTCGGCAAAGAGGTGGAGAAACGTCTGCAAATGGTGCAGAAAAAACTGCCTGCTGATGTGCAAATCCATAAAATCACTAACCAGCCCAAAGTGGTGAACGATTCGGTGCTGTCGTTTCTGCGCGATTTGCTGATTTCTATTTTGGTGATTATCTTTGTGATGTTCATGATGTTCCCCTTGCGGACAGCTTTGGTGGCCAGTACCAGTGTGCCGGTATGTACCGCTATCACTCTTGGTTTTATGTATCTATTTGGTATAGAATTGAATACGGTTACGTTGGCCGCCTTGATTGTGGTGTTAGGATTAATTGTGGATGATTCAGTAATTATCATTGATGGCTATGTCGATTTCCTCAACGATGGCCATTCCCGCTGGTATTCAGCAGTCACCAGTTCCATGCAGCTGTTTGTGCCCATGTCGCTGGCTACCTTGGCCATTTCGGGCATGTTTTTTCCCATGACCAAGATTATCACGGGACCGCTGGGTGATTTTGTGCAGCTGTTCCCCTGGACCATCACCTTTGCCTTGGTGGCGTCTATCTTCTATGCGGTCTGGGTGATTCCGTTCTTGGCAACCCAGTTCATTAAAAGACGTCTGCCCGATCAAAAAATCGGCAAGTTGGAAAAAGCACAGGATAAATTTTTTGATTTTCTGCAAGGAACTTATAACCAGTTGCTTAGCTTGTGTTTTAATCATCCGGCATTGACCATTTTCGCCTCTGTCAGTGCGGTAGGTTTAGGTGTTTTTCTATTCTTGAATTTGGATGTACAGATGTTGCCTAAGGCCGACCGTACCAGTTTTGCGGTGGAAATCCATTTGGCTGAAGGCAGTTCGTTGGCACAGACTGCGGAGTTGGCCGATAGTTTGAGCGGTATATTGCGCAAAGATTCCAGGGTGACAGGCATCACCTCGTTTGTAGGTTGTTCTTCACCGCGTTTTCATGCCACCTACGCTCCGCAAATGGCCAGAAAAAATTATGCCCAGTTTATTGTCAACACGACCAGTGAGGATGACACAAGGGCTTTGCTGAAGGAATATGGACCCAAATATGAGCACTATTTTCCGAATGCGTATGCCCGTTTCAAGCAAATGGACTATCAGGCGGTGGGCAATCCTATCGAAATCCGTTTGTCGGGCGATGATTTGGATTCGCTGAAACTGGTGGCTGATTCTTTGAAATCTTACTTGAGCACTTTGACGGAGCTGACATGGATACATTCTGATTTGGACGAGACCAGCCAGAATATCAAGGTGGTGTTGAACACCGATGAAGCTACCCGCTTGGGCGTTACGCAAAGTATTTTGTCCATCTACTTGTCGTCAGTGTTAGGTGGACAGTCGCTGACCACTGTTTGGGAAGGCGATTACAAAGTGCCCGTGATGCTCTATTCCTTACAGGAAAGTGAGGATATGTCGTATCAGGACTTGGGCAAATTGATGATACCGACTTCCATCCCTGGCACATGGGTGCCGCTGCGTCAGGTAGCCACCATCATTCCCGACTGGCATGACGCTTCCATCAATCGGCGCAATAGTGTGCGTACGGTCACTGTGGCTGCCGATCTCAAATATGGCATCAGCGAACCATCGGTTACCAAGAAAATCAAGGCATATCTGAAAAAAGACTTTTTGGAGTACAAACCGGAAAATGTGGTCATGGAGTATGGTGGTTTGAATGGGGTCAACCGGGATGTGATTCCGCAGATTGTGTTGTCACTTTTGGCGGCTTTGCTGGTGATGTTTGCCTTCCTGCTATATCACTTCCATCATATCAAGCTGGTGATGCTGAATATGGCAGCTTCTGCTATCTGTATTTTCGGAGCCACTTTGGGGCTCACTTTGTTCGGCTTAGACTTCAGTATCACGGCGGTGTTGGGATTGGTGAGCTTGATAGGAATTATTGTACGAAACGGCATCATCATGTTCGAATATGCGGAAAGCCTTCGCCACGACAATCACCTGTCGGCGAAAGAAGCTGGCTTTGAGGCGGGCAAACGGCGTTTGCGGCCGATTTTCCTGACCTCTGCCACTGCCGCTTTGGGTGTGGTGCCGATGATTATTGCCCATACCTCCCTCTGGATGCCGATGGGCGTGGTGATTTGCTTTGGCACCATTTTCTCCTTCCCCTTCGTGGTCACCCTGCTACCCGTTTCCTACTGGCAGCTCTTCGAAAGCCACGACCGGAAAATGAATTTCAAATTAGTGAAACATCTGAAAAAACATATACTATCATAATGAATGAGAATACGGTTATACGTCAAGACGTTAAGACGTTGAGACGAATTCGTCTTAACGTCTCCACGTCTCCACGTCTCCACGAAAAAGAGCATACGATGAAGATAAAACCTTTCATCATATTATTAGCTCTATTGCTTCCGGTTGTCGTCCTTTCAGCTCAGCCATTGTCCCTTGACAGCTGCAAATCGATGGCCCTCCGCAACAACGCCACGGTGAAAAACGCCGCCTTGGATGTGCTGGTGGCCCGACAGGTGCGTCAGCAGGTGCTCACTAAATATTTCCCCAATGTCAGTGCTTTGGCTGGAGGCTATTACGCTTTGAATCCTTTGGTGGAGTTCGGTATTGATGATATCGGCAATGCCGAGGCACGCCAGTGGCTGCACAATATGTATGCCGAATATGGAGCGGCTTTGGGACTGCCCAACTCCTTGTCAATGTGCGAAAAAGGCTATACAGTTGGGGTGACTGCCGTGCAGCCGGTATTTATGGGCGGACAAATTGTGAATGGCAGCCGTCTGGCAAAACTGGGAGAGGAAGCCGCCACTTTGCAGCAGGAGTTGACCTGTGACAAATTGCTGCAGCAGGTGGAAGATACCTACTGGCTGGTGGTGTCGTTGCAGGAGAAAAAGCAGACTATAGAGCAGGCTATGGTGTTTTTGGATACCCTTGACCGTGATGTGACCGCCGCTTTCAATGCCGGTTTGGTGACCCAGAATGACAAGCTGAAAGTCAGCCTGAAACAGCATGAACTGCAATCCAATATGCTGAAGGTGAATAATGGTATCACATTAGCTACCATGGCGTTGTGCCAATTGGTGGGCATGGAGTATTCGGAACAATTATGGTTGAGCGACAGCATCGCTGATGTGACCGATGTCTATCCACAGAAAGATCCCTCCGCTGCTGTGGTTGGTCGTAAAGAATACCAGCTGTTGAATTTGAATGTGAAGGCTGAGCAGTTGAAAAAGAAGGTGCTGATAGGGGAAACTCTGCCTCATCTGACGGTGGGTTTAGGCGGCTCGTATGGTCAGTTGGTTTTCGATCGTTCGAAATTTAATGGTTTGGCATTCGCATTGTTACAGGTTCCGCTGACCAACTGGTGGGAGGCTTCCACCAAAATCAAGCAGCAGCAGTTGCAGATACAAAAAGCGGAGAACAACCGTGACGACCTCACCCGCAAAATGGAGCTGGAGGTGCGGCAGGCGTGGAACAATGTGTCGGAGGCCTATAATCAGACTGAGCTGATGAAAGCCACGGTGCACGATGCCGAGGTGAATTTGGAAACATCCGCCACCAACTATCGGGCGGGCTTGATTCCGATTTCAGAGTTGCTGGAGGCGCAAACCATTCATCGCCAAGCTCATGACCAACTCACTGATGCCAAAATCTCGTACAAAACCGCCCTGCTTCGTTATCAGCTGCTGACGGAAGGAAAGTAAGGGACAGGGTACAGTTTATAGGTGTCAGGTAGTAGGTTTAGGAATTCAAAATTTGGGAAGTTGTAGGAACATAGCCGACTGCTTCTCGTTCAGAAATGTTATTTGCACTCGCTCATTTGTCAATTCTAATCGAAGGAAGATTTTTCTTGTAGAGACGCACCATGGTCTCAAATTTTATCGCATTATCCTCCTTCCCCCTCTATATTTCAAAAAAAATAGTACCTTTGCTACTTCAAAATTTATGAGGATGCGAAATGGGTGTAAAAGGGATATATGTTTATTATAAATAGTTGATAAACAGTATAATGTGTGAATTTTGAAGGATAAAAGAGTGAAAATGTTATGACCAAAATAAAGACAAAAGTCGGCAAAAGATGGGCGAAAATCTGCGGTTTTTTGCTACGGAAACTGGGCTGGACCAGCGTCGGCGGTATCATGGAGGGCGACAAGGCCATTGTGTTGGGTGTTCCGCATACGTCCATGATGGATTTCCCTATCTGCTACCTGTTTTATGCACAGTATGGCGTGCTGGCACATATCATGATAAAAAAAGAGTTCTTTTTCTGGCCGCTGGGACCCATCTTGCGAGCCTTTGGCGGTGTGCCAGTAGATCGACGCAATGCGGCGGCCACCGTTAAAAGCATCATCAAGACTTTCAATGAAAATGAGTTTTTCCATCTGGCTATCGCTCCGGAAGGTACCCGCAAACCGGTGAAAAAATGGAAAACGGGTTTCCACCTGATTGCCCGTGAAACGGGTGCCAGCGTGTATGTCGGTTATTATGACTGGGGCCGCAAGGAAATTACCGTGGGCAAGAAGTGGGAGCTGACCGATGATGCCAATGCCGACATGAAACGTATTCAGGAATATTATGAAACTTTAGGCCTTCAGGGCAGACATAAAGAAAATTATATAACCCATTGATGATTATATATGAGTAAGAAAACGAAGAGTCCTTATAAAGTTAGGAATAGTCATAGAGAAACTTATTGTACCACCCTTAATAAAGTTTTCAAATATACGACTACGGTCTATTGGGACCGTACCATGGCGCAGTTTGTGGATGGTGGACAGAAATACACCTATAGTAGTTTCAAAGAAAAGTGTAATATGCTGTCAACCAGATTGTCCCGTTTCGGGATTTCGGCAGGTGACCGTGTGGCCATCTTGTCGCAAAATATGCCCAACTGGACGCTGGCATTCTTTGCCACCACCGCATACGGGCGTGTTTCAGTGCCAATTCTGCCCGACAGCTCCGAAAAAGAGGTGACCAATATTCTGACCCATTCAGAAAGCAAGGTGATATTCATCTCCAAACGACTGCTGTATAAACTCAGCCAGGAGTGCATCGACAAGCTGACGTTGGTGGTAGATATTGAAACACTGGAGTTTATCAAGTGCCGAAAAGAGGATTTCCGTTGCGACGGATGGATCAAAGACCCTCAACCTGATGACTTGGCAACTATTATTTACACTTCAGGAACCACCGGGAAAGCCAAGGGCGTAATGCTGAGCCATAGGAATATCTGCCACAATCTGGTGGCCTCGTTTAAGGCGCAGCCCTGCTTCAAGAACGACCGTTTCTTGTCTATCCTGCCGATGTCGCATGCATACGAAATGTGTGTGTCCAGCTTCTATTCCATGTATGTGGGGGCCTGCTGCTACTACATTTCCAAACCTCCTACACCTTCTATCCTCTTGCCGGCCATGCAAAAGGTGAAACCCACCGTCATGCTTTCGGTGCCGCTGATTATCGAGAAAGTGTATCACAACAGTATCGTTCCTACTATAGAGAAGAGCCGTGTACTCAAATGGATGGACCAACATTTGCCCAGAGTTTTGTACTGGCTCATTGGCAAAAAATTGGTGAAAACTTTCGGTGGCAAGTTACGCTTCTTCGGCGTGGGCGGTTCCAAAATGGATTCCAAGGTGGAAGAGTTCTTGATTAAATGCCGCTTCCCGTACGCTGTGGGCTATGGTCTGACAGAAACCGCTCCGCTGGTTTGCAATGTGTTGGTTAACAAGCGGAAACGTTTGGGTTCTATCGGTGTGGCTTCGTACAAAGTGGATATCCGTCTCGACAATATGGATCCGAAAACGGGAGAAGGCGAGATTGTGTGCCGCGGCGACAATGTGATGTTAGGTTATTACAAAGACCCTGAGCGTACCGTTCAGGTGCTGGACGAGGAGGGTTGGTTCCGTACCAACGACATCGCTACGGTGGACAAGGATGGTTATTATTACATCAAAGGCCGTTTGAATAACACGATTTTAGGACCTTCTGGTGAGAATATCTATCCCGAGGAAATAGAGATGGTTATCAATGACATTGCGGGTGTGGATGAGTCGCTGGTGATGGAGAAAAATGGCGAGCTGGTGGCTATGGTCAAGTTCGACGACAATGTGTTGAACTGGAATCAAGATACTGAAGACCAGTGGTTTGAGAAAGCGGAGGCCTTGAAGAAATCCGTACTGGAGTTTGTCAACAAGACCGTTGGAAAGAATTCCAAGATTAACAAGGTGGAAGCCATGAAGGAACCGTTTGAGAAGACGGCCACTCAGAAAATCCGCCGTTACAAGTATAAGGATGGTCAGGAAAAAATTAATGAGGAGGCAGAAATGGCAAAGGAGGACATGCTGAAAGAAGCATTAAAGGATAAGACCTTGGAGGTGCCAGAGAAAAAATCGTCAAATAATGCTGGTCCTGCTGAAAAATAAAATAAATAATGTAAATTTCTGAAAATTAATAATTTAAGAAAGATGACAATACAAGAGGAGATTGCGGAATTATTCTTCAAGAATAAAAAAACGTTGGCAGTGGCGGAAAGTTGCACAGGTGGTTATCTGTCACATTTAATCACTTCTGTTCCGGGAAGTTCGGAGTTTTTCAAAGGTTCTGTGGTATCCTATTCCAACGAAATCAAGCGTTCGGTGCTGAATGTGCGGGAGCTGAACCTGAAAAAACACGGCGCTGTCAGTGAATTCGTGGTGAACGATATGGCCATCAACACGATGGGCTTGTTTGATGTGGACTACAGTATTGCTACTTCCGGTATTGCAGGTCCTGGCGGCGGCTCAGAGGAGAAACCTGTGGGCACCGTATGGATTTGTGTGGCCACAACTACGCGTTTCAACGCACAATTGCACCATTTCGACCCGAATATGAGTCGTGTGGAGATAATTCACAAGGCAGCGGAAACCGCCTTGCAGATGCTGAAAGAGGAGTTGTTAAAGGACCTCGGGGAGTAGTTTCTCCCATTGTTCATCAGTCAGTTTTGCTCCTACCGTTTCAATGATGGTGGAGGAAAGCAAGGTGGCAATTTCTCCACAACGTTCAATGTCATAATTTTTTAGCAAACCATACATAAAGCCCGCGGCATAGATGTCGCCCGCACCATTGGTGTCGATGCAATTGGCTTTACGGGGTGCAATGACAGTGGTTTTGCCGTTGACTTTGACAATGGAACCTTTAGCGCCTAACTTGACAATGGCTACAGGGCAATATGTTGACAGAATTTCCAAGGCTTCTTCGCCTTCTTTGCCAGTGAAAGCTTTGGCTTCCTCTTCATTGGCAAAGATGATATCCACGTAATTTTTAAGTATATCTTTCAGGAAATCAAGTTGTTGTTCTACGAGATTGTAACTGCCGAAATCCATGGCCACTTTCATGTGGTTTTCCTGGGCAATCTGGCAAAGTTTCAAGATAAGGTCGTGATTGAAAATAAGATAGCCTTCGATATATAAGTAATCGTAATCCTTGAAAATCGTAGGGTCCAATTCGTTGGGTGTCATGGTAGCGGCGGCACCGAGGTAGGTGGCGAAAGTACGCTCCGCATCAGGAGTCATGAAGGTGGTGGCGATGCCTGTGTCAATATCGGAATACAGTAGATGCGGGGTCACATGATAGCGCTGCATTTCCTCTTGGAAGAAGCGTCCGGGTTCGTCGTTGCTGACTTTTCCGATATAGCCAGCTTCGATGCCCAAGCGGGCTAATCCATGGATGGTGTTGGAAGTGGAGCCACCAGTGGCTGAGGCCTGCGGCATGGTTTTGATGTGCTCATGAATGGTTCTTTTCCGTTCGCTGTCAATCATTTCCATTCCGCCCTTTTCCAAAGCGAATTGCTTTAACAAGTCATCGTTTTCTAATTTGACGATAACGTCAACCAACGCATTACCGATACCTACAATTTTTGCCATAATGATGTATTTTAATCCAGGTCTATATTCTCTATTGATATTTATCCCCTAACGGGGAATTGTATTATTTTAATGTACGGGATACAATCCCGTTTGTATTCTTCCGTCTCTATCGAGGCCATCCGTTGATTTCTAATCACTGACTCCTGACCCCTGAAACCTTACTTTTAACTCTTCTGGCTGAACGCCAACGCATAAATTTTGATCTGCTTGATCATGGAAACCAGTCCATTGCTGCGGGTGGGCGAGAGGTGCTCTTTCAGCCCAATTTGGTCGATGTATTCCAGGTTGCAATCCAGGATTTCCTGTGGAGTGCGGCCTGACAGCACGCGAATCAGCAGGTTGATGATGCCCTTGGTGATAATGGCGTCGCTGTCGGCAGTGAAATAAATCAGGCCGTCACGGTAATCGGCGTGCAGCCATACTTGCGACTGACAGCCCGAAATCAGGTATTGCTCAGTCTTATATTGTTCGTCAATCAGCGGCAATTCCTTGCCCAATTCAATGATATAGTTGTACTTGTCCAACCAGTCGTCAAAAATTTCAAATTCTTCGATAATCTGCTGTTCAGCTTCTTGTAATGTCTGTGCCATTTTTCTCAAAAATAAAATGCAAAGATACGAAAAATAATGGGTCAATCACCTAATAGGTACTTTAGTACATTGACGAATTAGCACATTAAAAATTCCCGTATCTTTGCCACATGATTTTAGAAAACCCTCTTTTCGTCGATACTATTGACTCCACCAACAAAAAACTGAAGGAATTGCTGGCGGAAAACGCAGAACTGTCCGACTATTTCTGCGTGGCTGCCGCTTTCCAGTCCGCCGGAAGAGGCCAAGGTAGCAACCGCTGGCAAAGCGACAAAGGACAGAATGTGTTGGCGAGTATGCTATTCAATCCCATGTATCCTCCTGCGCGGCAGTTTGTGCTGAACCAGTGCTTTGCGCTATCAGTCAGGACCTTGTTGTCGCAGTATGTCAATGGGGTGAAAATCAAATGGCCCAACGATATTTATGTGGATTGGAAGAAAATTGCGGGTATTTTGATCGAACATCATATTGAGGGTGAGCGTATCAAGCATACCATTGCTGGGGTGGGTATTAATATCAACCAAACTGTTTTTGATGCGGATATTCCCAATCCAACTTCTCTGAAATTGCTGACAAACAGGGATTTTGATGTTCATGAGATGGTCTTGGGCTTGGTGTCTGCCTGCCAGCAGTATCAGTGTTCAAATAATATTGATTATCAGAAAATCCATCTGGAATATTTGGAAAATCTGTTTCTGTATCAGGAATATGCGTGGTATGAGATAGAAAATAAACTGGTAGAGGCGGAAATTACAGGAACCGATGAATACGGTCGGCTTTTACTGCATGACAAAGCCGGTAAAAATTATTGTTGTGGAATGAAGGAGGTTCGTTTATGTCTGAAATAGAATTATTGGCACCGGCGAAAAATATAGAATGTGCCATGGCGGCTATTACCCATGGGGCGGATGCGGTGTATATCGGGGGACCGAGTTTTGGGGCTCGTGCCGCTGCAGGCAACAGCTTTGAGGACTTGGAACAGCTGGTCCGCTTTGCCCATCCATACCATGCCAAGGTTTTTATTACGCTGAATACCATTCTGAAAGACAGTGAATTAGCGGAAGCAGCACGGCAGGTGAAACGCTATTATGAGATGGGTGTGGATGCTTTGATTGTGCAGGATATGGGCTTGCTGAAACTGGATTTGCCGCCTATCGCTTTACATGCCAGCACGCAAATGGATAACCGGACTCCTGAAAAAGTGAAGTTCTTGCAAAACGCAGGTTTTCAGCGGGTTGTGCTGGCACGTGAATTGAGTCTTCAGCAGATTCAAGAGATACGTCAGGCTTGTGATGTGGAGTTGGAGGCCTTTGTGCATGGTGCCCTCTGTGTGAGTTATAGCGGCCGCTGTTACATGAGTTACGCTTCTTGTGGCCGTAGTGCCAACCGTGGCGAGTGTGCCCAGTTCTGCCGCTTGCCCTATACGCTGGTCGATGCCGACGGTAATACTATTGTTCGTGATCGCCACCTGCTTTCGCTGAAGGATATGGACCGCTCCGACTGGCTGCATCCGATGATGCAGGCCGGCATCATGTCTTTCAAAATCGAAGGCCGCTTGAAGGATGTGTCATACGTAAAAAACATCACTGCCTATTACCGTCGCCGTATAGATGCTATTTTGGAAGGACATCCGGAATATAAAGCCGCCTCTATTGGCAAAACCACTTTGTTTTTCGAGCCAGATCCCGAAAAAACTTTTCATCGGGATAAAACACCTTATTTTATCGATGGGAAACGTTCGGAAATGGTTCAACTTGCAACTCCGAAATCCACGGGGACTTTTGTGGGAACAGTGCAGTCGGTAAGTCATAACTCATTGACATATAGTGGAGAAAAGGAACTGCATAACGGAGATGGCTTGTGCTTTATCGATGCTCAAGGGAAATTTGACGGTTTTCGGGTCAATAAGGTGGAAGGCCAGCGGGTGTTTTGGAATGAGCCTGTCGAGGGTCTTTCGGTAGGTGACAAATTGTATCGCAATTATGATATTCAGTTTGAAAAGATGCTGGCAGGCAAGAGTGCGGAGCGGCGTATAGCTTTGGATTTCAAATTGTTGGAGAAAGAGGAGCAGCTGGTGTTGCAGGCTACCGACGAAGCTGGCACGACCGTGGAACTGTCCATCCAGGAGGACAGACAAGTTGCGGACAAACCGGAACAGGCACTGCAAAATCTGCAAACGCAGCTGTCGAAACTGGGCAATACCTGTTATCAGGCCAGAAATATTGAGGTGAAAACTAGTCAGGTGTATTTCTTCCCGAATTCGGTCATTGCCGGATGGCGGCGCCAGATTGTGGAAATGTTGGAACAAGAATCGTTAAAAATGGTGTCGCATACGAAGGTAGAGACGCACGGCCGTGCGTCTCTACAAGGATTACCATTGTCACAATTGCCCGAGGCCGTCAATGTGATGAACACCAAAGCCAAGGACTTTTATCAAGAATTAGGTTTTGAACAAATAGAGGATGCCTACGAGAAAATTGAAACGTCACATAATGTAGAATCGTGCAGCGGTGCGGCTCTACAAAATTCAATATTGATGACCTGCAAATACTGCATCCGTCATGCTTTGGGTGCCTGTCCGAAAGAAAAGGGCAAAACAGAACCTATAGAGACACACGGCCGTGCGTCTCTACAATATGAACCTTTATTTCTGAAAACGGGTCGCCATACCTTCCAATTGTCCTTCGATTGTGCAAAATGTGAGATGATTATTACCATTCCTGAGGGTAAATAGTGGTTGTCGTTGAACCAACATTATTTACAATGCCTTGTGAATAGCTCAAATCCAAAATGTTGAAAAAAATTATCAATCAATGTTTTTGTATTAAAAATTTTTGTATTTTTGCAGCCCAAATTTGAAAAATGAAAATATCCCGTCAGGGATTCAATATCAATAGAATATAATAACATAAAATAAAGGAAAGATGTCACGAGTTTGCCAAATCACAGGAAAAAAAGCGATTACCGGAAACAATGTATCGCACTCCAATATTAAGACGAAAAGAAAATTCCGTCCTAATTTGCACACCAAGAAATTCTTCGTTCCCGAATTGGACGAATATGTAGTGCTGAAAGTTTCCGCTAAAGGTATGCGCAACATCAATAAAAAAGGCATTTGGAACTGTATCGTTGAAGCCAGCGAAAAAGGTATCCTCAAATAATGTCTTTTTAACATTGAAACAGAGAAAATGCTACACAATTTTGTGTGGCATTTTTTTGTATTTTTGCATTGTAAAAACATTGTTGAGAAGCACTTTTTACATCTTTGCAAAACAATAAAAATACCGTAAACACGTTTCGTAAAGCGTCTTTACAAAAACATTATCGATTGGCACAGTTGCGTAAATTATTACTGGTGATTTTGCTGTTGGGGATAAGCTCTCTTTTTGCCCAGCAAGCTGTGTTTGTCGGTATTATTACCGATGAATATGCCCAGCCTATTGATAATGTTGTAGTGACTGTAGAAGGGACAGAATTATCTACAGTATCCTCCGAAACAGGTACTTTTGAACTGAAACTGCCTGCCGAAAGAGAATTGAGTATTCATTTGCAACATCTGTCTTATCGTGATACGACTTTTACCATTTTTTTGCGCAAAAACCAGCGTGAGCGAAAGATGATTACTTTGCTGTCGACTGGCGAACAGCTTGAAATGGTGGATGTTAGAGGTCGTAGCGATGATGGTTTTACCCGTGTTGATCCTAATTTGACCTTCAAATTGCCATCTCCTTCAGGTGGTGTGGAGGCCTTGATCAAAATGTTACCGGGTATTTCTTCCACCAATGAGTTGAGCTCGCAATACAATGTGCGTGGAGGTAATTATGATGAAAACTTGGTTTTTGTCAACGATATTCAGATTTACCGTCCTTTCCTTATCCGTAGCGGTCAGCAGGAAGGTCTCAGCTTTGTCAACTCCGATTTGACAGCTGGAATTAAGTTCTCCGCTGGCGGCTTTGAGGCTAAATATGGCGACCGTATGTCCTCTGTCCTGGATGTGGAGTACAAAAAGCCCACCAAATTAGGTGGTTCGTTGTCTGCCAGCTTGTTGGGATGTTCGGGCCATATAGAGGGCAATGTGAAAGATAAATTTACCTTTTTGTTGGGTGCCCGCTTCAAATCCAATGCTTATCTTTTCAAGAATCTGGACACAAAGGGAGATTACAAGCCCCGCTTTTTCGATACTCAGATGTTGCTGACTTATAAGCCTGTTAAAAAATTGGAAATCAGTTTGTTGGGTAACTTTTCCATCAACAGGTACCTTTTTGTACCTTCTGATAGAACAGCTGTTTTTGGTAGCTTGAATACTACCTTGTCCCGCTATACGGTTTATTATGAGGGCCAAGAGGTAGATAAGTACGAGAATTATCTGGGAGCATTGACTTTCAAATATTTAGCAGATGAAAACAATACCTATAAGTTCATTGTTTCTTCCTATTATGCCCGTGAAGCCGAGACTTTTGATATACGGGGTGAGTATGCGTTGAAGGATATAGAGGTGGATTTGGGTAGTCAGACGGATGATATTTCGCACGAGCTGACCGAAAGGGGAGTGGGTACTTTCATGCGACATGCCCGTAATTATATCAACTCCCTGATATCTGCTGTGGATGTCCGTGGAACGCATAAATTGCCCAAACAGAATACCTTAAGTTGGGGTGCAAAAGTACAGAACGAGATTATCGACGACCAATTGAGTGAATGGAATTTCACCGATTCCGCAGGCTATATCCTGCCCGTAATTCCTACGATACCAGGTGATGCGGTGCCCTTCACCGATGCTTCACGCGTGTTGAATATCAACAATTATATCTACGCTAAATACAAGCCACTCAGTACTTTCCGTCTTACGGGATTTGTGCAGGATTCATGGAAATTCGGCAAGGAAGAGGGCACTACCTTTATCTTGAATGGGGGTGTGCGTTTCCATTATTGGACTTTCAACAATGAGTTTACCGCTTCTCCGCGTCTGTCACTGGTCATTAAGCCCAATTGGAAGAGAGATTGGGAGTTCCGTATCAAAACGGGCTTGTATTACCAACCGCCTTTCTATCGCGAAATGCGTGACGCTCAGGGTGTACGTCATCCCGAAACCAAGTCACAGCAGTCATATCAGTTTATTTTCGCTTCGGAATATAATTTCCTGATGTGGCGCAGGCCGTTCAAATTTACAGGCGAATGCTATTTCAAATGGCTTAACAACTTGGTTTCCTATACCACCAATAATATGCAGATTACCTACAGTGGTATCAACGATGCGGTGGGTTTTGCCACGGGTATTGACCTGAAGTTGAGCGGTGAGTTTATCAAAGGACTCGAGTCTTGGATTTCCTTGTCTTTGATGAAAACCATGGAGAAGCTGGTTCGGGATGCTGATGGCAACAAACTCACAGACACGAAGTTCGTCCGTCGCCCTACCGACCAGGTGTTTAATATCAACATTTTCTTCCAGGATCATTTTCCGACCTTGCCACAGTTCCGTGTACATCTGAATTTTGTTTTTGGTAGTGGTCTGCCTTACTGGATGCCAGGAACTGAGCACCAAAAAAACAATTGTGTCAAAGGTCCGTGGTATCGCCGTGTGGATTTAGGCTTCTCGTACATGTTTCTGGAGCAAAGCCGTGACAGGCTGAAGCACAAAAGCAAGTTCTTGCGGGCTATCAACAATTGCGGCATCTATCTGGAAATCTTTAATTTGCTCAATACTGCCAATGTGTCGTCTTACGATTGGATCAAGAATACGGACAATACCTATTCAAGAGTTCCTAATTATTTGACATCCAGACTGATAAATGTTAAATTGGCAATTGATTTTTAGTTCTGCTACGAATGAAGAAGACCTCGAAAATATTGCCCCCTCTATTGCTGATAGTCTTGATGATCAGTATGGCGCTGGCTTTATCTATCGGGGTGGTCCGTATTCCCATGGAAACTATCTGGCAGTTGGTGAAGGCTCAGTTTGGTCATGCAGACACAGCAGGCATACCGGCTTCCTACGGTATTACACTGTTTCAGCTGAGGTTGCCACGTATCGTGATGAGTGTGATTGTCGGAGCAGCACTGGCGGCCTGCGGTTGCGTGTTCCAGTCTATTTTTCGTAACCCGATTTGCGACCCTTACGTGCTGGGTATCTCGTCGGGAAGCTCGCTTGGTGGTGCCATCAGCTTTATCTTGGGCTGGGATGTCTTTTATTTCGGGGTGACGATTCCCGCATTGATTACGGGTTTGCTCACGCTTTTTGTCATCTTGGGCATCAGCAAAATGAGCCGCCGCCGTAGCATTGAAACCTTGCTGTTGGTGGGTATTGCCATCAACTTCCTGATATCTGCGGTCATCACCCTATTGGTAGTGATGCATCAGCGTGAGATGCATAAGATTTATTTCTGGACCATGGGTTCTTTGGCCTCCATTTCTTGGACAGAGGTGATGATGATGACCATGATGACCATCATTTGTGTTATTCCTTTCTTTTTCTATTCCAAAGATTTGAATATCATGCAGATGGGTGATGATGTGGCGAGAAATTTAGGGGTCAATACAAAAAAGGTAGCCTATGTCACTTTGATATTCTCTTCTTTGCTGATTGCTACCGCGGTTTCCTGTTGCGGAGTTATTGGTTTTATCGGACTGATTATTCCTCATGTGGTGCGTATTTTATTCGGCAATAACATGCGGACGATGTTCACTTATTCGCTGATATTTGGTGGCTTCTTCCTATTGATTGCTGATACTTTGGCCCGCACCTTGGCTATTCCATCCGAGTTGCCAGTGGGCAGTATCACGGCCTTGGCAGGTGCCCCGTATTTCCTCTTTTTGTTGTTGCGTCAAAAGAAAGTATAAGATGATAGAGATAAACAATATTTTTTCCGGCTATGAAGGGAAGCAGGTGCTCCGGGATTTCTCTGTCACCTTTGAAAAGGCTGCTTTTTGTGCGGTGATGGGTCCCAACGGTTCAGGCAAAAGTACTTTGCTAAGGGCTATTGCGGGAATACAGCCTGTGGAAAAAGGGGAAGTGAAGATTGATGGTCTATTATTGCAAGATTATAAATCGCTTGAACTGGCGCGTAAGATCGCTTTTGTGCCCCAGCGTGAGGATGTAGTCTTCGACTTTTCGGTGTTTGAGGTGGTGATGATGGGACGTAATCCTTACCAGAACCGCTGGGAGTTTTCTACTCCTGAAGATGAAAAACTGGTGGAGAAAGTGTTGGAGATGACGAATCTTAAATATTTGAAAGACAGAATGTTGGGACAATTAAGCGGAGGAGAGCTACGCCGTGCCATGATTGCCCGTGCCATTGCCCAGCAAACGCCTATCATCATGCTCGACGAGCCATTGGCCAATTTAGATGTGGTGCACCAGTTTGAAATCATGGATATTTTGGCCGAACTGAATCAGCAACAACAGGTTACCATCATCATTGTGTTGCATGATTTTCCTTACGCCTTGCAGTATGCCCACGAGGTTTTGCTGATGAAAGAAGGAGAAATTCAGCACTTTGGCCCCACTTCCAAAGTCCTCACCCCGGAAAATGTCCAAAATTGCTTTGGTTTAGGCAGTCGCTACGAGTATAGTTCTAACGGAATTGTCAGAAAACGGGGATAGGCAATTCATCAATAGCTGTTAAAAAAAAGAAAGCCTTATATTTTGCAATACTAATAAGAGTACAGAT
Source organism: uncultured Bacteroidota bacterium (assembly GCA_902802755.1). GTDB lineage: Bacteria > Bacteroidota > Bacteroidia > Bacteroidales > WCHB1-69 > RUG11690. The sequence continues at coordinate 6,688 of CADCNH010000018.1, read as the reverse complement.
ACTTTCTGAAATTTTAGTATTTTTGCAAAATAATAAGATTTCTTTTATTATGGCAAAAAAGAAAGAAGTAGTAGAAGATCCTCTTGAAAAACAGCTCTGGAAGGCAGCTGACAAACTGCGCAAAAATATAGATGCGGCTGAATACAAACATGTGGTGTTGGGCCTCATCTTTTTGAGATATATCTCAGTATCGTTTGAGCGATTGTATAACCAATTGGTGAAGCAACAAGCCGATGGCGCAGACCCAGAGGACCGCGAGGAATATGCAGCCGAAAATGTGTTCTACGTACCGGCAAATGCACGGTGGAGCTATTTGGTGTCACAAGCCAAAAGTCCGCAAATTGGTAAGTATATTGACGATGCGATGGACGAGATTGAGCGTGAAAACAAGTCGCTGAAAGGCGTATTGCCCAAAGTGTTTGCCCGTCCCAACCTCGACCCAACCTCATTGGGCGAATTGATTGACTTGATTGGCAACTCCACTTTGCAGAACACCAGTACCAAGAGTGCCGACTTGTTAGGACATGTTTTTGAGTATTTCCTCGGCGAGTTTGCCTTGGCCGAGGGCAAGAAAGGCGGACAATTCTACACGCCGCGCAGTGTTGTGGAACTGTTGGTGAATATGTTGGAACCTTACAAAGGCCGTGTGCTTGACCCATGCTGTGGTTCGGGCGGAATGTTTGTGCAGAGCGAGAAGTTCGTGAAGGAGCATCAGGGAAGGATTGAGAACATTTCCGTTTATGGGCAGGAGAGCAACCAAACCACTTGGCGTTTGTGCAAGATGAACCTCGCCATTCGTGGCATCGACGCTTCGCAGGTGAAGTGGAACACCGAGGGCTCGTTCCTCAACGATGCGCACCGTGATGTGAAAGCCGATTTTGTGATGGCCAATCCACCCTTCAACGACAGCGATTGGAGCGGTGACCAACTGCGAAGCGATGCCCGCTGGCAATATGGGGTGCCGCCTGCGGGCAATGCTAACTTCGCGTGGATTCAACACTTCATCTATCACCTTGCCCCAAGTGGACAGGCCGGTTTTGTGTTGGCCAAAGGCTCATTGACCTCTAAGACAGGCGGAGAAGGTGAAATCCGTAAGGCTTTAATTGATAAAGGCCTGATTGCCTGTGTTGTGAACCTCCCCGCCAAGTTGTTCCTGAACACACAGATTCCTGCCTGCCTGTGGTTTGTGACGCGCAACTGCAACAAACGTGCTGGCGAGATTCTGTTTATCGATGCTCGCAACAAAGGCCACCTTATCAACCGTCGTACGCGCGAACTCTCGGAGGAAGACATTCAGGAGATTGCCAAAACTTATCATCTATGGCGCGATGAATCGGCAGAATATCAAGATATTGCTGGCTTTTGTGCGTCGGTGCCTTTGAGTCGTGTGGCGGAACTGGACTATGTGCTCACGCCCGGCCGTTATGTGGGTTTGCCCGAAGAGGAGGACGACTTCAACTTCGCCGAACGTTTCATCACCCTGAAAGCCGAGTTTGAGGAGCAACTGAAGGAGGAAGAACGGCTGAACAAATTGATTTTGGAGAATCTGAGGAAGATAAAGATTGACTAAATAAGAATAAACATGGAAGAAAATAATAAATACGACAATAAATCCCTAAAAAAGGTAACGGGCAAAACTGCTGATTTCGATGAATTATCGAAAGATTGTGTTGCTTTTGCGAATAGCCATGGAGGATATTTGGCAATTGGTATCGAAGATGGTGAGAACAAACCATCACCTGACCAGAGAATTCCAAATGATTTACCCGAAAAGATTATAAAACGAATCAATGAACTTACTATAAATGTAGCATTAAGACCTGAGGTGAAAACTGCAGATAATGGAGGAGAATTCATTAAATTACATGTGTTTCCATCGCAAGTGTCTATTGCAAGCACAACAAAAGGTGTTTTTTACATTAGAGATCACGATTCAAGCAGACCACTTTTGCCAGATGAACTAAGTAGATTGATTACCGACAAGCCTGCATATAGTTGGGAAACCAAAGTATCCCTTAAAATACACTGGCAAAAAGCAGATATAACCAAACTAAACAAATTTGTGGTGGATATCAGGTCTTCCGACAGAGTATCGCAATTTGTAAAAGAGAAAACAGACGAGGAACTTCTTTCTTATTACCAAATGATTGATGATGATGGATATCTTACAAATTTAGGCGTATTATGGATCGGAAAGCCCGAACAACGAGCCAGATTGTTATACTCACCAATTGTACAGTATATTAAATATGATGCAGAAGAGCATAAGGTTGACAAAAAGGTATGGAATGATTATAGCCTTAATCCTCAAGAACTATTAATATCGCTTTGGGAGTCCGTCCCAGATTGGAGAGAATATAATGAGGTATCAGAGGGGCTATGGCGCAAAGAATTACCCGTATATGACGAAAAAGTTGTAAGAGAGTTATTGTGCAATGCCATTGTCCATAGACCTTACACTACAAGAGGGGATATTTTCATAAAACTATATCCCGACAGAATGACTATTACTAATCCTGGGGTTCTGCCAATCGGGGTGACCGTGAACAATATTCTTCAGAAAACAGAGAAAAGAAATATTCATCTTGCAAATGTTTTTTATGATTTGCATTTGATGGAGGCAGAAGGATCTGGCTACGACTTAATCTATGAAACCTTGCTTACTTCTGGCAAATGTAAACCAATAGTTTATGAGGGGGATGATTATGTTGAAGTAACTGTTTATAAGAAGATTGTTTCCAAAGAATCCTCCAGAATATGTGATTTTGTATCTGCAAATTACAGGATAAGTCAAAAGGCATATATCTCATTGGGAATCATTTTACAAAATAAGTCAATAGCTGCTGGTGAGCTTTCAAAAGAACTACAACTTACTGATGGTAGTCGGCTTCGCCCTTACGTGGAGTCATTGATAGCGAATAACATTATTCTATCCAAAGGATCTGGTCGCGGTACTAAATATGAGATTAATCCAGAGTTTGTCTCAAATACTAAAATGCAATTCCCGACTACATTAAAGACAATTGAGCCGTACCGATTAAAGGCATTGATATTTGAAGATCTTAAATATCACCCTAATAGTCTTTTGTCTGAAATTTCCACAAGGTTGCCAGATGTTGATTACCCAGAATTAGAAAAGATGGTTAGAACTATGGCTATAGATGGAGAAATAACACCTCTTGGTGGGCGTAAATATAGAAGATATAAACTTAATGAAGATTCTTTTCTTGAAAAAGGTGGCAGAAAATGACCTGTTTTTAGTAAAGCTACAGAAAAGAAAGAGTGCAATTTTCTGTATATTAGCATGTTGTTTTCTTTATGAAAAAAGAAAAAGACAATGGAAATAAAGATAAAAGGGGAATATCACTATGAGCGAGTGGAAAGAATATAAGAAGAAATAACAAAACGAATATGAAACTTTTTTCTGAACGATATAATTATACAAAACCTTCAGATGTGATAATCAGAGAACAAATCACGCCAGAGATTCAAAATGCAATTTGTTCTTGTTATGATAAGTTACAAGATTCATTACCTAAATCTGGAACATATTATGAAAATCCATATGTTGATTTGGAAAAATATCTGTGGACAAATTTCCTAAACCAACGAGAAGGGAACTTTCGAGAAGGAATAAGGTACCATATTGTAGCCACTCTTTTTTTAGAGGATGAGCATAACCCCTGGTATAGGAAACTGGATTTGGTCGAATTCACAGTAAAATATATGTATGTTTTTGGACAAAAGAGTGAAAGACACCATAGGGTTTTTCGATTGTTCGTGGAACAACTGAATCACGAATTTGAACGGTTGAATTTTGCATATAGAGTGGTTGGAACAGAAATTGTAGAAATCACTTCCAAAGAAGAACTTACAGCAATCGAATCCTCTATGCATGATTCTCCTACAAATATAAGAACACATTTGAATAAGGCATTGGAGTTATATGCTCGGAGACCTGTGGGGGATTATAGAAATTCTATTAAAGAGTCTATTTCTGCGGTTGAGGCCTATTGTCGTGAAATCACAGGAAAGAATACATTAGGCAAAGCACTTGACAAGTTAAAAGACAATGGGCTCGTTATCCCTCCTATGCTAAAATCCGCATTTGAGATGTTGTATGCTTATACGAACCAACCTGATACTGGAATCCGACATGCTTTAATGGATGAAGAGGGCACATATACACCTGCTTCAGAAGAAGCATTGTTTATGTTGGTTTCGTGTAGCTCTTTTATTAATTACTTAAATAAGAAACTAAAATAGAGGATTATATGAGCGAGTGGAAAGAATATAAGTTGGGAGAAATAGTATCCATTGCAAGTGGATTTGCATACAAAGGTGAATACATCGGTAAAGGAGATAGTTTATTACTCGGTATGGGGTGTGTATCCTATAAAGAAAAGTTTTTGCTTTCAGGAGCAAGACCTTATGCTGGTGATTGTGCAGAACGTTATTATGCCAAAGCTGGTGATATCGTGTTGGCAACCCGTCAACAATCAGACAATTTGCCAATACTTGGTATGCCAGCAATTATACCAGAAGAACTAAAAGAAAAAAAAATGATTGTTGGAGCTAATTTATACCGAGTAACTAATAATTCTGATTTTGATAACAAATACATTTATTGGTTATTAAAGACACCTGCTTATGTAAGGCATATTGCATCATGCAAGACAGGAACGACTGTTTCAATGATAACAAAAGCAGACATTGAAAACTTTGTTTTTGTTGCACCAGATAAGTTTGAAAGAGAGCAGATATTGGAAGCAATTAGTTCTTTAGACGACAAAATAGACCTTCTACATCGCGAGAACGCCACATTGGAGCAGATGGTGGAGACGCTGTTCAGACAGTGGTTTGTGGAAGAGGCCAAGGAGGAGTGGGAGGAAGGAAAGTTGGGGGATATCCTTACCGTAAAAGGCGGCACTACACCAAGCACCAAAGAACCAAATTTTTGGGATGGTGAAATAGCATGGACTTCTCCGAGAGATGTTACCACATTAAAGGGATTGTATTTGTATGAAACTGAAAAGAAAATTACGCAAAAAGGACTTGAACAAATCAGTTCTGGATTGTTGCCTGCTGGCACATTATTGATGTCGTCGCGGGCACCCGTGGGTGTATTGGCATTTGCTGAAATTCCAGTGGCAATCAATCAAGGTTACATTGCAATACTTGATGACAAGGACTATTCCAAAGAGTTTATTTATTTGTGGCTCAAAACAAATATGGAATTGGTCCATAGTTACTCAAACGGCTCAACATTTATGGAAATCAGTAAGTCAGCCTTTAAGTCACTTGATGTTTTAATACCTTCAAAAAAAGAAGTTGATTGCTTTGTTCAAGAGGTTAAACCGTATTTTGAGAAAATCAGAACTAACGAAATACAAATCAGAACCCTTACAAAGACAAGAGACGGGTTGCTGCCTAAGCTGATGGGTGGGGAACTAAAATTATAAAGTAAAAAAGAAAGGAGCTTTGATATGATAACATGTGATGAATCAAAAAGCAGATTTGAAGATTTTTTAAAGAATTACGAATCTCTTAAATCTCAAGATATTTCTGAGTCTGATACTCGTTCTAAATTGATCGACCGAATGTTAATAAATGTGCTTGGGTGGGATGAAAAAGACATAATACGAGAAGGACATGTAGATAATGGATATTACGATTATAAAGTATCAATAGCAGGTTTAACTTTTATCATTGAAGCAAAGCGGCAATTTGTTGAATTTACCCTTCCAAATGATACAAGGAGAAAATGCAACTTGAATACTATATATTCAGAAAACAAATTGGTCGTTGATCAAATTCGAAATTATTTGAGCGATTGCGGTTGCGATATTGGGATTATTACGAATGGGAAACAATACATAATTGCAAAATTCATTAATACAAATGGGATTTCTTGGAAACAAAACAAATGCATTTTGTATAGGAATTTTCAAGAAATTGAAGAAAACTTTGTCGAGTTTTGGAATACATTGTCTAAAGAAAGCATAATACAATACAAAGGAATCAAGCCATTATGTGATGTTGAAGAATCGTTTTATAAAACAATCTTGTCTTCAATTTCTGAAAAAGACAATGAAATTGTAAGAAACGATCTATCAGCAATGATTGCACCCTTGATAGATAAGGCACTTGGAGATATTTATAGTGCGAATGAAGATGAAGATGATTTAGAGTTTATAAAAGAGTGTTATGTTGAAAACAAGGAGGTGATAAAAAACAAGCGAGAATTGCATGGACTTTTTTGTGATAATCCGCCAGAGTTGAAAGAAGTAAGTAAGGCACGGAATATTGATAGTATTGAGAAACAAATTGATAACGAAATCAGGAAATATCCGTCAGAAAAAGCAACTTCGCCTACCCCAAAACCAATAATTATTATTGGCTCAAGAGGAGCAGGTAAAACTACTTTTTTGAAATTCTTACTAAACAATAATTCGTCAGAAAACAATTCTCTAAATACTCCGTATTTATTTGTTAATATGATGAAGTATTATGATGGTAATGATATTATCGATTTTAATGTTATATATGATGATTTACTACAACAGTTTGACGAAAAATATCCTTCATATGTAAACATCCCCTTTTTAGGACAGTTTTATATTGGACTTGCAAAGGTACATAAATTTTCAATATAATTCAATTTGTATTCTCTTGGGGACATGTCCCC
>CADCNH010000017.1:48576-91747 GCA_902802755.1 uncultured Bacteroidota bacterium | reverse complement strand
AACCAGTTGACCGGCCAATATCTGCTGGAAACTGTTCCTTTCAATGGCTCGATGATTGATTACATAACTGCCGTTCCGTCTGTTGATGTTCCTAAGGTTTCATCGGACCGGACCTACTCCGTATTGGGTATTGCCGGTGCCCAGGATGGCCTGGTGATTAAAGACGGCAAGGTTTACTACATGAAATAAACAACGGTAATGGTAAACGAAAAAGAGGTGGCGATTCTGCTACCTCTTTTTTTGCGGAAGAAGAGGGATTCGAACCCCCGGACCCGTGAAGGTCAACGGTTTTCAAGACCGCCGCATTCGACCACTCTGCCATCCTTCCAAACTCATTACGGCTTTCTCTCCGTTTGAGCGGTGCAAAGGTGGATATTTTTTTTGGAAACAGCAAGCACTCTCCCACTGGCAATGTATGAAATGCAGCGCTTAATGTATGAAATAACAAAATTGGCAAGATCCCCGCACATGGTTTAGCAGAAATTATGTACTTTTGCAAGATGGATTTTAGATGGCAATACCAATGATCAATAAAATCGAGATTTTGATAGTTCTACTTGCTCTTCTGTGCTTGATGTCGTGCAGGACAGAGCAAGTGGTTGAGCAGTCGGAGCCCCTGCTGGAAGACAAGTTTGTCCCAGAACACTCTCCGAATGTTTTTTTGATTTTATACGATGCAGAAATAGGGAAAGAGGCCATATTGAAAGCCATCAAGAATTACAAGTGCGAGATTGTCTATGACTACCATTTCATGAATGGCATGGCGCTGAAGAAGCCCGAGAACAAAACACTTGAAGAAACCATGCGATATTTCAAGGGTGTAAAAGGCGTGCTGACAGTGGAATATGACTATGTCATACACTTGGATGACCCTGTTAAACCGAAGTTAGAGGAGCGGTAAGCGGCATCACTTCCCTACCCTCCTCGCTGCACCGAAGCCGCTTGCCCTGATGAAGAAACCTTGCTGCCGCGAAAGAGAGGCATATGAAAGAATGCAACGAGATAATTCCGAAAAATTCTATTTCAGCAACCTTAAAATAGCTTCAGGAGCAACTGACATCTCGGACACGGCACAGAGACCAATGCCCATATCCTTCAAACTAGTTCCCAGAAAATACACCTTATCGTCAATAATGAGAAAACGATCATGATTTCGATGTGACAGCTGAACAAACTGAATTTCAGGATATTGGGCATTGTGTTTCTTCAAGTCGATGAGGAACTGCTCATTATATCGAGTGTGAATGGTTGCCGAAACACCGTCTGTGCGTTTTGTCAGCATTGAGAGAACTCGGTCGTCAACGAAATTATCAATCAAAATGATTCTTTTTTGGGCACTGCGAACCAAGTCTGAAACATATGTCCATGCATCCCACACACAACCAGTGGGAAAGATTTGTTCGGGGAGTCGTTTGGGAGAGATTTCTTCAATCCTATCAAGAATAAATTCAATCTTCCCATCTGTTTCCTGTTGATGCTGTTCAATATTGACAATTCGCTCAATCACTTGAATACTTTGGTTGACGATTTGAGGAATGGCCGTAAATGCACGCATAATACGGATATTGACACCAATAGCCGTTTCCGACCGCAAAACGCTGCTGAGCATTGCCACACCATTACGGGTAAAAACATAAGGTCTCTTTCTTGTTCCTCCCCAACTTGAAGTCACAATTTGTGACTTCAAGACCTGATGCTCTTCGTTAGTAAGTTGAAATATAAAATCATCGGGAAAACGTTTAATATTACGCTTAACTGCCTGATTCAGAGCCTTCGTTTCAACTCCATATAGCATAGCTAAATCACAATCAAGCAGCACCTGCATACCCCTGATAACACGTATCATCGATTCAATGTTTATATTTTCGAGGTCGCAATTTGCAACTTCAAGTTGCATCGAGGTCTCTTCTTCTTTCTTTGTTTTCTTCTTTGCCATAAGTATTCTGTTACAAGTCCGTGATTCCAGTAGACGTAGCCTCATTGAGGAGACATCTTATTACCCCGCACCAAACGACCGAAGATAGTACGGTGTGGGGGAATTTGCGGCATCACCACCCTACCCTCCTCGCTGCACCGAAGCCGCTTGCCCTGATGAAGAAACCTTGCTGCCGCGAAAGTGAGGCATGTGAAAGAAGTCCTATTGTCCCACTCTCTTCTCTAATTCTGCCAATTTAGCCTTCAACTGCTTGATTTCCTCATCATTTTCCCTTTTCACAGAATGCTTGAACTTGAACATCGCCAAGTTCAGCTCAAAGGAAGTCTCGCTACTTTGTTTTGGTAGTATATCCGACATAATACCCTCCACCAGCTGGCCGCCCCTTTGCAACAATATCTTCTGCTCTTGTTCGTTGTCCTCCTGTTGAGGAATCTCAACAATTACTCTTGACAATTCCTTTAACTTAGCGTATGCCTCTACGATAGCGATGGTAGTTTCCACAGCCTTCGGACTCTTCAAAATAGTGGCTAGCATATAAAGGCCTTTCTCGGTGAAGGCTTTGGGAGGATATTTTGAATGCTGTCCTCGACCACTATTCTTTAAGGTCGAAAATTTCGACCTTAAAGAGTCCCATTCTTCATTTGTCAATTCCCAAATGTACCCTTCTGGAAATTTTTCAGGGTTATTGCTAACCGCCTCATTTACTCGTTTGGTTTCCACCCCATACAATTCCGCCACATCGGAATCCAGTATCACTTGCTGATTCCTCAAGCTGATGATTTTGTTTTCAACTTCAATAATATTTTCCATGTTTTTATCTTTAAAGGTTGTTATTTTATTGCAAAAATACAAGCAAATAATAATTATATTTATTATGTTGATAATTAAAATCCCATTAATAATCAACAACTTCAATTCTAATCTATCAGTATTTAACAATACAATTTTGTTGGAATGGAAGGAATTTAACAAGCTCCCTGTATATACGTTTGCCCTGATGTAAACAATTACCCTCTTTTTGAACTGTCGCAAATTTTGCGACAGTTGGAATTCCTTTTAATTCTTCCGCATTGACGTTTTGTATATGTTTACCTATAGTCTTGATGTCCCTATGAAACAACTCGGCAATCTGTTGGCGATTTAGCCACACCGTATCTTCTCGCAACATCACTTCCAGACGTATACTATTGTCAGGTTGGTATAGAATGATTTCACCATTATTTTAATTCCTTTTTGCAAGCCTTGCAAAAAGCTAATCCGCAATTTGTTTTGCGGTATTTTTGTGGCATAGAAAACAAAAAAATCCAATGACCTTGAATATTTCATACATCAGACCGCCTATTTTGTACAATGGCCATTATAAAAGCCCTGGATGTAATTGCAAATACGCTATTTTTGCTCCGTCTTTTCTTGAGAGACGATTGACAAACTATTGTTTTCTTCAACAAAAAAAATCATGAAAAAAATCTTTTCCAAACCACTTAAGACACCTTTCCACAAAATCATTGGCCTCGCATTGGGAATTATGGCAGTACTGCCCTGCTATTCCCAGAAACAAAACTCTTCACTGGAATGGTGCACCGTTTACAGTGCCGATTCGCTCTATTCGGTTGATATACCACAAGGCTATAGTGATCTTGAAGCCCTGGACATGTCATCCAAATACACCACTTATGTGACATACAACTCTGGGGAATATGAAAACATAATTTTTATCAGCATTTGGCAGAATATAAATGACAATTTAAAAGACTATGCTGAAAGTTTACATCAGATGGAGATAAATCTTGAATCCAGTTGTGATTCGGTTAACTATTACAGCAAATTGCAGTTAAAAGCAATTCAAACTGAGGATTCTTTGGTGGTTTTCCGCTCAAAAGACAAAAAACAGCACTTTTACTATCTGTTAAAGAAAAGCGGAGCACATATTTATTTGATTTCCATCATGTCCGACTTTGACACCAAGAAAACATGGAATGCTTCCATGGCTCAAAAAATTGCGAATTCCATTCACGACCATACCCAGGAAGTTATGTTAAGTTATCTTGCAGTAAATAAAAAAGATGGAAAATGGATTCTTCAAAAACCCGGATTTTCAGTGGATACTAGTTACATGTTTCATTTATTCTTAGAACGTTTAGCAGAAAATGTTGAAGATTACCGCTCACTCGGTTCTGAAAGAATAAATTCTTGGATGCCAAGAGGTTGTTTTGTATTTGAATCAAAAGACAATAAGTGTATCTTTTTTGTAGATGCATTTGAAATGCCTTTTGGCATGTCTGACAGTGTTGAAATCGTCAAATTCAAGGGAAGACTGCGAGACAATGGAAGCACCTTTATTGAACAAAAAATGAACGATTGTATTGTTATCAAGGAAGTAAATGACATCAATAGTGCAGTTGATGGCAAACTCCTGGAATGCTGTACTGTTTTCAAAGGGAAGCGGATCTGGTCCTTCGGTCTTTTCCGCGACCCCAGCCTACCCCAAATGACAGACAAAGTGCTTCAAAAAATGGAGTTTTGGGAATAAAAAAATCACTCGCCACACCGGGAATATCCCAGCTTATCATTGCAAGTTGGAGCAAATAAAGAAATGCTGGAAGATATGAGAAATCCTTCATGTTTGCAATAATGGATTTGCGAAGCCTTGTTTCTTTGTAATCAAGAGGTAATTACTAGAACTCCAGCCGCAATTGTCGCTTCAGCTGGAAGCTACGGCGGTGGTAAGGACTGTTGCCGTATTTCAGCACTGCATCCTGATGGTAAGGCGTGGGATAACCTTTGTTGTCCTTCCAGCCATACATGGGATATTCCTCGTGCAAGTGCTCCATCAGCTCGTCGCGGTAACATTTGGCCAAAATCGAGGCGGCGGCAATGGACAGATAAGTAGCATCTCCCTTGACCACAGTCTTATAGGGAATGTCCGTGCGGTTGACAAAGCGATTGCCGTCAATCAGCAACAGCTGCGGTTTGAGAGCAAGTTGCTCTACGGCACGTGTCATCGCCAAAAAAGAGGCCTGCAAAATGTTAATCTTGTCGATTTCCTTCTCAGACACCTGCCCTACCGCCCAAGCCAAGGCATCACGCTCAATAATCATTCGCATTTGGTTTCTCTTGGCGGCGGAAAGCTGCTTGGAATCATTGATTTCCTCATTCTGATAATTGTAAGGCAAAATCACCGCAGCCGCGAAAACTGGTCCGGCAATACAGCCCCGCCCTACTTCATCGCATCCGCATTCAAGTATTTCAGTATCAGAATAATGACTATTTAAAGGCATAAGGCAACTACAAAAATCAACATCATAAAATCATTGACCAACGGATGCTCTTTCATTTGTGACAACATGCTGTAATACAGTGTCATAGGTATCAATAGAAAACCTACAGCCTGATGGAAGTCGAAAGGAGAAAAAGCCATCAATAGCAAAGTTGACATCGTTATCAAATGAATGGTAATCAATCTTTTACGCAAGAGTACCGTCTTGCTGTCATATTGTATTTTCAGCACCACAATGGCATAAAGCAATGATGCTACCGTAGTGGCTATCAACACCATAACCTTCCATGAGTACATTTCTGTCATCATAAAAGTATTGTAGAAACGTATCTCCGTCACAAACTGGTACAATTCCGGCAATCTATTGCAGAAAAAATAAAAACAAAAGATATAAAGATATACCAGCAGGATTCCCAATATATAAACTATGATATCTTTATACTTACTGAATCTGTTGATTATCAGTGAACTGATTACAAAAAACACCACAAAAAACATGGGAGGATAAAACAGAGACGCCACGCCGGTGAGGATACCCGACAGGAGGTCCTTGCTTTTCAGATTGCCATTATCATAATCGAAATTCAAACTGATAATGATGGCTAAAATAAGATTGGAGAACCAAACGGGAGATAATTCCGAAACAAAACCTCCGCAACACAAGATCAGGAGGAACCAGATGCACACCATCAGATGGTGGTTGTCACCGAAACCACCCCGGAAATAATAGACATCCGTAAGCAGAATCTGCAAGAGCAGGCCAAAACTGATGATGGTTATCATTCCGCCATAATGACCGTGCAATGGGGCCAACATCTGCCAAAAGGTGGTAGAGGAAGGCGGTTGCAGAAAGTGCGTTGAACTTATGAATTGCAGCACCGCCCACACCAGCAATGCCAACACACACACAACTTGCAAAAATAATTTTGACTGGATAGATCGAAACATCCTTTAAATTTTGGCAAAAATACGAATTAATTTGCTACCTTTGCCAACTCATTACTCAGGAAATTAAAAAAGATGAAAAAAACTGCTGGAAAAACTATTATATGGCTGATTATCATAGCCTTGTTTGCCGCAGGCGTTCTCCTGGTCACCACCCGCCCTTCCATTGTGGAAGAGGTCAAACGAGGAACCGCCAAACTATTTGTGTATGAGTATATTCCAAATCAGAATATACAAATTGACAGCTGTATGGTTAGCCAGTCGTCCGATTCCATTTACAAAGACTTCCGGAAGAAATATCGTTTTCATTATCAGACCATTGGCATGGCTTCCTTTGCCGACAGCAGTCGTATGATTATGGTCAGCGAACTGCCACCCCACTTTGAGACCGACTCTGTGGCCTCCATTTTCAAAAAATTCACCCATAAAGTGGAATTACGCAAGCATTCCATAGGTTATGACGGCTATGTGACCGACATGCTGATATACTTGGGTAACGCCACCCAGGAGAACTGCGACAATCTGATTCGCAAGCTGAACAAAGAGCTGTTTTTCAGCGAATACAAACCCACGGTACTGGAATTGCCTGTGGAAGAGAAACGACAATATTTTGCCAAAGAAAACATTGACTATCAGATTACTTTGAATGAATTCAACATCTGGTTCATGGAAGATGGCGAAGGCTTTATGACCTTGGATGACACCAACCATGTGATGACCATATCCGACATGTTTGCCGAACAATCGCGAGGGGTATTCTTCAGCCAGCTGCCAGGTTTTGTGGCCTGGGCAATTGCTAAGAATGAAGATATTGCCGAACAAGTGAGCGATATCCGCCAGTTCACCCTGGATGCCGACCTGATTTTGGGAGCCTTGGCCGACAGCAGCACCTTGGTCATCATTGGCCGCGAACGCCAGTCTCCGCTGAATGAGCTGCCGCCCCTGCAAATCGAAAGCATTTTGCTGCTGGCCTCCACTACCGAAAAAGAATTGTCGCAAAGCCTCGACATCAACGACCTGATGGCCGGCAAGATGAACAATGGCCGCGACTGGTGTCCCACCTACCTGAGCAAAGAGCTGGAAAACACCGAATTTGGTGACCTGATGACCATCACCGATGTGCTGCTGAAGGACTGGTCGGAGCGTGGCACCATCCAGGAAGGCTATTACCGCTATCCTGACCCCGGCTACTATCCTTTCGACAAACCGCTGTTTAGAAAATTGGGCTTGTCGGAACTGGTTTATAACTGGAACACCGCTGGTGCCATGTATGCCATTGACTGTGAAGGATATACCATTTACACACTGAACCGCACCGGTTCACTGCCTGTCAGTTATTTCAACTCACAGGAACGCAGCGAATCCATTGGCTACCGCTATGAAAGCCAGGCCTACCACTATTTCGCCACCCTTTGCAATACCGATTTGGCACGTGTGGTGCAATATACCGCTTTGTATCAGTTATTTATTGACAATAACATCAGCTATTCCGGCAACACCTACCCTTCTTTCCCGAAGAACAAACCGTTTTTGCTGTACAAGCCAACGCTTAATCTGCTCAACACCATTAAAAACATGAGTGGCGAGGCGATTGCCGCTTTCGCCGACAGCTTGTCGCACCGCACTTTCGACAGGTATCAGAAAGAACATGTTGACAAGCAATTACGCGAGAATGAGCAGAATTACAACATGACTTATACAAATGAGCATATTGATTTCATTTATCAGAATGTACATCAGAACACCAAAGCGGGTATCAGCGGAAATATCAACGAGGTGAAAAACCTGCTTAACAGTCTGTCGGAAGAGCAGTTCAACAAACTGGCGAAGTTCCTCTCCTACCCTCGCGGTGTCGCCGTCAGAGACCGGGAGAGTTACAATACCATGCTTCGAGCCCGTAAGGTCAACCAGCTGATGCGGGAAATCGGCAAGAACAATCTGGACCTTTTAGGCATGGACCTGAACAATGTCAAGAACTATTTTGCGGGCAATTTGGCTGGCAACAGCGGACGCTACATGAAGACCTCCTCGCTCATTATCACCTTCAACGACCTGCTGACTACCGGCGGACACAATCTATCATCACGCATCAGCCGTGTGAACTCCATGACACATTACAAGCAGAGCAAGGGCAATTATGTGCCGAAGGACTATGACAGGCCAGCCAATACTGAGCCTGTGCTGGCGGAAAACAAGCCCGTCACCTCAGAGCCCTCCGCAAGCACTCCCACTGCAAGCAAGCCGAGTGGTGGTACAGCTCCCAGCAGCAAACCGAGTGGTAGTGCGGCACCAAGTGGCAGCAGACCCTCAAGCAGCACTGCCCCCAGTAGCAATAGCAGGCCGACAGGTTCCGCAACGCCCAGCAGTGGGGCTAAGCCCACCACGAGTTCAGGTACCCGTCCCAGCACCACCAGCAGTTCATCAACCAGCCATAGTAGCACCGCTACCAGTGCGGCAAGCAGTCGCAGCACCAGCGGTGGCGGCAACATCCGTCCCCGTAGTGCGGTAATCTCCACAGCTCCGAGAGGAACGAGAGGACTGTGAGAAGTTGAAAACTGAAAACTGAAAACTGAGAACTGAAAACTGATAGTTGACAATTGATTTTGGATTACAGGATTACAGGATGGAAGGGTTAGATGGGTTAGGAAGGTTAAAAAGGTTAGTATTGAATTCTGAATTTCAATAGCTACAACTATTAACTGTCAATTATCAATTGTCAATTCTGATCCCTGACACCTGTAACCTGACCCCTGGCCACTAACCACTAACAAAAAAGGGAATGACAAAGTCATTCCCTTTTTGTTTTTCCGTCGGGGTGAAAAGACTCGAACTTTCGACCCCTTGCACCCCATGCAAGTGCGCTAGCCAACTGCGCCACACCCCGATGCTCATCTCTTGTGAAATGAGGTTGCAAAAATACAACTTTTTTTCTTACGTTGTACTCTTTTTCAAAGATTTTTTTTGCTACCTTTGCAACTTCATTTTTTAAATTATGAAATATTCAATTTAAACATAAAAACACCACTTAAAAAGCCTTGTCTTTTATGAAAAAAATCTACTTAATCTTAACTGTATTATTAGTATCATCTATTATGTTAAATGCTGGTCCATCAAACAGATACATCACCGAACACACCTGTTCAAAAGCCAAATCAGCCATCTTGAGAAAGGGCTGTAACATCTCCGAGAAGCTTATCGACAGGGGCTTGAGTCAGGCGGCTAATTTCTGGACCTCCGCTGACGGTTCCCAGGATGAATTTATCGATTTTTGCACGAAGAACTTCTGCAAGAATTTGGAAGAAAAGGATCATCTTTTTGAAAGACTGTGCACAAACTTCGAAACCATATTAGGTCACAACAACCGTGTCACCATCGAATTGCTCCGCCCCTCACATGTAAAAGGTGTGGAGAATCTGCCCATAGATGACATTTTCGGAGCCTACAACGGACTGGCACATTTCAATGAGGACATGTTCAACAACAAGTTAGCCTTCATCGTCATCATGAATTTCCCGCACTTCACGCTGCGAGAGAAAATAAACAACGGTGACTCCTGGACCATTCGCCAGTGGGGTTACGTGCGTTTGGGCGACCTGTTCACCAGCAGAGCCCCCGCATCTGCCGAACAGAACATCAATGCTGCCACCGCTGCCGCCGAAAATTACATTGCCAACTACAACATTCACATGGGTATGGTATGGAGCGACAGAAACATCAGATACTGGTCACAGGATGTGAAGCTCATCACCCACTGGGGACTGCGCGACGAGCTGAAAGCCGCTTATAGCGACCCCGTTAGCGGCACCGACAAACAAAGCATCATCTACAATATCCTTACCCGTATCACCGACCAAAGTATTGCCGAGGATGTCATTGACAAATCCGATTATATCTGGTATCCATCCACCAACCAAACCTACGTGCAACGTGTTGAAATCAAAGGAAAATCAGAGAACAACAAACGTTATGAATGCTTGCTGCGCAACTTCAAAGCCATCAAGGCATCGGATGAATACTATGAGACCGACAACTTTATCACCCGTAAATTCGAGGATGAATACGAAATTTCCGTTGAGCAAGCTGAAAAGTTATTCCGTGAAGTGCTGTCCTCACCTCAGGTAAAAGAAGTTGCCGAACTGATTTCCAAACGTTTAGGCCGCAAACTGCAACCTTTTGACATCTGGTATGATGGCTTCAAAGCCCGCAGCAGCATGGACCAGCGTAAATTGGACAGCATCACCATGAGCAGATACCCTGATGCCGAGGCATTTGCCAAAGACCTGCCCAATGTACTGGTAAAACTGGGCTTCACCAAACCAAGAGCCGAATTTATCTGCAACCATGTATCTGTTGACCCCTCTGTCGGTGCCGGTCATGCTTGGGAATCCATGATGAAAGGCGACAACTCCATGTTAAGAACCCGCATTGGCGAGAACGGCATGGATTATAAAGGCTATAACATTGGTATTCATGAATTTGGTCATAATGTAGAACAGACCATTTCGCTGTACGAAGTGGACAACTACTTTATGCGTGGTGTGCCTAACACAGGCTTTACCGAAGCGCTTGCATTCACTTTCCAGAACCGTGACCTGGAACTGTTGGGTTTAGCCGACAATGATACCATCAACGAGGACCTGAATACACTGGATATTTTCTGGAACTGCTATGAAATCATGGGTGTTTCATTGGTTGACATTAAGACTTGGCAGTGGATGTACGCTCATCCTAAAGCCAATGCCGAACAATTGAGAAGTGCCGTTCTGAGCATTGCCAAAGACGTTTGGAATCAATATTATGCACCTATCTTCAAAGAAAACAACCAGGTCATTTTGGCTTGTTATTCCCATATCATTGTGGATCCGCTTTATGTGTCAGCATATCCCATTGGTCACCTCGTTGATTTCCAATTGGAGCAATACCTGAAGGGAAAGAAAGTTGGCCCAGAGGTGGAACGTATTTTCGCCATGGGACACCTTACTCCCGACCTTTGGTTACAGCGTGCCGTGGGGCAGAAACTCTCCACCGAGCCGCTGCTGAGAGCCACTTCCCAAGCCGTTGGTGACGTGGCCAACTACGACAAGCAAATCAAGAAGGAAAAGAAAGAGATAAAGACTGTCAAGAAGAAAAAATCAAAATAATTCTTTCTCCCCAAACACCACCTGCCGTCGAACTTCAAACAGCCGCAAGGCACAAACCGCATTACCGCATGAAAGTGAAAGAACTGTTCGCCCGATTCCGTGCATGGCAGACAAGCCCCTTCCACTATTCAGATGAGGGACTCGAGGAACATCATTGCGCCAACTGCAACCATACGTACACGGGCAACTATTGTCCCGTGTGTGGACAAGCTGCTGATGTTGGCCGTATCACCTGGCAGTCGGTATGGAAAAACGTCCTGAGCGTATGGGGCATGGAATCGAAATCACTGGTTTACAGTTTATGGCAGCTACTATGGCGTCCAGGCTACCTTATCAGCGACTACATTAACGGACACCGCCAGCAAAGCTATTCACCCACCAGCATGCTTTTCATTGTCGCCCTTTTCTATGCGATAGTTACAAAATGGATAAACCCTGCTCCAATCGACATAGTCGCTGAGGATGAAGACGATCTCATCATACTTCTGAATGCCATCAACTGGTTGATCAACAATCCTGGTTGGGGTATCATGACCATCACCATGTTTTTTATTATTCCCACCTGGGCACTGTTCCGTTTTTCTCCGCGCAACAATCACCACACCTTGCCCCAGGGGGCTTTTATCCAGCTATTCATGGGCACCCTATTGCTGATGTGCATTTTCTTTTCGGAGATCATCTCCAACTATTTGAAATGGCTAATCCCAATATACTATTATATTGCCTACCGTCAATTGTTCGGCTACCGTTTCTGGGGCACCGCATGGCGTCTCCTGCTTATAGTGAATATATGGTTCCTCGCGATTCTTATCCTCATTTCCATGGCCATCCTGTTTGAAAGAATATCGACCTATCCAACCCCAGAATTTATAGGATTCCTGGTCTTCGAACTTGTCTTGTTATTATTCATTTTCATCATCTTGTTCATCGGTTACAGAATCAGCAAAAAGACAAGCCAAGCCCGCACCAACGCTACCTGTTAAATCCGCATGGAAATTATTTTTCATTGATGTTGCATTGAATATTTTTATTATCTTTGCAAGCTAAAAAATACAAATACTTATCACCATGCATATAGCCGTAGCAGGAAACATTGGATCGGGCAAAACCACCCTTACTGGCATGTTGGCCAAACATTTCGGATGGGAGCCCATGTACGAAAGTGTTGAACATAACCCCTATCTGGCCAGTTTCTATGAAGACATGCAACGCTGGTCTTTCAACATTCAGGTTTATTTTCTGAACAGCCGTTTCAGACAGGTCATTGAATTACGAAAGAAGAAAAAAGACGTGATCCAAGACCGCACCATTTATGAGGACGCTTACATTTTCGCTCCCAACCTGCACGACATGCAGCTGATGCCCACCCGTGATTTTGAGAACTATACTTCTCTGTTTGAACTGATGGCACAGTTTCTGGAATATCCGGACTTGCTGATATACCTGAAAGCCGATATTCCCACACTCGTGGCACAAATCAACAAACGTGGACGCGAGTACGAAAACACTATCCGCATCGACTATCTGCAACATCTGAACGAGAAATACGAGAAGTGGATCAGCAACTACCCCGGCAAATTGCTGGTGATTGATGTCAACACCATCAAATTCGCCGAACGCGCGGAAGATTTCGGTATCGTTATTGAAAAAATCAATGCTGAATTGTTCGGCTTGTTCAAATAAACGATGGCTGTAAATATCATTATCCCAGCACGATACGCATCGACACGCTTCCCTGGCAAACCTTTGGCGTTGATTCAGGGAAAACCTATGATACAACATGTTTACGAAGCTGCCCTGAGTTCCATGGCAGACCAAGTGTTTGTGGCCACCGATGATGAACGTATCGCC
Source organism: uncultured Bacteroidota bacterium (assembly GCA_902802755.1). Classification (GTDB taxonomy): domain Bacteria; phylum Bacteroidota; class Bacteroidia; order Bacteroidales; family WCHB1-69; genus RUG11690. The sequence continues at coordinate 78,597 of CADCNH010000017.1, read as the reverse complement.
AATTGTGTCCGTGATTTTGGCGGACAAGCGGTGATGACCTCACCTACCCTTCCCTCTGGCACCGACCGTTGTGGAGCCGCAGCAAGGCAATCAGGATTAGCGGATAACGACATTATCATCAACGTGCAAGGCGATGAGCCCTTCATCACAGGCGACATCATCAACTTGCTCATTCATCAGTTTGATAATCCTGACACGAGAATAGCTACTTTATGCTCAAAAATCACCAAAGTCGAAGAAATCAACGATCCTAATAAGGTGAAAGTGGTTTTCGACAAGAACCTTAAAGCCATTTACTTCAGCCGCCATACAATACCTTATCTGCGCAATCCCGAACAATTTACTCCCAACTACTACAAACACATCGGTATTTACGGCTACACGCACAAAATCCTGCAAGAACTCATCCAACTGCCAGAATCCGCTTTGGAAAAAAGTGAGAAGCTGGAACAACTCCGCTGGATAGAAAACGGATACTCTATCTATGTGTCAGAATGCGAGTACGAAGGGATTGGGGTGGATACACCGGAGGATCTTGAACAGTTAACAGTTAATAGTTAATAGTTAATAATTAATAGTTAATAGTTAATGGTTAATGGTTAACAAGTACGTTGAAATCATTTGCTAATTTGCACATTAACTAAATAACAAATTTCATTAGCACATTGAAAAGATGATCATCAACTTTTTAGTCAAGTCACTTTGCGAGAAGGAAAGCGTATATGTCAACAACCTCGGTTTGTTCCGCAAGGAGTATGAGCCTGCGCAAATCCGGGATGGAATGATCACGCCTCCAGGGTATAAAGTTGTCTTCGACCCTGATTATGACGGAAACGGCTTCAACTTCACCATGTTTGTCTCGCAAAAGGGAGGCATGTTGATTACGGATGCCACAAAGCAGATTGACCAGTGGGTAAGCCAGCTCAAAACGGCATTGACGAATAACAAAAGTGTCAGTTTTGAGAATTTCGGCACCTTCGCCCTAAACGACAAAGGAATAGTCACCTACATTTGCGATCGTATCGCCGAGTTGAACATGGAGTACGAAGGTATGGAGCCAGTGTCTTTCAGCATACAAAAAGGCAAAAATTCTGTTGCAACAGAACTTGAGGATAAAGTTGAACATGAAATTGAAGCAAGACCGGAAGAAGAAAAAACGGATGAAGGAAACGAGCAGCGCGATGGTTTGATGGAAGATACCGGTGATAAGACAGGTAGAGGACATACAGTTGAAGATAAAAACGGGGAAGAGGTTAAGACCGAGGACGAGTCTGACACAAAAGAAGATGAGGGGAAGGCTGAAAAAGAAGAAGATAATGCAGGAAACGAAGTAAATGAACCTACTGACAAGGATGAGGCAGATGAAGAAAAAGATGATGAGGATATTCCAAAAAGACACAGAGGCTGGATATGGTTGGTTATCCTGCTGTTGCTTGCGCTTTTGGCTGCTGCCGCCTACTATTTCAAGGATCAGCTGAAAGAACTGTATAACAAGTATTTCGGTCAGACCACAGAGGCTGTAGTGGAAGAGACACCTGTGGTGACGGATTCGGCAGTGACTGCACCAGACACCCTCGTGGTGGATAGCTTGGCACTCAACCAGGATTCCCTTAGCATGGTTGAGAACACTGAAGAAATTGACGATATCACAACCGAAACAACGCCGAGCATACAGCAAAGACAGGCACCCAATACAGGCCAATTGCCCGATGGCGAGAAATTCTTCATCAATTTCGAGCAAGGGAAACATTATGTTATTGTAGGCAGTTTCCGCAATGAGAATGAGGTTCGCCAGCACATCAAACAGCGCAAGTTGGAGCAATACAATCCCAAGGTTGTTTTGCAGCCCAACTCAAAGCAAATGCGTATATGCATTGGCGTTTTCGACACCGAAGCCGCTGCTGACAATTACGGCCGCAATACAGGCTTGAATTACTGGGTATTGAATTAGGAAAAAAACTTAGCATCAAAAAAACGCACCCGTACAGGTGCGTTTTTTTTGATTATCAATGTTGTATCAGCGATTTCGTACAGCTGACACCATTAATACTCGTCCTCGTGGAAGAAAAAGTCATCTTTCGTAGGATAATCAGGCCAAAGGTCTTCAATATTATCATAAACCTCACCCTCATCCTCAATCTCATTCAAGTTCTCAATTACTTCCATTGGAGCTCCGGAACGAAGGGCAAAATCTATCAATTCCTTCTTGGTTGCCGGCCACGGAGCGTCCTCTAATTTTGTGGCTAATTCAAGTGTCCAATACATAATTTGTCCTCCTTTTTTTGTGGCGGCAAAAATACTCTTTTTTTATAAAAAAGACACTTTTTTTCAATATTTTTTCACCCTTATTTCCAATATGTTACAAAAATATTTTTCTTTTTGTGACAATATTGTGCCAAAATAAAGAAATAATCGGAGAGACGATTTACCAACTTGAGAAGAGCTGAATAAGTCTCATCTTTTTCGGCTATTTTCACTACCAAGCGTTCGGCTCTGCGGCATACTGTACGGCACACATGAATATGTGCAATCAGCATGGAACCCTGGGGCAAAATAAAGCCTTTGAAAGGCTCCAACTCCGCACTCATGCGGTCAATCTCTTGCTCCACATTTTGCAGAAGCGACTCTAAATCCGTATCAGGCCAGTACTTGCTCCAATTTTGTGTCTCGGTAGCCAACATGCCGCCCACCACAAAGAGCATCCGCTGTATGTCCGTCAAAAACGGCTCCGGCTCATCGGCAATCACCAGTCCAATATGGGCATTCAACTCATCGATGGTACCGTATGCTTCCAGCAGGGTATCATATTTTTTTACTCTTTTACCTCCAACTAATGAGGTTTCTCCTTTGTCTCCGGTTTTAGTGTAGATTTTCATTGTATTTTGTTTTATGCGGCAGTTGCGGATCCACCGCAGATTAAATTCATCGTTCAAAATCACCACCCCTACCTTCGGGCACCCATTGGAGGCTGCGCCTCCTTCTCCTTCTCGCTCGGCAAAGCCAAAGTATACTTTGGCTCTACACTCGCTCCTTCGTCGAATCAAACAGAAGGGGAAATAACTATCAACTGTCAATTATCAATTGTCAACTATAAACTCCTCTCCTGTCAAGGTTTCTAGAAAGGCCTTCAGGTCCGCTATCTGGTTGGGGGTGAGCAGCACTCCCCCATCGTTCACATGATGCATCAAAGGGTTCACATACGGCGAATTTTGTAAGCCGGCATTATAAAACTCCAGTACTTCATCCAAAGTTTTAAAACGCCCGTCATGCATATATGGTGCAGTCAATGCAATATTACGCAATGTTGGGGCTTTATAGGCTCCATGGTCCATCGGATCGCCAGTCACGGAAAAACGGTCATGCGGGTCATTGAAAACATTGTCCAAACCATTATTATAGCACAGATTCGTAGTAAATAACGGCGTACCGCCACCGCCATGGCAGTGAAAGCAATCCGCCCCCTCCTCTGTAGTAAACAGCACATAACCATTGAGTTCCTGCGGTGTCAATTGCACCTGTCCACGCAAATATTTGTCGAACTTGGAATTAGCGGATATCAGTGTGCGGACATACTGCGCTATAGCTTTGGCAATGCGATCAATGGTAACCTCCGGTGTGCCAAAAGCCTTCTCAAACATCGGCGGATAGGCACTGTTTGACCGGATGGCCGCTACCACACTTGCATAATTGCTATTCATCTCTGTAGGGTCAGTAAAAGTAGCCAGCACAATATCTTCTATGCTTGTAGTCGCCCCATTCCACAAATAGCCCTTACTGTTGAACACCAGGTTAATCAAGGGCAGCGGCACATGGTGTGTGGCTTGTCCCGACAGGCCGACCGGCTGTCCACCAGGGAAGCGGGGATTGTCGGTACCTATGTCAAAGCTATGCTGCGGATCATGGCAAGTGGCACAACTCATTTGCAGTGCTTCATCACTGCCCGTATAACCACACAAATGCCCATCGTAGAAAAGCTTTTTGCCCAGTGCCACACCTTCTACCGTCATGGGATTATCCGCAGGAATATTCAGAATTGTGGGAAAATGCTGCGGTATCTGGATTTCGTAGGGTGTGGCTTTGAATTCAGGCTTCTTGCAGGATGCCAACAGAAAAATGATACATAGTAAATAACATATTCGTTTAGGCATGGCATTAATTCAGAATTCAAAGTTCAAAGTTCAAAATATACTACCCCGCCCTTCGGGCACCTGTTGGAGGCTGCACCTCCGATTCTTCTCAAGGTACGGCTACGCCGTAATACTTACGTCACTACCCCGCCCTTCGGGCACCCCTTCTAATAGAAGGGGAATTATTATTTCGGCCTTCGGGCATCTGTTGGAGGCTGCGCCTCCTTCTCCTCCTCGCTCGGCAAAGCCAAAGTTACTTTGGCTCTACACTCGCTCCTACGTCGAATCAAACAGAAGGGAAAATAACTATCAACTGTCAATCATCAATTGTCAACTGATCAGAACAAGCTCAACTGTTCCCCCTTGTCTTCTCCTGGTGTCTTTTTCTCTTTGCCGTCAGGCTGTCCTTCCTCCGCATGATCGAAAATCTCTTTCGCTACCTGCATGTCGATATCATTTTCAACCACTTCTGTTTCAGCGTCATCAACTTCAGCTTCTTCCTCCACTTCTTCCGGCTCATCGTAAGGTAGCGGATCAATGAATTTCACATTTTTGATGGTTCCGAAATTCAAACGCTTACCCTTGGCTTTCACACCCATCACCTCAACAAACTCAGCACAGTTAATGATTTCCTTCTCCAACTCCTTCGGATTTTTGGTATAGTATGTGATCTCTATCTGAGGCAGATAATCAATGCTGACACACACCAATTTCACATTCTTCTCCTGCGGAACAAAGTCAATTCTCTTCGGTGTGTTCTCAGGATTGAAACGTTTCAACATATATTTTCCTTCTTTGCTATTACAATATACCGCCGTCAGTATCTGATCCTTTTTCAGTTTCTTGATAATCTGCAAATTATCCTCAAAATGAGTAGATAAATCGAAGCCAACTATTTTGTAATAGCCTTCACCATAGACCGTGATGATCTTGTCATCCTCTTTGAAGGAGCCCAGGTGTACACCACGTTCTTCGGTATTCAGACGGGTAACGATATCATCGAAATAAATGTTAATTGCCGACAAAGTGGAGACGCCTTTCTGGCAGAGTTCTACTTTACGTACAGGATTGCGAGACAAGATGTTACCCATAGAAGCACGTCCCTTGATGGCCAAGGTGGAAAAGTCGAAATCAAACTGTGTCTTCTTCAGTTTAGCTTTCTGTTTCAGGAAAACACGCACTTTCTCGGCTTCTCCGTTGGGATTTGAAGTCAGGTACAGTACCTTACTGCCCTGTTTGCCCTTGGTGAGCACATATTCCTTGTCGCGCGTCACGCCACCGATAGCGAAGCGCTTCACCATGGCTGTGCCAAACAATCCATCGGAGTATATCATGTTGTAGATGGTTCTATCATCATTGCGCTTAAACACCTCTACCAGAATGATATCCTTGCCGAAGAACTGCTTGTCGCTGACTTTGCTCACCGTAAAAGTACCATTCTCCTTGAAGACAATGACTTCGTCGATATCGGAACAATCGCATACGTATTCCACATTCTCGTCGCGCTGCTTGAGTCCGGTACCCACAAAGCCCTCCACACGGTCAACATACAATTTCTGGTTAGCCACTGCCACCGTTGCGGCCACAATATTGTCGAAACTTCTGATTTCGGTCTTACGTTCCCTACCCTTGCCGTATTTTTTCTTCAACTGTTTGAAATAATTGATAGCATAATCTATCAGGTGGTCCAGATGATTCTTCACTTCATCAATATTCGCCTCAATATCAGCGATTTTATCAGCAGCTTCCTTTATGTCGAACTTGGAGATTTTCCTAACGGGTTTCTCACAGAGATGCAGCACATCCTCACGGGTGATTTCTTTGACAAATAGCTTTCGATACGGATTGAAAGCCTTTTCAATGGCACTAATCTGGTCATCCCAGCTGGCCGCATCTTTTTCCAATTGCTTATACAAGCCTTTCTCGAAGAAAATCTTCTCCAACGAAATCTTATGCCACTGGTCACCCAATTCTTCCAAAGCAATTTCCAGCTCACGGCGGAGCAGATTAACAGTATTGTTCGTATTGATTCGTAGGATTTCCTTCACAGACATCAGGCAGGGCTTGCCATTGAAAATCACACAGGCATTGGGCGAATACGACATGCTACAGTCCGTGAAAGCATACAGAGCGTCTATCGTCTGGTCGGGTGAAACGCCTGGATACAGATGCAGCAGAATTTCGGCCTGACTGGCGGTATTGTCATCGATTTTCTTGATTTTCAGCTTCCCTTTTTCGATTTGAGGAGTGATAGACTGAATCAGGTCAGAAGTGTTGGTACCGTATGGTATCTCAGTGATTACCAATGTTTTCTTATCCAAAATTGAGATTTTGGCACGATTCAGGATTTTGCCGTTCACCCCTTCGTTGTACTTATTCACATCGATATAGCCGCCTGTCGGGAAATCGGGATAAATCTCAAAATCCTTGCCTTCCAGTATAGCCACAGAGGCATCCAAGAGCTCATTGAAATTATGCGGCAATATCTTGGTGGCGATACTCACACCAATACCTTCCGTGCCCTGTGCCAACAGCAAAGGAAATTTAACCGGCAGTGTGATAGGCTCCTTATTGCGGCCATCGTACGAGAGCTGCCATTCGGTGGTTTTATGATTGAAAACGACATCAATGGCGAATTTTGAGAGACGTGCCTCGATATATCGGGGAGCGGCAGCCTCGTCACCTGTCAGTATGTTTCCCCAGTTTCCTTGGGTATCGATCAGCAGTCCCTTCTGACCCAACTGCACCAAGGCGTCACCAATAGAAGCGTCGCCGTGTGGATGATATTTCATGGTGTTACCAATGATATTGGCCACCTTGTTGTAGCGTCCATCCTCCAGTTCATCCATGGAATGCAGGATACGGCGTTGCACGGGTTTCAGGCCGTCAATCACCTCCGGAATGGCACGGTTCAAGTTTACATACGAAGCATAATCCAGAAAATAATTCTCAAAGATGGAGCCCACATGAACCACATTTTTCATGTTGACATCCACTTCTTTGTTTTCCTCAACATTTTGGACTTCTTCGTCAGTTTGTTCTGTTTCCTGAGTGTCAATAAAATCTTTATCTTCAGCCATCTATTATATATTTATACGTTGGCAAATATACAATATTTGACAGACTTTTTCCAGTGCCAAGCGAAGAATTTCTGCACGGCAGGATGTTAATTTCAGGGGGACAGATTGCTGCAATTAACAATTAACAATTAATAGTTAATAGTTATAAATTTTGAATTTTGAATTCTGAATCACTACCCCGCCCTTCGGGCACCCTGTTGGAGGCTACGCCTCCTTCTCCTCTTCGCTCGGCATAGCCAAAGCAAGCTTTGCCTCTGCTCTCGCTCATTCGTCGAATCTATAAGAAGGGGAATTACGTGCTTCCTCTTGACTTCATCATTGCGTCACTCAAATTAGGTGATGTAAAATTTATAAACAATTTATAATCAAATTGTTGTAATCACACTCAAAATAAGAGTGACGAAGTCAGGAAAAAAACAATTAGCACATTAACCAATTCCATTGGCACATTAGCACATTGTTAATTAGCATATTAACTAATTAACTAATTTGCTAATTGTCTAATTCTGTTTCTTCCTTTTCTTGAGAATAAGTATAGCGATGATGTATGCCACGGTAATGCCCAGGATGCCGCCGATTTGGATGATGAATTTGTCATCAATCTCCATGAAGTAGGTTGGCACGAGAAACACCGCATAAAGGAGGAAGAGTCGAAAGATATGTTCCATAACAATTGACAATTTACAATTAAAAATCAACAATTATACATTGTTCATTATTAATTATTAATTGCTGCAATCTGCTCTTTCAGCAACTTGATTTTTGCTTCGGCATCGGCTTGCTTTTTGCGTTCGACAGCAACCACCTGTTCGGGGGCGTTCTGCACAAAGCGTTCGTTGGCCAATTTCTTCAACACCGACTGCAAGAAGCGCTCCGCGTAGGCTAATTCATCGTTCAGCTTCTTCAACTCAGCCTCCTTGTCGATATTGTCAGCAAAAGGCACGAAATATTCCACATTCTGCTCGATGAACAGCACAGCGCCGGGAACCTTCTCGCTTACATATTCCACCTTGGGGATATTGCACAGCTTCTCAATCACGCAATCCATCTCGAAATCATCATCTTTCTTGGCACGCTGCACAAACAGGTTCACAGGGTTCTTTGGAGCTATATTCTTCTCCGAGCGGATACGGCGCACATTTTCAATTACTTTCTGGGTGTTGGCGAAACGCTGTAAGAAGACCTGGTCATCAGCACCAGTTTCGGGTTCGGGCATAACTGCCACCATAATAGACTCATTTTCATCGCGTTCCTGCAAGCCATGCCACAACTCTTCAGTAATGAAAGGCATAAACGGATGCAAAACACGCAGCAATTTATCGAAAATAGCGATAATCTCACCATAGGTTTTGCCGTCAATCGGCTTCAGATAAGCAGGTTTCACCACTTCGAGGAAGCAGGAGCAGAAGTCGTCCCACACCAGTTTATAGACCGCCATCAGCGCGTCCGACAAACGGTATTTGTCGAAGTGGTCGTTCATCTCAGCCAACACCTCATTCAGGCGCATGTTGAACCACTTGACAGCGGTTGTGCATGCCTGTGGCTGAGCCAAATTCTCATCCACCTGCCAGCCTTTGATCAGACGGAAGGCGTTCCAAATCTTGTTGTTGAAGTTTCTACCCTGCTCGCACAATGACTCGTCGAACAGCAGGTCGTTGCCAGCGGGAGAGCTCAGCAACATGCCCATACGCACACCGTCGGCGCCGAATTGCTCCATCAGCATGATGGGATCGGGTGAGTTGCCCAACTGCTTGGACATCTTGCGGCCCAACTTGTCGCGAACCACACCGGTGAAATATACGTGGCGGAAAGGCACCGCATGACGATATTCCATACCGGCCATGATCATACGTGCCACCCAGAAGAAGATGATGTCGGGAGCCGTGATAAGGTCGGATGTGGGATAATAGTAATTGATTTCCTCGTTGTCGGGATTGTTGATACCGTCGAATAGACTGATGGGCCACAACCAAGAGCTGAACCAGGTATCGAGGGCATCTTCGTCCTGACGCATTGCGCCAGTGTAGTTGTATTTCTCCTTGGCAATTTTTTGGGCTTCTTCCTCGTTAACAGCCACCACGATTTCCTCTTTGCCGTCCACCTCGATGTACCAAGCAGGAATACGGTGGCCCCACCAAAGCTGACGTGAGATACACCAGTCCTGGATATTCTCCAGCCACTGGCGGTAGGTATTCTTGTACTTATCGGGATAAAACTTGATTTCGTCGGTCATGACGGGCGGCAGGGCGATGTCGGCGAAGTGCTTCATCTTGAGGAACCACTGCAGCGAGAGGCGTGGCTCGATAGCGGTGTCAGGATTACGCTGCGAATACCCTACTTTGTTGGTATAGTCCTCTACCCTTTCCATAAGGCCGGCAGCCTCCAGGTCTTTGGCAATCTGCTTGCGGCAGGCAAAGCGGTCCATGCCGACATAGAGAGGCGACTGTTCGGAAATGGTGCCATCGTTGTTGAAGATGTCGATGGTTTCCAGGTTGTGAGTTTTGCCGAGATTGTAGTCATTGACATCGTGTGCGGGAGTCACCTTCAGACAGCCCGTACCGAATTCGATATCGACGTAGCGGTCTTCGATAACCTTCACCTCGCGGCCCACGAGGGGCACGATGACGCGACGGCCACGGAGCCACTGATTCTTGGGGTCTTTTGGGTTAATGCACATGGCCGTGTCGCCCATGATGGTCTCGGGACGCGTGGTGGCGACCACAGCGTAGTAGCCCTTTTCATCACGGTGGATAATATTGCCATCGGCTTCCAATGCCGCCTGATTTTCCAATCTCTCTAACCCAACCACGTAATATTTGAGGTAATAGAGCTTCGAGCTTTCCTCCTTGTATTCCACCTCTTCGGTCGAGAGGGCGGTGAGGGCCTTGGGATCCCAGTTTATCATGCGGAGGCCGCGGTAGATGAGACCTTTGTTATAGAGATCGACAAATACCTTGGTCACGCTCTCGCTACGCTTCTCGTCCATGGTGAACGCTGTACGGTCCCAGTCACAGGAGGCTCCGAGTTTACGGAGCTGCTGCAAGATAATGCCGCCATGTTTGTGAGTCCATGCCCAGGCATGTTCCAGGAACTGCTCGCGGGTCAGGTCGCGCTTCTTGATACCCTGCTCGGCAAGGCTCTTCACCACCTTGGCTTCGGTAGCGATGGAGGCATGGTCGGTACCCGGCACCCAGACAGCGTTGAAACCACGCATACGCGCACGGCGCACCAGCACATCCTGGATGGTATTGTTCAGCATGTGGCCCATGTGCAGCACACCCGTCACATTGGGGGGTGGAATCACAATGGTGAAAGGTTTTCTACTGTCAGGTTTTGAGGCGAAGAGATGATGGTCATTCCAGAACTGGTACCATTTGTCCTCGATGCTTTTCGGGTCGTACTTGGTAGCAATCTCCATAGTTTTATTCTTAAGTTTTAAATTTCAAACATTCAAAAACATTGATTTTCAATTATTTAAATTAAAAATCAAACCATATAACAATAAGGTGCAAATTTACATAAATTTCGTCAATAATGTGCAGATATATTTTATTTTGGAATTAGTTTATCCCGAGGTAGTGGTGTAAGGTCGCATATCTCCGATATGCTGGATATGCCGCGTCCTTCTGTCACCACACTACGCTTCGCTTGTGTGGTGTTAATTGCGCCTGGCGGCACGTCTCATGCCACGCATACCGTCATAGCCGATGCAAAAAAAAGGTAGCCGTGACGTATGTCATGGCTACCGAATATTTTGTCAAACAGCAAAGAAGTCTGTTGTCAGAACTTTATTTCTCGCACCAGCATGCCGGGATAGAAACCGGAGCCGGACACCACCTCGAAAGTGGTGTAATTCAGGTTAGCATTCACAGCTTCTTCCTCCACAGCCATATAGCGGTTATCCCAGATTTTACCCTTGGCAGGCTTGATTATACCCACACGCTTGTATTTGGTACGTCCGTTATCATCGACCACCTGTTCCAAAACTTCGAACCTGGATTTTTCGCTAACACCTTCTTTAAGGCCAATTTGGACATGTATTCCGTCTTCCGCAATCTCTATGAGGGGGACTTTCACACGGAAGACCTCATTTTCACGTTGCAGTTCAACAATAGACTTGTCAATCGCACGCTGCATGGTCTTACTAATCAAGTCACCGTTCGTATGTACACCCCGCAACGAGGTTTTGTCGCTTTTCACAGCCTGTTGCCCTACAAATTTAAGTTTGAAGAGTTCGGTGTCATTTTCATACGCAGACTTTTTCGTGGCATCAATATTGTCTTTGTCATAATAATAATTGGTATAGAAGACATTGGCAATACTGTCATTCCACTCTAACTGATAAAGATAGGAAGTAACTTTGACAGAAAAGCCAGCAACCAAATCAGAAACGTTCGAACCAAGGTCAGCGATTGATTTGGTTAAATCTGCCACCGCACCTGTCTTATTCCCCCCTGAGGCATTGCTAACAGAGCCAGCGACCGCGGCAATTGTGCCAAAAATCGCGGCGGCAGCTATGGCATTGCTTTCCTTGTCAATGTAACTTATCTCATTGACCAACAGGAAAGTATTGCCTATCAATTCCTCACCGGCATCCGACAACATAGCTATTCCGCGAACACTCGACCGCGCCAAAGCGACATCCAATAGAGACGCATTATAATTGCCTCTTTCTGCGACTAACTCCATGGAAAAAGCTCCAGTATTCTTATCACGATTGAACCACTTGGATACCATACGTTTGGCGAGCTGCGACTTGTATAGAAAACGTTCAATAGGAACAAGTTTGTTTTCTATCTTCGACACATCCTTTATGGATTTCAAACCCAAGCTATGGTCGTTGAATTTATCCGGCACAGTAAAATCAGCGAAGACCTGTTCCATTTCATTACTATACTTTATGCCTGTATTCAACATGATAGAGTATAGGGAACTTCTTCGATAGCTTTGTTCAAGCTGGCCTTCCTGTGCCTGGCAGATGCCAAGCGCCACAAGAAACAGCACCAGTGAATATAATTTTTTCATCCTCATTTTTTTTAGAAATCCCAAATATCTTCAGGAGCTGTATATTCAACTGAGGTACCCTCTTTTTCACGCGTTTTATTAAGTCCTTTCATGTATTTGTTGTATGCTTTTTCAAAATCGCGTTGCGAAACAACTTTTACATTAGATGGCACCGTGAATACACTTGCATCGGGCGTCATCCGCTCCATTGATTTCACGACACGGGTTTGATATCTGACAGATTTCAACAATGGAGCAGGACAATCTTGTTTGATTTCGGAAGTATGTTCATAATAAGGCATGCCGTAAAAATACGAGTATGGTTTGAGCAGTTCTGGAGACAAAAAATCCTTAAGACAGACATCGAATGCGAAAGAGGTCACTTTATAATTTGCTCCTTCAGGAGTAAAGGATGTATCAATACTGTATTTTATGGCAGGATAGCCATCTACAAGACCTTCAAGCACCTCGGTTTTCTTCCATTGGGCGAGTTTTCTCAAATATCCCCCGTTGTTTAAGATTTTCTCGTTGGTTTCAATCAAGTTAGTCACCGTATTTTTTTGCGTCATTTGAATGGCAGGACATGCCACATACACAGCATCCTCCTTCAAATCAATATAGTTTATCAGCTGTGTAGCTACATTAAACAAGATAAACTTGTCATTCGTAATATAGACAACTTCTTCGGAGGTGCCTTGGATGTCGGAAAACATCTTGTACAATCCTCGGCTTGTTGTATTTACGGTATAAACTATTTTGCCCTCAAAGGGTTGTTGTCCGAAAGCCACAAGACTTGCCATGAATACCATGACGATGCAAAATGTTTGTTTTAGGCTTGATGTTGCAATGGATTTAAAACTTTTCATAATTTTATTTTTTTATTGTTATATTGAATGATTAACAGATGATCTACTATCGTAACAGCCAGTTCACATAATTGCTGATGGGCTGCTGGTGGTTGCCGTATGCAACACCCACATCGCGCCATGCTTTGATGCGTTCTTTCTCTATATCCACACCGTCCTGGTAAATTTTCATCACGAACTTCCAGTCATCCAACACTTTATCCTTAATTTCGCGATACAGATCCATACCTTCTTTGTAGCATTTGGCGTCAGGATAGATGTTGGAAAGGTATTCGCCGGCTTTTTGTGCACCCGACGAGTTCTGTTCCGCAGCCCACACCGTACGTGCTTTAGCCAGGTTCACATCGCACAGATAATCAATATATTGCTGATAGATTTCCGCTGTCGCTTCCAAAGTACGGTCGTAACAGTTGCATACATCAGGGATGGCTGTGAGCTCACACAAGGCGGCCTCATAGTTTTTCTGCTTGGCCAATGACTGTGCCTTCTTGATGATATTGTCACATTGAGCTTCGTAATATGCGATGATTTTGGCTTTCCCTGTCTCCGCCAGTTCCTTGAATTGTTTTGAATTGGCGTTGATATGTTTCACCGCGTCGATGTACGCTTTGGTTTCATTGGAACCCACACCCTTGGCATTCAGCGAAGTGGTGGCAAAGATTTTCTGATCGATGCCGTCCGCAATATACAAAGTAATCTCCAGATTCTGGGCGATTTGCTGAGGAGGTCCCGCCACAATATCCCGGGTCAGCGGGGTAATTACTGCTGTTATGAAGAACCTGGAATAGCCTTCCTCTGCTGCCAGTCCGTTCTGGGCGGCTGCCTGTTTCAGTTTGTTGACCAGGTATGTTTCCGCCCCTGACGGCAGAGGATTGGCCTGTTCTGGCAATGCAATGGACAGGGCAATACGGGATTCCCCGTCCTTGAAATCATTTTGCGCTGACAGCCTGCCCACACCGAGCAAAGCCATGACAGCAATGATAATAAAAATGTTTTTTTTCATATTTTTTGTTGTTTATTTTTCACCAATCACCAAAATAGCCCGGCCCAAGCCTCGTGTCATCACCTTGGACTGGATCTGATATTCCTGACGCAGATAAGTTCTCAGATTACGGACAAAAGACTCCGCATCCATGGTGGCGCCGTTGGTCTTGTACAACGGAATTCTGACCTGCTCGTACTGGATGTAGTTCTCGCTGGCGTCAGACTTGTTGAAAATATGGTTCACCGTATTGGCATTCATCCATTCGTCGATGATTTCCGTCAGCTCTACCCCATTGAATTCTGTTTCCAAATCCATCTCGCCCGTGTCAAACACTCTGACATCCACAGACACCTCGCGTCCTTTGGCCACCAAATTGTCGAAATAGCTTTGCAGCTGAAAGCAGAAATTGTCCATGTGGGTCACCACCGCTTCTTGCAACAAAACAGGGGTTTCGGCCGTAAACGACGGATCTCCAGTGCCTTGCGCTCCGGCTATCTGCTTGTCGGTATAGGAATCGATACCTTGCAGATTGTAAGTGATGGATTTTTTCAGCCCGGTGGTATTCACCGTCCAGGTAATCTGCATGATAATGTCGGCTTTGGCGGTACGGCGCAAACGGTCGAGTGGTGACTCGGCCAGTTCCGCTCCTGAAGTCTTGCTCACGGTCATATTATCCTCAGCCATACGCTGTTCAATGGATTTAAGGGTGGATTCCAGATTTTTCAAAGGGAATCCCCTGTCGGCCATCAGCGTATTAATGGCACCTATCACCAGCAAAAGATCCGCATCGCTTTGCAGAGCGGTCTTGTAATCCGGCTCCTTTTGCACGCTACCCTGATTGTCAAAAGTGGTCATGTAGCCATGCTGATTGCACCATACATCACTTGGCACCACCATAATGGTGGGTTTTTTCTCTTGGGCTGACAAGCCCAGAATAAAACAGAATAGAATTATCGACAATATTGATTTTCTCATATCAGGAAATTTAAAATTCATAACCTATTTTAAATAATATACCACTGCCGAAATCGGTATCATCAGGCTCGTAATTAATAACTTGACCCATAAAGTTGGCACTCATCACAAAGTTGTTGCGTTTGGCGCCCACTCTGAAACCGACACCTGCGTCAAAGAAGAAATTGTCGAGGATAGCATAGCCTATGTCGGCATTCCAGAAAGGCACACACATACGTGACTTTTGACTAATGATGTTGCCTCTTGCATTGACAAACAGCGGTATACTCATTGGAGCCTGGATATTATGCAACTGGCGGTATATCGCATAATCGTTGTCATGATTCAGATTATACCGGGCTCCAATACCCACACCGATTTTCAGGTATTCTGAAAAACGATAGCCGTTGGTAAATGTCAGTGCAAAAGCACCCATGGCATGGTCGTCATACCACAAACCGGCGGCATGGGCTTCCACAGCGCACCACCACCCTTTGTCCAGATCGGAATAATCGACATATTTTCCTTTGGGTTCTTTTGGCGTTTTCACCTCAGAATTGCCGATCTGCACTTCGCGCACTTCCGCTTTACGGTAGGTCAGGGTCTCTCCGCTTTTCACCACCACCGACACCTCGTCGGTGTTTTTCACCACCTTCCCTTTCACCACATTACCATTATTTAAATAAATCACATCCTGGGCATTCAGGAATGCCGCAAACATAAAGCAGCACATAAAAAGCAACAAAACATGTTTCATATCGTCAAGGTTTAATAATTTTGTCATCTATCAGTCTCTGCTGCAACTCGGCGCGAAGCACTCGCACCGTCACACCATATTTTACCTGTGTTTTGGTATTTTCTTTTTTATTGGTCATTGGGCGGCGATCCTCCATCGTGACATACTGTCTATAGTCACCGTCATCTTTGAAAAACGCATTAAAATAATATTGGTATTTTTCTTCGGCGTTCACCTCATAGACGAGCGGACGCATATTGCACTCTTTGCTACCATTGCGAATACCCTTGAAAATCACTTCCCTGACCGCGTTTTTCTTGGCCTGCTCAAGGGCGTCAACTTTATTACGGCCCAAAGCCCAAACGCGTAATGTTTGGGAGCCGTCGCCCTCAACTCCCATGCATTCAATTTCCGGAAGAGAGTAATCACCTGATTGCCCAAATGATACTAATAATCCCATTAGCAATACCATCAATGTTAAACATTTCTTTGCCATGTCCAATCTGTTTTATTTATTTAAATTTCATTAAAAACCCAACGCTTTAATAATGCCCGCCTTCTCCAAATCTTTGCGGAGCATGTCTTTTTTCACCGAAACCACCTTGGTCACCTTGTACTCCCGTTTGCCTACCTTAACGGGTACCATAGCCACATTAGGATCATCGACGACATATTTGGCATAGTCGCCTGATTTGCCGAAAAACTTGTCGAAGAAGTCTTTGTGTTCAGTTTCCACATCAACCTTGCCCGCCAATGGCTTTTGGGTGCATTTGCCAGTGAGCCCCCTGAACAACACTCCATGAACCGCATCTTTTTTCATCTGGGCCAATGCCGCGTCAACCGTCTTGCCATAGCTGGTCACCTCTACCATATAGGTACCTTGAACACCTGTGCCAGCACAAGTTATCTCGTAATGCCACTCCTGTGAAAAAAGATTCAAAGATAATAGCACGATTGCCGATACGAAAAACAATTTTTTTAATTTGGGATAAGTATTCATGCAGTGTTATTTTTTTTTTTGCAAAAAAAAGCAAAAATATACCACACAGCAAACGTTTTGTGAAATAATTTCACAAATTCGTTAAATTAAATAACAAACAGTCAATAATTTGTAGAAATGCTGTATTTTTGTAAAGATTAATTAAAAAAACATGGAAGACATTCATTTAGGCTCGTTAGTCAAGCGAAAGATGAAGGAACGGGGTATATCGATCAACGAGTTTGCGGAGGCGATTCATTGCGATCGTACCAATGTATATAACATATTCAAGCGCAAGAGTATGGACATTCACCTCATTGTCCGCATCAGCAATGCGCTCAATTATGATTTCCTGCAGTATTATCACAAGAGGATCAATAACAAATACAATACCAACCCCCGTTTGGAAATTGTGGTACAAAAGAATGACGACGAATGGGTGGTGGAAAAAATCAAGGAAATCTATCCAGTCGTTCGCAATAGGGACAGTTGACTCTCCCTTTGGGGATTTTCGCACCGCATATATGGCAGTGGTTACGGATAGCTTTCAGACCGATTTGCCACAATTTAACATTGAAGGCGATGAACAACACACTCAACACGTATGAGAGGCCTGACATTTCACCATACATCTCCATGGTGAAACACAAGGTATCATACAAGCCATGTGCCAAAACCGGACAGAGAAATGACATCCACAGCAGAAGAAATAGCCCATGATGACCGCGAAGAGGAAGTGTCCTGGAACAGCCAGTACGGCTCTTGCAATTCCTGTCTCAAAGCCACCGGAAAAGACATAAAGGATGTTTTCAACACAGGCAAAACCCATCGACACAAACACCGCATAGACGATACCGTCAAAGTGTTCGTTGAACTCCTTGTTATTCCAAATCAGCCAATACAAAAACAGTAACTTGAGGCCTTCCTCTGGAATAGCAGCTTGGAAAAAGCTCTTCAACACTGCTGAATCCTCAGCGAATTCGGTAAGATGAATACCGATAACACCCTCGATAAAACTCCATAAAAGTATCAGTACTGCCACCAAACTGCCACAAAAAAAAGCCTTTAACAGCAAACCCAAGGGTTCTTTTTCATTTTTATCGTTAAGATATATATATCCCAAAAGTATAATAACAGGCAAAACCGATATCATTAACAGAGGATTCATGCGAGTAATTTTTTGCAAAAATAAAAAAATCCCACTGATTTTCAGCAGGATTTCTTAAATTTTGTATTGAACCGTTTGGGAATGGACAACTATCTGGCAGCCAGTTCTTTGTCAAACATATAGAAAGCGGCTTTATCGTTACCGATGCATTTGGCGGTTTCGATCAATTCAGTAGCGTTGGCTTCTTCTTCAACCTGTTCATTCACAAACCATTGCAGCATATTAGCAGTGGCATAGTCTTTTTCCTTGGCAGCCAAGTCACAAAGTTTGTGAATCAGACCGGTCACCACTTTTTCATGAGCCAGAGTCTCGTCGAACATCTCGGCAACGTTCTTCCATGAGGTTTTGAATTTTTCGATAGGTTTCAATTCCACACGTGCCAGTTGTTCTTCCAAATAATGTACGAAACGGAAAGCATGTTCCATTTCTTCGTCATATTGTTTGCGATACCAATGGGCAACACCTTTGAGACCTTTGTCGTTGGCATCCATAGACATAGCTAAATACAGGTATGCCGACCACATTTCGGCATTGATTTGGGCATTGATAGCCTCTTGCATTTTTTTACTAATCATAGCAAATTGGTTTTTAGGTTGTTATTTTGTTGCCGCAAAGATACAAAAAATTCAATTAGCAAATTAGTTAATGTGCAAATTAGTTAATGTGCCAATGTGCTAATGAAACCATGAACTACAATAATTCAACAATTCAACAAAAAAATGTATCTTTGCATTTTTAAATATGAAACAATATGTTATTAGAAGTTTGTTGCGGAAACCGACAATCCGCCATCAATGCGGCGAAGGCCGGGGCCAAACGTATTGAGTTATGCTGCGACCTGCATTTAGGCGGCTTAACTCCCTCATATAATGACATTTTATATTGTCAGGAGCACCTGTCTCTGCAAACCTTTGTGCTGATTCGTCCCCGTGGCGGTGATTTTTGCTATACCGACGAAGAATTCCAGACTATCCTATCCGACATTGCTTTCTGCCGTGAGCATGGCATTCCGGGGGTGGTTATCGGTTTCCTCAAGTCTGATTTAAGCATTGATGTGGAAAAATGCCACACCGCCATGCAAGCTGCAGGTGCCATGCAAGTGACCTTTCACCGCGCATTTGACCGCTGCAAGGACTGGCAAGTAGCGCTGGAACAGATCATCGACTGCGGCTTCCATCGCATTCTCACCTCCGGACAGCAGCCCACAGCCCCACAAGGTGCTGACACACTGGCTGAAATCGTAAAACAAGCCCGCCAGCGCATCACCATCCTGGCTGGTAGCGGCATTGCCAGCGACAATGTGGAAGAACTTGTCCGTCGCAGCCATGTGGACGAAGTCCATGCCAGCTGCAAACTCAATGGAGATACAAGCCAAACGGAAGAAATCAAACTCATAATTAGCAAATTAGTTAATTAGTTAATGTGATAATTAGGGATTAGTGGTTAGGGGATAGGGGTTAGTATTGAATTTTGAATTTAAACACTATGATAAAGAAACTATTATTTGGAATTGTAACAGTTTTATTATTAACCTCTTGCGGAAAGCATTTCATCAGCGACAGGGGCTACCGCCAGCAGGTACAAAAAGATTTTAAACAGAGGAAAGAGTTGGCACAAGGACGCAATGACGCCCTATTCGGTGTTTTCAAACAATCGCTGACACGGGAGGAGAAGGAAGCCCTCCAATTCCTGTACGCATACATGCCTCTAAGCGACCTGGCTGACTACGACGGTGACTTTTTCCTGCAACAGGTGCGGGGTGCCCTGAAAGCCCGTGAAACATTCAGCTGGGGAAGCACTATTCCCGAAGACATCTTCCGCCATTTCGTGCTGGTTTACCGTGTGAACAATGAAAACCTGGACAGTGCCCGCCAAGTGTTTTTCAATGAGCTGAAGCCACGAATCGAAAATATGACAATGTACGATGCCGCTTTGGAGGTGAACCACTGGTGCCACGAAAAGGTGGCCTACCGTCCCTCCGACAGTCGCACCTCAGCCCCACTCGCCACCGTCCGCACCGCCTTGGGTCGCTGCGGCGAGGAATCAACCTTCACCGTCACCGCCCTGCGTGCTGTCGGCATTCCCGCCCGACAATGCTACACCCCCCGCTGGGCACACACCGACGACAACCACGCCTGGGTGGAAGTCTGGATAGATGGCAAATGGTACTTCCTCGGTGCCTGCGAACCCGACCCCGAACTGAACATGGGCTGGTTTGCCATCCCCTCCACACGCACCATGATGGTTCACTCAAACGCCTTCGGCAAGTACAACGGAGACGAGGAGGTCACCCACAGCACCAACCTGTTCTCACGCATCAACATGATTTCCAATTATGCTGATACCAAACGGATTACAGTAAAAGTGGTGGATCACGACATGCACGATGTGGAAGGCGCAGAAGTAAAATTCAAACTCTACAACTATTCCGAATATTACCCTATAGCCACGCAAACAACTGATTCAAAAGGAATTGCACACTTAACCACTGGTCTAGGCGATTTGCTCATCTGGGCCACAGATGGTTATCATTACAATTACAGCAAATTCGATGTACGCCAACAAGACTCTATTGTCATTGTCATGGAGCGTTTACCCGGTGAAAGCTACGTAGAACAATATACTATGGTTCCTCCCATTGGCAACAGCAACATCACCACAGCCGACCAAAAGAAAGCGGAAAAAAATACCCAACGCTTGCAATATGAGGATTCGCTGCGTAACGCCTATATGGCCACTTTCAAAACCGAAGCCGATGCCGCCGACATTATCAATGAAAACCTGACTGAAGAACAAATAGGAATCTTCCTGAAAAAGAGCGAAGGGAACTATGCCGAGCTCATCGACTTCCTGAACATGCATCAGAAAGAAGACCGATACCTCTACCTTTATGATTTTCTTAATTCATTATCAGAAAAAGATTTAAGAGACTTTGTCAAAGAGACACTTGAAGACCACATCACCATTTATGGTGACAAACCATCACCTTATTCTTTGTACATTTACAAGCAAGGCATTATCTCTCCACGAATTGCCAACGAGGGTCTCAGACCATGGCGTAACTTTCTGAAAGAATCGCTCACCGCCACCTTGGGTGCCAGTGTCACACCAAACAATATCAAGAACTGGATTGAGAAACACATCCAGATTGACGACGAAGCCAACTACTTTAACTGTCCCATCACCCCACGCGGTGTTTATGAATTACGCTGGGCAGACTCCCACTCCCGCGACATCTTTTTCGTGGCAGCCTGCCGAGCCATGGACATTCCCGCTTATATGGATAATGCTACAGGACAGATATTTGCATACAACAACAGCCGATGGAATCCCATCAGTTTCAATGAAGGCAAGAAAGAACTTCCAACCGGCACATTGGTCATTAATTACGATACAAAAAAGAACTTAAAGCCAGTTTATTGGACCAATTTCACTATTGCCAAATACGAAAATGGGGATTTTGTCACCTTCGATTATGAAGACGACCCGCGTGTGAGCACTTTCCCCATCACCTTGGAACTCGAACAAGGCTATTACATGCTGTCCACTGGCAACCGTTACACCGATGGCACCGCCCTCTCTCGCATTGAATTTTTCGGTATCATGCCTGGACAAACCACAAGTAAACAATTAGCCATTAGAGATTTAGAGGAAAGCACAGACAACTACGGCCAGCTTGACCTCCAATTCAAATTGCCATCTCAAGACAACAAAACCGTCAAAACACTGACCCGGGGTTATCCTCTCCTACTCTGCTTCATTGATCCGAGCCGTGAGCCCAGCAAACACTTGCTGAAAGACATTGCCAGTCACACCAAGGAGTTTGAACAAAGGGGTTACAGCATCATTTTTGCCCTGCCTGACAATAAGAATGTTCCTGATTTCAATTTTGACAAATGGAAATTACCCACCCAAAGCATCTTGGTGGAAGATGGGGGGAACCAATGGCTGAACAATGTGCTAACGCACACCAAATCAACTTTTAGCGACAATTTCCCCTTGGTGATTTTTGCCGACAAAAACGGTACAATTTTGTTCAAGAGCGAAGGTTACCGCATCGGTACCGGAAGTCAGATTTTGCAGAAATTATAGGAAGAAATATTTTCACACATATCTGTACGTTATATAGGAAAAATATGTACCTTTGCAAGATGTTTAATGACATCGAACATTAAAACAGATATGAAACACTTGGTCGTCATCGTAACACTGCTGCTTGCATACACTTGCAATATGTTCGCACAAACCAATGATGCGATGGTCATTGATCAGCCAGCCCAAATCATCGCCGTTGACCCGCAGGGCCATATTTATGCTGTTAATGATGTTACCCTGTATAAATACACTCCCGACGGAACACTGCTCTATACCACTAATAATTCCATGGATGGCCATATTGCTTCCATTGACGTGGATAATCCGCTGAAAATCATGCTTTTCTACCGCGATGCTGGCAGCATTGTTTTTCTGGACGACAAACTTTCCCCTATAGGCAATCCCATCGACTTGTTTTCCAAAGGGCTGACTACCATTGGTTTAGCCACCTATTCCACCAAGAACAATATCATTCTGTACGACGAAGCCAATACAGATTTAATTATCCTGGATTTTTATTTTAACGAAAAAGAACGCATCCATTACAATTTTAATGAGTTCTCCCCCGTTATACTGAAAGATGTAAATGAGAAGAAAATCTATATGCAGGACAGTCAAAACGGCATTTATTTTTTTGATAGCTTCGGTACTTACGACAAAAGTATCGCAATACTGTCCGGATTCCCCGTACAAGTCTCCAAAGATGTAATTTTCTTCGTAAAGAATAATCAACTATACAGCTACAATTACTTGAATTTAGAAGCCCACACGTTGACAGACCTCCCAGAAGACACCCAACAGGTACTTGTATATCAAAACAAGCTTATACTTTCAAACGGTAAAACAATATCAATCAAAAACTTAAAATAAAAAAGCTATGAAAAAAACAGGAATTATCATCGGACTCATTGCATGTATTGCAACCGTTGCAGCAGTATGGCTGGCCGGCCACTACTTTTACAAAACCAAAGGTCCCGCCAAAACCATGTCAGTCATTGGTTTAGCTGAAAAAGACTTCGAATCGGACTTAATTGTCTGGGATTTAAGCTACTCTGTCCGCAACATGAACATGAAAGACGCATACAGTGTTATCAAAGACCAAAACAATGTGGTGAAAGAATACTTGAAAAGCAAGGGTATAGATGAGAAAGAGGTGATTTTCAACGCTGTAACCCATTATGCCGACAACGAATGGGAATGGAATGAGACGGCACGCCGCAGTTTCGAAGTCTTCAAGGGTTATGTCTTGACCCAGAGCATCCGTGTGGAATCCACCGATGTTGAAAAAATCGAGAAAATCTCACGTGAGGCAAGCGATTTGTTGGATCAGGGCATTCAAATCAGCACAAATGATGTCTCTTATTACTATACAAAGCTGGCTGACCTGAAGATTGAAATGTTAGCCAATGCCACCAAAGACGCACGCAACCGTGCTGAAACCATCGCCAAAAACGCTGGAGCAAGCCTCGGTGGTCTCAAAACCGCCAATATGGGTGTATTCCAGATTACCGCTCCCAACTCCTCCAACGAAGATTATTCTTGGGGTGGCACTTTCAACACCAGCTCTAAACAAAAAAGAGCCAGCATCAATATGCGACTGACTTATTATGTGAAATAAAACAAGTCGCTATATTTCACACAAACAATTCATCATCAGGTAATTAACAAAAATATTATAAACTTTAGAACAGAAAACATGACAAACTTAGAACCTAAAATTGTATTTGACTTCTTTGACGAAATATGCAAAGTTCCCCGTCCCTCCAAAAAAGAAGAGAAAATATCAGCATGGTTGGTTGAAACCGGCAAGAAATTAGGCTTGGAGACCAAACGTGATAAAATTGGCAATGTATTAATCAGCAAGCCCGCCACTCCGGGCAAAGAAAATGTTACTCCAATCATTTTCCAGGCTCACATGGACATGGTGTGCGAAAAGAATAATGACACCAAATTCGACTTCGAGAAAGACGCTATCCAATCGTATGTGGATGGCGAATGGATGAAGGCCAAAGGTACCACTCTCGGCGCTGACGACGGTATTGGTATGGCAATGGCCTTGGCTATTTTGGCCTCCAAAGACCTGGAACATGGTCCCGTTGAATGCCTCTTCACTGTAGATGAGGAAACAGGTTTAACCGGTGCTTTCGCTCTTGAACCAGGTTTCATGAAAGGCAAAATGCTGCTCAATCTCGACTCCGAGGATGAAGGCCAGTTCTTTATTGGCTGTGCCGGTGGCAAAGACACTGTGGCCACTTTCGACTGCGAGTGGGATAACGAAATCGAGAACAACAGCGTTGCTTACACTGTGACCGTCAAAGGTTTGCAGGGAGGTCACTCTGGTGATGACATCAACAAAGGCCGCGGTAATGCTGTAAAATTGCTCAACCGCCTCCTCTGGAATGGCTATCAGGAATATGGCCTTCGCATTGCCGACATCAAGGCTGGCAACTTGCGCAACGCCATCGCACGTGAAGGCTATGCCCTCGTGGTGATTCCCAAAACCTACGCCAAAGATTTCGAACAATACCTCAAGACCATGAATGAGGCATACAAGAATGAGTATCTCGTAACAGACCCGGATGTGGAAGTGTGCTTTGAAAGCGCCGCTATGCCCAAGAAAGTATTGGATGAGCTCTTGCAGGTGGATTTGATGAACTGCCTTTATGCTTGTCCTCACGGAGTCTTGGCCATGTCACAAAATATTAAAGACTTCGTTGAAACCTCCACAAACTTGGCCTCTGTGAAGATTGAAGGCGAGAAAATCATTGTCACCACCAGCCAGCGCAGCTCTGTAGAATCCAAGAAGCAGGATGCGGTAGATATGGTAACTGCCACTTTCTGCGGCACCGGTGCCAACGATGTGACCAGCAGCGACGGCTATCCCGGCTGGACTCCCAACCCCGACTCCAAAGTGCTTGAAGTACTGGTACAGGCCTATAAAAACCTGTTCAAGAAAGAGCCACAGGTATTGGCCATTCACGCCGGATTGGAATGCGGACTCTTCTCCGAGAAATATCCCGGTCTGGACATGGTGTCCTACGGCCCCACCCTACGCGGTGTTCACTCTCCCGATGAAAAACTGGAAATCAAGACCGTAAAGATGTGCTGGGACCTGACCGTTGAATTCATGAAGATACTGAAATAATGAGCAAATTAGTTAATTAGCAAATGTGCTTATTAAACTAAAAATCAGATTTTCTTGAATTCATAACTCAAAAAAAAAGAGCTAAGGGTATCACATTCTTAGCTCTTTTCTTTATATCTTTCAACTATCAACTTTCAGTTTTCAGCTTTCAACTTTCAGTTTATTTTGATCCAGTACATGCTCTTTCCGAAAGCTGGAGCACCAATGTAACCCCGCACCTTCAGTTTCGTGTCGCTCTCGAAATTAAGCCTGCATTTATAGGTTTTACCGTGACAGGGGTCGTAGATTTCTCCGCCCACCCACATATCCTTGTCGGCATCGTAGGTAAAGCCCCACATTAGCACTATCTGGTCGCCAGGGGTATTCCGCTTTTTGGGGTCAGGATTCAGAATATCCCGTTTAGGTGTGCCATCTTTCATGGTAGGCTTGGCCAACCAGATCACCTGACCTTTGTACTTGCCATCGGCAGTCTTGAAAATCTTCACTTTGGAATCCTCTTTGGTTTCCGGCTCCACCACCCTGTAGGTACCAATCAGACGGTCCCCCTTGTTTTTCTGCGCCCTCAACGGCACCACCGCCAAGAGAAGAAGCATCAAAAAACTGTATTTCAATATTTTACCAAAACCCATACTCTTTAAAATTAATAATTAATAATTAATAGTTAATAGCTATTCTATACTGGTTATTCATTGTGAATTATTCATTGTGCATTGTGCATTGTGCATTGTTCATTGTTCCTACCCGTTTCAAGCATTGTTCCTGTGACATATCATTCGGGTTAGTACCCATAACTCCTTGTGGGATAGGTTCTCCCAGCAAATCAAACAACTCTACCCAATAAGGTGGGAAAGTGCCATCGGCAGACTTGAAATTCATCGGTGACTCGCTGAAGATGTACTCACCTGTGCTAGTAGTATAACTATTACGCACTAACTCACTGCAATATTGGGCCTCATTGTCAGGCAGGAAGTGCATATCATACTCACGTCCACAATATGTTTTGGCATTTTCCACAAACTTATTCACATTTGCATTATCTTGCAAGCGCATCACCACCATTTCCGGACGGCTTCCGTCATTCAAAGTGAAGTCACTGACAAAAACGCTGAAAGGATGGCGGTCAACCCCATGTTTGATGGTAGCGTCGATAACCCACAGACTGTCGTTTTCATCCACCTCCAAAATAGCCACATGAATGTAATTCACAGCATTTTCCTGTCCTGTTGCAGCAGTAATGGCCTCATCCATACTGGCAGTATCCACAATATGATAATCCAGTGGCAATCCCACAAACAGCAAGTCTCCGTTCTGAATAGTCACATCGCCCATGGTCACCGAATGAATATTCTTTACTGCAGGACGGCAGGAAACCAGCATAATAACAGCGATACAGCACAATAAAAAAAGTAATGATTTTAGTTTCTTCATTGTCTCGAAAAATTTTGGCAAAGGTACAAAAAAAACGGGGTTGCAAAGCCACCCCGTTTTTTTTATTGTGGAACATGGAAATTATCTCTTGATAACCTTGGCAGTGCCTACCAGCTCACCATCTTTCAGCAGACGGAGGAAGTAGCTGCCGGCACTCATGCTTTGCAGAGAAACCATATTGGTGTTCTGCATGCTCAGTCATGCCTGAAGTAAAACGAGGAACAATGTAATATCTGAAATCAAAGTTGCTATTACCAATCTTGGAAGTGGCAAAGTTGACACCTGTAATATTCTGTTCCACACCCGTAGGAATCGGGAGTGTCAAGTAATCAACATCCTGGAAATAAGGATACAAAGCGGGAGCAGTCACACCATTCTGAGATAAATCATAGCGGTTCAACTTAGCGAAATTGCCAGTTGAAGTGATTGTTACATTGTCCAGCTCAATCAGTTCAGCCTGATGCTGAATCATAAAGTCATTATCATTCAATTGTGACAAAGTAATCACCTGCGGATCAACAGTCTGGAAATAACCCGCCATCTGCTCGTAGGGACGAGTGGGTGCAAATTCCAGGAAACCGTAGTAGTTGGTCAACTTTCCATAAACACCACTGATTTCATCACCAACATCGAGATTACCCAACACGCCACCTTCATCGAACACCAAAATTGCACCAGTTTCATCCTGTAGCACTTTTTGGTTTTTATACTCGGCGACAGCGGTAACTATCACATTACCTGTCAACTTGTATTCAACAACATCCTTCCAATTGGTATCAATGCGAGACAAAGTGTTGTCGAATTTGCTTCTCAACGTAGCGATGTCAGCACACATAAATTCAGCAGGAATACCATAAACCAAAGCAATGGTATCGGGATTCATCACATTGCCCGCAACATCGGCCACATTTTGCACAAACATGTTGAAAGAAACACCATTGGCAAAGTCCGGAGTAACAGTAACATTAACCACATTACCACTAACTGTAGCAGCGGAAGTTGTGCAACCGTTGTCAAAACTATAGTTAGCAACAGCTGTAGCAGTGGTATTATCAAGAGCTTCATTAAAAGTAACAACTACCGTATTGGCACTTGTCACAGCAGTATTAGTGACGTATGGAGCATACACATCGGGACCTCCAGGGTATGCGCTGAACTTAATATTATCCAAACGGATCCTACTATTCTCACCATTACAGCCATCAACATACAATTTCACATACACCTCTGACTGATCATTCAAAGCGGTAATACCAGACATATCCACGGTTTCCAATCTATAGTCGATAGCTCCTGTGTAAGGCTGATCACTAGGAACAGGAAGGCTGGTGAAATTCACACCATCAGTACTATAAGACCAGATGCAGGAATTATGTCCCTGTGCAGTTCTTTTGAATGCGTATGTCAACATCAAACCTTGGAATCCAGTGGTTGAAAGTTTAAAAACGACAGACAGCTGATTGGATGCATTTGACTGCAATGCCAAATCTCTGCCCGATGGATAACCTGATAATGCATTAATAGAAGAACCCGAGAAATTTCCCAGGGCGCCACTTGGCCATACGGAGGAACCATTGGTACCATCCATATACAAGGCAGCCGTGGGCACCATACCTTCATCAGCAACAATCACCGTCGGTACAGCCGCATCCTGACTTAAAGAATTAAAGGAAAAATAAGCCAAGTTCTGCATGTCTTGCGCAAACAGTCCCAAAGAGACCACCAAAGCCATCAATAATAAAGTAATCTTTTTCATACCAATTAAATATATAACATTAATTATTTATACGAAAGGGAACCTAATTACTTTGTTTATCTCCGTCGAATTGCAAGATTCGCACTTCAACTGTCGCCACCCCTAGTAGCTGCACATCATACGTCATCACATATGTCAAGTGATCTTTCTGTGTAAAGTCAGCTTTAACTTTCACATTGGTGATTGCTTCAGCGGCATTCTCACCAATACCAACTGTTTGCATCAGCTGCTTAATCAGTTCAGATTGTGTTTCAGAACTTTCATAAAGACCATCAGCCACTTTGGTCAATGACAAAATATAATACAATTGGACATTTGCATCTGTCAATTGAGATACCGGAACGGTTTTGCCTTTCTTCACGGAATCCGGAGTAGAAATAGAACCATTCTGTTTAAAGAAGGTATAGGTACCTGTGTACTTTCCACCATAGCTGGTGTTCTTGTTGCAAGAGGTGAAAGAAAACACCAATGCAATCGCTGCGATAATAAATAAACTTTTTTTCATGATAAAAAATTTAAGTGTTAATAATATAGTTTAAAGTCTTATTTTTGCATTTCAAATGCAAAAATACAGAAATTTCACATTCATACGCCAATTGTTAATAAAATATATTTCAAATATCTGATAATCAACAAAATAAACAATTATTCAACACTGTTAATAAGCTATCCTGCTGAATCAAAACAAATTGCAAATTGAATCCTCGAAAAACGGCATTTTTCTATATACAAAGTTTTTTAAAAATCAAGAGTGGGTATTTATTTTTTCTAACTTTTTTTTGTTGATTTTTGTAACATCAAAAATCGAAGATGTTATTCATGTTAATATCTTCAAACACAACAAGGTAGAACTTTTATAAAAAACACAGAATCGATGAACACTGTAACGAAGGATTTTAAAGCGGTTTGGGAAAATTGTTTGGCAATCATCAAAGACAATGTTGATGAGACCGCTTTCAAGACATGGTTTGTTCCTATCGTGCCTGTAGCCCTTGAGAACTCAACACTTGTCATCCAGCTTCCCAGCCACCTGTTCTACGAATGGTTAGAGGAACATTATGTCAATTTATTGAAGAAAGTTATCAAAAGAGAGCTTGGTGTTACAGGCAAACTTCAATATAAGGTATTAATGGAAAAACAAGCTGCCGCAGAGCAGTCCAAAACCATCACCCTACCCTCAAGCTACCGTCCCGCTGTCAACAACCCCGCCGTCAAACCACCCATTGACGTATATAACACTCCCAACAAGACCATCCCGAATCCTTTTGTAGCACCGGGACTGAAAAAACAGAAAATCAACTCCAACCTGATAGAGTCGCTGAATTTCGACAACTACATCG
Source organism: uncultured Bacteroidota bacterium (assembly GCA_902802755.1). Classification (GTDB taxonomy): domain Bacteria; phylum Bacteroidota; class Bacteroidia; order Bacteroidales; family WCHB1-69; genus RUG11690. The sequence goes on along the minus strand of CADCNH010000017.1, from coordinate 48,934 downwards.
AAGGCGATTGCAACCGTCTGGCACGCTCTGCCGGATGGGCCATTGCAAAGAATCCCGGAGGAACTGCTTTCAACCCCTTGTTCATCTATTCCGATGTGGGACTCGGCAAAACCCATCTGGCTCACGCCATCGGACTGCAAACCAAGGTAAACCATCCGGACAAGACCGTTTTGTATGTCAACTCCGACCTGTTTTTCCAACAATATATCGAATCCGTCAAAAACGGAAACATCCAGGACTTCATCTTTTTCTACCAGTCAGTAGATGTGCTGATTATAGACGACATCCAGTTCATCGCCGGCGGAAAAGGCAAAACCCAGGAGGCTTTCTTCCATATTTTCAACCACCTGCATCAGAA
>CADCNH010000017.1:0-48525 GCA_902802755.1 uncultured Bacteroidota bacterium | reverse complement strand
CGATTCAAATGGGGCTTGACCGCCGACCTGCAAGTACCGGATTTGGAAACCCGTATTGCCATTCTCCGCAAGAAACTGGAGAACAACGGCATAGAATTTCCCGAAGAAGTTATCGACTACCTTGCCTTACGCATCACCTCTAACACAAGAGAGCTGGAAGGCGCCATGATTGCTATTCTGGCACAAGCTTCCCTCAACCGAAAGGCTATCACCGTAGATTTGGCCAAGGAAATGATTGACAAATACGTCAAAAGCACCGCCAAGGAAATCTCCATCGAGTACATCCAGAAAGTGATTTGCGACCATTTCCATATCTCCATCGACATGATCAATGCCAAAACACGTAAGCGTGAGATTGTGCAAGCCCGTCAGCTGAGCATGTATTTCGCCAAGAAATACACCAAGCTACCGCTCTCAACCATAGGTGCTTACTGCGGAAACAAAGACCATGCCACGGTGTTGCATGCATGCCGAACTATCAACAATTTGTATGATACTGACAAAAAAATCAAACTCGCCATTGACGAGATTGAAAAGAAGATGAAATTATAATTCTCTTTTCATTTTTTAAAATTAAAAAAAAATTGTAATTCAGTTATTCTTATTCAAAAATTTTTGTATATTTGCAATCTTAAAATAAATATACAAACAATGAATAAGAGATGGATAGCTGCTACTCCCCCTGATGATAAGCTTGCGGATGAGCTAAGCCATAGTCTATCTATTGAGAAACCCTTGGCAAAGCTGCTGATTGCACGCGGCATCACCAGTGTCGAACTGGCAAACGATTTTTTTAACCCTGACATTTCCAAGTTGCATGACCCCTTCCTCATGAAGGACATGGATAAGGCTGTGGAGAGGCTTTCACAAGCCATTATCAACAACGAGAAAATCATGGTCTATGGTGATTATGACGTGGACGGGACCTCCGCCGTCGCACTGCTTTATTCCTTTTTGTGCGAAATCATCGGTGCGGATGCTTCCAAATTCGTAGATTTTTATATCCCCGACCGCTATCTGGAAGGCTACGGCATTTCCGAAGAGGGCGTGGAATATTGCTACGAAAGAGGGGTTAACCTGCTCATCTCTTTGGACTGCGGCATCAAGGCTAACGACAAGGTGGATATCGCCAACAAGTATGGCATTGACGTGATTGTCTGCGACCACCATCTCGAAGGCGACGCACTTCCCAATGCGGTGGCCGTGCTCGACCCCAAACGGAAAGACTGTCCTTATCCCTATAAGGAACTGTCAGGCTGTGGTGTCGGCTTCAAGCTGATCCAAGGCTATTGCAAACGTTTCGACCTGCCCGATGAATTGTGGCTTTCCCGTATGGATCTGGTGGCAATCAGTATCGCTTCTGACATTGTGGCCATCACGGGCGAAAACAGAATATTAGCCCATTTCGGCCTCGAAATGATCAACAAGTTTCCACGTATGGGTATCAAATCCATTCTGGAACAAGCGGGTATCAAAATACATTTTCCACTGAAAGAAGAGACCATCTTCAGCCGTGTCATTTCCATCTCTGACTTGGTATTTTATGTGGGACCGCGTATCAATGCGGCTGGCAGAATGAAAAGCGGCAAAGAATCGGTACGTCTGTTTATCGTTGAAGACGAGGACAAGTCCGCCGACATCGGTAACACTATCAACACTCAGAACGAAGCCCGTAAAGAGAAAGACCGCAACGCCACGGAAGAAGCTATCCAGACCATCAAGACCAGCAACGAATACGAAAAACGCAAAAGTATCGTCATTTACAACCCCAACTGGTTCAAAGGTATTATCGGGATTGTGGCTTCCCGTCTGGTGGAAGAGTTCTACAAACCTACCATCGTGCTCACCCGTTCCTCCAACGGTTTGATTACAGGCTCCGCACGTTCCGTCAAGGAATTCAACATTTACGACGGTATTGACAGTTGCTCCGATTTGCTGGAAGACTTTGGCGGTCACAAATTCGCCGCTGGCCTCTCCATGAAAGAAGAGAATCTGGAAGAATTCATGGAACGTTTCGAACAATACGTAGCCGAGAATCTGGAAGAGGATGCTTATATTCCGGAAATCAATGTCGATTTACCTCTCGACTTGTTAGATATCACCCCAAGCTTTGTCGCCAACCTGAACCGTTTTGCTCCTTTTGGACCCGGCAATATGGCTCCCGTGTTCCAAACCAATGGCGTAGTTGAGGATGGCAGCGGCAAGGTTGTCGGCAACAAGGGCAAACATATCAAAATGCGTGTGCTTTATCCCGACAGAGCCACCCCACCCTTCGATGGAATCGGATACAATCTGTATGAAAAGTTTGACCTGATAACCAATAACAAGAAATTCGACATTGTTTATCACGTTGAAGAAAACACCTGGAATAACAAAACAACCATACAGCTGAACATTAAAGATATTCGAGCTAGCGAGGTATAAAAAGACGCTTTCATGCCCCCTCTCCACCACTAACAATAACTGATTCGCATTAAGTAAAAAGTCCTCAAAAGTATGAAAGCTGTTTATACTATTGTTCTGCTGATAATTTCCAACATTTTCATGACTTTCGCCTGGTACGGGCACCTCAAGCTCAAAGACTTCAGCTGGTTCAGCAACTTGGGCTTGCCACTTATTATCCTCATCAGCTGGGGAATCGCACTATTTGAATATTGTTTTCAAGTTCCTGCCAATAAAATCGGCTTTGTTGAAAACGGAGGACCGTTTACCATCTGGCAGCTGAAGGTCATCCAGGAAGTCATCACCCTGACCGTCTTCTCCATTTTTTCAATCTTACTATTTAAAAATCAGCAATTTACATACAATCACCTCATTGGTTTCATCTGTCTGATTTTAGCTGTGTATTTCATTTTTAAGTCGTAAAAATAATTTTCCAAAAAGGTAGGAAATTTCACAAAATATTGCTACCTTTGCAACGCAAAAATTCAAACACAAACCATTAAAAAATTATATTATGGATCTTAAAAAATTAGTAGCCGACGTAACGGCAAAAAATCCGGGACAACCTCTGTACATTCAGGCTGCAACCGAAGTTTTGGAAACCATTTGCGATTTCGTGAATGAACATCCTAAATACGATCAGTACAAGATCGTTGAAAGAATTCTGGAACCTGAAAGAATTGTGAAATTCAAAGTTACCTGGGTTGACGATAAAGGCCAAATCCAAGTGAACCGCGGTTACCGTGTACAGCACAACATGGCTATCGGACCCTACAAAGGTGGTATCCGTTTCCATCCAACCGTAACTGAAGACACCATGAAATTCTTGGCTTTCGAGCAGACTTTCAAAAACTCACTGACTACTCTGCCTATGGGCGGTGGTAAAGGTGGTTCTGATTTCGACCCCAAAGGCAAATCAGAAGGTGAAGTTATGCGTTTCTGCCAGGCTTTCATGACTGAACTGCAGAAATACAAAGAGACTCCGTGGCGAACACGTTGGCGTTCTCACTGGTAAAGGTCTGGAATGGGGTGGCTCATTGATCCGTCCTGAAGCTACCGGTTTTGGTGCTGTTTATTTCTTGGAAGGCATGTTGGCCGCTAAGAAAGACAAACTGAAAGGCAAACGCTGCATCATCTCTGGTTTCGGTAACGTAGCTTGGGGTACAGCTCTGAAATTGGCTGAACTCGGTGCTAAATTGGTTGCTATTTCAGGTCCTGATGGTTACATCATCGACGAGGAAGGTATCACCACTCCCGAAAAGATCGCTTACATGGACGAACTGAACGCAACACGTAACAATGTTGTTGAACCTTTCGCTAAGAAATTCAAATCAGCCAAATTCGTGAAGGGTAAAAAAGTTTGGGAAGTTCCTTGCGAAATCGCTATGACTTGCGCTATCCAGAACGAGCTGAACGGTGACGATGCCAAAAAACTGATCGAAAACAAGGTTAAATACGTTGTTGAAGTTTCTAACATGGGTTGCACCGCTGACGCTGTTGCCGCTCTGCAAAAGAAGAAAGTTTCCTTCGCTCCTGGTAAAGCCGCTAACGCTGGTGGTGTTGCTACTTCAGGTCTCGAAATGAGCCAGAACGCAATGCACCTGTCATGGACTCGCGAAGAAGTTGATGAAAAACTGCACGGCATCATGAACAACATTCACGAAAACTGCGTGAAGTATGGTACTGAAAAGAATGGTTACATCAACTATGTCAAGGGTGCCAACATCGCCGGTTTCATCAAGGTTGCTGACGCTATGATCGCTCAAGGCGTTGCTTACTAATCAGAAATCTTCTATACTGATTATAGAAAACGGGAACTCTTCGGGGTTCCCGTTTTCATTTTACACAGAGCAAGACAAGAAGATGAATTATGAAAAATCAAGAAGAAAAGATTTAATCCTCACCCTGTGTGTCTTTATCCTCCGGACTCTTATCCCCATCTACAACGTCATATTCCTCAGGCATTTCATTCTCATTGTCTGAAACACTGATAACCTTACGCTTGAAATCTTCTTTCTTGAATTCACCATTCCTTGCATGTTCCAATGCATTGAACATCTCATCAGCAAAGTCCATCAAAACCTTGTATGATTCCACCATGTCAATGCATTTCTCCTTTGCCTTAGGTGATTTCACCAGTGCGGAAAGCATATACATTCCTTTCTCGGTAAACACTACACTTTCTTTCTCGTCTTTCTTCACCTTATAGATATAGTCAACGGGAAACCTTTCGTTGTACCGCTCTACAAGTCCGATGATCTCTTCAGGTTCAACATCAAAAATCCTGGCTGCCTCTTCTACAGACAATACCCTTTGCGCTTTAAGCGTAAACATTGCGCTTTCTAATTCAAATTTACTTTTCATAACCATTTGTTTTTAATTGTTACCACAAAAGTACAACAAACAGCTATGCCCAAAGCTATAGAATAAAAATTTATTCTAATTGATTATTAATAATTTATACAAATAGGCAGATATTTTTAACAAAAATATCAAAGTGAGGACGATGGATTTTTACAATTGTCTGGAAATAACCGTATAAACATAGCCTTTATCCACACCATCATGCACCTTAATAGTGTATGGTTCTTGGTATAAACCAGACAAAACTTGAGGTAGCTCATCAACAATCCCCGTACCCTTCAATTTCAACAAAGCCTCTTTTGCGGTCCAGAAACAAGTAAATTCCCGTGCCGGATTATAAGAGGCTTTTATCATCATGATTTCCTTATCACTCATGGTTTTCTTTAGCAAAGAATCCTCCGCATGGCGATAGGACTCAATATCCACCCCGACAGGCTGGGACGCCAAAACAACGACAATTCCCTCTTTACAATGACTAATACTGAAGTCAACACCTGCTATAGCTTCACCAGTCTTCGCATCCTGCAACATCGGTTTTCCATGCTCATTATACACAAACAAGCCATTCCATTGTTTTAAGCGTTGTCTATATTCCAGTTCTTCTGAAACATCTGAAATGACTTCCTCAACACATTGTTTGAGCATCTCGTAGGATTTCAAACAGGCGAACTGTCCAAACAAATGCCTGAAACGCAAAGCCTGCTCACGCCGCTGCACACTCACCAAAGGAAGCAAGCGCTGCACCTCTGCTTCTGTACACTGGGACATGTCATCAAATAAAGAGATTTTCATTAGAACAGGGAATTAAGTTGATAGTTGACAGTTGACAATTGATAGTTAACAGTTAAAGTTTATGTGACAATAATAGATATCGAGTATTAACTATTAATTATTAATTGTTAACTATTAATTGGTTTCGTCTATTTTCCGATACAAAAATGGCCGAAGATGGTGTTGAGGATGTCGTCGGTAGCGATTTCGCCCGTCACCATACCCAAATAATGCAGAGCTTCACGCACATCAATAGCCACCAAGTCCGTGGGCACAGCATCCGCCAAGCCTTTTTCAATATTTTCTATGGAGGTTCTGATTTTCAAGAAAATATCATAATGGCGCACATTGGTCAACATGGCATAATCCGTTTTTTTGTGCTGCGATGCCCATGCCAGCAGCAAGTCCGTCACTGCCTCGATATTCACCTTTCGTTTTGCGGAGATATAGACATGGTCATAATCCTTTAGTTTTCTGATTTGACGCGGCATTTCGGTCAGGCTATCAATTTTATTCGCTATTATAATCATCTTCTTATCCGACATATCCACCTCTTCTTTCAGGAAATTGATTTCCTCCTGAATTTCATCCACTGAAGTGTTAGCGGCATCCACCATATAGAGTATCACATCTGCCTTGGCCACAGCCTGATAGGTTCTTTCAATGCCATAATTTTCAATCTCATCATCAGAATTTCTAATGCCTGCTGTATCAATAAAACGGAAAGTAACCCCACCGATATTCAGCACATCTTCAATAGTATCGCGAGTGGTGCCAGGAATGTGGGAAACTATCGCACGTTCATCCTGCAAGAGCGTATTCAGCAAGGTTGACTTGCCTACATTGGGTTTACCGATAATCACCACCGGAATACCGCTCTTGATAGCATTACCTGCTTTGAAACTGTCAATCAAACTATTAACCTCATTTTTCAAAGCTGACAATAAGGCCGAAAGACGTTCACGATTGGCAAACTGCACATTTTCCTCACTGAAATCCAATTCCAGTTCCAGCAGAGAGGCGAATTCCACAAACTGCGTGCGTAGCTCCTTGATTTTAGCCGAGAACAAACCTTTCAACTGGTTCACAGCCAGATGATGAGAGGCTTCAGATTGAGACTCAATCAGATCGCCGACCGCCTCCGCCTGAGGCAAATCCATCTTGCCATTCATAAATGCCCGCATGGTATATTCGCCAGGATTAGCCATACGACAGCCATGCTCCAGCAACAATTCCAGAATTTTTTGCTGGATATAGGTGGAGCCATGACAAGATATTTCCACCATATCCTCACCCGTATAGGAATGCGGAGCTGCATATTTTAGCACCATTACTTGGTCCACAAGTTGCTCACCATCCAATAATTCCGCATACTTTGCCTCATACGGATGCAAACTATTGAAATCAAACTTGAACAACTGTTGTGCAATGGCATACGACTGAGAGCCTGACATTCTCACGATGGCAATAGCGCCAATGCCCTGGGGCGTGGAAATGGAACAAATGGTGTCTTTGGTATTCATGGCGGTATATTTTTTTGCAAAAATACAAAAATAACTGACATCTGTAACCCATGCGGCGGATGCGGTTCCACCACAAACTACAACCTGCTACCTACCACCTGTAACCTGTAACCTGTAACCTGACTACTTTGGAAGGCTTTCCCGTAAATATGGGGCAGTGACAGAATTGGGTGCGGAGAGGATGTCGGCAGGAAAACCAGCAAAAAGCAACTCACCGCCTTTATCGCCACCACCTGGACCCAGCTCAATGATATAATCAGCCTCTTTCATCACATCGAGACTGTGCTCAATCAATATCAAAGTATTACCAGCATCAGTCATCTCGTGGAAAAGCTTCAGCAAACGGTGCACATCATCCAAGTGCAAGCCATCGGTCGGCTCGTCGATAATGAACACCTCACCTTTGCGATGCAACTGGTCGGCCAGCTTAATACGTTGCAGTTCTCCCCCACTCAACGTGGTCATCGTCTGGTTGAGATGCAAATAACCCAAGCCCACCTTCTGCAAGGCCTTCAGCTGAGGATGGAAAGGCTGTCCCTCGAAGAACTCCACCGCTTCTTCCACCGAAAAGTCCATTACCTCGGCAATATTCTTTCCTTTGTACTTATACTGAAGCACTTCCTCGGCATAGCGGCTACCGTTGCACAGCTCACAAACGGTCTCAATGGATTCCATAAAGGCCATATCGGACACAATCACGCCCTTGCCACCACAAGCGGGACAAGCACCTTTGGAATTGAACGAAAACAGCTGCATATTCACCTTGTTGGCCTGTGCAAAAAGCTTACGAATCGGATCTGATATATCCAAATAGGTAGCAGGCGTAGAACGCAGGTTGATACCAATATTTTTCTGACCAATAAAAATAGTCTCACGGTCACAATGGTTTTGGAAGAACTCCATCAGTGAGCTTTTGCCAGAGCCTGCCACACCCGCAACAACGGTCATTACGCCTTGCGGAATATCCACTGACAGATCTTTCAGGTTGTGCAAATCAGCATGACGTACAGGGAACCATCCATTCGGCTGTCGGGGATTGACCTTCATGGCTGACTTATAGCGCAGCATCCTCCCCGTAATTGTATCAGACTGAATCAAAGCATCATACGATCCCTCGAACATAATTTCTCCACCATGACTGCCTGCCATCGGTGCCATATCCACCACATGGTCGGCCATTGCAATAATTTCACGGTGATGCTCCACTATAAGTACCGTGTTGCCATGATCACGCAAATGTCGCAAAGAGTTCTTCAAACGGGTAATATCCTGCGGATGCAGGCCCACACTGGGTTCATCCAGCACATAGACCATGTCGGTCAGTGCCGAGTTAATATATTTAGCTATCTTGATACGTTGGGCTTCGCCTCCCGACAAGGTACCTGTGCCACGACTCAAAGAGATATAGCCCAAGCCGATGTCATTGAGAGCCTGCACACGCCTCAACAACTCACGTTTGATGTCCACCGCCAAGGGATCGTCAATGGCGTTAATAAAATTCGACAATTCCGAGATAGGCATATCCCCAACTTCGGCAATATTCTTGCCATCGATGCGGCAAGAGCGTATTTTCTCATTTAGACGTGTACCCTTACAATCTGGACAAGTGCCCATCGTCAGCATTGGATTCAGCACAGCGGCATGCAACAAACCCTCTTCCGAATTGATGATACTGCGATACATACGAGGTATCAAGCCTTCATATTTGGCAGTTTTAGGCCAGTTGGATGGCGGATTCTTCAGTTTAATTTGCGGTGAATTCAGAAACAAATCCAATTCTTCCGGCGAATAATCCTTGATTTTCTTATCCAGGTCAAACAAACCGCTATGGGCGTATCGAATCCAGCGCCATCCTCCTTTTCCAAAGGCAATATAATGAATGGTATCCTCATCATTCAGCGATTTGTCAAAATCCACTAACTTGTGGATGTCCAATTCGCGAATTTCACCCAGTCCTGCACAACGTGGACAACTGCCGGCGGGATGGTTGAATGAAAATGAATCAGAGTAGCCCACAAAAGGCTTGCCCACACGCGAAAAAAGCAATCGCAGCAAGGGTTGGATATCTGTATAGGTGCCCACCGTAGAACGGCTGTTCGGAGCCGGCTTTTTCTGGTCAATGACAATAGTCACTGGCATATTGTTGATACGCTCCACCTTCGGGCGACCATATTTCGGCAGGTATTGCTGCACAAATGACGGGAAGGTCTCATTCAGCTCACGACGACTTTCGGCAGCAATGGTATCTAGGCACAATGAAGATTTTCCCGAGCCAGACACCCCCGTAAAAACGGTAATCACGCCCTTGGGAATCTTCAAGGAAACTTCTTTCAAATTGTTCTCCGTAGCACGGACAACCTCTATATAATCGGAGTGGAAAGACATGATTTTTTTAATGTGCTAATTTTCAATGTGCTAATGTGCCAATGGAGTTAGTTAATTAGTTAATGTGCAAATTAGCAAATTTAGATTGAGTAAATGTTGGTAACTTCGTGTTGATGAGCCACTATTAATTCTTAATTTCTAACCCCTAAAACCTAAAACCTAATCACTGACCACTGACCACTGACCACTAACTCCTGACCACTAACTCCTAATCACGTGGTCAGCTTCACCTGGGTATGTGCCTCAACCACATTGATGGCATAGTCGCCTAACTTCTCGCTGTCACCGATGATATCCATATAGTTCACACCTGTCTGATAGTCATATTTCCTTTCATTGATATCCACAACATTGTTCTCTTTCAGCTGGGTACGGTATATATTGATTTCATTTTCGATATTCAATGACTCATGCGGATCCACCAGATTATCCGTATCGGCCAGCACTTTTTCCATTTGTGTCAAGGCCTGGTCGCAAAGTCCCCAGATATGACGGATATGTCCGAGTTGGTCTTCAGTAAACCGTTCTTTAGCTTTGAATTTTCTGTTGATGACACGGCTCATATTGTAGCAGCTGTCGCAGATACTTTCAATTTCAGAAATCTCACGCAGCATGCAGCGTAATTGCGTCTTACTATCGCCGCTCAATTTTCCCTCCGCCACACGGTTCAGGTAATTGGCGATTTCCACCTCCATATTGTCGCTGATACCTTCATATTTCTCTATACGGGCAAACAATTTGGAGAACTCGTCGCCATTTTCCAGTTTCAGCAATTCGGGCACGAAGCCAAACATACGGTGGGCACGCATGGCAAAATGGTTGATTTCCTTACGGGCTTCGAGCAATGAGAGCTCGGCGGTGGAAAGCAGACCACCCGAGATGAAGCGCAGGCGCATATCCTCGTCTTCTTCACCGCCTTTGATAACCTTACAGACAAATTTCTCAAGAAGAGGAATAAACCACACCAATATCAGCACATTACACACATTGAAAGCGGTATGGAAAGCACACAAGGCATAATTGATACGCTCTGCGGCATTCGGATCTTGCGACACATCCGCTTTGGTATCATAGCCCACTATGGAACAGACCAAAGAGATGAACGGACGGAAGACCAGCAGCACCCAGCATACACCAAACATGTTGAAAGTCAGGTGCGAGAGGGCAGCACGACGGGCAGACGGACTGGCTTTCAACGCCACAATGTTGGAGGTAACAGTCGTACCTATATTTTCGCCAAGCACCAAAGCTATGCCCTGATAAATATCGGCCACACCCGTAGAGCAGAGGATCATGGTAATAGCCATGATAGCCACGGACGACTGCACACAAACTGTCAGTACACCACCAATCAACATGAAAATAAGGTAGGAAAGAAAACCTAATTTTGCCGTTGAAGTAAAGAAGCTCATCACAAACTCATTATGCGGCAAGTCCATGGCAATGGCATTCTCTCGTAAGGTGGCGATACCCAAGAACAGGAAGGAGAAGCCGAAGATGAACTCACCGAACGATTTGGCACCAGTGCTTTTCATATACGACATGGCCAAACCCAGTGCAAACAAAGGAAAAACCAAAGCGGACATGGGAATACTGAAGCCAAATAGGGCAATAATCCATGCGGTCACAGTAGTACCGATATTAGCACCCATGATGACCGAAATGGCCTGGCTTAAGGTTAGCAGTCCCGCATTGACAAAGCTTACCGTCATCACAGTGGTGGCAGTGGATGACTGCACAGCGGTGGTTACGAGGGCTCCCGTAAAAATACCTGTTACACGATTGGTGGTCATGGTGCCGAGCACCTTACGCAAGCCGCCACCAGTCAGCTTTTGCAGTGCCTCGCTCATCATCTTCATACCAAACATCAGCAGAGCCAGGCAGCCTAAAAGTTTCAAAAAAGTAAATAAGGTCATATTGACTTAGATTGAATGTGCATAATTATCATGCAAAAAAAACATATCCGCCCACACAAAATACTCCCGTATGGTGATGCAAAAATAAGATTTTTTTGCAGATATCCAACAAAAAAAAATACCATGGAACAAGAAAAAAACATTTCCCAACAAGGATGTTGGAGGTATTGAAAATTTTTGTATTTTTGCATCCGCTTTTACAAAGCAGGTCCCATAGCTCAGTTGGTTAGAGCAGCTGACTCATAATCAGCGGGTCCTTGGTTCGAGCCCGAGTGGGACCACCACAAAAAAAAAACGCCTTTTGGCGTTTTTTTTTGTACTAATTTTTAACGCAATCCTTATACTGCTTCTGCAGGTTGGCTCGTTCCATATTTATCTTATACAGCTGACTGTTCAATTGAGTCGTATCTATACTTCCCTGCTCACAACGGAGTTGCCATGCTTCCTCCGACTGTTCGTAATAGGTCATAATATCATTGTAATACTGGCATTTTTCTTTCTTACAAGAAGTTAATCCGACAGTCAGCATAAAACCGGCGATAAATATGATTATTTTTTTCATCTTTTCTTTAACATTATTTCAAGATGCAAAGGTACACAAATTTCCCGAAAGGCAAACCTTTCAGGCTATTTTTTGTGGGGATATTTCATAAAATAATTCTAACACACAACTTTATAAGAAAAACTAATCAACAATATACGTTGTAGCAATACAAATTTTTATTAATTTTGCATTTTAAAAAGGTAGAAAAAACAAAGCAGAAACCAAAACAATGAGCCAGAGGTATTTATGAAAAAAAATATACTATTTGTACTTATTCTAATTTCATGGATTTTCATGGGATATGCCCAAAAGGTGGTCACCATTGAAGAGTGCCAACAGTGGGCTGTCGCACAATCCTCCGCCAATGTTCAGAAAGAGCTGAATGACAAACTGCTCAAGGTAAAACTGGCCAACGCCGCATCACACATTTATCCCAAACTGGAAATTAACGGAGAAGCAGCCTTCCATTCCGATGTACCCCAACTTTACCCATACATGAAAGGCGTTGACACCTTCGGACGCTTCCAGGCTTATATCGGACTGGACTTCGAACAAGTACTTTTCGAAGGCGGCAAGCTGTATTATGGCAGAAGATACGAGAAATTGGCCAACCAAGCCGAAATCTACAAGGTGGAAATATCCATCAATGAAATGAAGGAGCAGATTATCACCATCTATCTCAACCTGTTGATTTTGGACAAACACCTAAACATTCTTGACAATGCCGAAGATCTGTTGCAGAAACAACTCAACCAGCTGAAGAGTCTGCAAGCCAACGGCATTATTCCCGCAAGCGCAGTCTCACAACTGGAGGTGGAAATCTTGAAAGTCGGTCAGAACAAAGGTGAACTGCAAGCCAAAAAAGAATCCCTCATTTCCTCTTTGTCGATTCTTACCGGACAAGACCTTTCACAAGCGGAATTTGCTGTTCCGAATGTTCCCTCCGTTGATATCAACTCGCCTTCAGACCGCTTGGAATATAAGATTTTTGACAACGGCATGCAGACATTGGAATTCCAACGCAAGATGCACTTGGCTAACAGCCTTCCTAAAATAACCATCTTCGCCACAGGAGGATATGGTCGCCCATATAATAATTTTGACATTCTCAATCCTCATTACCGCTGGTATTATGCCGCCGGTGTACGTCTGAATATCCCCATCATCGACTGGGCCAAAACCTCTGGTGTGGCAAATGTCATGAATCTGCAGCGAGCCATTTTGGCCAGTCAGGAAAACGACTTTGCCAAAGGTAACAATATCGCCATCCAAGAGAAAAGATTTGAAATTCAGCGTATTGAAGACATGCTGAAATTGGACAAGCAAATCACCGAAAAGCAGAAGGAAATCACCAACGCCTTCTCCATCCAGCTGATGAACGGCACAATCACGGCTTATGATTACATCAAGCAGCAGAACGACGAGACACAATCACTCCTCAACCAAGAGGTACACTCCATTCAGCTGCTCAAAGCAAAGTATGAGCTGCTGGCGCTGACAGGAAGACTTTAATCAGGGATTTACAATTCATAATTCATAATTCATAATTCACAATTTAGAATTCAAAAGTTATAGATTGTGCATTGTGCATTGTACATCGTGCATTATTCCTCGTAGATCAGTGTTTCGGTTTTGCAGGCATAGCCGCACCATACACCTGTTACATTTTCGCCTCTGATGTTAGAAATGGTGGGTGTGGGATTGGTGAACGGATTTTGTCCTAATGCGGCGTTATTGCCCCCTGTACACCAGAACTGATAGCTGGCATAATCTATCAAACCATACTTCACATATACGGTATCTCCCGGACGATAAGTCATACGGAAGTATTCCTTTTTTTCCTCATCTGTCATTTCCGGCATCAAAAAAGACGAGGGATTAGCCCGCATCACTTCCACATTGAACTGCAAACCGCTGAAAGTGGCATCATCAAAGGCCACTGGCAACGAGGTAATCCACAAACGGTCATGCAAGTTTTTACCATGTACTTTCACATAGAGCTGGTAATAATTTGCTTCCATAGGGTCATCCGTCAACAAAAGACGTATGGTTTTCATGGTATCATTCAGCAATTCCATACTCTGGTCAAAACCGATGGAGTCCAGATCAAAGGTATGCAAGATACTCGTCGTAGAGGTATAGGTTTGCCCTTTCCACTCTATTTTCAGGTCATAGCTGGTATTCTCCTTACCTCTGATATTGCCCATGTAAGCAAACATATAAGGCGACTCGCTTGACGGCACAAACGACAAGCGTTCACTTTCCCCGTCGGAAGTAGTCAGTGTGACCACTGCATCCATCACTAACACATTATTGACAACATAATTCAGGTCGATATGCTGGAAGAAAGGAATACTGCGACTTAGCACCACCATAGCAGGCTTTCCGTTCTCGATATATCCTTCCACCACCAGTTTGGACTGATAATCAGGCAAATCGACTTCGATTTCAGACTGACAAGCTGAAAAGCCAAGGAGCAGCAACGCATAAACCGATAATATCCAAAGTATCTTTCTCATCTACTTGATTTTAAAATTCCAGGTTATGGACGGCATGATAGGCACCAAACTCATCTGATAAGCCTTGGTATCCACCTCAAAAGTTCCTTGCGACACATCCACATTTGTATTTGTCTCATAGAAAATAAAGAATGGATTTTTTCTATTATAAAGATTATAGATAGAAAAATTCAGACTTGTTTCAAAATGCTTCCGCTTGGCAATCTGCCAATCCAATGAGATATCCAAGCGATGATAAGGAGCCATACGGTATTCGTTACGCTTGCTGTATTCCTGCACCATACTGCCATTGAACAGATAGAATCCCAAGGGCACGGTCATGGCATTGCCGGTAGCATAAACCCATATTGCCGAGACCGTCAGCTTGTTGCGAAGAATCTCGTACGACAAATTGATGCTCACGTCATGACGACGGTCATATTTGGCATAGAACGGCTCACCCTCGTTCAATTCGGCGAACCGACGCTTGGTATATGACAAAGTATAACCGATGAAACCGGTGAAACGGCCTTTGCTTTTACGGAAAAAGAACTCCACGCCAGTGGAATAGCCATCGCCGTATGTGTACATTTGATCGGGGTTCATCATCAGCGAGTTAAAAGACAAACCGTCTTTGTATTCCGCCAGATTATACATTTTCTTATAATAGCCATCGATATATGCCTCGAACATATTTTTGTAGAAATTCTGATAAACACCCAAAGACACCTGCACACAGGTCTGAGGTTTCAGCAATTCGGTAGAAGGCATCCACACATCCACTGGCAAGGAGATGGTGGACATCGGGATCTGGTGCAAATACTGATAATTCAGCGTAGCCGAAGCCTTGATAGATGTGTATTTCGCCAATTGAAAACGCATATTCAAACGAGGTTCGACCCTATTGTACTGCTTAATAATTTCTCCTGGCTTATACACCACGGAATCCACAATCATGTCACGATCATCCACGATATATCTTGTAAAAGCACCAATGTGCTCGAAATGGGAATACCGCAGACCGACATTCACTTTCAGCCACTTGGCAATATTCCACTCATCGGAAGCATAAATACCCAGTTCATGGGCATAATAAGGTGCACTTTCCGGCAACGACAGGTTGTTTTGCTCCCCTGCCCTCACATCGTACTCATTGGGACGCATCAAATGGAAGATATAATGCACGCCAAAACGCATATTATGCTTTGGATTAGGAAGATATGTCAACTCGCTTTTCAATGCGCATTCCTCTACGGTGGACATCAATTTAAACTGATAGACATCCATCGCCATCATAGTGGAGAAATCGTAATGACTGAAGGTAAAGCTTGTGTTCAGAAACAGACGCGGGGAGATGATATAGTTCCAGCGGGCACTTGCCATGGCGTTTGCCCAGATAAAATTAATTTGTGTAGCCCCAGACTGCGATTTATAGCCATAGCGGTCACGGCCATAGTATGCACCAAAATACAGGCGATGTTTGTCATTGATAATGATATTGAACTTGGCATTCAGGTCATAAAAATAGAATTTCACCCCTTTCAGCTGATGTTTTTTTGACAAGAAAGGCTGAATGAGCAGATCCACATACGTACGGCGACCGGAAAGGATAAACGAGCAATTGTCTTTTTTGACAGGACCTTGCAGCGTAAATTTAGAGAAAAGCAAGCCCACACTACCATCAAACTCATATTTTTTCAGGTTACCCTCTTTCTGTGTCACATCAATAATAGAAGACAGGCGCCCCCCATAATAGGCTGGCATTCCCGACTTATAGACCTCCACATTCCGCACAGCGTCAGTGTTAAAGACTGAGAAAAAGCCAAACAGATGGCTGGCATTATAGATGGTTGCCTCATCAAGAAGCACCAGATTCTGGTCGGCACCGCCACCACGCACATACAAGCCGCTATTACCCTCGCTGCCGGAGGAGAAACCTGGCATCAGCTGCACGGTTTTAATCACATCCGCCTCACCCAGGAAAGCAGGCATTTTTTTGATGGTTTCCACCTTAAGATCCATTTTGCCAACATCCACGCTCGTCACATTATGATCTTCGCTTTGTCCCGTGACCACCACTTCATCGGTCATGATGGCTTCTGGCTCAAGAGCAAAGTTCATACTGGTATTGCGTTTCAACTCAAGTTGCTGTTCCACAGTCTTATAGCCCATAAAAGAAACCTTCAGCATATAGGTACCAGGGTAAACAGAAACAGAATAAAAACCCGCACGGTTGCTTACGCAACCTTGCGGGTTAAGACTTGAGTTCGTGTCTGTCAAAACAACATACACCCCCATCATCTGCTCACCACTGTTCGCATCTGTTATAACTCCTGAAAGGGTTATCTTCTGAGCAAAAACGAACTGCGACAATATGCAGAAAAATGTCAGCAGAAAGGACTTTTTCAACTTACTCTCTTACCTTCAAAATAAATCCGGTACCGTGAACATTGCAAATTTCCACCTTAGGTTCAAAACCGGGCAGATATTTGTCATGACGGCCACCATTAGGATTCAGATGTTCTTTCTTAACTGGCTCAATATTAATATATGAACGTAATTTCGTCAAGAACACGTCCATACTACGACCTACAGAGTAATCCTCGTCGCCCCATACTTCTTTTAAGATCACCTCACGAGGCAGCAGCTTGTTCTGATGCTCGCACAACAGCTTCAGCAATTCAGCCTCTTTGCGGGTCAGCGTACGAGTTTTCTTTGGATGAATCAACTGCATAGCGCTGTAGTTGAATTCAAAATCACCAAATTTGTAAATTTTCTCTTCATACAAAGGATTAGTCTCGTCTTTGAAACGACGGGTACGACGCAAGATAGCTTCAATACGGAGAGCCAGCTCTTCAGTACTGAAAGGCTTGGTCAAATAATCGTCACAACCCAATTTGAAACCTTTGATACGATCTTCCTTACTTGTCTTGGCTGTAAGGAAAATAACCGGAATGTCTGAATCCAGTTTTCTGATTTCCTGCAGGACGATGAAACCATCTTTATCCGGCATAAGGATGTCCAGAATACAAATGTCAAACAGACCTCTGTTAAATGCTTTACAAGCGGAAGTACCATCACTGTACTCTGCCACTTCATAACCAAGCATCTCAAAGTAATCTCTTAAAACATAGCGAAGATTCTGGCTATCTTCGACTAACATAATTTTACCTTTCTTCATTGCTTTTTATACATTAAATTTAATACATTTATATTTACTTCATTATAATCAACTGACAATCAATTCTTTATTATAAAAATTGCTGTTTTGCAAATATAAATAAAATAATTAAACATAGTTACATTTTTTTTCAAAAAAATGAACTATTTTAATCAACATATTGATTACCAATGATTTATATTTTAAAAAACGACTCCCAAACCTGTTTTGCAGTCATGTCCCACGAGAAATTTTCCTTACGTATCCAAGCATTTTTTGTCAGTTGCTGGCGAAGGTTTTCATCTTGAATTTTGACCATGGCATCGGCGATGGAAGTCACATCGAAAGGGTCAACCAGAAGAGCGGCATCACCAGCCACCTCGGGCATAGAAGTAACATTGGAGGTGATAACTGGCACCTTACACCTGAAAGCCTCTACAATCGGTATGCCGAAGCCTTCAAAATATGAAACATATATGGATGCGTATGCGGCAGCAGTCAATTTATGCAATTCCTCGGCATTCAAATGTCCCAGAAAAATAACATCATCCTTGAAAGTCATACTCTCGTATGCCTGTTTGATTTCATCAGTCCACCAACGTTTTTCACCGACAATAAGCAATTTGATATCCTCAGAGCAACGTTGGCGGAACAAATCGTATGCAGGAAACAGTCGTGCCAGATTCTTGCGCGGATGCAGCGATCCGACGAACATGAAATACAGTTTCCCATGGGCATAGTGCCGACGAACTTCTGTTTTTTGGGAGTCCTCAATCGGAACAAAAATCTCATTGGCACCGTTATATACCACATCAATCTTATCGGGATGGATATGGTAGCAGTCGCAGATATCTTTTTTGGAAAATTCCGATACTGTAATGATTTTCTGAGCTTTACTGGCATACTGCGGGAAATATTTCTTGTAATGCCACAAATCAATTGCCGGCATGTCCTGAGGGAAATGCTCAAAACTCAAATCGTGGAAATGTGCCACGGAAGGCACATCCGTATGCAGGCACAGATAGCCATCAGGGGAATAGAACAAATCGGGTTTTATCCGCTTCAGTGCACGGGCCACCGAGAGTTCAAAATACCAGATGTAAAGGAATGGATGCCGTGCTTGCGGGAACAATACGACAGGCTTCACATTGGAAGCAAAAATATATTTAGGATCCGCTTTTCTGTCGAAAAAGAAATAAAACTCGACCTCAGGATGCGACAATACCATACGGCGCAATGTCTCGTACATCACCCACCCTATACCCTCCAGTTTGTTGGGCAACAGCAACCGTGTATTAACCGCTATTTTCAGATCTTTATATTTTTTTGCAAAATTACAATTTTTTCTGGAATTAATACGTTTTTTTCATGAAGACGTGGAGACGTGGAGATATTTCGTCTCCACAAATGCACGCAGTACATGTATTAACGTCTTAACGAAAACAATTGTCACATTAACTAATTTACTAATTTGCTAATTATTTTGTATCTTTGCAGTTTGATTATTGAGAATAATAAATGATTGAAAAACAACATAAAGAACATTTTATAGCCAAAACCTTCGCAGGTTTGGAGGAGGTATTGTTGCAGGAATTGGAAGAGCTTGGTGCCCGCAATTGCCAACGGCACAGCCGATCTGTCAGCTTTGAAGGCGACATGGTCATGCTATACAAAGCCAATTATTTTTGCCGCACCGCATTGCGTATTCTCTGGGAAATGGACAGCTTCACTTTCCGAGACAACAACCAGTTTTACGATACCATTTACAAATTCCCAGCGGAAAAATATCTGTCCAAGGATGGCACCATGGCGGTCAGTGCCTCACTTACTGAAAGTGACTTTAAGACCCCCCTATTTCCTTCGGTATTGGCCAAGGATGCCATTTGCGATCGCTTCCGCAGTCTCTATGATGAGCGTCCTTCCGTTGACAAAGAAGAACCCGATGTACAGTTTCATCTGCATATCTATCGCAATACATGCACTTTGTATTTGGACAGTTCAGGCGAATCATTGCACAAGCGTGGCTACAAGGCCGCTGGACATCCCGCACAAATCAACGAAGTACTGGCAGCGGCCATGATCAAGCTAAGCGGCTGGCATGGCGAATGCGATTTCATTGACAACATGTGCGGTGGCGGCACCCTGCTGATAGAAGCTGCCATGCAGGCTCTGAATATTCCTGCCGGCTACTACAGACACCACTGGGGCTTTCATAAGTGGAAGAACTTCGACCGTCGGCTGTGGAACAAAATCACCGACAGTGCAGAGATAAAAGAAGATGTCAACATCAACTTTTACGGTTACGACATTTCCGGAAGATACCTTGGCATGGCCAGAGCCAATGTGGAAGAAGCCGAATTGCAGGACTTCATCTTCCTTGAAAAGTCTGACATGGCATACACCCGTCCCGAACGGAAACCCGCCTTGGTGATGATAAATCCCCCTTACGGAGAGCGTCTGGAAGTGGAGAACATCAAAGAATTGTACAAGAAAATCGGCGATACCTGGAAGCAGAATTTTGCCGGTTGCACAGCCTTTATCATCAGCTCGGACATGGAGGCTCTCAAAAACATCGGCCTACGTCCCTCACGCCGCTTCACCCTGTATAACGGCCCGTTGGAATGCAGAATGCTAAGGTTTGATTTGTATGAAGGGAAGAAATCAGGGGACAGGAGACAGGTTACAGGGGACAGAAGTGAATTAAGAACTAAGAACTAAGAATTAAGAACTAAGAACAATTAAACAATTAAACAATTAAACAATTTTAACTCTTAATTCTTAGTTCTTAATTTAATTAGCACATTAGCACATTAACTAATTAGCACATTAAAAAATATGATCTGCAAAATCGTCAACAAATCGAATAACGCCACACCGGCATATGCCACGACACAGAGCGCAGGTATGGATTTGCGAGCCAATTTGGAGGCTCCTATTATACTGAAGCCCATGGAACGCACCATGATTCCGACAGGACTGTTCATTGAGTTACCCGTCGGCTATGAAGCCCAGGTAAGACCTCGTAGCGGTCTGGCCGCCAAACACGGCATCACCGTGCTGAATACTCCAGGCACCATTGACGCCGACTACCGTGGAGAAATCAAGGTCATCCTTGTCAACTTATCCACCGAAGCTTTCGAGATACAGCATGGCGAACGCATCGCCCAGATGGTCATCGCCAAGCACGAGACCGTACAATGGGTAGAAGTAGAGACCTTATCCGAAACCGAACGCGGTACCGGAGGATTTGGCAGTAGCGGAGTGAAATAACAGGGGGCAGTGATCAGGTTTTAGGGGTTAGGTTTTAGGGGTTAGAAATTTTGAATTCGAATTCAAAATTCAAAATTCATGATTCATTTGCGGTGGAACCGCAGACCACACATAGGGAAACAAAAATAAAAACGAGATGGTAAAAATTGCGGTAAAACCGTGAGCCATTATTAATTGTTAATTATCAATTGATATGATGACAAGCAAAAAAATTCTTCCAATACTATTATTGATGCTTTCTTTGCTGATGTTTTTCCCGTCTGTTTCGGCACAGAAAAAGCAGAAAAAAAGCAAAGAGAAAAACAAAACGACGGTTATTTCTGACGAAACCCGCAAGCAATCAGCCCTGTTCGCCGACGCGTTGCGCGAGTTTTATGCCGGCAATTACGAAACGGCTGAGAACACCTTCCGTCAAGTTCTGGCCAAGAACGAAAAAAACGATGCCGTCTATTACATGTTAGCCCGCATTCGCAAAGAAGGAAAGAACTATAGTGGCGCCGAATATTACCTGAAAGAAGCACTGAAACTGGACAAAACCAATGTATGGTATAAAGTGGAGCTGGCAGAAATCTATGATTTGATGGAGGATTACAAAAACTCCACCAAATTATGGGAGGAAATATGCAAACTCAAACCCGAAAACGAATATTACCTTTTCACCCTGTCCGAAGACTATATCAATCTGGAAGAATACACCAAGGTAATTGAAGTTTATAACAAACTTGAAGTTTTGGAAGGATACAACGAAGAAATCACCAGTGCGAAAGTTGCTATCTGGCTGTATCTCAACGACATTAAAAACGCTGTAGGCGAATACGACAAACTCATCAAAGAGTTCCCCTCTGAACCGCAATATTATGTGCTGGCTGGCAATATTTACCAGTCGAACAACATGCCCGACAAAGCTCTGGTTTATTATCAGAACGCACTGAAAATCGACCCTGACAACACAATGGCCAACATGGCCATGGCGGACTATTATTTGGGACAAGGGGACGAGAAAGCCGCCTACAATGCTCTGTTAAAGTCATTTGCCGATCAACATATCCCCATTGATAACAAAATGCCTTTCCTGAAGAAATATTTCACCAAAGCCGCGAAAAATCCTACTGTAGAAAGTGTTAGCCAAGCCATGCAGCTATCACAGAGCATATCGCAGGCTCATCCAGAACGTGTGGAAG
The DNA here is from genome assembly GCA_902802755.1 of uncultured Bacteroidota bacterium. Lineage (GTDB taxonomy): Bacteria > Bacteroidota > Bacteroidia > Bacteroidales > WCHB1-69 > RUG11690. Next base: position 26,471 of record CADCNH010000017.1, on the reverse strand, counting down.
GTTGGGCCACCATGGCAAGTATTTGCCTGATTGAAAAGAAATACGACAAAGCCCGTGATTATTTCGAACAAGCCCTTGCTATCGACCACTCCTCATACGCTTTGTGGGAGGATTATTTCTACTGCCTGTCACAACAAAAAGACAATAAAAACATGATTGCCAAAGGGAAAGAAGTGCTTGACCTCTTCCCTACCAATGCGGCTATGCTATACAATATTGCCCATGCCTATTACGAAGAAAAAGAATACACCAAAGCGATAGAACTGTTACAGCAAGCCGCTGTTTATTCTTACGAAAGCAACCTCTTAGCTAATATTTATAATGTTTTAGGCGACTGCCACATAGCGTTAGGACACAAGGAGGAAGCTGTCAAAAACTGGAAAATTGCCCAGCAGAAAGGCATCAACACGGAGGAGAAAATCAAGAAAGTTGATAATTAATAGTGGTCAGGTTTCAGGGGTCAGGGGTCAGTAGAAGGCAGGAGAATTAACAATTAACAATTAACAATTAAGAATTCAAAATTCAACACTAACACCTAATCACTGACCACTGACCACTGACCCCTGACCCCTGTAACCTATAGCCGACAACTGTCAATTTTCAACTGTCAACTGTCAACTTTTTTTGTATCTTTGCAATTTGGAAAAAAGCAAAACAATCAATATTAACCTTTTACAAACCAACATTTTAACATGAAAAAAATTTTATCATTTGCGCTGATGGCTACCGCATTTATCTTCAGCAGCTGCCAAAACAAAAGCAATGACAATACAGAAGAGAGCAATGTCCCCGCTTCCGATGTATATTTCACCGAAGACATTTCTCCCGAAGGAGTGATGCAACTTTTTGAATATGTGAAAGAAAACGTGAAAGGTAATGTGGGTATCAAAGTGCATTTCGGCGAAGACGGCAACACCTATTTTGTGCCGGCCACTATGGTAGAACCCTTATGCAAGGCACTGGACGCCACACTGATTGAAACCAATGTCGCCTACAAAGGGCGCCGCTCAGAAACTGACACTCATATTGAATTGGCTCATGACCACGGTTTTACTTTCGCTCCTATCGACATTCTGGATTCCGAAGGCGAACTGGAAGTTCCCATTGAAGGTGGCAAACAGTTCAAGACAGCCTATCTCGGCAAGAACATCGACAAGTACGAAACCATCATTTACTTCACCCACTTCAAAGGCCATGGACGCTCCGGTTTCGGTGGTTGCATCAAGAACGCCTCTATGGGTATGGCTACTCCCAAAGGGAAAAGAATCATGCATACCAGCGATTTTCCGGAAGTTGTAGCTTCCAAATGCACGGGTTGTTCCGCCTGCTCATACGATTGTCCAGTGAATGCCATCACTATTACCGACAATGGGCCTGTGATTGACCGTGAGAAATGTATCGGTTGTGGCAAATGCATCTCAACCTGTACATTCGATGCTATTCAGCCAGCCTCTGACTCATTGCAAACCGAACGATTCTTGGAAGGCTTAGTGGAATATGCCAAGGCGGCCACCCAGAACCGCAACAACATCTATTTCAACGTGGTCATCAACCTGTCACCCACCTGCGACTGTGGAGGACATCCCGAAGCACCCTTCTGCGGCAATATCGGCATTTTGGCTTCTACCGACATCGTAGCCATCGAAGCTGCTGCCCATGACTTGGTAGATAAAGCCACCGACAGCGATGACGCTTTCCTGAAAGTAAATTCTGTCAGCGGTAAACATCAGATTGAATATGCTGAGAAATTAGGCATGGGTAACAAGAAATACAATTTAATCAACATTGACAAGAAATAAGATGGAAAACATCAAATGTCTTATCATCGGTTCTGGTCCTGCCGGCTATACCGCAGGCATTTATGCTTCCCGCGCGGGTTTGAAGCCTGTCATCATTGAAGGCATGCAACCCGGCGGCCAGCTGACCATCACCAGCGAAGTGGAAAACTTTCCAGGCTATCCCAAGGGACAGTCCGGTCCGAATATCATGGACGACATTCGCCAGCAGAGTTTGAATGCCGGCAGCGACATCCGCCAAGGATTAGTTACCAAGGTCGATTTTTCACAGCGTCCCTTCCACTGCATAGTGGACGATGAACAAGAGATTGTCGCAGAAACCGTTATCATTGCCACAGGCGCCACTGCCCGCTGGCTGGGTTTGGAAAGCGAGGAGCAATACCGTGGCTTCGGCGTGTCGGCCTGTGCCACCTGCGATGGCAACTTCTTCAGAGGCCGCACCGTAGCTGTCATTGGCGGCGGAGATACTGCCCTCGAAGAAGCCATGTACCTGTCAAATCTATGTGCCAAGGTGTACTTGGTGCATCGCCGCGACGCCTTCCGTGCCTCACAGGCCATGCAGGACAAGGTTTTCAAAAAAGAAAATATCGACATCCAATGGAACAGCATTCCCGTGGAAGTGTTAGGTGAGAAAAAAGGCTTTGTCAAGAGTGTTACCGGACTGAAACTCGCTGATACCAAAGACAAAAGCGAAAGAGTGCTGCCCTTGGACGGCATTTTCGTCGCCATTGGTGTAACCCCTGTGACCGAGCTGTTCAAGGGTCAAATTGACCTGGATGCCCAAGGCTATATCATCACCGACAAAGGTGGCCGCACCAACGTGCCAGGTGTATTTGCTGCTGGCGATGTGCAAGACCCCAACTACCGACAAGCCATTACTGCCGCTGCCTCCGGCTGTATCGCCGCCGTGGAAGCCGAACGCTTTCTGAATCAAAACTAAATCTTCTGCCCACCACTTTTGCCTTTTCCATGAAAGGCCAAAAACTCTTTGTACAAAAAAAGTATACTTATGGCCAAACAACAACAAATAGAAGAACTCACCAACAAAGAATACGAATACGGCTTTGTCTCCGACATTGATGTGGAAGAATTTCCAAAAGGGCTGAACGAAGACATTGTCCGCATGATTTCCAAAAGAAAAAACGAACCCGACTGGCTGCTGGAGTTCCGCCTCAAGGCCTTCCGCCACTGGCAAACCTTGAAAGAACCCGATTGGGGACACCTGTCCTTCAAAAGGCCCAATTATCAGGATATCATTTATTTAGCCATTCCAAAAAAGAAGAAAGAACTAAACAACATGGATGAAGTAGATCCAGAGTTAGTGAAAACCTTCAACAAGTTGGGCATCTCTCTGGAAGAGCAGAAAAAACTGTCGGGTGTGGCTGTGGATGCTGTCATCGATTCGGTTTCTGTAAAGACCACATTCTCGGAGACTCTTGAAAAAGAGGGCATTCTATTCTGTTCTTTCGGTGAAGCCATTCAGAAATACCCTGATTTAGTCAAGAAATACTTGGGTTCCGTGGTACCGGCCACCGACAACTTTTATGCCGCCCTCAACTCAGCGGTCTTCAGCGAAGGCTCCTTCTGCTACATTCCCAAAGGTGTGCACTGCCCTATCGAGCTATCCACCTATTTCCGTATCAACGCGGCCAACACAGGGCAGTTTGAACGTACCCTACTCATCGCCGATGAAGGCGCATACGTCAGCTACATGGAAGGTTGTACCGCTCCGCAACGTGATGAGAACCAATTGCATGCCGCAGTAGTGGAATTGATTGCCATGAAAGATGCAGAAATCAAATATTCAACTGTCCAAAACTGGTATCCTGGCGACAAAGACGGCAATGGAGGTATATACAATCTGGTAACCAAGAGAGGTTTATGCGAGGAAAACGCCAAGATTTCATGGACACAAGTGGAAACAGGCTCTGCCATCACCTGGAAATATCCGGGTTGCGTGCTGCGTGGCGACAATTCCGTCGGAGAATTCTATTCCGTAGCCGTCACCAACAACTTCCAGCAGGCTGATACGGGCACAAAAATGATTCATATCGGCAAGAACACCCGTAGCTTGATTGTCTCAAAGGGTATCTCCGCTGGCAAGAGCCAAAACAGCTACCGAGGCTTGGTTAAAGTGAACAAGCAAGCCGAAAACAGCCGCAACTTCTCGCAGTGCGACTCACTATTGATGGGCGACCAATGCGGTGCCCATACCTGGCCTTACATCGAATGTCATAACAAGTCATCAGTGATGGAACACGAGGCCACAACCTCAAAAATCTCTGATGATCAGCTATTTTACTGCCAGCAGCGCGGTATCGACAAAGAAAGTGCCATCAGCCTGATTGTCAACGGTTATGCCAAAGACGTGCTCAAGAAGCTACCCATGGAGTTTGCTGTCGAGGCACAGAAACTGCTGAGTATCAGCCTGGAGGGAAGCATCGGATAGACGGTAATACGGGAAGACGAGGAGACGTGCACTACGTGCACTCGGGTAGACGGATAAACGGATAAACGACACATCGTCTCCCCGAGCGAACAAAGTGAGCGACTTACCGAACGAACGCAGTGAGTGTCTCCTCGAGCGAGCGAGGCGAGCGACTTAACGAACAAGACAATTCAACAAATAAAAAAAATCTACAATGAAAAAAGTAATCCATACCGACAACGCACCCAAGGCTGTGGGTCCATACAGCCAAGCTATCGAAGCTAACGGAATGTTATTCATTTCAGGTCAGATTCCCGTTGACCCGGCTACAGGCAAAATGCCCGAAGGCATTGAGGCTCAGACCGAACAAGTGATGAAGAACATCGAAGCCATCCTGAAAGAAGCTGGTTACACTTTCGACAATGTCATCAAATCAACTTGCCTGTTGAGCGACATCGCCTATTTCAAACCCATGAATGAGGTGTATGCCAAATACTACACCGTGAATCCGCCGGCAAGAGCCGCTTTCGCTGTGAAAGACCTGCCCCTTGGCGCATTGGTAGAAATCGAGACTATCGCTGTTAAATAATTCAGGATTAGTTCTTTATAAATTTCATTTTCATTTCTGATGAACTATTTGACCGTCGAGAAACTGTCGAAGAGCATCGGAGAGAAAGAGTTATTCTCCGAGATTACCTTTGGTCTTGAGAAAGGCCAGAAGACAGCATTGATAGCCCGCAATGGCACTGGCAAAAGCACTTTGCTGAACATCATTGCGGGCTATGATGTACCTGACAGTGGCCAAGTGGTCATCAGAAATGATATTACGGTGTCCTATCTGCCCCAGATGGACCGCTTCGCTGACAATTTTTCGGTCTTGGATGCCATTTTTGACGCACAAACACCTACCATTCAAGCCATTAAAGAATACGAGGCCTGCATGGTGTTAGCAGAGACAGAGCACGAAAATGTTGAAGTGCAACAGCGCTTGCAAAAAGCCATTATGGAAATGGACCGCCTGCATGCCTGGGACTTCGAGGCCAAAGCCAAAGAAATATTGTCGCGTTTCGGCATACATGATATCTTCAAAAATATCAACGAATTGTCGGGAGGACAACGCAAGAAGGCAGCCTTAGCCAAAACCCTGATTGCCGACACCGACCTGCTGATCCTGGACGAACCCACCAACCACCTGGATGTGGAAATGATTGAATGGTTGGAGAACTATCTCAAGTCCGCCAATGTCACCCTGCTGATGGTAACACACGACCGATATTTCCTCGACCAAGTGTGCAATGACATCATCGAGTTGGATCACGGACAGTTGTATCATTACCGGGGCAAGTACGATTATTTTGTAGAGAAAAAGGCAGAACGCTTGTCCAATGCCGCTGCGGAAAACGAGAAATTACGACAACTTTTCCGCAAGGAACTGGAATGGGTACACACCTCTCCACAGGCACGAACCACCAAGGCCAGGGCCCGAATCAACGCCTTCGAGGAACTCAAAAAAGAAGTGAGCAAAGCCCCTGAGCAAAAGCAGGAAGGTTTCAAGGTCCGCACCGAACGACTGGGTAACAAAATATTAGAAATCAACAATTTGGATTTCGCCTATCCCGATAATGTATTGCTGGATGACTTCTCCTACATTTTCAAGAAAGGTGAAAAATGCGGTATTGTCGGTCCCAACGGCACTGGCAAAAGTACCTTCCTGAAATTGATTATGGGCGAATTGCAAGCCGACGGAGGCAAAATCACCCCGGGCTTGACCATCCAGTTCGGTTATTTCTCGCAGGACGGCCTCCCCTATTCCGGCAACAAACGCATTATCGACTTGGTGAAGGAGCAAGCGGAGGTGATCCGCATGGACAACGGCAACTACATGGGTGCCTCTCAATTCCTGAATCACTTCGGCTTCAAGTATGAGCAGCAATACACTTATTATGAAGACCTTAGCGGTGGCGAAAAACGCAAACTGCACCTGCTCATCACCCTGTTGAAGAACCCCAACTTCCTTATTTTGGACGAGCCCACCAACGACTTCGACATCGACACACTGAACTTGTTGGAGGACTTTTTGGAGAACTACACCGGCTGCATCCTGATGGTATCGCACGACCGTTGGTTTATGAACAAGCTGGTGGATCATATCTTTGTCTTCGAGGGTCATGGCAAAATCAAGGACTATTACGGCAACTACACCGAATACCGCTTGGAGCGTGATAAAGAACTGAGACTGCAGAAACGCATCGCCAAGATTAATGCGCCCGCTGTAACGGAAGAAAGCAAAAGCAAGCCCGCTCGAGCCACCAATCCTAACAAAATGACCTTCAAAGAACGCAAGGAATTCGAGACTTTGGAGGTGGAGATTGAGCAACTTGAAAAAGAGAAGGCCGAGCTCATCGAAAAGATGAACAGTGGTGCCGGCAGCTCGCAGGAGCTCACCGACTGGAGCCGTCGCTATCAAGAGGTCGAGACTTCTTTAGATGACAAGTCCATGCGGTGGCTGGAGTTGTCGGAGAAGGAGTAGCTTTTCTCCAAATGCAGGGACGCGATTCATCGCGTTCGCTGTATAAAAAGATCTTGGGAAAATATGAACAATAACATATCCCTCCATACGCTGACAAACTTCCACGGTCTCAAAGTGGAAATCACCAATTTCGGTGGGCGTGTGGTATCGTTGTATGTGCCTGACAAAGACGGACAACTGCGAGATGTGGTGCTTGGCTTTGGCAAATTGGACGACTACCTGCCGGAAAAACATCGCTCTGATTTCGGAGCAGTCATAGGAAGATACGCCAACCGACTGCAAAAAGGGCAGATAAGCATTGACGGACAAACATACCAACTGCCACAAAACGACGGCCAGCACTGTCTCCACGGTGGTCCCAATGGTTGGCAGTACCGTCTGTTTAGCGTTGAGGAAGTGAACGATAAGCGCTTGGTGCTGAGTCTGGTCAGCGAGGACGGCGACAACGGATTTCCAGGCAACGTGTGCGCCCGCATCACCTATACGCTGACAGACGACAATGCACTGGACATTGAATACGAGGCGGTTACTGATGAGCCCACCGTCATCAACCTCACCAACCACAGTTACTTCAACCTCAATGGCGATGCCTCTACCGATATTTTCAACCACCTGCTGACCATTGATGCCGACCGCTATACCCCTATTGACGAGACTCTTATCCCGACAGGCGAACTAGCAACCGTAGAGGGAACCCCGATGGATTTCAGGCAGGCCAAGACCATCGGATGCAACATCAACACTGACTTCGAACAGCTTCGTTACGGGCACGGCTACGACCACAACTGGGTGCTAAACACAAAAGGCGACGACACTCGCCCCTGTGCCCGACTGGAGAGTCCAGCTACAGGCATTATACTAGAAGTTTACACCACAGAGCCTGGCATGCAGGTCTATACCAGCAACTTCCTCAACGGTACAGTTGTCGGAAAAGATGGCATCCGTTACCAGCAACGCAGCGCCATCTGTCTCGAAACGCAGAAATTCCCAGACTCTCCCAACCAGCACTGGCCAGCATCCAACGCATTTCTCCGCCCCGGAGAAACATACCCCTCGCAATTGCAAGGCTTTTCTCGTGGCGGGATCGAGAGTTGAACTCGAGACCTCCGGGTTATGAATCCGACGCTCTAACCAACTGAGCTACCCCGCCGTTTTGAGAGTGCAAAAATACAACTTTTTTCGATACACTCAACAAACTACTTCAAATTTTTTATCAGAAGATTAAAACATTGAACATTAGCAAATTATTTAATTCGTTAATTAGCAAACCAACCTCCTCACCAGTTACAATTGGCACTTCAAATTTCAGTTTTCAGTTTTCAACTTTCAGTCTTCAACTTGTCAAAGGTCTATCTCGTACCATTCGGTTTTGCGCTTGGCATAGCGTTCCTTGGCCTTGGCAATAGATTCCTCATCATACCTGATTCGTCCGATTTTGCGAGTGAGACTACTGATTTGCCCAGCTCTTTTATTCAGATAGCCTGTAGGTCTGGCAGGATTGCGTTTCAAAGGCGCGGGATAACAGGCAGTAATAAGGGCGGCTTCGTGCAAAGTCAGTTTGTCAGCACTTTTATGAAAATAATGTTGGGCTGCGGCCTCTGCGCCATAAATGCCAGGTCCCATCTCTATTACGTTCAAATACACCTCCATGATTCTTTCCTTACTCCAGAAAGTTTCTATCAGGAAAGTAAAATAGACTTCCCCACCCTTCCGTATCCAGGAATGGCCGTCCCAAAGAAACACATTTTTGGCGGTCTGTTGCGAAATGGTGCTGGCCCCGCGTTCACGCTTACCCTGCTTTTTCTCATTGATAGCCTTCTGTACCGCGCCCCAATCAAAGCCCTTGTGAGACAAAAAGTTATTATCTTCAGAAGCCACCGCACAATCCGCCATATAATGCGATATTTCCTCTATATCACGCCATTCTTTTTCTATGGGTAAATCATTTTTCACCTTGCGAATAATCATCAATGGGGTTACTGGAGGATTAACCCATCGGTAGGCCAAAGGCAACAAGATACTTAAAATCAGCAAAGCCAACAACACTTTGCCTAACAATATAAGTAAGCGTTTCAACGGGCCGCTAGTTCCGGCAGATTTCTTAGTTTTTTTCTTGGCCATATTTCTTCAAATTTGGAAGTGCAAAAATACGGGAAATTTGGTTAGGATGGTTAAAAGATTAGGAGGGGTAGATACTAAGAGTTCCATATTCATTTACTAATTTGCTAATTTAATTGGCACATTAGCACATTAACTAATTAGCACATTGAAAAAAATTTGTATCTTTGCAACTTGGAAAAATATACTAATTAAATATAAAAAGTATGAAACAAAGATTTATGTCGGGCTTGCTGATTGCCGTTTTCTGCCTTTTCGCCTTCAGCATGGATGCCCAGAACTACAAAAAGGAAACTTACCAGAACGACCCGATGAACGTGATCCATTATACTTTGGACAACGGTCTGCAGGTCTTCATGTCCGTCAACAAGGATGAACCCCGCATCCAGACCCTCATTGCCGTGCGCGTAGGTAGCAAGAACGACCCCGCCGAATCTACCGGTCTGTCACACTACCTCGAGCACCTGATGTTCAAGGGTACCACAAAATTCGGCACCCTCGACTGGGCCAAGGAGCAAGTGCAGTTGAAAGAAATCGAAAGACTGTACGAAGTTTATAACCACACCACCGACCCTGCCAAACGCAAAGCCATCTACCATTTGATTGACTCCGTTTCATACGAGGCTTCCAAGTATGCCATTCCCAACGAATACGACAAGCTGATGAACGTTATCGGTTCACAGGGAACCAACGCATTCACCTCCAACAAGATTCAGTCGGACCGTTTCCAGAACATGGTGATCCGTGGTTTCCATACCGAACTGGAAGCCGTCTATGAGGAGTACAACATTTATCTGACTGACGATGGCGACAAGCTGATGAGTGCTCTTGGCAAGAAGTTGACACCTACTCATCCCTACGGTACACAGACAACAATAGGCACTGTCGAACACCTGAAAAACCCCTCACTGACCAACATCAACAAACACTACAAAACCTACTATGTACCTAACAACTACTGCATCGCCATGGCTGGCGACTTCGACCCAGAACAGGCTATCAAACTGATTGACAAATATTTTGGCAAACTCCAACCGCACTTTATCCCCGACTTCACCTACGTAAAAGAAAATCCCATCCGTGAAGTTAAGGTAGTGGATGTTTATGGACTTGAAGCTGAGAACCTGCAAATCGGTTTCCGTATCGATGCTGGTACCGGCTCACGCGACGTGTTATTGGCAGAGATGGCCGACGCCGTGTTGATGAATGGTTCTTGCGGTATCATGGATGAGAACATCAATCAGAAGCAGCTGGCCCAATATGCATCCTCTGGTGTAAGCGACTTGAACGATTACGCTTATTTCCGCCTTGCTGGCAGACCAAAAAAAGGACAGACCCTGGAACAACTGAAAGACCTCTTGCTGCAACAAATTGACATTTTGAAATCAGGCAACTGGGATGAAGACCTTTTGACCGCCGCCATCAACAACCGCAAACTCAGCCAAATGACCCAAGTAGAGAACAATAACAACCGCGCCATGGCGATGGCAATGGCCTACCTCGCCCACATGAGCTGGCAGGATGTGTTGAACGAGACCGACAACATGAGCCAAGTAACCAAGGAAGACGTGATTGACTTCGCACGCCGTACATTCAAAAACAACAATTATGTAGTGGTTTACAAACGTCAGGGCGAGCAACGCGACGTGCAAAAAGTAGAGAAACCCGAAATCACCCCAGTGGTCATCAACCGTGATGTGGAAAGCCAATTCATGAAAGACATCAAGAAAATCAATGTCAAACCTATCGAGCCCGTCTTCGTCGATTTCAACAAAGACATGAAGAAAGGCAAAGCCAACGGCAACGAGATTCTTTATGTTCAAAATACAGAAAATGGCCGCTTCCAGCTGTACTACCGCTACAACTACGGTTCCTTGTATGACAAAAAAGCCGGCATCACCAACCAGTTCCTCGACCAGTTGGAAAGCGAGAACAGAACACTCAGCCAAATCAACCGTGAAATGTATGACCTCGCCTGCGATTATAGCATCAGCTTCGGCGACAAATACGCCCGTGTAAACATCTCTGGTTTGAGTGAAAACATGGAGAAAGCTATCGCCATTGTGGAAGACATCCTGAATCACCCCAAAATCTCTGAAGAATCTGTGCAGAACTCTATCAGCAATGTGCTGAAACAGCGTCAGGATGCCAAGTCACGCCAGAACACCATCTTCCAGAGAATGCTGTCTTACGCTTCCTACGGCAAGGACAACATGCGTAAATATCTGGTAACCAATGAAGAAGTTCAGAAAATCAAAGCTCAGGACATTGTCAACCAGATCAAGACCATGACCTCACAACCGCAGCGTATTATGTACTATGGCGACATGAGTCTTACCGACTTGCAAAAGGTAATCACCGACAAGCACAGTGTGCATCCTGCCAAGAAACCCATGAAGCAGAATCCCGATTTCGACCGTCTGCAGACCAAAGAGAACAAGGTGTATTTCGCTCACTACGATGCCAAACAGTCCCTGTGTCGTCAGCTGAACACTTCTATTCCTGCCAACTGGACCCTCAGTCCGCAGATTGAGATGTACAACGAGTATTTCGGTGGCAGCATGAACTCCATCGTATTCCAGGAAATCCGTGAGAAACGCTCCTTGGCATACACCGCTGCCGCTTACTATGTTGAACCCAGCGAAAAAGGCCGCTACAACTACAACATGACCCATATCGGCACTCAGAATGACAAGCTGATTGACGCTTTGGAAGCTTTCACAGATTTGTTGGACAACATGCCGGTTTCTGAACTGAACTTCGACATTGCCAAGACTGCTTTGATGTCAGAATACAGAACCAACCGTATCCGTAAGATGAGCATCATCAACTACTACCTGAACTGCGAAGAAAAAGGCTTGAAAGCTCCCACCGACAAGGAAGACTTCAACGCCATCCAGAAGATGACCCTCAACGATGTGCTCAACTTCAACAAGACCTATATCAAAGGCCAGAAGCACACCGTTGTAGTTTTGGGTAACGAAAACGAAGTGGACTTCAAAGGCTTGGAGAAATACGGCAAAATCACGAAACTCAGCTTAGAAGAGATTTTCGGATACTAATCAGTTAATAGTTAACAGTTAATAATTAATAGTTATCAATTGTTAATTGGTAAAAATCCCGGAGCGGTTGCTTCGGGATTTTTTTTTCGGGATATGCCTATTCATTGCAACGATATAGAAATTGTCTATCGCTTTTACAACTTTATTATCAACAATTACTCTCATTATTTACCGTGAAAATGATCATGTATGAGTTCAGTTAGATGGGTATCAAGTTCTTCAAGCGTCATACTTCGCTCCAGTTCCTCGTCAGTAATTGTTCTCAAAGACCTTTGTGCAGAAGTACCATAGGGCACTTGAGGCTCATTAACCTCTTGTATTTCAGAATCTTTTATAGGATAATATCGTTCCATTGCATTCTATTTTTCATCTACTGCAAAAATACACATTTTTTGTTTACAATCAATAAAATTCCAATTATTTTTTAAAATAACACAAATTATTTATTATTAAACACATAATTATTATATCGAAAAGATTACACTCCAGATAAAGTCTCCCTCTACACACCCACCACCGCCTCCACCGGCACGGTGCTGTCCATCAAACCGATGCGGGTGTCGGAGGCATGGCGATTGACACCGGTGTAGGCCAAGGAGGCATCCTCGTAGCGACGGAACTTCAGAATGGCGTCGTTCATTTGGGCTTTGTTGAATACTCCCACACGCAACAAAAGGTCGAAATCGTCAATGGTCAAGCCTGTAACGCGTTCAAAAAGACTTGGTTCCAGCTTGCGGATAACATCCTCAAGGCTTTCTTCACGATAATCGGTTAGATACATGAAGATGGGAATCCTAGTAGCAAACTTCATCAGTTTTTCCTGCACCTCACGTCGCTTTGAACGGTATTCTTTCTCCTCTTTCGTCAGCTCTTTTTTCTTCTTACTGTCACCACTCTCGCCAGCCTCACGTTTCAGCTTCTTGATTTTCTCGGCACGGTTGACAATACTCTCGATGATATCACCACCCAAGGCACGGAACCCCTCAATCTTCATAATAGTGGCCAAAGCTTCGGGATTATCAAGCACTCGTTGCAGGGTGGCATTATCCACGTTCACTAACTGGGCACTGTTCCAACGGCGAGCCAGCAGCGTGCCGCTGGTGCCATTATCAACAAAATCAAGGATTTCAGTGGCATCCACACGCTTCATGGAGCTGCCGTCAAACTGAAGGATGGGCAAAAAATTGATAAACTCATCCACCTTGTCGGTGATACGGCGATTGCTATCAACATCCAGTTGGTTGGCGTAAGTCACCACCTCACGCAAAGCACGGTTGGGAGCAAAGTCAAACACATAACAAGTAGGTTTGAGAATAGTTTTCTTCGTCGGGTCGTCCACATCTGCTGCAGTCCATGGGCTCTGTACGCGGAAAGCGGTCTGGAAATAGGTCTCGGGACTGGAACAGTTGCGAAGCATCAACAGTCCACCGAGTGGACGCAACGTTACGCCCGTGGTCAGCTTGCCACAAGTCAACGTAATAGTGCGAGTCTTCAACGGATTGTCACCCATAGCCTCTCGCACCGGCCCGAGGGCATCCACGCCGATACCAGCCTTGCTGCCGCTACAATTGATGATAGTATAATTCTGATAGAAGCCGTTGGCTGGACGATGAAGCAATGCTTCCATAGCATTGCACGAAGCCACATTAGGCAGAAACCACATGGTGTGTGCACAGAGGTCAAGCAGACGGGTATCCTCAAAAAGCAATGCTGGACGAACATTAAGTGGTGAGCTGCCATCGCCAAAAATAGGTGCTTTGCCACGGATAATGTCGAGCCACTTCTGCACGGCTTTCTCATGAACGAAGGTCTTTCCCTCTGCCCGGAAGAACTCGTTGAGGTCGAAGCCGTCCATGTCCCACTGCTCAATCATCGCGCCAAGGTCCTGCGGCATCTGGTAGGTCATCATCACCATGGTGGGCATCTCCAAGTAAGGACCACCGACGGATTCTTTCCGTGCCTGCTCGTCCTGATAGGTCCAGTTGAAGATCTGGCTTTCCATGAATTCGCCCGTGGCAAGAGCACGGAAAGGGGTGCCGCTGAGGTAGAGGTAATGCTTGCCCGTAATGGGCACGTCGCTGTCATCCCAGGCGCGTCCGCTCTCCACATCGATGCCGCTCTCGCTCATCACCGCATCCTCTTCCGCCTGCCGTTTCTTGGCATCGGCATCCCCGAGGTCGAGCAGACTCTTGGCGTTGTCGTTCCAAGCCCCGAAATGGTATTCGTCCAGCACAATCAGATCCCAGTAGATGCTGTGTACCCACTCATTTTTCGTTTTGATGTTGCCGTAACGGTCTCTGCCGAGGTAGTCCTGGAAAGAGCCGAATACCACTAGAGGCTTTGGCGATGATAGCGACGGGAAACGTTCTTCTATGCGACTGCTGTAGTACCGCCAGCCTTCAAAGTCGCGGTGCCGCAGCAAGTCATCGCGCCACGAGTCCTCCACAGCAGGCTTAAAAGTAAGCACCAGCACACGTTTAGCACCCATGCGTTTAGCCAACTGATAAGTGGCGAAGGTCTTGCCGAAGCGCATCTTGGCGTTCCATAGGTAGTGGCTGGGGCGGTCCGGCTCCTCTTCGTCCATCCTGGCAAAGTAGTCGGCGGTCTGTCTCACCGCTTGCGCCTGCTCATCGCGCATCTCGTAGTCGAGGTCGCGCACCGTCTTGATGTCCGTATCGCGATGGCGGACGGCCACGTATGCCGCCTGTGCCTCGCGCAAGGAACAGCGGCACCACTCGCCGATGAGTTCCTTGCCCATGCGGCGCAGATAGTCGTGCAGGTCGTGGTCGCCGAAGCTCTCGCCGCTGCCATCGGCGTAGAAGGCGTTGTCGTGCCACAGCAGGTGGTATGTCTTGTACGGTTCGGTGATGGGATGCTGCTCGTCGATGCGCTCATTCACATCTTGTCGGCCCGTCTGCCCGATTTTGATCCAGCCTGGGAAGGCAACGTCGTCGTACATGTAGATTTGCGGGACAGCACGTCGGCTGTTGGGGAGGATTTGGTCTATTGTTTGCATAATCAAAATCTTTCATTGTTATTCCATCGGCCGTATCATGCTCTCGATAAAGGCAATCTCGTCCTTGTCCAAGCCGTACTTCTCGTACAGCATCTCGTCGGTCCAGGGGTGGGAGAAGTCTTGAAGGGGAACAAACTTATATACTTCTCTCGTCGTAGATTGTGTCACCTTCCTCAACATTATTAAAAACCTCATGAAACGGGTTTTTATATAACTGATTACATTTTCGCACTCTTCTTTTGAGACAAACGGACCAATATAGATGTATGTTTCTGAACTTACAGTATTAGGCTCACCAACAAAGGGCACCCCTAAAATAGGATGAGGAAAGCTATCACTACCACTACCAGCTCTCGCAATGAAAACCTTGTATGATTTCACATCTTGTCTATTTTTCGTTATCATCTTTTCACTAACAAAAGATTCTCCCTGATTTTCATACAATTTCAAATAACCACTGTGATACACTTTCTCACCATGAAAATTCGTGCTCAAACCAAACGGTTGACGAGAACTAACTTTATCTGCTAATATGGGCTCTTTAAAAGAAACAACTTTATGTAATATGCTTATTGCCTCATTATAGCGAATAAACACATCACTTCCTTTTTCTAACAAAGGTCTTGAAACAGGTTCTCCGACTTCTCCATTTTGATGAGTATAAATCATACAATCACCCCGACTATCCCTATTCCAAAGAAAATAGCACACACCGCCCTTAATTTGTACTCCAGGAAAGCATTCATAAGCTTGCGGATAATCGTGAATAATCCGCAATCTGTTGTCATGCAACATTTCGTCTCTAAATTCATCAAGTCCTTTGCCTCCTGCATACCAGCGAGCAGGAACTATCATCACAAGATATCTCGGATTAATTTTTTTAGCCTGCGTAATGAATCTATCATATATTGGCATTGCGCTAATACCAAAACCTCCATCACTCAATTGGTACGGCGGGTTTCCTATAATTACATCGAATTGCATATCTTTTTGGAATATTTCGTTGATACTTTTGTGGATAAATGGATAGGCGTAGGCCTCAATGGTTTCTATACGATCGTATTGGGCACGATTGGCACCACAATACTTACACTTGCCATTCTCCCAAGTGTGTTTGCATCGTATATAACGCAAGTTACCCTGCGTATCGTGAAAAACTGTACTGACACTGTATTTGCCGTTGGCTTGCTTAGTGCAATAAAGCGTGCGGCGGCTCATCTCAGCAGTGAGGTCAGTGCAAGCAATACCAAACACCTGCTTCGTCATGATATGGTCGATGCGTTGTTGCAGGTCAGGTATCTGTTCTTCGAGACCAGCCAGCAGTCGTTT
Source organism: uncultured Bacteroidota bacterium (assembly GCA_902802755.1). Classification (GTDB taxonomy): domain Bacteria; phylum Bacteroidota; class Bacteroidia; order Bacteroidales; family WCHB1-69; genus RUG11690. Next base: position 10,192 of record CADCNH010000017.1, on the reverse strand, counting down.
GGCAATCTCGCGAAGGAAAACACCGCTTTTGCTACAAGGATCGAGAAATCGTGTTTTGGAACTGTGGAACAATTCCTGTGGCAACAGGTCGAGCATTCGGTTAGCCAACTCGGGTGAGGTGAAGACCTCATCGCTGGAAAGGTTGGCCAAGCAGTTGAGGATATCGGGACTATAATTCATAATTTGATTGACTGATGTGGTTATTTTTGGGTGTGAAGTTGAGTATAATACACAGGTGGATAGGACCTTACAGGTTCGTCGAAGCTTTGCGGCTCACCTTGTTCATCGAAAAGGCTGTACTGGTGGCTTTGTGTAACAAGGAAATCAAATTGGAAATCACGTCGTGAAAACTGCATGCTACCGGCAATAGGTGTCCACTCGCAGAAGCTGATAGGCTTGTTTTCTGCGGTACGATACGTCAGCGCATCACCGCAGACGATGTTCTTTTGGAGCATGTAGCGGAGGGAGAGGAGATATGGCTCTTGTCGCATCTCTTCGAGATGCTCACAGTCTTCGTGCGTCTCTTTCACCACACTGCGACTATCGGCTTGTATGGTGTTAATTGCACTGCGTGCGTTCAGCCTCTCCGAGGCTGCCGAGTCAGAAGCCTCCACTTCCATCATACCACTTCCAACAATTTGAAGAATGTCAACTTCACCTTGTGCCTTTCGCGTTTTCAGGGCTGGGTGTTGGGAAAGGACATACTCTTCTATTCTTTTACGACAGGCCTCGACGTTGTCGGGAAGGATGTCGATGCCGTAGCAGGAGCCGACGGCGATGAGGCTTTGGAACTCCAATTCGGTTTGGGATTTGAGGTCTTGCAGAAGGGAGAGTTTGCGGCGGAGGATTTCGATGAGGAAGTTGCCGTCGCCACAGGCGGGCTCGAGAAAGCGGCTGTCGAGCCGGAAGGACTCGTCGCGCACGAGATCAAGCATGGCATTCACCTCGCGGGGATTGGTGAACACCTCGCCATGGTCAGCCACTCGCTGGCGGCTTTTGATTTGTTTTGTGTTTTCGTTGCTTGGCATAAAAAAATCGTGGAACTTTTCTTACGCCTACTTAGGTGTTCCACGACCTGCCAAGCAAGTAAGTAAAGCCCACGATTACTCGTAGGCGTTTACCGCTATACTATTGCTTGGCTTGTTTGTGGAACTTCAAGTAGGCAAGTGAGAGCGAAAACGCTTTATAATATGTTAGTTATTTTTTCTATTCTTTTTTTGTTTGATACTGATTATTCGGTTTTAGTTTCTGTTTTATTTTAGGGTGCAAAGATACGGAATTAATTCTGTATGGCAAAATGTTCTTTGAGAAGGTGTTTGGGTACAGTTAGAGTTATTCCTTATCTGATGGTTTATCCTTCAAATGATGCTTTAGCTTTTTGTAATCTATCTCCGTCATTATCCATTTAGCCTCCATACTATTTATTTTCAGTAGTCCGTGATTATATAGAAACAGTTTAGTGCGTTTAACAGGTGCATTCATCCACGCACTCACCTTCTTCTTCAGTTTATCACGCCATTTTTCTTCGTATGATCGAAATTTACTATGTAGACATCCCTTTTCATCCATCCACACATAACCACCCACTTGAATCTTTTTCAAATAGTCCAGAAACAAATCCTTACGTATCAGCAGGCACCCTTGGCCTCCATGCACCCAATGACTATCATAACAAGCGACAACACCGTTTCCCACCAACCATACACCATCATTTATAGAGAATCCCATCCCTATCCCTTTATACAGGTAAGGTGATGGCATAATTACTTCCTGGGATTCTGTCAATGATGCATCAGAATATTCGCTGATAGAATACAAAAGATAAGCTGGCTGTACCTGAATGTTTGTAATCTTTCTATCTAACTCAAACACACGATTGGTTAAACCCGCCCCTTCCACCTCGGACTTATAATAATCTGACCAATAATATTCCCTGTAATAAATTGAATACACCTCGCTGTTTTCTGAAGAAGATCTGCCACCCAACCCTTCTTTATGTATTAACCGACAAAGATGTCTCCTATCCCTCCCATCTACCATGAAAGCCTGTACAAATGACCATATTTCTCTTTCATTTTTTCCTGCCATTAATGACATATCAAGCTGATTGATAGACGATACAGTATAGTACGAATATAAGTTTATCCAAGTATTTCCACCTAATTCATACTCGATGTATTCTTTCACATTAGGCATTTTGCGCCAGTTCCTCATCCATTTTTCATCGTCATCGTGGCTCAAATCGTATTCTGGAACTTCATATTTTGGCAAAGTATCAATATAGTCAAGCATATCAGGATTCATAAACAGAGTGGGGTCGAATTTGCGAACATTTATATTCATCGGACCTCGCCAACTTCTTTTTTCATTAGGCTCCCCATAGTGATTGTCTGCAAGAATTGCCGCAACTTTATGCAAAGCTATCCACTGATACTTTTTGCCTATTCGCTCTATTGAATTCTTATTTCTGAATTGACTTGAATGCTGTCCATCAAACTTCTTAAATACATTTGCATCATATCCCAACTCTTCAAAAATATACTTGATGGCGTAGTTAGACACTTGCTCTATATCTTCATCCCAATTGTCAAGTAAAGCTTGGAATGTGTAGCGGCCAAAATCACCATATAAACCTCGCGAGCTGTATTCTGTGCGCATTGAGTACATAATGTTACTTTGTGCATAATACAGCTCCTTGTCTGAAGTGATATCAAAGTCCAACTCATATTTCTTTATTTCTTCGGTTGGCACTTCAACGTTTTTCTTTTCTTTACAATATGGACCAATTACCTTTTCTTTTTCTATATTTAGCTTACATCCCAAAGACAAAGCATAGTCAATAATACTCCTCCCAAAATCCCTAACTAGTATATTTTCTCTTGGGTTACCTCCTTTGAACAGATGATCGTACGTTGACAGAGCAACTTTCCGAACATATTTATCACTCTGGTTACTTGTGCAACAGCCAAAAGCCACCGCAAAAAGGCGCTCAACTATATAATCATCATTTATATCGCAATAGTCCTCCAAACACCTTAAAAGACAGTCACATTCATTTCTCAACAAATTCACCAATGCTCTTGTCGACCTATCTCGCAGCGACAAATCTGTAGTAGATAGTGTCCATATTAATTGACGACAAATAAGTAGTAATTTTTCTTTATCCAAATGAGCAACCACATCATTTGAAGCAGACCATGCCCAAGAAACGAGTACAGAGATATTGTCTTTTATAACAGTATATCCCGATACAATTGTTGTCCACTCGGCATCACGTTGAACCAGTTGCATTTGTTTCAAAAGCTCATCAAGTACATTGGCATTCAGTGGCCAGTCCTGATGATATGGTACCCTAGAAATAATATCAAACACTTGAGGCAATTGACGTTTTTCTAAGTAATCTTTCAAAATTCTTGCACCCGTTTCAGTGAGGTCATTTCTCATGGGTAGTCCTTCCACAAACATTTCCAATAGAGAAAACCCACAATTCTCTTCGCTGATAACTTCGAATATCTCTTTGCCAGTCTTTGCAGGCACAACATCTGTTAAAGCCTCAACCACAACTTCATCATATAACAAATCGCCACTAATATCTTGTTTCTCTACCATGGTGGTAGCAATTAGGAAACCGCTCATAGTGTCATATCCAAAAGAATAATAATGCTTATCTTCCGAAAAATAGTATTCATTCAACAATCCCTCATCCACCAAAGCATTCAGATATTTATGTGCATCATTTCCAATAGTCTGATTCCGACCCAAAATTTCCATCAGGTCTGATTGCGATAATTTCCAACGGCTCCCTTTGTCAATCATCGTGGCGGCTATGTCATGCAAAACATCTTGTAAGACTGTGATTGATGAGGAATAATGAAAAAAAGAACTGAGTCGCTCATTGAAGTGTTTAATATAGTGTTCTATAATTTCCAATCTGGTCTCATGTGGAGGGGAATTTTTGTCGCCTTGATGTGATCGACAAAAAATAGTTAGCAACATAGGATTACGAAATTCACTACTTAATATTGGCCATGCTGGTAATGGCACTGAAAATGATTTAAACATATATTCAACCGCTCCTGACACATTTTGTTCAAATCCTCTATGCTGATAAGAGGGGAACCCTTCCTCCCGAATAAAGCGATTTATCCAACTATTTCCGCCATTAGTTCTAACTGAAACTATTAAGCCTATATTCCGATATGGTTCTATCTCATTAAATAAAGGGAGCAAATGATTTTTCCAATGAGACAGCCCTATACCTTCATTAATACCATCTATAACCAGCAATACTCTGCCATGCTTTTCTCCATAGTCGTCTAATGCTTGATAAAATGTCTCTTTCTTGCATTTTAAATCAAGCGTTTCAAGAACTTGCTCCATTGGGATACTGGTATCTGTTATCACCTGACCTATGAAAAAAATGGTTGGCAGTTTTTCTTCCAATCTCTTTTGAACTATTTTTGCTAGCAAATGAGTCTTTCCGTAACCCCCCTTTCCATATACAAGCAGCGATTGACCCTTTATACTTTGTATCCAAGGGTTATCTATATGCGCACGTATTTTGCCTAGAGCAGAATGGACATTAGTATAGTCATAATCATCATATCTTATCTTTTTGTTTTCTATTGCAGTTTTGAACCCGTTTTCTGCTTTCTCAATGCTCTGCTCAATGATTCTCAGTCCTTTCTCATCCAAATGTTTGAGAGACAAATTGTCTATTATTTGGTTTATGGCTTCTGTGATCGCTTGAAGTTCTATTGTGTCGAGTTTTTTTTCATAATGATCCCTGCATCTTGCAAAATCTTTTAATAAGATAGACCTTTCTCCTGAAAATCTCCGTGTTAGTCTTTCGTCACGACACGTTGAGGCAAAAGCATCTTCAAACAGTTCATACTTAAAATTAATACTCAAGTCTATTTTCTTCCCGAGATTCTTAATATGAAGCTCCGACTTGGTTTTAAACCAATCTTGAGTCGGAACAAACAGAAACTGTTCATTAATTAATCTAGCAGCAGATTTGAGAATGTCACTTCGGTATTTTTTATTCGAGAAATAAAGATATGTAAAGTATCCAAGCGTTACTAAAACCATTGCTGCTATCAAAACAGGATACGGTATGCTATTATCTGCAAGCAGTTTTAGGTCTATGATCCCGTTTTCATTGACCACAAATAAATCTGCCCTCAAAAAAGGTATCCATCCTCCTATGCTAATGATGGTGGTTACCGCACCTAGATAGGTTTGGAAAGCCCATTTTTGTCTGTGGCTCTCCATTATTTTTTGGAAAATTTCTTTTAATTTATTCGTGTCAAGATTTTGCTTTGACTTTCTTACGATAAGTTGCAAAACGCCTTTATACAAAAGATAATCGAATATAAAAACTATTACCCAGCCTAATGCAATAACTCCTAGAAAAATAAGAATATATACATAGATACTCATATTTCAATTTTTTGATTTTCTTTGTAAATCCAATAAGTATGAACAGAAAATATGACATTTTTCATCAACTCACTTGCAAATTTCTCTACACCCCATCCCCCTTCTCCCTCATAAACTCATCCGCCACATACAAATCCCCATAAAGGTACGGCCCCGTCGATTTGTCGTGGAGGTAGGTGCGGGTTTGGCAATCGAAGACGATTATTTCATTAAATGCAATTCCCGATAGGCTTGTCTGATATCTTCTTGAAACCGTCTGTATGAAGGGAGTTCTTTCAGTTTGTCAATCGACACTTTTTGTCCAACTGGAAGATACAGGTCACTAATTCTCAACTCTTTTCTTCTACGTCTTGTTTTTTCTTGTCGTGCTATTCTAATGGCTTCTTCAATTACAGTCTTAGGGTCTGTGATGGATTCGGGAGAGCGGTTAATTCCGAGTTCATTATCTGTTTTTGTAGTCCCAATCTCGTTCTTTAACAAGTCTTTATCTGCCAACATCCATGATTCCATCATTTGAACCGGGATCGCTGGGACTAGTATTTTACACGTGGAGTCATCGCTTTGGGCATTGATTAGCTCCAGTGCCGGTGCAATTTTATTTTCAAGTACATTTTGATTTGTAGCGTCATCAGCATCTGAATGTATGCAAAGAATCATCATCCCTATCTCATCAACCCCTTGTTGTGCAGCTTTCAATGCGTATTCACTATAAGAAAGGTCTTTCTTGTCAACATCCAATGACCAAACAACGGGCTCCACATCTCCCTGACACTCGTACGCTATTTCCTCAAAAGACCTTTCTATGATCTTCCTCAAGAAACGAACATCAGTACTTCCTTCTGTCGTGAATCCAACAAAAACCTGTCTCGCCGCCATGATTATTCTCCGTTTAATGAGGTTAGATATTCGTTTACGGTAAGGATGGAGACCTTTTTGTCCTGTTCAGAGATAGGCAACGACAGTTGACCGTCTTTTGCCACCGGAAGAATGGTCGTGAACTTTGTTTTCTGTTTTTTCCCGTTTATCTCCTGTATTCTGGTCCGCATTTCAGCAAAGTGAAGCGAAACATTGAGGTCTTTCACCCAGTGCTTATGAATGATATTGACAAGCAACGGGGAATGCGTGTTGACAATGACTTGTCTTAAAGGCATTTTCGAATCTGCGAAATCTGTTGACAAATCTTTCAACAGGTCAACCATTGTTTTGATTCGAAACGGATGAATGCCGTTTTCCGGCTCTTCAAAACACAAAAGACCTGTGTGTTTGTCATCTTGTTCCAAGATACACAATGCGAGCATCCGAAGTGTCCCTTCCGAAAGAACTCTTGAAGAATATTCTTTACCATCTTCTCCTTTTAGATAGATAACATATTGCTTGTTCTCAACATCATCTTTCACTTCAACTTCAGTGTAATTCGGGATAAAACTGCTCAGTTTTCTTGAAATTTCCACCAAAGAGTATGGATCTTTTTGTTTGATTCGATAAAGAGCTGCAGCTAAATTTTTCCCAGAGAAAGAAATGGTGTCCTCCCCGTCTTTCTTACTCGTGGGTTGCCTTAAGTCTTCAGGATTCAGTTGAAGGAATTGCCAACTCCTCATTTCCTCTTTTGCGGCGAGTATGTGCCGGAAATCTACGGAATCAAAACTGCTCAATATCGTTTTCTTTGCATGCAGAAGATTAATGGTACGTTTGTTACCATGAGTCCCGTCTTGTGGAATATAAACAACAGGAATGCCGTTTTCGACTTTCGTTTCAATATAGGGAACACCGCGCTTGCCTGTCACAACTTTAGGCCGCCAAAGTTCCATTTGTTTGTGCGGAATGAGCTTTATCCAATGATCATCGTTATGTTTTATAGTACTCAGATATTCATGTACAACTTCTAAATCCTCCAAACCGTTATCATTGATGAAATGCTTGATTTTCAACTCATAACGCAGCCTTGTGTATTTTAAAGTAGCGGTTGCGCCCCATGCATCCGTAATCTCTTTGTTAACCAGCATTTCAACAACAAACTCCATAGTAGATGCACATTCATCATTATCATATTGGGTAAAAAGCTCATGCATGTCACCTCTTTGTTCCTCACGAAAAGCGGTATGGATCTTATCAACTTCTGAAAGTCTGGACAAAAGACGCAATGCATCAAACAAATTGCTTTTCCCGGCCGCATTTGTCCCGGCAATAATTGTCAGGGGAGTGAAAGTCATCTCAAAATCTTGAAATGACTTAAAACCGTTTATTTTTATATACGTCAACATATATTTACTTTCAATTTGTTTTGCAAAAATACATATTTATTTTGAATAACTACTATCACTCATCACCTCATCCAAAAAAAAGTCCCACAAGGTGTAAAACACTGCAATGTATAGAAAGCACACCATATGTGAGTGATAGTACAAATGTTGGCTATACTTCCACTAATAGACCACTATTCTTATCAAACTTCATAGGAATATTATCCACAATGTATTCAAACTGTCCATCAATATTTTCTGCACCAAAAGCCGGCCTTAGACTTATCTTCATATTTTCTAATCTAAGGTCAGTGGAACACACAGCTTCACACTTGGAGACATCAAAAATAGTCAAATTATATCCACCTCTATGTAATGAACTGCTATACCTAATGCCATCGAATCCTATGTGCCTACAATACTCAGCAATAATTTGAGATGGTATATAGTCATCCGGATTATTTGTCGGTGATGAAAATGACGATTGCAAAAAGCATAACAACCATTCATCCACAGTCCTTTCCTTTTTATTAACCCAATCTATATCTACCGCCAAATTCGTGATTCTCAATGGTTCTTTCACCTCAATTCCAGATACATTAACCGAACTAAACAAAATGGGACGAACTTCAAACACTGCTGTTGTTGGACTTTCAGACATATACAAATATCGAATAAACTTAGGGTTTGAACGCCCATCTCTTATCAATGCCGGATTTGGCGGAACATAAGAACCTTCTTTACTTAATCCCCTAAATTTATTGGCTTTATTTCTATACCATTTCTGATCTTCTTCCGTTGAGTTTCGTCCAAAACATTTTGTGAGCATGTGCTCATTATAAGCATTATCATCTATAATTCTTGCACGATAATAAAGCGAACCAGGTTTTATAGTCATCTCATTTTTCTTTGCAATCGTATTAATTCCATCGAGAATCAGATGCGACGGAAAGAATCGATGTTGGTATTTTACTTCATCGCAAAAAGAATCCCAAAGATTTCGGGCGATATCGTAATCTGAATTTGAAGACAACATATTCTACTATCAAATTTGAATTAAACTCGTTACTTGTTCGAACAAAGAGAAACGAGCAATATTATTTTATCCTGCAAAGGTACATAAAATCTTTGGATTAAAAACGGACGAAATAAATTCCATCTAAATAATAATTATTTCCTCTGCTTTCGCATTTAACTTTCGCGGCGGGACATTTATCGCTTCGGTGCAAACGCAACCTGCGCCGCGACCAAAATTAAACATAATGCACATATCTATCGACATGGAATCCCTGACGGGATTCGGTGGCGGTACTTCTTCCCCAGGGCGTTGCCCAGAACTGACAGCCAGCAGGCCTTCAGCCTGCAAACAATGGCTATGGTAAACTCATGGCAACATCGGTCCATTGACAATGCGTGCGGGTACAAGGCCAACATAAGATAAGATAATTTAAGCCTTGACGATGCGTGCGCTGGCCTAGCTGACGGTTAGGGGAAACGGGCACGTGCGGCTGCACTTACCGTCAGCTTGATCTTTTGCCTACTTTTCGATTAAGCGAAAAAGTAGGAGAAAAGAAGTCGGCTTGATCTTTTGGTGACTTTTCGATCAAGCGAAAAATCACAGAAAAAAACATTGTCTCACAGAGATAATTAATCATTTCCCTTCTCTGAACGCCCTAGGGCTCACCCCCACTGCACGGCGGAAAAAAGTTCACCACATTGGATAAATATATGGGCGTATAATGTAGTTTATCAGCGTACCATTTGATATGATGATGTTCATGACAGTACATATCAACCAGCGAAAGAAAAAGTCCCGCCAACTCCTCTGAACGGGAAACGGGTTTCTGCAAGGAGATGCTACCCGTATAAAAATCAAAGAGAAAAGACACGAGAGAACGGATGAGTTGTATGAGGGTCGTGCGCCTGTTAGGAGAATCCATCTGCATCAAATCTTCAAAAAGGTCAAGGTAATGCAAACAAGTCCGCATGCTTAATTCGTCAAGCTGTGCGGCAGGACGAACGTATGCCAAGTACATTTTGTCGTACGGCAGCGAAAGCGACAATTCATCAGCAATGACAGACGAAAAAGAAATCAGACGAACCTTCAAATCCTGGGTACTGCTATTATAATGCAGCACATGATCGTTAAAAATATACACAGCCGCTGGCGCTTTCAACTCTATATCAACCATGTTAAAACGCCCATTCAGAGTGCCTTGTGTGATGAAAAGTATAGCATAATTGCTGGTACGGAAATACTCCGGAATATTTGTTTTCTCATGGATTCCTGTTTCAGCCACTATAATCTCACCATTTCCCCACGATTTACGCTTTGTAATGCTTGCCGAATCATATACGACGGGCAAGTCGTCATTTTTCTTTTGAATATTCATAATGCCTTTTACTAAAATTTCCTGTTCAATTATTGAAACACAATATGTTAACAATAGAATAGTGTTATTTTTTATTCACTAATCAAATTCCACAAAGTCAAATATCATTTATTGCCG
>CADCNH010000016.1 GCA_902802755.1 uncultured Bacteroidota bacterium | reverse complement strand
CGATGTTCTGCAAGTAAAAGCCTAAACTCTGCGTCTCGCCGAAGGTGGGCATGACCAAGCCTGAATGACGTCCTTTCTCCAAGGGAAAATAACCGAAAGGAATAGCTAGGGGGGTGGGTATATCTGCAAAACTGACGTATGCTGGACCCATGATAATCTTGTCATTAGGCAAAACCTTCGCTTTGGTGAAGGAAATTTCAAAGTGCGGATGATCCAGCTCGCAGGTGGTGTATTTGCCCTTCTTGATGTATGTGGTGTTGTCTTCCAGTTTCTTGATCTGCTCTCCGTGAATGTACCCTTCCCCCTCCTCGGTAATCACATGCGTGATTTTACCTTTCTTGGTCTCGAAATTGTACTTGATTTCCTGCGCCCTGAAGACACCGTCGCCTTGCTTCAGCACAGGACTGCCAATGACTTTCCCGTTTTCGTCAAGGGCTCCACTGGCATATAACTCGTTGTTGGCAAAGTCGATTTCTATGTAATAAGCATACAAGCTCATGTCTTCATATAGCACGTATGCCTCGTTAAATAGATAGGCTACCTTGTTCTTGATGCTGAAGTGGATGGAGTCCTTGGCATCGTATGTGACGGTATGTTCCAATCCGTTTTTGGAGATTTTTTTACCGGAAGGAAGACTGTCGGTGGATAAACTGTCGGTAGAAATGGTGTCGCTTACGGTATAAGTCAATTGTTGAGAAATTGTATCTGATTTCAAACTGATACGAAGCGAATCGCCTCCGCCATTTACGGTCTGTGCATATACACAATTGCTTATTATGCTGATTATTAGCATAATGCTACAGCATAACAAATATGAAAAATTGATTGTGTATAATTTTTTATACAATTCCTGTTTCGTTTAGTCTTATTATATATATTTGCTTTTTAAAAATGTACAAAAATAGTCAAATATTTTGAGTTATGAACATAAAAAAATGGTTTTTATTGCTTTTATGCTTAACTTTTTTTAACGCTGTATCTTTTGGACAGACACAAGAAAAGAAATTTAAGCTGGTTATAGATGCTGGTCATGGGGGTGAAGACCCGGGTTGCAAGGGAAGGAAATCGATGGAAAAGAATGTGACACTGAATGTTGCGTTGAAATTGGGCAAGCTGATCAGCGATAACTTTGATGATGTGCAGGTGATTTATACCCGAAAGACCGATGTGTTTGTTGAGGTGTATAAACGTGCGGTCATCGCCAATAACAATCATGCCGATTTGTTTATCTCTTTGCATTGTAATGCGGCGGAAAACAGAAGCGCGCATGGTGTCGAGACTTGGGTGATGGGTTTGGCAAAATCGGATGCCAATATGGAAGTGGCCAAAAAGGAAAATGCGGCTATCTTGAAAGAAAAGAATTTTGAGAACAATTATGAGGGCTTTAATCCGAATTCACCGGAAGCCAATGTGATTTTCTCGTTGCATACATCGGCTTATATGAGCCATTCCATTATGCTGGCCGACAAGGTGCAGAAGAATTTGGTGCGTAATACTCATATGATAGACAGAACGGTTAAACAGGCCGGTTTCTGGGTGTTGTATAAGGTGGCCATGCCTAGTATCTTGGTAGAGTTGGGTTTCTTGAGTAATGCTACGGAAGAGGAATACATGATTAAACCTACTTCGCAGGATATTATGGCAGTGTCTATCTACAACGCTTTTGTGGAATATAGAAATGCATTGGATGGCGGTAACAGAAAAACCTTGCCGCTGCCGAAAATTACGGAAACCAAAGATGTGGTAGCTGCTGACAATAATACCGTTGACACAGACGTGGCTCCCGATCCATCCCAGAAAAAGGCTGTGGTTGATGATGCCGTGGCTTCAGAACCTTCACAATCCAAGTCTGTGGAAAATGATAAAGTCGCAACAGAAAATGCACAAGCCAAACCAAAAGTTGATGACGCTGTGGCTCCTGAACCCACCACGGCAAAGGTAGAGGATGCTCCAAAAACTTTTGTGAATATAGAGAAAAACTCAACCAAAGAGAAGGAGGCGGTTTCTCCAGAACCCCAAAAAATCAACACCACAGAAACCGCTAAAACTGAAAACGAGGCGGCAAAACCACAACCCCGCATTCGCTTCCGTGTGCAAATTGCCGCTACTCCCGAAAATATTGCTATCACGGACAGTCGTTTCAGTAAAGTAAAAGATGTACGTAAGTTCCATGAAGGAAAGTTCTGGAAATATACCTGTGGCAACACTACCACTTTGGAAGAAGCACAAACCCTCTTACAAAGCGTTAAAACCTACTTCCCCGATGCCTTTATCATCGCCTTTGACGGTGAAACCAAAATCCCCGTCAGCGAAGCGGTGAACAGGATGAAGAATTAACAGTTAATAGTTAATATGCTAATTATCAATGTGCTAATGTGCCAATTGAATTAGCAAATTAGTTAATTAGTAAATGTGCAAATTATTTAAGTTAACGATTAATAGTTGACCATCAATTATTAATCGTTAATTGTTAATTCTAATTTCTATACCCTAACCACTAACTACTAATCACTGATCCCTGATCACTGACCCCTGGCCCCTGATCACTTCTACCTCCCACCTTCTACCTATATTAGAATCCGTTGAAGTGCATGAACAGCGGCGGAAGCAGTAGCAGGAAGCCGATGATAATCAGTCCAATAATGAATGGCCAGATGAATTTCACCCATTTGGCGTAGGGGATTCGTGCCACACCTAATACGCCAATCAGCACACCGGAAGTTGGTGTAATCATGTTGGTAATGCCGTCGCCGAATTGGAAGGCGAGCACTGTCAACTGGCGCGAAACACCGATAATATCAGAGAACTCTGCCATCATGGGGATGGTCAAGGCTGCTTTGGCTGAACCCGACGGGATGAAGATGTTGAGCACCGTCTGGATGGCGTACATGGCCCCTACAGCACCTTCTTTGCCGGTATCTGTCATGGCTTGCGAAATACCATGCAGGATGGTGTCGATGATTTTGCCGTCTTCCAGAATAATGATGATGCCACCAGCCATACCGACTACTAAAGCGGCCACCATAATGTCCTTACATCCATCGAGAAAAAGTCGGATAATTTTGTCAAATTTCAAACTGAAAGCCGCACCTGTCGCAATTCCCATGGCGAAGAACAATCCTGCAATCTCCATCACATACCAGCCGTAGCCTAACACGCCTGTAACCAAGCAGATAATGGTGTAAAGCAGGATGGTGAGGATGAAGTTGTGCACGGATTTCCATGCACCGAGGAAACCAATGAGCAGGTAGGTGCCGGCAATAATGGGCCACAACACAATGTTATACTGCCCATTGCCAATGCTGATGTCGGTGCGGGGGAAACGGATGGCGCAATATACCATTACCGCACCAATGAGGGCATATACAATCCAGGTGGCGAGGGTAGAGGGACGGCTCTCAATGTCGGTGTCCTCCACCTGCTTGTCACGCCAAAACGCATCAATTTCGTAGGTGATGGACTTGGTAGGATTTTTCTTGATATAGGCGGCATATAGCAGTGTGAAAACTATGGCAATGAGGGTAAAGACGCACCAGCAAATAAAGCGGTACTCAATGCCTGAGAAGGGTGCCAAGCCTGACAGTCCCTGGGCAATGCCAATGGTGAAGGGATTGAGCATGGCACCTGCAAAACCTACATGGGCGGCCACATAGCACATCAGCACGCCAGTGATGGAGTCGTAGCCCATGGAAATGGCTAAGGGTACAAAGATGACAATGAAAGCAATGGTCTCCTCACTCATGCCGAAGACGGAGCCGAAAAGACTGAACATCAATATGATAAGTATCATGATAAGGTTGTTGACCCCTAATTTACCAAGGATTTTGTTTTGCTGTAATTTTTGTGTCTTTTTCAGAAAGGAGAATATTCCCACATTGATAGCATTGGTCTCGTTCATGATCCAAAAGCCACCACCAATCATCAGAATAAAAACGATGATATTGGCGGTGCGCTCGAAGCCCTTGAAAAAGGCGGTGAAAATCTGCCATGTTTGGGGCTGGTTGTCAACATTGTGGTAGGAGTCGGAGACCACCACGTTGCGCTCGCTGCCATCCACGGTGACGGTTTGACGCTCAAACTCGCCGCCCGGAATAAGCCAGGTCATCACAGCGCATAAAACAATGATGGAGAAGACGATAGTGAAGGTGTGGGGGATTTTCATAAGTTGAAAGTTGAAAGTTGAAAACTGAAAGTTAGAGTTGATGGCCGAAGGCCGGGGTAGTGATTATTGGTTTATGTATTTACAGAGGGGTGTGTATATGCCCTGATGCTATCCTTAAAGTTAGTATCTTGCGAGCCGGGAATAGGCATGGGCTCGCCTAGGAAGTGGGGCTTTTTGTGAGTTATCACATCTAAAACAGCTTTGACCTTGGCAGCTGCTTCACGGGCATGGTTTTTCATGTATGCTTTGCGATAATACACTTCCTTGGCATTGAAAGCTATGGCTTCAAGTTGATGGTGCTGAGCAATATAGAGGGCTCTCTCGTTGTGCCAGTGTTGCGAGATTACCGTGATGGAATCCTCACCGAATACTTTTTTCGCCCGTACCATCGAGTCGTAGGTGCGGAAGCCGGCATAATCGAGGAATATTACCGAGTCGGGAACCCCTTGGGCTATCAGCGACTGACGCATTTCTTCAGGTTCATTGTATCCGTGACGATGGTTGTCTCCGCTAATCAGAATGTATGAGATTTTGTGGGCGAAATAAAGCTCTGCTGCTGCGTCAATACGGTTGTTATAATATTGGTTTACAATGCCTTTTGCTGTATAGGGCGAGGTGCCTAACAACAAACCCACTTTGCGGGCAGGGATGGTTTGTACGTCGTCATAGAGCAGTCCTTTTGCACTGTTTTTGACGGTGATATTGCAGCACACAACAAAAATCGCGCACAATAATACACAGACAAAGCCTGTCCCGATGAGTTTGCGTAAAAGCTTGTGCCGTTGATTTGTTTTTGTCATATTCTTTTATTGAAAATAAAAAACAAAAATACACAATAATCTTGATAAAATAATGTAATTTTGCAAAAATTATTTGTGTATCAATCATAATTAGTTTAGAATTATGAAAAAGTTTTTTCTGCTATTTCTGCTATTGAAAATATCCATAGTGCTTTTTGCACAGAGTAAAATTGTCACTTTTACATGTGAAGATACCTGCGGTCATTATGTACAAATGGATCGTATTGTAATAAACAATCTTACCCGAGGCTGGCAGGAAGTGATGTATTGGCCGGATACGGTACTGAGATTGTACGAAGGCGAGGGCGCTGCTATTAACCATTATATGGAAACTGGAAATAAATCGTTAATAGCGTTATCGCAAAATAATCCTAATCCCTTTAAGAATAAGACATCAGTAAGTTTGCGGGTGATGGAGTCGGGATATGTTACGGTAGAAGTGACAGATGTTGTTGGTCGTATGGTGATGTCGAAAGATATTTTGTCACAGCCGGGCAATTATCAATTGCATATTTGTCTGTCCACAGCAGGTTTGTATTTTCTGACTGCACAAGTAAATGGACAGAAATCTTCTATCAAGATGATTAATCAAGGGGACGGAGGTGTTAACACCATAGAGATTTCGGATTACAAAGAAGAAAATATTCAAGCGGATAAAGTTGAAAATTCTTCCAAAGGGGATTGTACTCAAGCCTATCATTCAATGGATTGGTTGGAATATTATTGTTATGCTGTTGTTGATGGCAATGACGTGGAAAGTTCGCATATTTCACAAAGACAGGAGATGATTTATCAGACCATTAAGTTCCGTCTTCCGACAGGAGAGGATTGTAAGGATGCCCGTCCTTGTATAGGTATGCCTGTCGTAACGGACTATGATGGAAATACATACAATACTGTACGGATTGGAAAGCAGTGCTGGATGAAACAAAATCTTCGTACCACACGATATGCAAATGGCGATACGATTTATTTGGGTAATAATAATTTAAGCTTGGAGGTACCATATATGTATTATCCCAATAATAATGCGGGTGCTGTGAATTCATACGGATATTTGTACAACTGGGCCGCATTGATGCATGGTAGCTCTTCAAGTAATACCAATCCCAGTGGAGTTCAAGGAATCTGCCCCAAAGGTTGGCATGTGCCCAGCGATGTGGAATGGCAACAGTTGGTTGATTATGTGAGCAGCCGTAGTGATTATCAGTGGTCGTGTGCGACGTGTATTGCCAAGTCATTGGCCTATACATACGGCTGGACTTCTTATTCCAATAATAATGTTGTAGGAGGTAATCAGTCTGCCAATAACGCCACGGGATTTTCAGCTCTTCCCGCAGGCCATTGCGGTTACGGAGGCGGACAAATTGATTTTGGCGACAAGGCCTTCTTTTGGGGAGCGACAGAATGCAACGCAGTATATACATATCTTCGGATTTTGAATTATGACGATGCTCATGTGACCAGATACGGTAATGATAAGAAATATGGCTTTTCTGTTCGCTGTATTTGCGATTCATTACCGCAAGTCTCCACAAGTCCTGTGAGTGGTTTCACCGATGAGTCTGTTGATTGTGGAGGGAATGTCATTGCTATTGGTAATTTGGTCTCCGCTCGGGGTGTGTGTTGGAGTACCTCACATAATCCGACTTTGGCTGATAATCATACTACGGATGGAAGTGGTGTGGGTAATTTTACCAGTTATATCACTGGCTTGAATCCTTCTACAACATACTATATACGGGCGTATGCCACCAATCCGCATGGTACAGTTTATGGTGAAGAAGTCTCGGTGCGTACGGCTAATGTGGGGGTGCCATGTACAGGAGGTTCCACGGTGGTGGATTATGATGGCAATATTTATGAAGCGGTTCAGATTGGCAACCAGTGCTGGATGAAAGAAAATCTTCGTACAACACATTTTGCGGATGGAACAAGTATTGGATTGGGCGACGAAACATGCCAGTTCGTCATACCTCATCGTTATCCGCCATTCAATGATCCAAGTTGGTTGTCTTCAGGTTATGGTTATATTTACAATTGGGCGGCGGTAATGCACGGAGCCTCATCAAGCAATACTGTTCCGAGTTATGTCCAGGGCATTTGTCCGAATGGTTGGCATGTTCCTAGCGATGCAGAATGGAATGAGATGGAGGCTGTCTTGACAAGCGATGTCGAATTGAATACCGTTGGAGACAGGGGAAATCATGGAGGAAAACTTGCAGGTGGCTTTTCGGGTTCTTGGGATGGCTCTGCGGTCGAAGATTCCCCAGGTGATTACGCATCTGTCAATAGAAATATAACAGGATTCTCAGCACTTCCAGCAAGCGAATACAGTTGTGACAATCATCTTTTTGGAATGTTTGAATTTTCGAGCAATGAGGGGAAATTTGCATTTTTTTGGACTACGACAGAAGGTGGACTTACTGTAAACACAGCTTGGGCTCGAAGAATCACACATAATTCTGCGGGAGTTAAAAGAGGTTGGGCGGCAAAGACTGACAGTTTTTCAGTTCGTTGTGTCCGGGATCTGTAATTGCCTCTTCCAATAATACCATAATACTCCGGCGGTGACAAGGGCAGAAATTAGGTCTGCAGTTGGGGTGGCAAACCAGACTCCTTCCAGACCGAAAAGGGGAGGCAATATAAGCAATAGCGGTGTGAGAAACAACATTTGCCGTGTCAGCGAAAGGAAAATGGAAATGCCAGCCTTTCCGATGGATTGGAAGAAGTTGGTGGTAACCACTTGAAAACCTACAACTGCCAAACATAAAACGTAGATTCTCAATCCTTTGGCGGTAATGTTTGTCAATTCGCTGTCGGTGGTGAACCAACGGGCGATAAAACGTGGAAATATTTCTGCCGCGATGAATCCGATAACTGCAACCGCTGTGGCGTAGTATATGGTGAGCTTGAATGCCTCAATGGCACGGTCGGGCTGTCTCGCCCCCCAATTATAACCCACAATCGGTTGCATACCCTGCGTGAAGCCGAACATGACCATAATCAGCAGGCTGATGATGCTGTTGATGATACCGAAGGCGCCGATGGCCATATCCCCGCCATAATGTCCTAATTGCCAGTTCATCAGAATGGCTATCAAACAAGAACAACAATGGATGAGAAAAGGTGCTACTCCGATAGAGAATACGCTTCCGATAATCTGCCATGACAGTCGGAAACAGTTCTTCGTAAAGTGAACGTAGGGCTTTTTGCTGAGAAAATGCGATACTACCCACACCAGCCCCACGCTTTGCGAAATGATGGTGGCAGTCGCTGCTCCTTTGATGCCCCAATGGAAGGCGAAAATAAACAAAGGCGCCAGTATGATGTTGACACCTATGGTTAATAGCAGTGAAATCATCGCTTTGGTGGGATATCCGGAAGCTCTTATGATATTGTTCAGGCCAAAGAAAAGATGGGTGATGACATTACCCAGCAGGATGATACGCATAAAGTCGCGGGCGTAGGGCAGGGTAGCGTCGCTTGCGCCGAAAAGATAAAGCAACGGATCGAGAAAAATAAGTGCGAATACGGAGAATAAAATGCCAATAATCGTGTTGAGAACAAAAGCGTTGCCTAAAGTATGTATGGCTTCCTCCTGGCGTTTCTCGCCCATACGGATGGAAATAATGGCAGAAGAGCCCGCCCCGACCAATGTGCCTAAGGCTGTTCCCAAATTCATAATGGGGAAGGTGAGTGCTAAGCCCGAAATGGCTAAGGGGCCTACTCCCTGGCCAATGAAAATACGGTCGATGATATTATAAAACGAAGTGGCAGTGGTGGCGATAATCGCTGGCAGAGCATACTGCCATAACAGTTGCTTTACGTTGCCATGTTCTAATGCTTCGTTTTGCTTGTCCATGTTTAGGTTTCAGTGGTCAGTGATTAGTGGTCAGTGGTCAGGTGTCAGGTGCTAGCGGTCAGGAGTCAGGAGTCAGGGGTCAGGAGTCAGGGGTTAGTGATTAGAGGTTAGTTAATAGTTAATAGTTAATAGTTATTGTTTTTTCAGTTTCATTTGCACATTTGCTAATTAACTAATTTGCTAATTCAATTGGCACATTAGCACATTGATAATTAGCACATTAGAATTGGAAGTAGATGAACGGTTGCAAGTCCGCCGTGATGAACTGGTAAATGATGAACACACAGATACATACCACGATTACCATCAGCCAAATTGGCATCAGGGCGAAGTTGAGGCGGTACCAGCGTTTCCAGCGGCTTGGCAGCCAGTGGATAATCATACCGGCGACAAAGAGCAGGAATACAAAGCGGTATTCGTAGATCATCTTGGGTATCAAGTCAACACGCCAAGCACTGCCAATTTGTCCTACCATGTTTTTGGCGGTGTTCCATGCCACCTCGTTAGCTTCGGCAGGGTCGAGATTGGAACCGGAACGGAAAAAGAGTCGGGTGAAGGTGATGAAGACGAAGGTCAGGAAAATGGCCCAAGTACGACTCAGCCATTTGATGGGTTTGCCCCGACGGAAGGCGTTATATATGGCACTGATCAATGTTCCGAAGAAAATTATGCCGGTCCAGATAACCGCAATGTTGAATACCGGCAGGGGATACAGATAATCCACTATGGCGAATGCCATGAAGGGGATGAAGCACATCAGTACTTTCTTCAGCCAGGTGAGGTTGCGCCATAGTTTGTACAGGAGTATGCCTACACCATTCAGGCCGCCCCAGATGACGAAATTCCAGCTGGCACCATGCCATAAACCGCCCAGCAACATGGTGAGCATTAGGTTGATTTGGGTTCGTACTTTGCCCTTGCGGTTGCCACCCAAGGGAATGTAAAGGTAGTCTTTCAGCCAAGTGGAAAGCGAGATGTGCCAGCGTTTCCAGAACTCGCCTGGGTTCTGTGCCTTGTAAGGCGAGTTGAAGTTTATGGGCAGGTAGAAGCCCATTAGCATAGCCACCCCGATGGCAATGTCGGTGTAGCCTGAGAAGTCTGCATAAACCTGCAAAGAGTATGTGAACAATGCCATTAGGTTCTCGAAGCCCGTGAACATGGTGGGATTGTTGAATACACGGTCCACAAAGTTCACGGCCAGATAGTCGCTGAGGATGATTTTCTTCAGCAAACCGTTGAGAATCCAGAAAACGGCAATGCCAAACTGCCTGCGTGACAGAAAGAAAGGCTTGTACAGCTGCGGAATGAACTGATTGGCACGGATGATGGGGCCAGCGACCAGTTGCGGGAAGAAGCTGGTGTAAAAACCAAAGTCCAGGATATTCCTTACCGAGGCCACTTTTCTTCTATAGACATCAACTAAATAACTGATATTCTGGAAGGTATAAAAAGAAATGCCCACTGGAAGCAGAATCTTGCCTGCATCGAAACGGTTGGTGCCACTCCACTCATTAGCCCATTTGGCCAAATAGTTAACAATTTCTATCTTGCTATGAAATAAGGAGTTATAGACATCTGTAAAGAAATATGCGTATTTGAAATAGAAAAGTATGGCGAGGTTGACCACTACACCTATGGTTAGCAGGAACTTGCGATAGGGCGTTTTCTGGGAGCGGTCAAGGCCTTTGCCGACAAAAAAACCGAAAATGGTGGAGAAAATCAAAATCAAGACAAAAAGTCCGGAGGTTTTGTAGTAGAAAAGCACACTCATGAAGAACAGATAGGTGTTGCGTAGCAACCTTTTGTTCTTCATCAGGCAGAAGCCCGCAAAAACGACGGCGAAAAACGCCCAGAAGTTAAACTGTGTGAATAACAGCGGATAGCGTTCATCAAAAGAGAAGATGCTGATGAAAAATTGTTTTAAGAGTTCGCCATCCATTGTTAATATCTTGTTCAAAAAATTAGTCGGCAAAAATACATGAAATTCTTGACATACACAACCCAATATTTCAGACTGGAATCCGTTTGTTGGAATTTTTTTCGGTCAAACTTTCAATTCGGTTTTGCTCCGCTTGTGAAGATTTAAAAGAAAAACACCTGCGAAAATTTGCAGGTGTCTTTTGTGGAGCGTATGAGAATCGAACTCACGACCTCTTGACTGCCAGTCAAACGCTCTAGCCAACTGAGCTAACGCCCCATCGCTGAAAAGCGGGTGCAAAAATACAAAAAAAATCAATACGAAATACCTTTGTGAAAAAAATATTTTGTTTATACGTCAAGTCGTTAAGTCATGCACTGCGTGCATTCGTATAGACGAAACTTGTCTTCCCGCTTCCACGTTTCCACGTCTCCACATTTCCACGAAAACACGTATTGCCACATAATCACATTAACTAATTATCACATTTGCAAATATAATTGGCACATTGGCACATTAGCACATTAGCACATTGTCTAATTGTCTCATTAACTAATTTGCAAAATTGCTCATTTGCTAATTATTTTTTTGTATCTTTGCGACCGCTTATTTTGGATAAAAGTAAACTTTAATATTTATATTTAAACCTTTAAAAACTTAAAAATTATGGCTTTCAACTTAAGAAACAGAAACTTCCTGAAATTGTTGGATTTTACTCCAGAAGAGATTAAATTCTTTTTGAAATTGGCTGCTGACCTTAAAACCGCTAAATATGCTGGCACAGAACAGCCGCATTTGACAGGTAAGAATATTGCTCTTATTTTTGAGAAGACTTCCACCCGTACCCGCTGCGCTTTTGAAGTGGCTGCCAAAGATCAGGGTGCTCATGTAACTTATCTTGGCCCCACTGGCTCACAGATCGGTATCAAGGAATCTATGAAGGATACTGCCCGCGTATTAGGCCGTATGTATGATGGTATCGAATATCGTGGTTTTGGCCAGGATATCGTGGAAGAACTGGGCAAATACGCCGGTGTTCCCGTATGGAACGGTCTGACCAACGAATTCCACCCAACTCAGGTGTTGGCTGATTTCCTGACAATGCAGGAACATATCGACAAACCCCTCAACAAAGTGACTTTCGCTTACTGTGGCGATGCCCGCTTCAACATGGGTAACTCTCTGATGGTGGGGGGTGCCAAGATGGGTATGGATGTCCGTATCGTGGCTCCCAAAAAACTGCAACCCAACAAGAAACTGGTCGATACCTGCAAGGCTATCGCCAAGGAAACCGGTGCTACCGTTACCGTTACCGACGATGTGAAGAAGGGCGTGAAAGGTTGCGACTTCATCTATACCGATGTTTGGGTATCAATGGGCGAACCTGTGGAAGTTTGGAAAGAGAGAATCGATATGCTGATGCCTTATCAGGTGAACAAGAAACTCATGGAAATGACTGGCAATCCGAATTGCAAATTCATGCACTGCCTGCCCGCATACCATAACCTCGAAACCAAGGTTGGACGTGATGTTCACGAACAGTTCGGTTTGGACGGCATCGAAGTGACTGAAGATGTGTTCGAATCCAAGAACAGTATTGTTTTCGACGAGGCGGAAAACCGTATGCACACTATCAAGGCTGTTATGGTAGCAACCTTGGGTGACTAATTCACAACCAATAATCATTCATTAAAATAATGAAGAAATTATTTGTCTTTATGCTTATTCTTTGTGCCACTGCCTCTTCCATGGGGCAGGGCATGAAGATTATGCTGAATCATAAGGCCTATTGTACCGACAAGATTCAGCCCTATATTGAATTTACCTTCCGTGTGGGGGGTAATACGGTTGCATACGCGTTGAATGCAGAACAACGTTATGAGGCTGAAGTTCTGATTAATGTAGATGTTATTCAGGATAATAAAGTAGTGAAAAATCTGCGCTATATCTTGGGAAGTGAGACTTTTGCCGACTCGGTGGTGGCTGGTCGTCCCGATTTTGGGGATATCCAGAACCTGCCAGTGGATAATGGCGACTATTATTTGTCATTCACTTTCAAAGATTTACATGGTGATACTACCAGTATCAATTATATTGACTACATCTCGGTTCATTTTCCGAAAGACTCTATGACTTGTTGAGCGATGTGAGAGCTGCTGAACCGGGAGACCTTTATGCGAAATACGGCTTTTCGATGACCCCGCTGTTCTATAATTATGCGGGTGAGAATCTCTATAATTTGCCTTTCGTGATGGAGGTGTATAACACTGAAAAAATTATTGGCAAGAACCAACAGTTCTTAGCTAAATGCTATATAGAATTTCTTGAAAATCATCGTCTGGCAACTCCGCAGTCCATTCAGGTGCTGAATGTCAAAACCGCTCCCGTTGCTTTGGTTTTCAGTCGTTTTAATATCTATCAGCTGCCTTCGGGCAATTATAATCTGGTGACGGAGATCATGGATAAGGATTCCGCTGTGTATTGTGTGAATCGCTGTTTCTTCCAGCGTAGCAATCCCGGAATGTCACTGAAATTAGAGACTTACAATGATGTGCATATTGAAAATAGCTTTGTGTCAGCTATTACCGATAGAAAACAACTGGAGGATTATGTCGCAAGTCTGTATCCCATTGCTACCAGTATGGAACGTGATTTCTTCGACAAACGTTTGAAAAAAGTGGATTTTGACATGCTGCAGAAGTTCTTCTATTCTTTCTGGCTAACACGAAATCCGAACGACCCGGAAGGAGCTTGGCTTGAATATCAAAAGAAAGTGGATTTTGTGCAGAAAACTTTTGGTAGCAAACTGGTAAGGGGCTACCGTACAGACCGTGGACGTGTGTACTTGCAATACGGTCCGCCCAATGACATCAAAGACGCCCCCTTCGACCCGGCTACCTATCCTTATCAGGTATGGCACTATTATCATTTGCAAGACCAAACCAATGTGAAATTCGTGTTCTGGTGCCCCGCAGAGGTGACCAACGATTATGAATTGCTCCATTCAGACAAGGTGGATGAAATCCATGATCCCTCGTGGCAGATGAGATTGTATAAGCGTATCCAACAGCAGGAAAATTATCAGATTACCAAACCAAATGATTATTTCGGTAATCAGATGGATGATTTTTGGAGATTTAATGATTAGTTGAAAACTGAAAATTGAAAGTTTGCGGTGGAACCGCAGACCACGCATAGAGCGAATTAATAATTAATAATGAATAATGGGTTTTGGATTTTGAATTCTATTTTTTTGCGGTGGAACCGCAGTCTATGCATTTTGATATAAATATTAAATTTAGCGATATGAAGAAAATTTTATTTGTTTTTGTATGTGTATTTGCTGCATTGCAGTTGTCGGCACAGCAACCGAATATCAGTAACCCGGATTTTGAACAGTGGACTACTGCCAGTTATCCAGCAGGATGGACCACCTCCATATCGGGCTCGATTACAGGAATACCACTTATCGGCAGTTATCCACTTTCGTTTAATTTCGCTACCAGAGTCACCGATGCACATTCGGGCAATTACGCTTTGAAGTTGCAAGCGAAAAGTTTAGATCTCTCCTTGTTCGGTGGTCCCGAAATTACGGTGCCGGGTATAGCCCAACTGGGTACGGCAGGTTCTTTCTCTGTCAGTTTGGAAACCATTCAGACACTGATGAGCATTGATTCCACAACAGACATCTCCAGCCTAATTCAAAATATGGATATGGACGAGTTGTCTTCTTTAGCCAATATTTTCTCAAAAGGCGAACCTTTCAATATGGTGCCTACTGCTATGAAAGCATGGGTGAAGTATCTTCCCCCAGTGGGTGAGGTCGATACCATGCTGGCCTTGATAGGTGCCTATAGAGAGGGAGAAACCAGTATGATACTGATGGGTGATATGCCTGAGTCATACGGTTATTTCGCTTTGACTGACAGAGTGGAAAACTATACGGAAATTACTGTTCCTCTTCAGTATAATGAAGAAGATGTCAACTGCGACTCTTTGGTGATTGTTTTCATGTCATCTTCATTCATGAATGCTAATACCGCTACAGAGTTGTATATCGATGACATCTCTTTTGAGTTCGATTACATGAGTGTGGAGTCCACCGAAAGAATTGCCATGAATCTGTATCCCAATCCCGCCGCTGACTACATGATGATTAGTCTTGACAATCAGTTGGATATGTATGATGTGACGGTGTATGATATGAATGGCCGTCAAATCAAGAAGTTGGAAGGCTTGACTGGAAACACCCGCATGGCTGTGGATGAATTGTCAGCAGGCACTTATTTCTTGAAAGTTCAGCAGGCAGGTAACACAACTGTCCGTAAATTTGTGGTAGAGTAGGAGAGAGATGCCAGCACTTTGGTTAGCGCCGTTGCACGGCCTTACATTGTACCATTTCCGAAATTGTTTATATCGTCATTATAGCGGCATTGATGCCGCTATTTCTCCTTTTATGCCCGTGCAGGAAACCACCAAACTGAATGTGCGGAAGTGGAAGGATTTTAACCCTGCAAACAACCAGTGTGTGGAGACAGTTCCGCAGTTGATGGGCATTGTCCCAGCACATTTTGCCGATACTATGCATGTGTTGCATGAGGAATATGGCTTGAATAGTTTCAACTGGAACTTAGGTTGTCCGATGGCCCCAATTGTGCGTAAACGCCGCGGTTGTGGCCTGATGCCGTATCCCGATGAGGTGGAAGCTGTTGTGGAAACAGCCTGCAAGTTACCATACCGCTTTTCTGTGAAAATGCGTTTGGGCATGCATTCTGTTGATGAAGGGCTGGAGATTGTCAGTCGCTTGAACAATTATCCCTTGGATTTCATCGTCATTCATCCTCGATTGGGAAAACAACAGTATGAGGGCAAACCGGATTTGAATGCCTTGGAGCAGCTGCTTGCATTGACCAATCATCGTGTGATATATAGCGGGGATGTTTTTGAAATATCTGACTATCAGATGTTAAGTGAAAGATTTCCGCAGATAGACGCATGGATGTTAGGACGTGGAATTTTGCGGAATCCTATGCTGGCGGAGCAAATCAAAGTACTTTCTTCGAAGAATGATGATTCGTTCCAATTTAACAATTTTTGTGGTGATAAGGAGTCCTTCAAGAAGGAAAAGCTTTTGCGTTTTAACGAATTTTATGAAGATCTAAAGCAGACGCTGACAGCTTATCGTGGCATTAACGGTACGCTGCCAGTCTTGAAGGAGTTGTGGCATTATTTCGCTCATTCTTTCCAACTGACAGAGGAACAATTGCACTCATTGCTGGTGATTCAGACCCCCGATGCTTTTGACGCCGCAGTGAAAAAACTTTTATTTCCCTGATTACTGTAATCTGAACCCTGTACCCTGCAACCTGAGAAAAAATTTTTTCTATCGAAATGCCAATAAAATGGCATAACCAAAGGATAATTTTCTTATTTTTGCATTCTATTTTTAGAATAATAATAAATGAATAGATTGTTACAAGTTTCCGGTTCTCCCCATGTGCATGGCACAGAGACCGTGAAAAAGATTATGTGGTCGGTGGTGATTGCGCTCCTGCCGGCATTGGCAGTGTCTGTGTTTTACTTCGGACTGCCGGTACTCATCCTTACCTTGGTATCAATAGCAACTTGTATGCTGACAGAATACCTGATACAGCGTTTTATGCTGAAAGGGAATGTCAGCATTACCGATGGCTCGGCTGTGATTACAGGCTTGTTGCTGGCATTCAATGTGCCCGCTAATCTGCCGATTTGGATACTTATGATTGGTGCTTTTGTGGCTATCGCCATCGCCAAAATGCCTTTCGGTGGTCTTGGTAAGAACCCTTTCAACCCCGCATTGGTGGGTCGTGTGTTCCTGCTGATTTCCTTCCCGGTGCAGATGACTACCTGGCCAAAACCAACGCCGATTTGGAATCTCGGAGCAGATGTCATTACTGGACCAACTCCCCTTGGCATCCTCAAGGAAGGTGTAAAGAATGGTCAGGCTGTTGGCGACTTGATGACAGAGATGCCCTCTTATGTTGATTTGCTTTTCGGACAGATGGGCGGCAGCTTCGGCGAAGTGTCAGCTATCGCTTTGCTGATTGGTGCTATCTTCCTTTTGATCAGAAAAGTCATCACTTGGGAAATCCCGGTTTCTTTCTTGTTGACCGCTTTCTTGTTCTCGGGAATTTTCTATGTGGTAGATCCTACCACATACGCTAATCCCTGCTTCCACCTTGTAACTGGTGGTTTGATGTTGGGTGCCTGCTTCATGGCTACCGATATGGTCACATCTCCTACTTCCCGCTGGGGCATGATTGTCTTCGGTGTAGGTTGCGGTCTGCTTACCATTATTATCCGTCTGTTTGGCGCATATCCGGAAGGCGTTTCTTTCGCCATCCTGATTATGAACGCATTCGTGCCTTTGATTAATAAGGGTTTCAAACCGAGAACATACGCAAAATAAACTTGTTAGACCATCAAAATAAAAATACTATGGCGAAAAAAGAATCTACACTGTTGCAGTTGGTGCTGACGCTCACCTTGATTGCGCTCTTGGCGGGTGTGGCTCTCGCCGCCGTTTATACGGTGACGAAAACCCCGATAGAGATGGCACAGCAACAGAAGAAAACCGCGGCTATTAACCAAGTACTTCCTGGTTTTCAGGGAGAACTGAAAGACTGTGAGTGTACAGTCGAAGGGGACAAAGATCCTGTAACAGTTCATTTGGCATATCAGGACGGTCAGTGCTGTGGCGCGGCTGTTGAAACATACACCAACAAGGCGTTTAGCGGCCGTTTCGATATTATGGTCGGCTTGGATGCTGAAGGCAAGGTCTTGGGTACCGCCGTGCTGAAACATAGCGAAACCCCTGGTCTGGGTGCCAAAATCACGGATACTGAAAGTCATTTCATCCAGCAGTTTGTCGGCATGAATCCCGCTGAGAAAGAACTTAAGGTGAAAAAAGACGGTGGCGAGGTGGATGCCATTACCGCCGCTACCATTTCTTCACGTGCTTTTTGTGATGCCGTCAACCGTGCAGTCGCTGCTTTTAATCAGGTAAAGGAGGAAAATCATGAGTAAACTGAATATTTTAACCAAAGAATATTTTAACCAAAGGCTTTTTCAAAGAGCACCCTGTTCTCGTTTTGGTGTTGGGAACCTGTCCGACGTTGGCCGTCACCACATCGGTCAAAAACGCTTTGGGCATGGGTTTGGCTACCACTTTTGTGCTGCTGATGTCCAATACTATTATTTCCCTCTTGAAGAATGTGATTCCCGACAAGGTGCGTATTCCGTCGTTTATCGTCATCATTGCCACTTTCGTGTCTATGATTGACTTGCTGATTCAGGGCTATGCACCGTCGCTGGCTTCCAGCTTGGGTATTTTCATTCCGTTGATTGTGGTCAACTGTATCGTGCTGGGTAGGGCAGAGGCTTTCGCCAGCAAAAATACGGTAGGCGATTCCATTCTTGACGGTCTGGGCATGGGTATCGGTTTTACCATCGCCCTTACCATCATCGGTTCTGTCCGTGAGATTCTGGGCAGCGGCTCCTTCTTTGACCATAAGTTTATCCAAGGAGACGGTATCTTGATCTTTGTCTTGGCCCCTGGCGCATTCCTCGTCTTCGGCTTTACCGTCGCCCTTGTCCGTTACCTGCAATCCAAAAAAAAGTTGAAAACTGAAAACTGAAAATTGAAAATTTTAAACCATATATCATCTATTAACTATTAACTATTAACTAACCCCTAATCACTGACTCCTGACTCCTGACCCCTGACCCCTAAAACCTAACCCCTAAAACCTGAAACCTAATAACTATGGAATACATACTAATGATTATCGGAGCTGTATTGGTCAATAACATTATATTGGCGCAGTTCCTCGGTATTTGCCCTTTCCTGGGCGTTTCAAGCAAGGTTGACACCGCACTGGGTATGGGTGCCGCTGTTCTTTTTGTGATGACGCTGGCAACCCTTGTCACCTCCTGCATCCAGGCATACGTACTGGTGCCCTTGAACATCACCTTTCTGCAGACCATCTGCTTTATCCTGGTAATTGCGGCTCTGGTGCAGATGGTGGAGATTATACTGAAGAAAATCAGCCCGTCCTTGTATCAGGCACTGGGTATCTTCTTGCCTCTGATTACCACCAACTGTGCCGTATTGGGTGTGGCTATTTTGGTGACACAGAAAGATTTCAGCATCCTGCAAAGCACGGTATATGCCATTTCATCAGCCCTTGGTTTTATCTTGGCCATTGTCATCTTCGCCGGCTTGCGCGAGCAACTGGAGCTGGTGAACGTGCCTAAAGGCATGAAAGGTGTGCCTATCGCGTTGATTACTGCTGGTATCTTGGCTATGGCATTCATGGGCTTCGCCAATCTGGTATAATGTTTGTGGATGAAGCAACGTGGCAGTTCATTGACGAACATCTGCAAGAGGATGTGCGCCAGTTGGCCTTGCAAAAGAATAAATACAAAGACATAGACTTTGACTTTGCCTTGCAGCAGATTCAAGGGCGACAAAAAACGAGGGATAAATTGCCGTTTTTAGCATCTATCCCCCGTTTTGTTTTTCCTCCCTCCTTGGCGTTAGAACAATGTTCGTCGGAAATGACGGCGAAATATAAATGTTTTATTATCAACGATATATTATGTAGAGACACGGCATGCCGTGTCTCTATCGAAAATGACACCAATAAATCCAGCCAGAATACCGCATGCCGTGTCTCCACGGGAAACCACCGCATTATGGCCGACCTCACCGGTGGTTTCGGCATCGACACCCTTTTTTTCTCCAATTTGTTTGAAACCTGCCATTATGTGGAACCCCAACGGCAATTGTGTGACATTCTGTCGCATAATCTGAAATTGTTGCAGTCTGAAACCGTTCAGATTCATCAAACCACCATGGAGGATTTCATTCAGGATATGGAACCTGTTGATTTCCTGTATTTGGATCCTTCTCGTAGGAATGTTCAGGGATCAAGGGTGGTGAGTTTGGAGGATTGCACACCTAATATGGTGCAGTACAAGGATGTCCTATTGCAAAAAGCCAAGAAAGTGATGCTGAAATTGTCACCGATGTTGGACATCAAGCGTGCCTTGGCCCAATTGCCTGAGACTAATGAGATTTATGTGTTGGCAGTGAATGGCGAGTGTAAGGAGTTGCTCCTGCTGTTGGATGTTGGTGTTCAAAAGCTATTACAGTATCATGCGGTCAATTTATGGCTCGATGGTAACAGCATGATGGAGGTGTGCTTTGATTTCACGGATGAGGAAGAGCAAAACGCTATCCCAAAATTCGACAGTCAGGTAGGACAGTACCTGTATGAACCCAATGCGGCCATCTTGAAGGCAGGTGCATTCAAATCTTTGGCTACTCACTTTGGACTGAATAAGTTGCATCCTCATACTCATTTATATACCTCTGATAGTTTGATAAAAGAATTTCCAGGAAGAATATTCCGGGTGCAAAATATCTATTCATATAAAGACGCGAAAACAGCGTTGAAAACAATTCGGAAGGCCAATGTAACTGTTCGGAATTTTCCGCAGAGTGCCGACGAGCTGAAGAAAAGTCTTAAACTTGGCGATGGCGGGGAGGTCTATATTTTTGGAACAACACTCGACAATGGACAAAAAGTTATCATCAGCTGTTTTAAGGAAAATGTCAAATCATCATGACAAAAATATGTTTATCATGAAATCAAGAATGTTTGTAAGTATTATATTGTTGCTTGTGATGCAGTTTTCTGCCATGGCAGTAAATGTTGAAGGTACCGTGGTCGACAAATCAGGGAAGGGACTTCCATACGTGAGTCTGTATCTCAAACATTATCCTGAAGTGGGTACAATTACCGACATCAACGGTCGTTTCAAGTTGGAGGTGCCCAGTACCCGCGACAGCTTGATTGTCAGTTTGGTAGGCTATGAGACCATGTTTATCGACTTGTCAAAGTTTACGCTTGGTAGGCCGCTGCGTATCACCATGAAAGATCAGCCGGTTATGCTGAATGAAGTGGTGGTTCATGTTCAGAATGACAGTAAGAAAAAGAAAAGCAAGAAAGAAGAACGTGCTGAAATTCAGGCGTTTATGAAGAAAGTTTATGACCAGATTTGGAAGGATTTCCCCTCCAACTATGTCAAACACAAAGTGGTTTCCGATTTGACTGCTACCAGCGAAGGTCAGGTGATATACTTTGACGAATGGATTGGTGACATTGTGGAAATGCGTAATATCAATGGTCCGAAAGATTCTATCCAGATGAAGATGGATTTGAACAAACGCTATATCAATAAGACGGTTAAGGGTTCTATCGATAATTTTAATCCCAATGATTATAGCAAGCAGGACAGAAAGCATATCGACAAGGTTGATATGAATAGTGTGAGGAAGATTCAGCCTCATAAAATCGCCTGGGAACTGGATGTGCAGCAGCTTTTCTACCGCTATATGTCGGATGTGAAACACTGGACTATGGTGGATAAGGATGACCATACGGTGGTTCTTACGTTGACACTAACCAACAAACTGCCCGGTATATATAAGGTTGTCAGAAAACTGGTGTATGCGGTGGATAAATATACCTACAGCATCCAGACTATTTCAGAGCGTGTGAGTGCCGAGGTGAACATTCCCTTTGGTTATAAACTTTCGTCAGCAGAGTTGGCTATTCTCAACGCTTTCGTTTTGGATCAGGATGGCTTTGAAAAGTACAGACTGAAGGGCTTTAAGGGTACTACCTGCCGCAACAACATTTTCAAGCGTCAGGATAACCAGCAGGTCATTGTGGAAAAGAATTTTACCGCTGAGGGGTACATCATAGATAATAAGGACAACAAGGTGAATTTTGGTACCAAAGTGAAAACGAAAGTCCTCTCGGTTGAAACCAAGGGAGTAAAACCCTATTCTGCTTCCGACTTGAAAAGCGGGAAGGTGCAGCAAATAGACACTCCGAAACATTGATGTTAATTAGCAAATTAGTAATTTGTAAATGTGCTAATTATCAATGTGCCAATGAAATAAAGGTATGTAGGGCTGTCATATTGTGGCAGCCTTAAGGTGTATAGAGACGCGCCACGTGTGTCTGCATTCGCATAATGCAGGGCTGTCACATTGTGGCAGCTGCTGACATTTTGTCAGTGATTCTTTTTGGCACGGATTTTGCTTATTGCATTGTCGTTGTATGCTTCAGAAAAATTATTGATAAATACAAATAATTGAAAAATCAATATAATTAATATAAACTAAAAAAAACAAACAACAATGAAAATGAACATCAAACCATTGGCAGACAGAGTTTTAGTGAAACCTGCCGAAGCAGAAATGAAAACCGCTGGCGGTATTATCATCCCTGACACCGCAAAAGAAAAACCACAAAAAGGTACTATCGTAGCAGTTGGTCCCGGTAAAAAAGATGAACCCATGACTTTGAAAGTGAACGATACCGTTTTGTATGGCAAATATTCAGGCACAGAAATCCAGTATGATGGCGAAACTTATCTGATTATGAGAGAAAGTGACATTTATGCCACTCTTTAATCGTGATTTGTGTCATAAATTAATTTAAAATCATCAATTATCAAGAATCAATAAAAAACTATAAGAATTATGGCAAAAGATATTTTATATGAATGGAATGCCCGCGAAGGCCTGAAAAAAGGTGTTGACGCATTGGCAAACGCTGTAAAAGTAACCCTTGGTCCCAAAGGTAGAAATGTGATTATCGACAAGAAATTTGGTGCTCCCCAGATTACCAAGGACGGTGTGACCGTTGCCAAGGAAATCGAGTTGAAAGATGCTGTTGAAAACATGGGCGCCCAGATGGTGAAGGAAGTGGCTTCCAAAACCAACGACCAGGCTGGTGATGGTACTACTACCGCTACCGTTTTGGCTCAGATTATTTTCAATACTGGTCTGAAAAATGTTACTGCCGGTGCTAATCCTATGGATCTGAAACGCGGTATCGACATGGCTGTGGCAAAAGTTGTGGAAAGCTTGAAAAAACAGTCAGAAGCAGTAGGTGACAGCCACGAAAAAATCGAACAGGTGGCTACTATTTCTGCCAACAACGACAAGAAAGTTGGTGAAGTGATCGCTGAGGCTATGCGTAAGGTGAAAAAAGAAGGTGTAATCACTATTGAAGAGGCTAAAGGTACCGAAACCCATGTGAAAGTGGTGGAAGGTATGCAGTTCGACAGAGGTTACATTTCTCCTTATTTCGTAACCGATGCTGAAAAGATGGAAACAGTATATGAGAATCCTTTCATCTTGATTTATGACAAGAAGATTAGCAATATGAAGGAATTTCTGCCGATTTTGGAGAAAGTGGTCCAGACAGGCCGTCCTCTGTTGGTGATTTCAGAAGATGTTGAAAGCGAAGCTTTGGCAACTCTCGTGGTGAACCGTCTGCGTGGTGGTTTGAAGATTGTGGCCGTCAAGGCTCCCGGCTTCGGCGACAGAAGAAAAGAAATGCTGGAAGACATTGCCATTTTGACAGGTGGTGTGGTTATCAGCGAAGAAAAAGGTTTCAAACTGGAAGACGCTACAGTGGATATGCTTGGTACTGCTGAAAAGATCACTGTTGACAAGGAAAACACTACCATTGTCAGCGGTAAGGGCGACAAAGAGCAGATTGAAGCCAGAGTGGCACAAATCAAAGCTCAGATTGAGAAGACCAAATCAGACTATGACCGCGAGAAATTACAGGAAAGACTGGCTAAATTGGCTGGTGGCGTAGCTGTCATTTATGTTGGCGCCGCTTCTGAAGTGGAAATGAAAGAGAAGAAGGACCGTTACGATGACGCTTTGCACGCAACTCGTGCTGCCATCGAAGAAGGTATCATCCCTGGTGGTGGTGTAGGCTTCATCCGTACTATTCCTGCTTTGGATAAACTGAAACCCGAAAACGAAGACCAGAAAGTGGGTATCGAAATTGTAAGACGTGCACTGGAAGAACCTCTCCGTCAGATTGTTGAGAATGCTGGTAAAGAAGGTTCCGTGATTGTGAACGCTGTGAAGAATGGCAGAACTGATTATGGTTACAACGCACGTACTGGCAAATTCGAGAAATTAATCAGAGCTGGTGTTATCGATCCTACCAAGGTCGCCCGTGTGGCTATCGAGAATGCCGCTTCTATCTCTGGCATGTTGCTGACCACCGAATGTGTGTTGGCAGAAATCAAGGAAGAAACTCCGGCAGCTCCTATGGGCGGTGGAATGCCCGGCGGAATGCCCGGAATGTACTAATAGGGTGTTTTTCATCATGGAAAAAAACGGCTCCAAAAGGGGCCGTTTTTTTTATCTTAATTTGCTCATTAACTAATTAACCAATTTGCTAATTATATCGGCACATTAGCACATTGACTAATTGGCAAATTAAAAAATTTTGTATCTTTGCAGATTGATATCTTTAAAAATATTTAGTTCATAAAATAAATTACCATGTCAGAAAAAGTTTTATCAAAAGTGAAAGCCGGTGTTGCAGTCGGCAAAGATGTTCAGGAAATATTCAGAATCGCCAAGGCTGAGAAGTTCGCTCTTCCCGCAGTGAATGTGGTGGGTACCAACTCCATCAATGCGGTATTGGAAGCTGCCAAAGCAGTTAATTCTCCCGTTATGATCCAGTTTTCCAATGGCGGTGCTCATTTCTATGCTGGCAAATCGCTGAGCAATGAGGGTGAGAAGATTGCCATCGAAGGTGCAATCTCCGGTGCTATGCACATTCACCAGGTGGCCGAAAAATACGGTATTCCAGTGATTATCCATACCGACCATGCCGCCAAGAAATTGCTGCCTTGGATCGACGGTCTGTTGGATGCAGGTGAGAAATATTACGCACAGCATGGCAAACCGTTGTTCAGCTCTCACATGCTCGACCTTTCTGTGGAGCCGCTGAAAGAGAACATCGAAATCTGCAAGAAATATCTGGCCCGCATGGCTAAAATTGACATGACTTTGGAAATTGAGTTGGGTATTACCGGTGGTGAGGAAGACGGTGTGGACAACAGTGGTGTTGACAGCGCCCGTTTATATACTCAGCCCGAGGATGTGGCATACGCATACGAAGAACTGATGAAAGTCAGCCCGAATTTCACCATCGCTGCCTCTTTCGGTAATGTTCATGGCGTTTACAAACCCGGTAATGTGAAACTGGAACCCATCATCCTGCATAATTCCCAGAAGTATATCCAGGAGAAATTCCATACTGCGGAAAATCCGGTGAACTTTGTGTTCCATGGCGGTTCGGGTTCGGAACCTGAAAAAATCAAGGAAGCCATCAATTACGGTGTGGTGAAGATGAATATCGACACCGATACCCAGTGGGCTTTCTGGTTGGGCGTGATGAATTACTACAAGAAGAATGAGGCTTACCTGCAAAGCCAGATTGGTAACCCCGAAGGCGAGGACAAGCCCAACAAGAAATACTACGACCCGCGCGCATTCCTGCGTGAAGGCGAGAAATCTGTGGTTGAACGTCTGAAAGTGGCCTTCGCCGACTTGAATGCTATCGACCGCTGCTAATTAGTGGTTAGGGGTTAGTGACTAAAAAATGAATTTTGAATTCAGTACCTTATACACTTTCCTCTAATTTCTAACCCCTAAAACCTAATCCCTATTTTGAGTATTTTCAAGCGAAAACCCAAGAATTACAAGTCCGTCTCTCTTTCTGAACTGACCTGGCAGCGGTTCAAGAAGGAGAGACAGGGCATGATTTCGCTTGGCTATATCCTGCTGATGGTGATTATAGCGGTATTGGGCTATCTGATTACGCCTGATTCTACGCCGTATTGCAATCACCAGCAGTTGGAGATTGCATTGCAGAAGCCCGGTTTTCAGGTGCAGTTGCTGCAGGTAAAGCAGAGTAGGGAAGTGGAGAAACGCAATGTTTTCTCCAAGATGCTCTTTGGCCAGCCCTCATTTTATTCGACTATTCCGATTGACTCCTATCAACAGCATGGTGACTCCTTGATGGTTATTCTGTTTGGCCATCAAGAAAGCAGTGATTATCAGTATTATGCACTGTCTGATTTGAGTCCGGACAAGCCTGTGATAACCAAGCGTTTTTTATTGGGTACCGACCGTTATGGCCGTGATGTGCTCAGCCAGCTGATGATGGGCACCCGTATCAGTTTGGCAGTGGGTCTGATTTCGGTGTTTATTGCACTGATTATCGGTATTTTAGTGGGTGCTGTGGCGGGTTATTACCGAGGCAAAGTCGATGATATCCTGATGTACATCATCAATGTGGTGTGGTCGATTCCGACTCTGTTGCTGGTGATAGCTATCAGTTTCGCCTTAGGCAAAGGCTTTTGGCAGATTTTTGTCGCCATGGGCTTGACCATGTGGGTGGATGTTGCCCGTGTGGTTCGTGGACAGGTTATCAGTTTGCGGGAGCAGGACTTCGTGGAGTCTGGCAAAGCTTTGGGTTACAACGGATTTCATATTATTTTCAAGCATATCTTGCCGAATGTGTTCGGCACGGTGGTGGTAATTGCCGCCTCCAATTTTTCCTCTGCCATTTTGATGGAAGCCGGCTTGAGCTTCTTAGGTTTGGGCGTGCAGCCACCAACTCCCTCCTGGGGCATGATGATGAAGGAAAATTACGCCTATATCGTCATTGACAATGCCTACTTGGCCATTGTGCCAGGTATTGCTATCATGCTGTTGGTACTTTCGTTCATGCTGATAGGCCGTGCATTAAGAAATGCGATGGATGTGAGGTCGTAGTTAATTAGCAAATTAATAGCTCGGGTCTCTCTGCACAAACTCCATGTATTCACTGGTGAAGACAGGGGTGATGCCTTCGTAAAGGGAGAATATTTCAGGCAGGTTGTTGTCGGGAAGCTTTGTATTGCCCAAGAGCCTCTTGGTATTATCTTGCTCCCACTGGGCGATTTTGATTTCCGCCGTGCAAAAAATGTCCTCGAAGAATTTTCGCTTTGTGCTTTTCTCCTTGTCGGGTACATCTTCGGCAAAAAGGTTGTCGGTGGTCATGGTCCTTGCCTTGGGAATGCGCTGGAGCGTTTCGTGGAAACTGCTGATATTGCTGTCCTTGTGCGCATAATAGAGCAAGAGGTAGTCGCAGTCGGTATGCTCCCACGGGTGAATGTAAATGCCCTGCGAGTTCAGTATATAGCAGAATTCATCGAACAGTGACAGCGTATGAAACGAGAGATTCCTTTCTTTCTTGGCAGTTGGGTAACCCTTCTGATTGAACAGGGTGCTCTTGTTCTCCAAAATTATCAACGTAATCTGGCAGGGCTCCGTGATTCTGGCAAAGGCCATCTGGTATAGGCAGTCGTAATCCTTGCTGTGGTACTCTATGTCGCCAATTGTGCGCACATCGGTATGCAGATAGCGCTCCAGCTGCGCCAAAAAAGCGAAAAACGATTCTCCGGTTTGCGCTCCTAACAGGTGATATTGGTTGGTATTGCCGAAGAAATCGTTAAAATTATAAGTTGGCTTCTTTGTTCGCGCCATCCCTTGCCTTATTTTTTGGTTTGGTTGGCTACTTCTTCAATTTTTTTCTTCAAAGTTTCCTCATCAATCAGGTAATAGTCCTTTACCAGTTTCATATTGTCATCGAATTCCAGTACGAGTGGAACACCGGTAGGAATATTCAAAGCGGCAATTTCGTCATCGGGAATCTGTTTCAGATGTTTGAGCAGACCTCTGAGGCTGTTGCCATGGGCAGCGATGAGCACTTCCTTGCATTCCTGCAATTTCGGACGTATGTTGTTTTCCCAAAGAGGGATAATACGATTGGTGGTGTCTAACAATGATTCAGTGCCGGGTTTGGCTTCGGCTTCTGGAAAACTTTCGTAACGAATGTCATGGGCGGGGTGTCGTGGGTCATCCAGGGGAATAGCGGGTGGTGCCACGCTGAAGCTGCGGCGCCAGATCTGCACCTGCTCGCTGCCGTATTTGTCTACCATCTCTTTTTTGTTCATGCCCTGCAAAAAACCGTAGTGCTTCTCATTCAGACGCCATGTTTTCTCTACGGGCAACCACAAAAGTCCCATTTCATCCAGTATAATGTTCAGGGTTTTGATGGCTCTGGTGAGCATGGATGTGTAGCAATAGCGAATGTTAAAACCACCGGCTTTCAGTTCGGCACCGGCTTCGCGGGCCTCATTCATGCCGCGTTCGCTCAAATCAACATCGGTCCATCCAGTAAAACGGTTTTCCTGGTTCCAGACACTCTGTCCGTGTCTGACTAAAATAAGCTTATACATAGTGTGTTTAGATTTTATTGTTCTCGGGGAATATAATGCTGGGCTTGAAGTGTTTAGCCTCTTCAAAGTCCATGGTGGCGTATGAGATAATGACCACTATGTCACCGACTTGCACCTTGCGGGCTGCGGGACCGTTCAGGCAGATTACGCCAGAGTCTTTTTTTCCTTTGATAACGTAGGTCTCAAAGCGCTCGCCGTTGTTCATGTCTAAAACCTGAACCTTCTCATTTTCAATAAGATTGGCGGCATCCATCAGGGTCTCATCGATGGTAATGCTGCCTACATAATTAAGATTGGCTTCGGTAACATTGACCCGATGGATTTTGGACTTTAATACTTCTATTTGCATTTTCTGATTATGTTTTTAGACAATAATCCTTTGTAATTATCTGTTTATGAATTATTTGTATCTGATATTGTCAATCAGTCTTACTTCGCCGACATAGACAGCGATACAACCGATGATACCGTTGGATAAATCCTTGAACTCAACGGGTTGCAGGGTCATATCGTCAACGATTTCGTAGTAATCGAGTTTGAAACCGTCGATTTTGTTGATTTCATTGATTACAAAATCCTTGATGTCCTGTATGGGTTCTTCTTTCAGTCGCAGTGATTCAGTGAGAATGCGGTAGATGTTGGCGGCTTTGATACGGTCTTCCACCGAAAGACGCTGGTTGCGGGAGCTCATGGCTAAACCGCTGGCCTCGCGTACGATGGGGCAGGGGACAACCTGGGTCTTGAGCCCGTATTCTTTCACCAAATGCTTGATGATTACCAACTGCTGGAAGTCTTTCTCACCGAAATAGGCTTTGTCGGGATTGGTCCAATCAAACAAACGTTTGACGATGATGCCTACACCGTTGAAATGTCCGGGGCGGAAAGCTCCTTCCATCACTTTGTCGAGCTGGCCGAAGTCATAGACTTCTTTGGGTGGCTCAGGGAAAACCTCCTCGGCGGTTGGTGTGAAAACCACATTCACGTAGGGTTCGATTTTTTGCAAGTCACCTTCCACGTCGCGCGGATATTTCTCCAAGTCAACAGGATTGTTGAACTGAACCGGGTTGACAAAAATAGAGCAGACCACTACTTCGTTTTCCTGTTTGGCTCTCTTCATCAGCGACAGATGGCCATCATGCAAGGCACCCATGGTGGGAACAAGTCCTACTGATTTGCCATTGCTTTTAACGCGGAAGACCACGTCTTTTAATTCTTCAATAGTTTTGACTACGAGCATATAATTAGTGTTTTATAATATTCAGAACATCTTCTTCAAAAGAAAGCTTGGGTTGTTCAAGGATTTCTCCGATAACTACGCGTTCCCCATTGTCGATGCGGTAGATGGCATAATAGGGCAATGTGGGAGGCACCATGTCGTTATAGTTGTCATTAAATTCGCGGTTGCAGCCGATGAGCTTGTATTCGATAGGTTGCTGGTATTTGGCTCCCATGGTCATAACAAAAGCATAGAAATGAGGGAGTTGTTTAAGAGATTCTTCATCCCAAGCACCGAAATAAGCATCGATTTCATACTTGGTATTTGGTTGTGATTCAAGAACTTCTGCGAGATTGACTGTTGCATCGGCATTCAGGATCACGTTTCCTGAATTGTTTCTGACAATGTAGAAGAATTCGGCCTGTTCAAGGTCGCTCCACGTGCAAAGCCCCACGGGGATTTGGTAAGATTTTTCCTCGTCATTTTCCCATTTGAGATTCTGGGAAAAACTGCTACTCGTTGAAAGTAAGCATATTACAATAACAAATGCAAATTTCTTCATAACTTTAATTTTAATCTGCAAATGTATATTAAATTCTTGGAATAGCAAGGGGAAATTAAGTTTTTTTTGGAACAATTATTTGTTGTCCTTTTCTTCGGCGATTCGTTGCTTGATAATTTCCTCTTGTTTGGCGGCAGGCATCGGGGCATATTGGTAGAATTCCATGGAGTAGTTGGCACGGCCGCTGGTGATGTTACGCAGGGCGGTGGCATAGCCGAACATTTCCATCAACGGAATGAAACCGTCGAGTTTCTGCGATCCTTTTCTGAAACGGCGCATGTTCTCGATACGGCCGCGACGTTTGTTGATGTCGCGGGTCACATTGCCGATGTAGTCATCCGGGGTGTTGACCTCAATCTTCATCATGGGTTCGAGCAGCACAGGATTAGCCTTTTTGAAGCCTTGCTTGAAGCACATGGCGGCGCAGAGTTGGAAGGCCATGTCGCTGGAATCTACAGGGTGGAAGCTGCCATCGAGAAGGACACACTTGACATCCACCACGGGATAGCCGGCCACGGGACTCTTGGCCATGGCGGCCAGCAAGCCTTTCTGGATGGAGGGCATGTATTCCTTGGGGATGACACCGCCCTTGGTCATATCCACAAACTCGAAGCCCTTGCCTGGATTGGGTTCGAAACGGATGACGGTATGGGCATACTGGCCCTTGCCGCCGCTCTGCTTGGCGTGCTTGTAGTTGCTCTCGGTTTCGGTGGTGATGGTTTCACGGAAAGATACTGAAGGTGCACCCACGCTGATGGGCACCTTGAACTCGTCGCGGATACGCTCCACCAGAATTTCCAAGTGTAATTCGCCCATGCCGGCAATGATGGTCTCTTCGGTTTCTTCGTCAAAATGCGAGTGGAAAGAGGGGTCTTCGTTGGTTAGCTTGGCCAGTGCTTCGCCCAGTTTGTCGCGGTTTTTCTTGTCCTCGATATTGACTTTCATCTCGATAACGGCAGGGGGCACCTGGATGGATTCGAGCAGTACGGGATGGTTTTCGTCGCATAGTGTGTCACCGGTACGGGTGTATTTCATACCCACCAAGGCGATGATTTCGCCGGCGCCGGCCTCGCTGATTTCCTCGCGTTCCTTGGCCTTGATGCGGAAGATGCGGCCCACACGCTCGTTCTTGCCCTTGTTGACATTGTATAAACTCATGCCACTGCTCAGCTTGCCGCTGAAGATGCGGATGAATGTTTGTTGGCCTACGTACGGGTCGTTGATGAGTTTGAATGCCAAAGCTGAAAACGGCTCATTCAGAGAAGGTTGGCGCTGGATGGTCTTCTCCTCGTCGTCGGGGTCGTGGGCGATGACCGCTCCTTTGTCGGTGGGAGAGGGCAGGTAATCGACAATGGCGTCGAGCAGCAACTGGATGCCTTTGTTTTTGTAGGCGGCGCCACACAAGACAGGGGTCACCAGCAACTTGATGGTCGCCTCGCGGATAGCTTGTTTCAGCACATCCTCATCCACATCAGTCTCTTCGAGGTAGCATTCGGCCACCTTGTCGTTGTAGTCGGCCAGCTTCTCGATGAGGAAGTTGCGGGCCTGCATGGCCTGTGCTTTCAGCTCGTCGGGAATTTCACTCACAATGCGCTCTTTTTCAGAAAAAGTGATGGCTTTCATGCCCACCAGGTCAATCATGCCTTGGAAGGTGTTTTCGGAACCGATGGGTAATTGGATAGGCAAAGCGTTAGCACCGAGGTAATTGTTCATCTGGTTAACCACCTCGTTGAAATCCGCGCCGGTGCGGTCCATTTTGTTGACGAAGGCGATACGGGGCACACGGTATTTGTCGGCCTGGTTCCATACGGTTTCACTCTGGGGCTCCACACCGCCTACGGCACAGAACACGGCCACCATGCCGTCAATGACGCGCAGTGAGCGCTCCACTTCGATGGTGAAGTCCACGTGACCAGGAGTGTCTATCAGGTTGATTTGATGGTCGTTCCACTGTGCGGTGATGGCGGCGGAGGCAATGGTGATACCACGTTCCTGCTCCTGCTTCATGAAGTCCATGGTAGCTTGACCATCATGGGTCTCACCAACCTTGCGGTTTACACCAGTAAAAAATAGTATTCGTTCTGAAACGGTAGTTTTGCCAGCATCGATATGGGCGGCGATTCCGATGTTTCTCAGCTTTGAAATGCGAAAATCCATGTTGTATTTTATTGATTATTAAATGTTTGACAATTTTAAGTTGTGTTTGCAAAGATACGTAATAATTAGCAAATTAGCAAATCTTAGGTGTTAGGTATTAGTGATCAGGGACTGGTGGAGTCTCGCTGCGCTCGAGGGGAGTGCTATTGATTATAGGATTATAGGATTACAGGATGGAAGGATTAGAAAGGTTAGAATGGTTAGTGTTGGGTTTGGGGTTTGGGGTTTTGAATTTTGAATTCTGAATTCTGAACTTTGAATTCTATTTATTTGTACCTTTGCAGAAAAATTTGAATGATGAAAAAGATAGTGGTATTGTCGGGTGCGGGGGTGAGCGCGGAAAGCGGCATCAGCACCTTCAGAGACAGCAATGGCCTCTGGGAAAACTATAATGTGGAGGACGTGGCCAGCATCGACGGCTGGTATCGCAATCCCGAGTTGATGATTAAATTTTATAATGACCGTCGCCGTGAACTGGAACATTGCCAGCCCAACGATGCGCACAAAATCATTGCGGAACTGGAACGGCAATATGAGGTAGTGGTGGTGACGCAAAATGTGGATAATCTGCATGAAAGAGGAGGCTCTTCACATGTTATCCATTTGCATGGCGAATTGACGAAGGCGTGCAGTGAGCGTGGCAAACGTTGTGTAGAGGATATCGGCTATCGCGACATTAAATATGGCGAAAAAGCTGCCGATGGCGGAATCCTGCGTCCCTTCATTGTATGGTTCGGTGAATCTGTCCCTTTGCTGGAAGACGCTGCCGCTCATGTGCAAACCGCTGATATCCTGATTATTATCGGCACGTCGTTGAATGT
Organism: uncultured Bacteroidota bacterium; assembly: GCA_902802755.1. GTDB lineage: Bacteria > Bacteroidota > Bacteroidia > Bacteroidales > WCHB1-69 > RUG11690. Next base: position 16,645 of record CADCNH010000016.1, on the reverse strand, counting down.
ATATCCGGCGGCAGGTTTGTTGTATTATGCTCCTACAGGCATCCCGATTTATGTGATCGACCCGAAGGAGGTTCAGCCCATCCGTCGTGAGGTGATTTTTATCAAGGAAAAAGCTACCGAAGGCATGCGGCAGCTCCGGGCGAAACTGATGACAGTTGACAGTTGACAGGTGTTAGGTATTAGGTGTTAGGGGTAAGATAGAAGGTGGAAGTGAGTGGTTTGCAATATCCTACTACCATTTCAAATCGGAAAATCAAAGATTGTTTGTATATTATTGTATATCAATAAATTAAATTTCTAAATTAAAAGTTTATTGCAACAGTAATAATTCAGAATTCAAAATGGAAAAAATAGATTTCAACTTCTCAGTGCCAATCCAAATCAAGATGAGCGATTTGGATCCTTTCAACCATGTGAATAATGGCATCCAGTGCCATTATTTCGACTATGGCCGCAGCGCTTATTTCGAGCATGTTTTTCAGGAACCTATCGACTGGAGCACCTTTGATTTGGTACTGGTTCATGTGGATTTGGATTTCCATAATGGCGTTGAATTTAATGATAAAATTGTATGTTGCAGCAAAGTGACTGAAATTGGACACAAAAGCTTCAAGATGGTGCAACAATTGGTAGATGAGAAAACGGGGATTGTCAAAACTACCTGTCACAGCGTAATTTGTGGCTTCGACCGCCAAACGCACCAGTCCATTCCGCTACAGGAGAAATACATGGAGAAGTTGAAAACTGAAAGCTGAAAACTGAAAACTGAAAGTTTTTAATGTATTAATTAACATTAGGGGAGTTTCGTGCTACGCACTAGAGGGGAGTTGATGAATTTTGAATTATGAATTCAATTCAGAATTCAAACTATTAACTCCTAATCACTAATACCTAACACCTAACACCTAACACCTAATCACTGATCACTGCCCCCTAACCCCTAATCACTGACACCTGCTTAAATATTTCCCACATCACCATCCCTGCGGCAATCGTTACATTGAAGGAGTGTTTGGTGCCGAACTGAGGAATCTCGATGGCACCATCCACGATGGGCAACAGCTTGTCGCTGACCCCGAACACCTCGTTCCCCAAGATGATGGCGGTTTTCTGTCCTTGGGGCACTTGAAAATCTTGCAACATGATGGACTGGTCGGTCTGTTCAACCATAAACACTTTATAACCATCTGTTTGCAACTGTTTGACGGCTTCCACCACGTCCTCAAAATAATGCCATTCCACACTTTCGGTGGCGCCGAGGGCGGTCTTGTTGATTTCTTTGTTGGGCGGGCAGGCGGTGATGCCGCAAAGATACAGCTGTTCCACGGCCAGTCCGTCGCAGGTGCGGAAAATGGAACCGATATTGTTCATGCTGCGGATGTCGTCCAGAATGACGGTCAGCGGTATTTTCTTGACTTTTTTGAACTCCTCTGGGCTTACACGGTGGAGTTCTTCCATAGATAGTTTTTTCATAGTTTAGAAAGGCATTTCTCCGTCATCAGTGCCGGTGAAGTTGGTTTCGGGTTCGTCGTTGAAGCTGGCGTTGAAGGTGCTGAAGCTGGCACTGGGGACGATGCCGGCTGCGGGGTCGGCGATGTTGCCGGAATTGCTGGAATCGCCACCTTCTGTGAAATGTGGTATGTCATCCACATCGGTGAATTTGGTGTATTGGCTTTGGAAGCGCACACGGATGTTGCCACCCGAACCATGACGGTTCTTTTCAATCATGATGTCAGCCAAACCTTCGGAAGGGGTATTGTCTTCGAAAGCTTCAAATTTATAGTATTCAGGACGGTAGATAAACATAACCATATCGGCGTCTTGCTCAATAGAGCCAGATTCACGAAGGTCGGACAGCTGGGGCCTTTTTGCGCCGGGACGGGTCTCAACGGCACGGCTCAACTGCGACAGGGCAATGACCGGCACGTTCAAATCCTTGGCTAAGGCTTTGAGAGAACGGGAAATATGGCTGATTTCCTGCTCGCGGTTGCCAGTGCCTTTGGCTCCATCCACATTGCCTTGCATCAGTTGTAAATAGTCGATGATGATCAAATCGATATCGTTGTGGGCTTTCAGTCGGCGGCATTTTGCCCTTAAGTCGAAAATGGACAGGGCAGGGGTGTCGTCAATAATCAGGTTTGAGCTGAAAAGCACATTGATTTTTTCCATCAGCTGTATCCATTCCGACTCATTCAGCTTGCCTTTGGCGATTTTTTCGGCAGAGATACCCGATTCGATAGCGAAAAGTCTGTGTACCAGCTGGGTGGCCGACATTTCCAAGGAGAAGAAAGCCACTTTTTTGTTGAAGGTTAGGGCTGCGTTGCGGGCAATGGAGAGCACGAAAGATGTTTTACCCATACCGGGACGGGCGGCCATGATGATAAGGTCGGAACGTTGCCAGCCGCCGATTTTCTCGTCGATGGCTCGGATGCCGGTGCGCACTTGTAACTCGTCGCTGCTCTTGTTGTTCATCTCCTGCAATTCATGGATGGCGTTCTGCACCACCGTGCGCAGTTCTTTGCTATCGCGCTTGAAGTTGTTCTGGATGATGTTGAACAGGTCGGTTTCGGCCTTGTCCATCAGCTCCAACACATCCTTGGAGTCATCGTAGGCGTCGCGGCTGATGTTGCTGCAAACGCTGATCAGCTCGCGGAGCACGAACTTCTCCATGATAATACGGGCATGGTATTCAATATTGGCAGAAGAGGCTACACGGTTGGTCAGCGAGGCCAGGAAAGAGGCACCGCCAATAAACTCCAGTTGTTTCTCTTTTCGTAACTTGTTTGTAACTGTAAGCAGGTCGATGGGCTCTGATTTGGTGAACAAGTCGAGAATAGCTTTGTAGATCATCTGATGCGCATCCCGATAGAACATATTGGGGGTGAGCGAGTCAATGACGATGCTCACGGCATTGGCATCGATCAGCAATGCGCCTAATACGGCCTCTTCGATGTCAAGTGCCTGTGGCACAACCTTTCCGGTATTCCCCAAGGTGGCCTCAATGGTGTTGTATGAGAGTCTGTTTTCAGTCTTCTTCGTAGTAATAGTCTTATTCTCCATGTTGAATCGTTGATTTGTTGATTTGTTGATTTGTTTATGCGTTAAGACGCTCGTTGCATTCGCTCGTTAAGACGCTCATTTCATTCTCTCGGGTATTCGATTATTGTTCCATCGTCTCTCCGTCTTTTCGTCTCCCCGAATGCACGTAGTGCATGTCTTCCCGTCTCCTCGTCTTTCAAAAACGGCTTGCAAAAGTATAACAAAGTGAAGTAAAAATTCTCTCACTTTTCAGAAAGATATTAACAATCATTCTAAGAATCGTTAAATGAGGAAAATAAGTTATCAACAATTTTTTTCTTCGAAATTAGCATAGTTTTCGGCAGCGACTAATTGCCTCTTTAAAACTTTTTTCTGTATTATATAATTCGGGAAATTTATGTAAATTTGCATTTTACAATGAAAACATAGTGAATTATGAAAGCATTGAAGCAGCATGTTTTGCCATTTTTGATGATAATTGTTGTATCGCTGGTTGTTAATGTCCGCCATTTGAATGAGCCGCCAGCCTATATTCATGCGTGGGCGCAGGCTGACCATTACTCGCTTTCGCTTGGTTTTCTTCATAACGGAGGTGATCTTTTTCATCCGCAGTCTTTAATATATAATAAACAGCAATTTGGCCTCGACAAGCAAGAGTCCGCTGTGACGGCCTGCGATTTGCCTTTGCATCATTGGCTGGTTGCCGGACTGATGCGTATCACCGGAAGCCATCAACCATGGGTTTTCCGTGGATTGACGCTAATGGTTTCTGTCATTGGCTTATGGGCACTTTATTTGCTGGCTTTTGTGCTCACCCGTTCCAGGGCAAAATCGCTGCTTGTGGCGATGGTGACCGCAACATCACCAGTATATGCATACTATAGTGCCTCTTTTCTTCCGACTATGCCAGCTCTGTCGCTTGCTATATGCGGACTGCTGTTTTATGTGCTATATTTGCGGGATGCCAAAAAATGGATGTTTTATGTGGGCATTATGCTGCTAACGCTTGCGATGATGACACGCACCTCGTTTGCGGTCTTGTGGGTGGCAGTGGCTTGTTTTCAGTTGCTGCGGCTGTTCCGTAAGGAAGATAGTCTGCGTGCTTCGTTCTTGCCTTTTTTAATTGGGGCTGTTATGTTTGCGGCGTGGTGGTTGTGGAGCATGTACCTGCGGGAGCATTATGGCACTTTGTTTCTCAGTAGTTTGCTTCCTGCCCGTAACAAAGAGGAGGCTATGGAGGTGCTCCAGAGTGTTCACGACCTGTGGAGATTTCATTATTTCCAGAGGATGCAGCATTGGATGTATGTGGTGGTGGCGGGAGCTGCTTTGCTTTTTTTGTGCTTCAAAAAAAGAAATGTTGGTAAGCTTCAGAGTAAACTGTCCCTATGGTGGTTGTTGCTGATATGGATGGTGGGAGAAATGTCGTTTGTTGTGGCTATGCTGTTGCAGTTTGCCGAACATGATTATTATTTTCTGGATAGCCTTTTCTTCCCGATTGTGATGTCGTTGGTGGGGCTGTTAAGCTTGCTCCCTAATCCGTCACGGCAATGGAGTAAGATGGTGACGTTGGCAGTGGTGTTGTCGCTTGCGGGTTTTATGACCGCTGAGGCTTGCCACATGCAAAATGAACGCCGCAAGGATGCGTTGGATGCCCTCCACACTGCAGAACGCTATGCAACTGCCAACCAAATGTTGGAGGAGGCCGGCTATGGCTCAAGGGAATTACGCTTTCTGACTCTTTTCTCCTATCCCCAAAACCTTCCTTTCGCAATGATGGACAGAGAAGGCTATTCCGTCATGTGGCCCAGACCTCAATTGGTATCCTGGGCCTTGACCTTAGACTTCGACTATGTTTTGGTGGAGGATGAAATCTATCGTAGGGAATTTGAGAATGCGCCTTTTATCTTGCCTTATTTGCAACGTCTGGCAGGTAATGGCGAAGTCTCCCTTTGTGCTGTGTCAGATACTGTCTTGCATCATACTGCTGATGATTTCTTTGAATAAATTTATATATCTTTGCACTGTATTTCCTTCGGACTTGATTCATCGTGTCCTCCAAAAATTTGTATGTCTGTTTGTAATTCGGGGATTTTATGTAAATTTGCAGTTTGCTAATTTGAAAAAAAGGTTAGTATGGATGTCTTATTGGTTTGTAGTCCTTCGGGAAGAAATGCCATGCCATTTTTTCTTGCTTTTGCAGCTTTTGCGGCATTGAGTGTTATGTGGGGCTATGAGGGCATTGAAGATCATGGGTTTTGGTGGTATTTGTTGTTGACAGTTCCAACTACGGTGCTTTTCTTTTTTATGTTTCGTTATGAATTTGTAGGGGCGGAACAAATAGGTGTTGATGGGGATGATTTCGTTATTCATATTGTCAATAGATTCCCCTTTGAAAAAGATAAGCGGATTCCGCTGAAAAATATCAAGGAACTGAAATATAATAAGAAAAGCAAAATGGAGGAAATTGGTGAAGCCCTTGCAGAGTTGAATGGACGGACAATAAATGAAGATGGCATACTTCTGATTACCATGGATGGGAAAAAGTTTGAATTTGGTCAGGATTTGACAGAAAAACAGGTGAATAGATTTAAAGAGCGTTTTATGGAGTATTTGATATCAAGAGGCCTCTCAGAGAAGATAATGTTTGAATGAAAGATTTACAAAGATATCTATTAATAAAATTGAATGATAATGAAAAAACATGGTGTGGCTATTCTTGTGCTGACAATGGTACTTGCGTCTGCCTGCAGCTCTAAAGCCCAAAACAACAAGGATGCAGAACAAATTGCCTTGAACAATATCGCGACCCGTGTATCGGTGCGCAGCTATCTTGACAAACCCGTGGAAGATGCCAAAATTGAGCAACTTTTGCGTGCTGGAATGGCGGCTCCTTCGGCCATGAACAAGCAACCCTGGCACTTTGTGGTGGTGACCGACAAACAACAGTTGGCGGCACTGGCGAAGGCCAACCCGTATGCGGGCATGGCAGCCAAAGCTCCCTTGGCCATAGTGGTTTGCGGCGACATGAACAAGGCTCTGCCTGGTAATGCCCGCGAGTTCTGGGTGCAAGACTGCTCTGCGGCTACTGAAAACATCCTCTTGGCCGCCAATGCCATGGGTTTAGGAGCGGTTTGGACGGGCACTTATCCTTCCGAAGAGCGGGTGAAAGCGGTGTCCAAGGTGTTGCAGCTGCCTAAAAAACTCATACCGCTTAACACGATTGTCATCGGTTATCCCGATGGCACTAACACCCCAAAAGATAAGTGGAAACCGGCCAATGTGTCCTACAATTTCTATGGTAGCGTGGATGGCAAGGCGGTGGAACCCGAAAAGCAGGTGGAACAGGCGGTTTTCAGCGAGTTTGACTACACGGATGATTTCGAAGGCAATCCTTTCACGTGGTTCAAAGGCTCAGGCCTGCTGTTGGCGGTGGGCGACAAGGACAATCACAACGCCATGACCATCGGCTGGGGTGCTTTGGGAAATGTGTGGAACTATGATGTGAATACGATTACGGTCTATGTGGCTCCCGCACGCTACACGTATCAGTTTATGGAGAAATACAAATACTTCACCGTCATGACCTTTGATGAGGATCATAAGGATGTTCTGGCCTATATGGGCTCTCACAGCGGACGGGATGGCAACAAGGAGGAGGCACTGGGCTTGCATGTGGCTTATACAGAGCATGGTGCCCCATATTATCTGGAAGCTTCCGAAGTGTATGAATGCGAGATTATCTACCGTGATCCCTTCGACCCGGCTGGCTTCGAGGAGATTCCCCGTAAACGCTACGAGAACTTTCCCGCCGGCATCCACCACATGTACATTGGCCGAATTTTGAGTGCGAAGAGGAAATAATATGTGATACGATGGACGATAGCAGCAAAGTGATGGATCTGGCCTACGAGGCAGGCTCAATTCTTTTGGAAAATGGGGCGGAGATATCGCGTGTGGAGGAGACGATGCAGCGTATTGCCGGACATTTCGGTGTGGAGGACGAAAGTTTCTTCGTGCTCAGCAATGGCATTATGGCTACTGGCAAGGGATATGCCCGGTCCAAGTTCATCCCTATCAAAGGCACAAGTCTCGACAAGGTGGTGGCAGTGAACCAGTTGTCACGGAAGGTGGCACAAGGACAATGCGACCTGTCGGAGCTGGAGCGGCAGCTGAAGAAAATTCGTGCCATGCGTCCGAAGCCTGCCGTGGAGCAGATTGTGGCTTCCGCTTTGGGCAGTGCGGGTTTTTGTATTGTTTTCGGGGGTGGCTTTATGGACTGCCTGGTCGCCTTGATGGCAGGCTTGCTGTTGTGGGTTTACATGCTTTTTGTCGCTTATCCTCACCTGTCCCGCATCACAGGTAATCTCACCGGTGCGTTTCTGGCCACAGTGCTTTGCGGGGTGATGTATAAAATGGGCTTGGGTACCCATCTGAGCAACATGATCATCGGAGCCATCATCCCCTTGATTCCCGGAGTGCCATTCACCAACGGTATCCGCGACTTGGCCAACGAGGACTACATTGCGGGCGTCACGCGACTGTTGGATGCCTTGCTGGTCTTCTTCTGCATTGCGCTGGGGGTGGCTTTCGCCTTCATTTTTGATGCGGCGATAACTGGACGGATGCAGCCGCTGGAACCTTTGACTGCTGCGCCTGAAACGGCAGGCCTGTTGGCGCAGTTGGTGGCGGCTTTTGTGGGCACCATGGCCTTTGCGGTGCTTTTCGGTGTGCCCCGCAGGTATTATGCGGACTGTGGTTTTTGCGGCATGATGGGCTGGCTGCTATATCTGCTGTTGGTGCGCTATACGACCTTGTCGATAGTGGGAGTGGTGTTTTTTGCCACGGCTTTGGTTGCTTTCACAGCTTTGTCGCAGTCCATGGTGCGCAAATGTCCCGTCACGGTGTTCCTCATCTGCGGCATTTTCCCTTTGGTGCCGGGTGCCGGTATCTTCTGGACTACCTATAACCTTGTCTCAGAGCAAGTTCAAGCGGCTATGCAGACGGGCTTTGTGGCGTTGAAAGTCACCGTGGCCATTGCCTTTGGCATTCTGGCAGTGGCGGAACTAAATGGCAAAAACAGGATAGGGCGATGGCTCAGTAAAAGGAAGTGACATTCTAAATTTTATGAATATAAAGTGATTTTGCTTTTTCAAATTACCTTCAACAATATGAAAAAACTTCTATTCTTTGTCGTATCAATGGTGTCGCTGAGCGTGTTGGCACAGCCAGCGGGACATTTCGCTTCGCAAATGTCATCACATAAAACAATGCCTTTTCGTGGGGCAAAAAACGATTACCAGTGGAAAATGAGCAGCTTCTATACGGATGACTATTATCAGGTTTGCACCTTTACCTACAATGCCGACAATCGTCTTTTGACGATGTCAGACGCCATAGATGGGGAATACGATGTTATCGATTCCATGACTTACGGTGCCAATGGCAACCTGATTCGCCTGTCGGGTTGGCAGTTGCTCAACGGGGTAAGACAGAATGTCTATTATATCGACTACACGTACAACGACGCAGGACTGATTACATCGAGAAGCAACTATAATAATTTTGACGGTGTTTGGGAGCTTGGCGGTATTTATAACTATACTTACAATTCGCAGAACCAGTTGGTGCTCACTACTTTGAATTTTGGTGGAATGGTTTATCAAAAAACTGAGTATCAGTATGATGGAAATAACTGCGTGCAGGAATTATGGTATAGTTATGACTTTGACAGTGGCACGCTTATCCCTTCGGAGAAATATGTGACAAGCTATGTCGATGGTCGCAAGGTACTGGTACAGGACAGTGTGAGCGAAGATGGCTTTTATTGGATGTATTATGGCAAATCCACGTACTTGTATGACAATAATGGCAATTGTCTGGAATATCACCATTATGACGAGGATAACAATGAGGTGGAGCGTAGTGTTTATACCTACGACAATACGATGCCGCTTGGCAATGTCCTGATGCCTTGGAATCCTGAGATGAACCGTCCGAAGACCTACGACAATGTGAACGCCTGTGTACGTGAAGCTTGGTATAGTCTGGATGTGGACCATGTGCTGCAATATGTGTGCGACTATATCTATGACTATGAGGATGTGCAAACTGCTGTGCGAAATTCTATGGTTGGAAAAGTGACCTTGTATCCAAATCCGGCATCGGGCAGTGTTATGCTGGACGGTTTGTCGGAGAAAGAAACTGAAATTCAGATTTTTGACATTTCAGGAAGACAGCTTTCAACTCGCAATGTCACCGGTTCTTCTTCTGTGATGGATGTCAGCGACCTCGCCTCAGGGTGTTATGTCGTCCGTTTGTTGCAAGGTGTTTCAGTGCAGAATGTCAAATTGATGGTTAGGTAGTTGTGATGTCATGTCCGACCGCATGACTTCAGTCCAGTACCACAAGTGCGTGTCGCAGAGTCTACCGTCTCTTTAGCCGAAAAAATGATTATGAAAGCCAAGAAGAACAAACGATCCATACAGCCCGTGCGGACATTGAAGTCTAAGCAGATAGCGAAATTTGCGGGAACCGTGAAATTCAGACAAATGGCGAAGCCCATGCAAGCTGCGAAACCCAGGTGGACGGCAAGGTATAAGCAGGCTATAGAATCTGAGCAGATGTTGAAGTTAGGACAAGCGGACAGGGGAGAACTAGCTGAACAAATAGTGCGCATTGCCAAGATGGAAGCCCTCTTCACCCAATGCGAAGAGGCTGTCAAACAACTCCGCCAGGCCTTGGAAAACGACGAACATTCAACGCCTGACCTCACTAACTTTGCCTCTGTCTGTAAGGCCCTAAACACCGACCTTGAGGAGCTTATCCACAACTTCACTTCCCAAACCCTCACTTCCCAAACCTTCTCAACTCAAAGCTCAGACCTCGATGACCTTACCCCTTCCTTTGCCTCCCTTCGGTTTGCCATTTTCACCCTCGAAGCCTACTATACCTCTCCCGCTTGGCGCACCGACTTTGAAGCCGACGAAGCAGGTCTTCTCCCTCCCGACCTCAAGCGCGGTGTCCTCAGCGAAGACGGAATATACAACCTGCTGGAAGAATAAAAGAGGGTAGAGGAGGAGATGAAGGGAATGTTCTCAAAAAAAAATCTCTAAGAATAAATAATTGTTATCTTTGCATTTTGTTTGATAAACCGATATGAATTATCCCCAGAAATGATAAATCGCTATTTCTATAAATCATCCATCTCTGATTTTCTCAACACTCATGTTGACACTTTTTTCGGTATAATGTCGCGTGCAGATGAAATGGATACTGCTGCTACACAGAAATATGCTTGGGAGCATGAAATTACTATCATGAAAAGTGTTCTGACACCCTTTAAGGATGAAGATGCTTGGATTCTCTTTGAATATACGATTCCTCGTCTAGGGAAACGAGTAGATGTAGTGGTTTTGTTGCGAGAAAGAGTCTTTGTAATTGAATTTAAGGCTGGAGAAAAGGAGTTTTTACATCAAGATGTCGACCAAGTTATGGATTATGCGCTTGATTTGAAAAACTTTCACCAAGGTAGTAATGACCGTTTGATAGTTCCTGTATTAGTGGCAACAGAGAGTGATAAGTATTCTACTATCTGCCAACTGTCTCATTACGATGATGGGGTATATGAACCTTTTATGACAGATTCCGCACATCTCATCGATGTCATTAATATGGTTTTATCAGATAATATTTCGTCGAAGACATACGCTATTGCTTTAAGCGATTGGGCTCGCAGCCGTTATTCACCAACCCCGACTATCATTGAAGCTGCAAGGTCACTTTATTTGAATCACAGTGTGGAAGATATTACTCGTCATGAAGCAGAAGGAGAACAATTGGAGCGTACCACTCGCTTTGTTCAGCAAGTTATACGTGACACCAAAGCAAGAAAAGGAAAAAGTATCTGTTTTGTGACAGGTGTCCCCGGAGCTGGTAAAACTTTGGTTGGTCTTAATGTTGCTGTGCAACAGGAATCGAAAGAGGATTTGGCAGTTTATTTGTCTGGCAATGGTCCCTTGGTTGCTGTTTTAACCGAGGCATTAACTCGAGACAAACAAGCGCAGGAAAAAGCTAATGGTAACAAGATAACCAAGAAAGAAGCAGAACGTGAAGTAAAACGATTTATCCAGATTATTCATCGTTATCGTGATAACATGCTCGGCAAAGTAAAGGTTGTCAATGGTCATTTGGAAATAGACCCTGCTAAAGAACTCAAAGACCATTTGGCAGGCTATGGAGAAGTAGAGAATATTGCCATTTTTGATGAAGCACAACGTTCATGGGACAAGGAACATATTGCTGGATGGCTTAACCGAAAGAAGGGTTTTGCTGATTTCCCAATGTCGGAAGGAGAATTCCTTATTTGGTCACTTGACCAACGAAAAGATTGGGCGGTGATTGTTTGTCTTGTCGGTGGTGGTCAAGAAATCAATACAGGAGAGGCTGGTATTGGTGAGTGGATTCGTGCACTAAATGAGTCTTTCCCAGATTGGCAAGTGTACATATCAAGTCAGCTTACTGCCAAAGAATATGCGGAAGGAAAAGTAACAAAATTGTTGGAGGCAAATGCGCACGTTACCTATTCTGAAGATCTACATCTTGCTGTTTCCATGCGTAGTTTTCGCGCCGAAAGTTTATCAAATATGGTTCACTATCTATTGGATGGAGAATCTCGGAAGGCAAAAGAGGTATATGAAAGTATTGCAGATAGATATCCTGTTGTACTTACAAGAGATATCGAAAAGGCAAAACAATGGTTACGAAATAAAGCACGTGGAAATGAGCGATACGGAATGGTTGTTTCTTCAAAAGCTTATCGTTTAAAACCACTGGCCATTGATGTGCGTTGCAAACCGGATACCGTACATTGGTTTTTAGACGACATCAACGATGTCCGCTCGTCTTTGTTCCTAGAAGATGCCGCCAGCGAGTTTGACATACAGGGCTTGGAATTAGATTGGACTTGTCTTGTTTGGGATGGAGATTTGCGTTATAATGGTACCACTTGGGATTATTTTGAATTCAATGGTGGTAGTAAATGGAATCGTATCAATAAAGAAGAGCGTAAAGCGTACCAATTAAACGCTTATCGTGTTCTATTAACCCGCGCTAGACAAGGCATGATTATCTGTGTCCCTGAAGGAAACGACAAAGACCACACTCGATTGCCAGAGTTTTATGGTGGAACATACGAATATCTGAAATCAATAGGTTTTAAAGAAATTTAGTGCTAACCAAATAATCCCAATCCCTATGTCCCTCCTCCGTGTTCTTCTTGCAATCTTTTTCCCGCCGCTGGCTGTTATAGACAAGGGGTGCGGGTCGGTGGTTATTGTGTTTCTGCTGACATTGTGCGGCTGGGTGCCGGGAGTTATCGGGGCACTGATTATACTGAATAAAAACTGATGAAATTAACATGTTATGGACACCAAACTCTTCTCCCAAGCCCTAACCAAATTTCTCCTCGGGGTCGTTATTCTCGGACTGCTCATATTTTTGTCCGCTGGCTCGTTGCATTATTGGCAGGGGTGGCTGATGATGGGCGTTTTGTTTGTACCGATGTTCGTTGCAGGATTGATATTGATGGTGAAGAATCCGGAATTGCTTCGCAAACGCTTGAATGCTAAAGAGGAAGAGCAAGAACAAAAGGCTGTTGTGGCGCTGAGTGCTGTGGTGTTTGTCGTAGCCTTTGTGGTGGCTGGATTGAACTGGCGTTTCCAGTGGCTGGTGCTGCCCGATTGGGCCGTGTGGCTTGCTGCCGCACTCTTCCTGTTCGGCTATATCCTGTATGCGGAGGTGCTGCGCGAAAATACTTACCTCTCGCGAACTGTCGAGGTGCAGGAACACCAGAAGGTCATTGACACAGGACTTTACGGCGTCGTCCGCCACCCGATGTATATGTCCACGAACATACTTTTCCTGATGATGCCGTTGGTACTGGCTTCGCCCATCTCTTTCCTGGTCATGCTGCTCTATATTCCGCTTATTGCTAAGCGGATACGTAATGAAGAAGCCGTTTTGGAGCAAGGTCTCAAGGGATATCGTGAGTACAAACTACGGGTGAAATACAAAGTCATTCCTTATATTTGGTAGCACTTATGACCGACATCATGACCCCGATACAACGCCACCGCTGCATGTCGCATATCCGCAGCCGGAATACAAAGCCTGAAATTAAGGTACGGCAGTGGCTGTGGCAACATGGCTGCCGCTATCGCTTGTGCGTGAAAGGGGTGCCTGGAAAGCCGGAAATCGTGATGCGGAAGTATCGCACCGACATCTTTGTAAATGGATGATTTGGGCATGGACACGGAGTTTAGGTTACAGGTTACAGTGAACAGGTTACAGTTGGGAATTCGGATTCTGGTGTGGAGATGGGAAAGGTGGGAGAGAAGGGTATTTCATATAAGGTTGATAGAAAGAGAGTTGAAAATTCGGAGTGTTGCAGGATTCCTAGTTTTTCTTTGTATCTTTGCAAAATATTTTTGAGGAAACAAAAAGATATAGAAATATGGCAAAGAAAAAAATAGATAGTGGCAATATGCCAACAGTTGTTGAGACGGGCAATAATCCTTTGGCATACAAGAAGGAGTTCGATACAATATGCGGCATTATCTTCGTCCACAAGAAACGGGCGATGTATGCCGTGCATAACGAATCGCTCCGCATGCTTTGGGAAGTGGGTGCATACGTTTCCGACAGATTGAAAAAAGCCATTTGGGGTGACGGCGTTGTGCGTATGCTGGCAGAGTATATTCACACTAGGAGTCCCAAGTCTAAGGGATGGAGTTATCGTACAATCTATAAGATGGTGCAGTTCTATGAAACCTATTCATCGCAGAGTTTCAACGAGATGGTTAATCATTATGGCATGCAACACTATCCGTCAAAATCTGATCAGCGAGAGCTACCTGATGAGAAGAGGACAATTGTGCCATTCGAAATGGCACAAATAGGAAACGATGTAATTGTGCCATTCGAAATGGCACAAATTCCTAAGGTGCTGTTCTCCACAGGTTGGACAAACCATCAGATTATTATGAACAGATGCAAAACCGATTCGGAACGCCTGTTTTATATGCTTTATGCTGGAAAAGAGCAGTTGGAGAACAAGGAGCTTGTAAGGGCAATTAAGACTAATACCATGACTTCTCTGCTTGGCAGCAAGGATGTGCAGTCGGAAATGATGAAACGCGAATATCCGCAAAGTGGCGTATTGTTCAAAGATACTGTCTATCTGGAGATGTTTGGCCTGCCAGTGAAGTACAAAGAATCGAAACTGCGGAGGGAAATTATTGCCCACATGAAAGACTTCATCATGGAGATGGGCAAAGACTTTCTGTTTATCGATGAAGAGCATCGCATTACTGTGGGCAGCAAGACGTTCAAGGTTGATTTGCTGTTCTATCACAGACTATTGCAATGTATGGTGGCCATCGAGTTGAAGATCGATGAGTTCCAACCCAAGGATTTGGGGCAGCTGGAGTTTTATCTGGAGGCATTGGATCAGGAAGAACGTCGCTCGAACGAGAATCCGAGCATCGGTATTATTCTTTGCAAAGATGCTGATATGGAGGTGGTTCGCTATGCACTGAATCGTAGCATGTCACCCACGATGGTGGCTCTCTATAAAGAACAACTACAGGTGGGCGGTGTCATTCAGCGCAGTTTGGTGGAGTTTTGCAGATTTTTAAGCAAGGGGAAATAAACATACTGTAAAAGTGTCGGTTAAAAAATGACTAAAAATCGCATCATCGGTATCGGAGAAACTGTGTTGGACATCCTGTTCAAAAATGACCAGCCGCTGAAGGCTGTGCCGGGGGGCTCGACGTTCAACAGCATCGTCTCGCTGGGACGGGCAGGCATGAACTGCATCATGGTGACAGATGTGGGTGGTGACCATGTGGGAGATTTGATTTGCAATTTTTTGCAGGAGAACGGCGTGTCGTCGGAATACGTCTGCCGCCACGAAAAAGTCAAGTCACACATCACGTTGGCTTTCCTCAACGAGCATAACGATGCGCAATATGTCTTTTACAAGGACCATGCGTCGGTATCGCTCGATGGCCCTCTGCCGACTTTTAG
This sequence comes from uncultured Bacteroidota bacterium, assembly GCA_902802755.1. GTDB lineage: Bacteria > Bacteroidota > Bacteroidia > Bacteroidales > WCHB1-69 > RUG11690. Next base: position 1,522 of record CADCNH010000016.1, on the reverse strand, counting down.
CAAAGATGATGTGGTGCTGTTCGGGTCGTTTTTTGCTATCAACCCTGTGATACGCTCCGTGGTGGGTGGCTTGCTGCGTAAGGCACACGAGGCTGGCGCCTGGCTTTATTACGACGTCAACTTCCGTAAAAACCATATCGCCGACCTGCCCGACGTGATGCTCAATATTGAAGAGAATATGCGACTGGCTAATGTGGTTCGAGGCTCTATGGAGGACTTTGGGTACCTTCTCGGCTTGCACGATGGCGATGCCATTTATGAGCGGGTGAGCCGCTATTGCCAGACGCTGATCCTGACCGACGGAGCGTGCCAGATACGGGTATATACGCCCGAGGGCTGTGAGACTTATCCTGTGCAGCCGATAGAAACTGTCAGCACGGTAGGGGCGGGGGACAACTTTAATGCCGGCTATATTTATGCGAAGCTTGCGGTTGAGAATGGGAAATTGAGAATGGGAAATTCAACGTTCGCCAAAAATAACTGTCAACTGTCAACTATCAACTGTCAACTCATCAAGATGGCTCAACGCTGGAGCCAGGATGTCTGTCAACAATTGGGCAACAATATCAGTGATGAATTGGTAGAAAAACTAAAAAAAGAACAAATATGAAACATACCCTTTACAAAACCCAAGGAACCTGCTCGCAGTTCATCGATGTGACGGTCGATGAGAATGATGTTATTCAACAGGTTGTTTTTTATGGAGGTTGCCATGGTAACCTGCAAGGAATCAGTCGTTTGGTGACAGGTCGGAAGGTCGACGATGTCATTGGCATACTGAATGGCATCCGTTGCGGCGATAAAGCCACCTCCTGTCCCGACCAGCTCTGTCGGGCATTAGAAACCCTTAAAAAATAGTCGTCATGTCCCTTCTTCGTGTCTTATTGGCAATATTTTTCCCGCCGCTCGCCGTCATTGACCGAGGCTGTGGTTCTGTGCTTATTGTCTTTCTGCTCACCTTGGCTGGATGGGTGCCGGGCGTCATTGCCGCACTCGTCATCCTCAACAAGAACGAATAAGTTATGAAACACATCACCGTTTCCGCCGCCATCATCCACGACTCCCAGAATCGCATTTTCGCTACCCAGCGGGGATCTGGCGATTGGAAGGACTGGTGGGAGTTTCCCGGAGGCAAGATTGAACCTGGGGAAACCCCCGAAGATGCCCTCCGTCGCGAAATTCAGGAGGAGCTGGATACCCGCATCACCGTTGGAGAACTGCTACACACCATTGAGTGGGATTACCCCAAATTTCACCTCACTATGCACTGCTTCCTCTGCACCGTGGTGAGCGGCTCGCTTACCCTTCTCGAACATGAGGCCGCCCGCTGGCTTGCCCCCAACGAACTTGACAGCGTGCAGTGGCTGCCAGCAGATTTGGATGTGATTGAAAAGCTAAAAAATCGTTTTTGACAAACAGTGCTTATGACTGACATCATGACCCCGATACAACGCCACCGCTGCATGTCGCATATCCGCAGCCGGAATACCAAGCCTGAAATCAAGGTGAGGCAGTGGCTGTG
>CADCNH010000015.1 GCA_902802755.1 uncultured Bacteroidota bacterium | reverse complement strand
TATGGGGTTCGATAGCGGGCAGCAATCCGTTTGCCGTCGCTAAACAATAATTGCAGTCGATTCTCACCTGAGCGGGTCAGTTTGACATTACCGTTATCTGAAATTTTAATGGTGACCGGAACCCCGCCATCCTCAGTTTCCTCTTCATACCGAATATACAGGCTGCTGCCTACACGAACTAATTGGCCGGTGACATCAAAAACAAAGTTTGATTTCTGGCCTTCCTGTAAAATGTTGGTTTCCAAATGAATTTGAACTGGAACGCCAGTTGTTAAATTGTCCATAATACACCTTCTTTTAAATCTCGTTCTAACTAATTTATTATATATCCCACGGCAACATTTTGCACTCATGTTACCCTGACGATTTCCGGCAACTTTACCTATTTATTTGGTAGTGTCTGTTATAATTAAGAAGATTGTTTATTTTATGAAACGGAGAGTTGGCATATGTCTTTTACAAACGTTCCGATTACCGTCATCAATCAAATTTATTCTAAAAGCACCAAGCTGGATGCCTTTGCAGACACCAATGCCTTATTGGAAATCTGTGACCAAACGTTGAAGCCGTTCATCCATTTTTGGACGACTTCCGAAGCAACTTTGATCTTGGGGATCAATGACCGCCACCTGCCGAAGCTGGCCGACGGGCTCAAAAGTCTGCTGGCCAACCACTATGATTATTTTCTGCGCAATTCCGGTGGCCTAGCTGTCGTCAGTGATCCGGGAATCCTCAATATTTCCCTGTTCATTCCCCAACCGGATACCGTCTACACAATCGATCAGGCATATGAACTCATTAAAGGGTTGATCAGTATGTCGTTTCCACAACTGGACATCAAGAGTTTTGAAGTCACAAACTCCTATTGTCCCGGGAAATACGATTTGTCGGTCAACGGAATCTGAAAGCGCGGAATGATGGGACGTGCGTCAAGGTCGTGCTGTACCAGCCGGCGGCTAACAACGATATCACCTACATTCAATTTGTCGGATAATGCTCCGGCAGTGCCAATGAATATGAGCTTGTCGATGTGGAAATGTTCAATCAGCAAGGTGGCAGTGATGGCGGCTGCGACCTTTCCCCATTTGGAGAAAACGGCTACACAGTCAATGCCGTTAATCTTGCCTTGTACAAAAACTCTTCCGCCCAGTTCTGTGTGAACCGGAGCCTCAATCATCTCAGTCACCAGACTGATTTCTTCTTCCATTGCAGCGAGAATACCTAATGTCATAGCGTTAAAATTTGTTATTATCGCAATTGAACAAGTGTAGCAATTGCCGTGTAAAGTATTGATTTATATTTTTTCTATCTTTTCGGTTTGTGCCGAATCAGCAGGATTATCTGTTGATATGATGTTTCAGCCATTCCTGGTCGTTGCTGTTCTCGTAATGGTCAAGTTTGTCGAACAGTTCGTCCAAATCGTTGGCCACAATAAGCAGGTCGTAGTGGAATGGGCGCAGAAAACCATCGGCACGGAAGCGCTCCAGCTGGGCAATAAGATGGTCGTAATAGCCTTCGGCATTGACCACGGCCACTGGTTTGCTGTGCAATCCCAACTGGGCGTCGGTCATCATCTCAAAGAATTCATCCATAGTACCATACGAGCCTGGCAGAATGACGAAGCCGTCGGCTAGGGACTCTAACTTCTGCTTGCGTTCGCTCATCGAATCCACCAGAATCAGTTCTTCCAGACTGGTATCGATGACGCTGCGGTTGGAAAAGAAGTTTGGAGCGATGCCAACCACTCGTCCGCCCATAGTCCGGGCCGCATTAGAGGCCTCCGCCATCAGTCCGATGGAAGCCCCACCATAATATAAGGTCAGCTGTTTCTCGGCGCATCGGCGACCGAAATCAGCCGCTAAAGTTCTGAAATTAGGATTGTTGCCAGCAGAAGAGCCACAGTAGAGTGCCAAGGAGTTGTATTTCATAAGAGTTGGATTTTTTGAAGAGCGAAAATAGTTACAGATATCAATATGTAAGATAAAATGATGATAGGGAAGGATCCCAATCTGAAAATGGCAAACAACACAACTGCCAGTACAAGAAATATATAGCGAACTTCGTTACCCTTCCACTTGAATTGTTTGAATTTCAGGGAGAACATGGGCAGGTCGCTGACCAAGAGGAAGCAGAATACCAACATCAGCACCAATACGGCCCAGAAATTGTTGACAAAAGGCAGACGATCCGCGGCTATAGGTAAGAAACCGATAAACAAAGCATTAGCAGGAGTGGGAAGACCATAAAAGTCGGTATGCTGGCGGTCGTCGTGATTGAATTTGGCCAAACGGAAAGCAGAGAAGGCGGGGATCAGAAAGGCGAGATAGGGGAGAACTTGCACCCATGAATGGGCAGTAATGGAGGGAGGCTGGTTAAACAAACACTGTTCAAGCCAGACAAAAACAATCATGGCCGGAGCTCCGCCAAAAGAGAACACATCCGCCAGAGAGTCCAAATCGACACCCATGGGAGATTGAACTTTCAACAAACGGGCGGTAAAACCGTCAAAAAAATCGAACATGGCCGCAAAAATAATGAACAGAGCAGCTAATTTCAGAAAACCGAAATGTAGGGACATCACCATCGAGATAGCTCCACAGATGATATTCATGCAGGTGATGTAGTTGGGGATGTTCTTTTTCATAAATGTGCTAATTATCAATGTGCTAATGTGCCAATTTATTGAGTTGAAAACTGAAAGTTAATTAGCTTCGCTGTTGGTTATTTCATGTTGGTGACTTCGTGTTAATGCTACCAATTCTTAATACATCATACATCATACCTGGTTCACTAATCACTGACCACTGACCACTGTAACCTGAAACCTATTAATTGTTAATTCTCTTCACGAACAGTTGCGCGTTCTCAAACCTGGTCACCACAATTTCCTCGCCTTTGTCGATAAATCCGACCTCAGAGGTGGCGTCCAGATATTCACCATCAATCTCGACTTTTCCAACGGGACGCAATAGGGTAGAGGCAATTCCCTGTTTCCCAACATATTGTGTCAAATTCATATCTTGTGCCACAAAGCCCTTGTCCGTATCCATATTGGTTTTCAGTGCCAGCGAACCATAGCGTGTGTCTGCGGTGATGAGTTTTTTGCCCAGCCATAGTGAGAGCAAAAATCCCGCGAAACAAGCCGCTATCACCAGAAACAGATATTTGATAAACAGTTCAGGAGCTGAAAAACTGAAGTCGAAGCCAATGTTAAAGGTCATGGTAAGAACCAACGCGGCTACCATCAGAATGATGCCGGAGATGCCGGTGACACCGAAGCCCGGCACGACAAATATTTCCAAGAGCAGCAGACCAAGGCCGACCAAAAACACCAGGATTTCCCAATGGGCTGCCAGGCCTTCCAAATAATGGGGCGCAAAATAGAGTAGTGCGGCCACCGCTGAAACCAGCAAGGCAAAGCCGATGCCTGGAGCCTGCATCTCAAAATATATACCCCCGATGATGAACATAATCAGAATGCCGCTCACAATGGGGTTGATTAAGAAGGAAATGAATTTGTCAATCCATGTATCTTTTTGATATTCAATATTATATGATGAAATATCGGCTAATTTCAGCACTTCGTCCATATCATCAGCTTCCGCATTGCAGAAACCGTTTTCGATAGCCTCTGAAGTGGTGAAAGTCAACACTTTACCTTTTTCTGACACGCCAGGGATTTCCACATCCGGATCGACCATAGCCTGGGCGATATCCGGATTTCTGCCGTTCATCTCGGCTGTGGAGCGCATCAGCGAGCGCATGTAGGATTGGTATTTGTCGGGCAAAACCTGGCCGGTCTGGTCAACCACAGAAGCGGCGCCAATAGAGCTACCTGGAGCCATGTAAATGGAGTCACAGGCAATGGAAATCAAAGCGCCGGCGGAAGCGGCATTTTTGTTGATGAAAACGATGGTCGGGATCGGACATTCCAACAACGCTGTACGCATCTTGTCAGCAGCGTCCAGCTCACCGCCAAAAGTGTTCAATTCCATAAACAAAATGTCAGCGTCTTGAGCGGTGGCTTGTTCAATGGCTTTGTCCAATTTCCGCTGCGACGGACGCGAAATATTGTCGTCAATTTTGAAATAAAAAATTTTCCGCGGTGAGTTCCCCGAATGATTTTCCGCAAGATTTTTTCCTTCTGATTTTCGCGTGGAATTCTGTGCTGATTTTTCCAGAGAATTTTCCGAAGAATATTCTGAAGATTCTTGTGTAGAAATTTCATTGTAAGTTTTCTCTTGCGCACACACGGGAGAAAATGCATACAACAGTGTAAATATCAGCAAAATAGCGGTAAATCTTTGCATTTTTTGGACAAAATATTTTTCTTATAATTTATATTATGTTAAATAGCATTCTCTCCCCGCATTTTTAATCATTATTCACCCGTTCCCATTTTCTGAAACACGAACGGATTCTCAAGCCAATGACGCCGAAAATCGCCTCTTTGAAAATTCCTCCGGACATTTTTGACGTACCTTCCGTACGATCCTTAAAAATGATAGGAACTTCAACAATTTTGAAGCCTAATTTATAGACATTGTATTTCATCTCAATCTGGAATCCGTAACCCACATGATGAATCTTGTCAAAATCGATGGCACGCAGCGTTGTAGCTCTGTAGCATTTGAAGCCCGCTGTGGTGTCGTGAACCGGAATACCCAGCATAATACGTACGTATGCTGAGCCATAATACGACATCAGCAGACGCGACATGGGCCAATTAATTACATTTACACCCTTGCAATAGCGTGATCCGATGGCCAAATCAGCATTTTCATCCACACAAGCGGCATACAAACGGGCCAAATCATTGGGATTATGCGAAAAATCGGCATCCATTTCGAAAACAAAGTCGTAATTATGTGCCAAAGCCCACTTGAATCCATGAATATAAGCCGTTCCTAAGCCTAATTTGCCCTTTCTTTCCTCTATAAACAATTTTTCAGGGTACTCCCCTATCAATTTCTTTACAATTTCAGCAGTTCCATCTGGAGAATTGTCCTCAATAATCAAAATATGATAATCACCAAGGCCAAATACTGTTCTGATGATTTTCTCGATATTCTCTTTTTCGTTGTAAGTCGGGATGATGACGAGTTTCTTATCCATAACTATCTATATTTCAGTTTTTTTATTTTTCAAGAATAATATAAACCGGGAAATGGTCGCTATAGCCGCCTTGGTAAGCTCCACCGGCAAAAGTTCTGAAGGGATAGCCGGTATAAGAGCCCGATTGTGTCAGCATAAACTGGCGTCTGAAGACTTTGGCGGCCACGAATTTGTAGCTGTTGCTTCTTACAGGATTCACCAGGTTGGCAGAGACAATCATCTGGTCGATAACATCCCAATTGTCTCTATAAGCGTACGTTCCAATACCATCCTGGTACATTTTCCACATGGGGTTGAACAAATCTCCCTTTTGCACATCCTTGATTTTCACTTGTGGACGCAATATTTCTTTCACACTCTTGGAGGTGGGATTGTCGTTGAAGTCGCCCATGAAAATGATATTGGCATTGATATTGGCAGCCAGTAATGAATCGGCGATATGTCTTGCGGCTGTAGCGGCAGCAATACGTTTGGGCATGCTTCGTTTCTCGCCACCGATTTTGGAGGGCCAGTGCATCACAATGCAGTGGATGGTGTCGGTTTTATCCACCACGCCGCTCATCAGAAAGAGGTCACGGGTACGGAAACTGGTATCGTCGGTCACCACCGGAAATGCCCTGGTGTCTAACAGTTGGAAACGTTCTTTACTGTATAAGAAAGCGACATCCACACCACGGCGGTCTGGCGAGTCATGATGGGCTACTCCCAGTTTGAGAGGCTGCAATTTCGGCGTGGCCACCAGGTCTTCCAACACTTTCCGGTTCTCTATCTCTGAAACGCCAATCACCACTACTCCACCCTTTTCCTCTCCTATCAAGCATATCACGGAAGACATGTTCTCGAGTTTCTTCTGATACCTTTCCATGGTCCACTGATTGCTTCCCGTGGGCAGAAATTCGGCATCGTTGGTAAGTGGATCATCTTCTGTGTCAAAAAGATTTTCCAAGTTATAAAAAGCGATAATAGCCTCTTTCTTGTTGTCTTGTGCGAAAACAATAATGTTAACGGCAAACAGAAATGCAATCAGTGTTAGAATTTTATGCTTCATATCTATATCGAATTATTTAAAATGCAAATATACATTATTTTTTTAAAGAAATTCTATTTTAAAATGGTTTGTATAAAATAGTTTTTTCCTATTTTTGTAATTTAATTTATTCGACTAAAATCAGGTCTATGAAAAAAACTTTATTCTTGTTAGTTGTATTGCTAATCTCTTGTATGATAGCAAGTTCACAGGAGTCTGGCGGTAAGAAGCAGAAAAAGCAACGGGATAAGAAAACCGCTGTGATTAGTACCGATACAGATTCATCGACGGAAAATTACGACCTTACCGAAGGTCAGGAGAATGCGGACAGCGAGACCGACTATGTGCCGGGACTGTTGCACTCCTCCAAAGATGTGTATGATAACAACACCTCCTATACATTCAGTATAGCTTATTTCAAATCAAGAGGTTATGACAATCGTTTTCAGAACATCTGCATCAATGGTTTCCAATTCAACAGTTTGGTCACAGGTCGTGCCACCTATTCACAATGGGGTGGTTTGAATCATGTGATGCGTTATCCGGAAAACATTACGGGCTTGAATGTCTGCACGTTCAACTTCGGTGATATTGGTGGAGCCGGCAATTATAACACTCGCGCTTCCTCCTACCGTAAGCAGATCCGCGTAGGTTATTCATTGACTAACAGGACCTATACCAACCGTTTGCAATTCACCTACGCCTCTGGTGTATTGAATAAAGGTTGGTCGGTAGTTGCCTCTTTGTCAGCACGTTTTGGCAATTCGTTGAGCTATGTGGATGGTGTCTCCTACAATGGTTACAGCTATTTTGTCGCCTTGGAGAAAAAATTCAATACCGCTCATGCGTTGAACCTGACGGCTTTCGGCGCACCTACCGTACGTGGTATGCAGGGCAATTCGGTTAATGAGGCATACGATATCACGGGCACTCATTATTACAATCCCAACTGGGGATGGTATCAGGGTAAAAAACGCAATGCCCGTGTCAGAAACGTGCATGAACCGGTTATCCAGCTTACCCACTATTATACTCCCGATTCAAAGCTGAACATGACCACTACGCTGACCGCCACTTTCGGCAGAAACAGCACAACCTCCCTCAACTGGTATGACGCTCAGGATCCAAGACCTGATTATTATCGTTATCTCCCCAGCTATCAAATACAAGATGGTGACACAACATCCACCTATTGGGATGTGTTGAACGAATGGAAGACCAATGCCAATGTTCGCCAAATCAACTGGGACAGAATCTATGAAGTGAACCAATTGGCTGCCTATCAGGGCAAACGGGCACAATATATGATTGAAAATCGTATTTATAATCACCTGCTTTTGGGTGGTAGCACTAATGCCGTTTATACTATAAATGAAAATATAAAATTTGTGTATGGGGTTGATCTCCGTGGTATCAAACAACGCAACTACAAAACCATCGGCGATTTGCTGGGTGGCCTTTATTGGTTGGATGTGGATAAATATTCTGAAGGTGATTTCCCGGATGATGCCAATGTACAATACAACGACCTGGATAACAAGGATAAAGAGCTCCATGAAGGCGATGTTTTCGGATACGATTATGACTACCATATTTGGATTCAGAAAGCTTGGGCTCAGGTGTTGTTCTCCTACAACAAAGTTGATTTCAATCTCGGCGCTTCAATTGGCGGAACTGAATTTTGGAGAGTCGGGCACATGAAAAACGGTCGTTTCCAGGATGATTCAAAAGGCCGTTCATCAACCAAAGCCTTCTGCGAATTCGGATTCAAAGGTGGTGTTACCTACAAAATCAATGGACGTAATTATTTAGTGTTGAATGGTTTATACGAAAGCAACGCACCCAGTGTGCTCAATGCTTTTGTAGCCCCCAGAATCAGAAACAAATATGTTGATAACCTGAAAAATGAAAAAATCGGTGCCCTTGACTTCTCCTATATCATGAAATATCCGGTGATTACCCTGCGTTTGACGGGATACTTCACCCAGATGAATGATATGACCAAGCTGGTGAGCTTCTACCATGATGGCATGCAGAGTATGGTGAACTACTCTATGACCGGTATCGACCAGCGCCATATTGGTGTGGAATTAGGTGCGGAGATTAAGTTAGGCTCTATGTTCGCTTTGATTTTGGCCGGCAATTATGGTGATTATCGCTACTCTGACCGTGCCAATGTGACCATCAACGCAGAAAATGGCAGCGACTTCGAAGGTGATGTGAACCGCATAGTTTATTGGAAAAACTACCATGTGGCAGGCTCTCCTCAGGCTGCTGCCACCATCGGTTTGAAATTCAATCATAAATACTGGTGGGTGAATATCAATGCCAATTATTTCGACAAGATTTACTGCGATTTGAACCCTGAAAGAAGAACTACTTTCGCACGTGGCACCTTGGCCGTTGATGATCCTGCCTATATCGCCATGGCAAGTCAAACCCGTCTGAAAGGACAGTTCACCCTCGACGCTTCTATCAGCAAATCATGGAGAATCAAAAATTACACCATCGGTTTCAATGTAAGCGTGACCAATATTACCAACAACAAGAACCTGATTACCACCGCTTGGGAGCAGTATCGTTATGATTACACTACTTACAATGAAAACAAGTTCCAGAACAAGTACTACTATGCTTTCGGTACCACTTTCTATGCCGGACTGAACTTCCAGTTTAACTAGAAAAGTATAATAATCAACAATTTATAATTAATAATGAATAATGATGCTTACTTAAACTCTTTAATACTAAAAATCTCAAAACAACAATAAATCAAATCAACAAATCAACCATAAAATGAAAAAACAACTATATAAATTATCACTTTTGTTGACCGTGGCAGTGTTTTTACTGACCTCGTGCAAACGCGAATTGGATGTAGCACCGATAGCTACATACGACGGCAAGGCTACCCATACAATAGCCCAATTGCTGGAATACCACACCAATCCGGCCGGTTTCACCTACGATACACTTCCCAAAGGTATTGTGATTCAAGGTACCGTTATTTCCAGCGACAAAGAAGGTAATTGTTACAAATATATTACTATTGATGATGGTACCGCAGGCATACAAATAAAAATCAACAGCACCTCCCTCTATATGAACTATCCTGTTGGACAGCGTGTGTTTGTAAATTGCGACGGTCTTGTGCTGGGTGACTATGGCATGCTGCCACAACTGGGCTGGTGGGAAAATGACGGCATGGTTGGTATCAACTCCAATGTACTGTACAAATACATCTTCAAAGACGGGGCTCCTGGACAAGTCCCCGAACCCATTGAGTTGACCTCAGTCAATCAGATTCAAGATAACATGTATAACCGCCTGGTTCGCATCAAAGACTGTCATTTCAAGTATCCTGGACAGAAGTTTGCAGAAACCACAAGCAGTGGAACTTCCAATGATATTGTGATTGAAGGTGGTGGTGAGATTATCCTCTACACCAGCAGATATGCTGATTTCGCAAGCGAACTCACTCCCGAAGGCACTTTTGACATAGTTGCTATCATGTCTCGATTCAGGAATGATAAACAATTGACACTTAGATTTTTATCCGACATTTCAACTCCTATAGTTCCTCCTGTGGCTACAGAAATTGTAGTGAGCAATATGGATTTGTCACAAAATCCTCTGAATAACGGCTGGATTAACAAAACCACCAGTGGTAGCAACTGGGAATATATGTCAGGTAGTGCTATGAGAATTGTCGGTGCCGCTGGTAGCAACGATAGCTGGCTGATTTCACCGGCCATCAACGCCACCAACTATGATAATCTGACACTTTCATTCACTCACCGTTCATTAAACGGCGCTGGCAATCGTCAAGTGTATTACTCCACAACATATACCGGGGGTGACATTAATGAGAGTGAATGGCATAGTCTGAATATCAGCGACTTCCCCTCTACTTTCACCACCTATAATGCCATTTTGACCGACGAGCTCCTCACCTCCTCCAATGTAAGATTCGCATTCAGATATTATGATAATACCAACTCTACATGGCTGCTTTCAGCCTTCAAAGTTTCAACTATTATTGAACAATAAAATTTAATGAAGCTATGAAAAGAATATATAGCATATCGATCATATTGTTAGCCCTGATTCTTTCTTTGGGCTCATGCAAGAAATGGGAAGCTCCTGAATTCAAAGCCCCAGAATATACTGGGAAAAGAGCCAACAAAACCATTGCTGATATTAAGGCAAGACATACACAATTGAACATGAATGTCACGGACTCCATCTGTCAATATAGCGGTGAACGTTTCATCGTGAAGGCCGTGGTGGTCAGCTCAGATGAAGGTGGAAACTGCTACAAATATATTACCGTGCAAGACCAAACCGGTGGTATTGAGATTGCCGTTGACCAGAGCAGCTTGTTCAACGAATATCCCGTAGGCCAGATTGTTTACATCAACTGTGACGGTTTGGTGGTGGGCGACTACTACAACAAATATCAGATTGGCTGGATATACGAGAACAGCATTGGCCGTATCAATTATATGATGCTTGGCAAATATCTATCCAAAGAGGGTTTGCCCAGCATGGACAATATCAATGAACTGTCACCCTGTGGAGGCATTTGCGAAATCACTTCCAACGCCGACCTGTCTGCCGATAAAGTCAACTGTCTCTGTACCATCAAAGGCGCTCATTTCAGCTCCGCATGCCATGGCTTGCAGTTGGCCACCAACGAAGTCACCTGCGACCGCGCTTTGGACAATTTCAATGTTATTGTGAGAACTTCCAATTATGCCAAGTTCAGAAACATCATTATCGATGCCACCAAAGAATATGATTTAACGGGTATTCTGACCATTTACAAAAACGATTACCAATTCACTTTGCGTACCGCTGAAGATATAAAACCGGCCTATGTGGAGCCGCAACCTACTGAGGTTCTTGTTCACAAAGAGGCTATCAATGTCAACTCGTTGACTTCTGGTGGCTGGATTCAGACCACGGCAGATGCATGGAAATATCAGAGTTTCAATGGCAGCGAATTCCTGTATCACATGCCAGAAACTGGCACCTGTGACGATTGGGTTATTTCTCCCGAAATAACCATTAACGATGCTGACTGCATGCTGAAAATCGAGCACCAGATTTCAGATGTGACGAATCCCGACTATTATCAAGTGTATTATTCAACCACCTATCAGGGTGGCGATATCGACATGAATGAGTGGCATTTATACACTCTTGCCTCCTACCCCACTACTTTCGCTAACAGTAACGCCTTGACACCGGTTCCGCAGGGAACTTTCAGAATAGGCATCAGATATAATAAGTCCACCGCTACCCCCGCATCTCACAGATGGTGTGTCAGGGCACTTAATTTTTACAAAACAGAATGGAGATAAAACTGAATACTATTGAAGAAGCTATCGAGGATTTCAAACAAGGGAAATTCCTCATTGTAGTAGATGATGAAGACCGCGAGAATGAAGGAGATTTTATCATTGCCGCGGAACATGTAACCCCTGAAAAGGTAAACTTTATGCTCAGCTATGGTCGTGGCGTTTTGTGTGCCCCCATGTCTGAGGAACGCTGCCGGCAGCTGAATCTGGAAATGCAGGTGGATAACGCCTTCAACACTTCGCTGCACGGCACACCGTTTACCGTGACAGTTGACTTGCTGGGACAAGGCTGCACCACTGGTGTATCCATGCACGACAGAGCATACACTATCAGGGCTTTGGCCGACCCCAACGCAAAACCAGAACATTTTGGCCGTCCTGGGCACATAAACCCCTTGCGTGCCCGTGATGGCGGAGTGCTGGTGCGTGCCGGACATACCGAAGCGGCAGTTGACTTGGCTCGGTTGGCAGGCTTGCAACCCGTGGGTGCCCTGATTGAGATTATCAATCCCGATGGCACCATGGCCCGTCTGCCCCAACTGATGGAAGTGGCCGCCAAACACAACATCAAAATCATCACCATCCAGGATCTGATTGCCTACAGGGTGAAGAATGAGAAATTGATACGCAAGGAACAGGAAGTGAATCTGCCCACCCAGTGGGGAAATTTCAGACTGATAGCCTACACCCAACTCAACAATAACAGTACCCATTTGGTGCTGAAAAAAGGCGAATGGGAAGATGGGGATACCGTACTCGTGCGTGTCCATTCTTCTTGCGCTACCGGTGATATTTTCGGCTCCTGCAAATGCGACTGTGGCGCACAGCTGCACCACTCTATGGAGATGATAGAGAAGGAAGGCAAGGGTATGGTGCTATACATGAGTCAAGAAGGCAGAGGTATCGGTTTGGTTAACAAGCTGAAAGCCTATCACTTACAGGAATTGGGCCGCGACACCGTAGAAGCTAATTTGGAACTTGGCTTCCGTGCTGACGAGCGCGACTATGGTATTGGTGCACAGATACTTAACGACCAAAAAGCCAAAAAAATCCGTCTGATAACCAACAATCCTGCCAAGCGTGTGGGCTTGAACGGTTATGGCATTGACATCGTGGAAACTGTGCCCATCATCATCGAACCCAACGACATCAACCGCTACTACCTGAAGACCAAACAGGAGAAAATGGGACATAAACTTAACCTTTAACCAGTAATTAGTGGTCAGTGATCAGGGGTTAGGGGTTAGAAACCTGTAACCTGTAACCTAAATAACATGAACCGAAAAGAAGACAATCTACAGCAATTAGGCCATAAGACCGAATATGCCACCGACTACGCACCGGAAGTTTTGGAAACATTCCAAAATCAGCATCCTGAGCATGACTATTGGGTACAGTTCAACTGTCCAGAGTTCACCTCGCTCTGCCCTATCACCGGTCAACCTGATTTCGCCGAGATCAAGATTCTCTATATCCCCGACCAGCGCATGGTTGAGAGCAAGAGTTTGAAGCTGTATCTGTTTTCTTTCCGCAATCACGGTGACTTTCACGAAGACTGCGTTAATATCATCCTGAAAGATCTGGTGAAACTGATGGATCCACGTTATATAGAAGTTGTCGGTTTGTTTGTACCCCGTGGTGGCATCAGTATCCATCCATACGCCAATTACGGCCGTCCCGGTACAAAATACGAGGAAATGGCAGAATACCGCCTGCAGAACTACAAGCTTGATTAATGAACCAACTGGTTAATTGGCAAATGTGCAAATAGTTTATGAGCTATATTAAGCTAAAAGTATAAATAAAAAAAGAGGCACTTTCAAGTACCTCTTTTTTTTTTATAACTGTCAACAGTTAATTTTCAACTATCAACTGCTTAGTCTTCGTCCTCGTCATCACCGCCCATACCTAACATCTTCATCAGTTCGGGATTGGAATGGATATCCTGTGCGTCAGCAGGCATCATAAAGTCAACGGCTTTGATTTTCTTGCTGGGGATAATCTCTGTTGCTTCAGTAACTATAGTGATTTCCGTTCCTTCAATATCACGTTTTACCTCGGTTCTCAACGGATAGCCAGCTAATCCGGGTGTTTCCATGAAATTGATATTGTCGCCAGTGTTGAGGGCTGATGATACATAAACCACAAAGGTTACACTTTCGTCGGTCTCCATATCAGTCTGGGTGACTACCACTTTCTCACAATCATAACCAGCAATATTTTTCTTTTCGCCAGTCTTATTGTAATCATATTTAACGTTTTTCTTTGTTTCCTGCAGTTTTTCTGCAGACATTTCGATGTAATATTTACCCATGCCCATAATATCCAAAATGGTAACAGCATTTTTAGCATCGCCATTGGTGATGTTAACTACACCTAAACCTTCCTGACTAACCACAGTTTTAGTATAGTTGCCGAATATTTGAATACTATAATCACCTTCACCTTGTGAGGTAATATTCGGATCATCAGTACCCTCGATATGAGTGTGCATTTTGATGGTGCCGGCAAAAGGTTTCTGAGCGGAAACGAGAGCCATAAAGCCCATCATAACCACTGCCATAATCAAACATACTTTTTTCATAGTTTTCTTATTTTAAGTTATACATTATCTTTTTGAGCGTGCAAAAATACGGAATAATTGGCAAATTTGCAAATTTGTTAATTAGACCATTAAAATTATTGAAGGTTTATAGCTATATTTTAATTTTCTAACCTTTCTAACCTTCCTTAACCTTTCTCCTTAACCATGTACACCCATAAATCTATTATTTGATTTTCTTGTACATCTTCTTCCAACGGATCTTTCCTTCACCAAGAGATTTGAATTTATCCAAGGACAACCAGACGAACAATGTGCGTCCAACAATGTGATTTTCAGGAACAAAGCCCCAGAAACGCGAGTCGGCTGAGTTATGGCGGTTATCTCCCATCATAAAGTAATAATCCATCTTGAAAGTATAGCTGTGAGCTTCCTGTCCGTTAATAAACACCTTGCCGTCACGCACTTGCAGGTCATTTAATTCATAATTCTTGATGATTTTATCATAGAGCACAATGGTAGAGTCATTGATATCGACTGTCATGCCTTTTTGCGGAATAACAATCGGACCGAAGTTGTCCTTATTCCATGCGTAACGGGAGTCATGTGGGAAAATGTTCATATCGTAGCTGCCTTCCTTGTCGATAATAGGTTCCACAATCATGCCCATTTTTTCAATTTGAGTTTTCTGGTCCTCATTTAACCAATAAACCGTTGTGGTTTGGTCAATCTTCTGGATATCCTCCTCATTGATATTCAGCGATTTGCGTTTTTTAGCAGAGAGGCCCATACCCGTTGGATCCACTACAAAATACGAATACTGCATTTTTTCAGGAGTAAAGGCTGGCTCGTCATTGATAAACAAGTCTTTGTCAACCACTTGCAGTTTATCGCCAGGCATAGCCACACAACGTTTCACATAGTTCTCGCGTTTATCCACAGGACGTGCTACCACGGTATATTCTTTTTTCACTGCTTCCCTACCCTTGCCAGGATAATAATCGCCTGCATATTTTGATTTGTAATAGGCCACTTTTTCCGGTGAATAGCGATAATACAGATTCTCCATCACCTTGCGGGGAGTGTTGGGGTCGAGCATGGCCTCAAACTCACGTACAATGGAATAATAGCTCTCACTTTGACGCTCAATAGCCACAGTATCACCATCAGGATAGTTGAAAACCACCACATCATAGCGTCGCAAAGGTCTTATGGCCGGGAACTTCATATAGGGTAACTTGATCCATTCGGTATAGGATTTCGTACTCTTGGTCAGGGGCAGCGTATGATGCACAAAAGGCACGGCAATAGGCGTCATGGGTACACGTGCACCATAGTCCATTTTGCCGACAGCCAGATAATCGCCTACCATGAGGGTGCTTTCCATGGAGGATGTCGGGATAGCATAGAACTCCACCAGGAACATACGGATAATATAGGCAGCAGCTACGGCGAAAATCAAGGCATCGCCCCACTCTCTCGCTTTGCTCTTCTCAAAAACCGGAAGGTCTGCCAGATGAGTAAATTGCTCTTTCCTCGAGAAACCCAAATAAGGTAAATAGATGAAGAAGAATGCAGTGCCGAAAATCAAGGGCAAATAACTGGTTTTCCCGAATAGACGTATGGTTTTCCAAACCATCATGAAGAACATGAATATACCGATAAAAGGGAAAATGATCAGCAACATCCACCACCATGGACGTGACAGCACTTTCCGGAGCCAAAACCAATAGTCGCCCATCGGAATGAGTGACAACAAGGGATTGACACCAGCTTTCTTAAAAATGCCCCACAAGCCCACATGCAGTCCTAAAAAGGCGATGAGCAAGAGAATATATACTGCGGTTATAGATAAGGTCATAATAATTAATAGTTTACAATTAATATAGGTTTCAGGTTACAGTGGTCAGTGGTCAGTGGTCAGGAGTTGAGTGGTAGAATTCAAAATTCAAAATTCAAATTTAAATTCCCCTTCTTTTAGAAGAGGTGGCCGAAGGCCGGGGTAGTGACGTATATATAATTCAACTTTTAGTTTTCAGTTTTCAACTTTTAAAGCAATTTCCTTAAAGTCATAGATTCCCGGGTGTTGCAGGAGCCAGAGGGCAGCTTTGATGGCGCCTTTGGCCAGCTCAACCCTGTTTTTAGCGGTATGAGTCAGTTCTATCACTTCATTTTCAGCCTGATATGTCACTTTATGTATACCTGGAACATCGGTCAAACGATAAGATGTGATGGGAACTTCTAATTGGTTATTGTATTGGGTTTCAATTATTTTGGCCAGGTGAATAGCGGTTCCACTGGGTGCGTCTTTCTTGGTGATGTGGTGAGTCTCTTCAATCTTAACATCAAAATCTTTCTGCTTGCGCATTAAGTCAGCGAGCAACTTGTTTATTTCAAAAAAGATATTTACACCGATACTGAAGTTGGAACCATAAATAAAAGATGCTGATTTCTGCTTGCAGTAGTCCATCACCTCGTCCATGCGCTCGTACCAGCCTGTGGTGCCAGCTACCAATGGGATTCCCGCATCGAAGCATTTCTTGAAATTATCCACTGCCACTGTAGGCATGGAAAATTCAATGGCAACATCAGCGGCAAGGAAGTTACCCCATTGCAGCTGCCAATCATCCTCATTATCAATCTTTGCCACAATTTCCTGTTGCTGTGCCAGAAGGATTTTCTCAACTTCCTTCCCCATTTTTCCATAGCCTAAAATCGCGAATTTTGCCATTATTTGAAATTTAAGGTAAGGTTTATACCGTAGTTGAATGAGGTTTTATTATGTTGCAGCGCCAAGGAATTCATATAGTTTTGATTGATCTGCGGTGTCACTTGCATCGACAGGTCATCGGAGATGTCAAAATAGTACAAATGGGCGTCCACCACAGCATCCACAATGTTGAGGAAATACAGAATTGAGGTAACAGCGATGGCAATTTCCATTCTTCTACGATAAGTGTTTTTCGACTCCAAAATATTAGCATCTGTTTCCATCCTGAGATCCGGTCTCAACAAAGCCGTATTTCCATCTCGCCGGTTGATAAACTCCTTTTTATATATCGTCATTTGATGGGCAAAGTTATAGACAAAAAAACCTGAGATTCCCAAAGCACCATAGACAATGGGGAGTTTCCAGTATTTTTTGTTGTAAATCTGACCGCCACCAGGAATGATGGACAGGCAGCCGGCTACGGTTGGACTGTGTTTTTTTCGCAGGACAGAATCGGAGACAGCAACATGCTTGGCAGGCCTATTCGAGCTGATTTTTATACCTTTACTGCGATTGCCTTCCCTTAATCGAACCACGGTTTCAGCTGGCACAGTATCTGATAAAGTCATATCTATGGTCTCCAAACTGGCATATTTATTCAAACTGTCTAAAACAGAAATGGCATTTTGAGTTCCAGTCTGAGTCTCATTGGCCTCCATCGCTGATGGAGTATTTTTTGGGGTAATTCCCGTTGTATCAGACAAAGAAGATGTATGGGTAGAATCAACAGACTGAGCCTGTACGCTTATTGCACACAGACTCAGAATAATTGAAAATATCACCAATCTTTTTTTCATAAATAGCAGAACTAAAGATGTTTACATTAGCTTGCTAATCATCTGCTTCAAATCCTCATCAGAGGTAAAAGGGATAACGATTTTACCTTTGCCCGACAAATCCTTGCTGACAGATACTTTCGAATTCAGTTTTTTTGAGATTGAAGACACAAACTGGTTGACTTCGTCGGAGAGGGTGATTTTGATTTTCGTCTTGGCAGGTTTGAACTCTGACGAGTATTTTTTCACCAGGCTTTCGGTTTGACGAACCGAAAGACCGCCATCTATCACTTGTTTCAATACTTTCTCCTGCAATTTCTCATTCTCAAGTGTTACCAGCGCACGGGCGTGTCCCATGCTTATAACATTGTCACGCACAGCGATTTGTGCTGGCAATGAGAGTTTCAGTAGACGCAGATAGTTGGTGATGGTGGTTCTGTTCTTGCCCACCTTGTCACTCACTTCCTCTTGTGAGAAGCCGAACTCATCGACCAATCGCTGGTATGAGAGAGCGATTTCAAGGGCATTCAGATCTTCACGTTGGATATTCTCGACGAGAGCCATCTGGATGGACTGCATCTCATCGACAGTGCGCACGTAGGTCGGTATTTCCTGTAAACCGGCAAGTTTGCAGGCTCTCAGACGACGTTCTCCCGATATCAGTTGGTATTTACCATTGGCGATAGGTCTCACCGTGATTGGCTGTATCAGTCCGTAGGTTTTGATAGATTCGGCCAATTCGCGAAGGGCTTCCTCGTCAAATTTGGCACGGGGCTGGTTAGGATTAACTTCTATGGAGTCGATACGGATTTTCCCCACCGAATCCTGCTTGATACGGGCTACGGAATTGGATGCGATGGGAAGGTCTCCCCCACCCAGCAATGCTCCCAATCCTTTGCCCAACTTTCTTGCATCTTTTTCCATAACAATCTATTAATTAGTTAATTCGTTAATTAAGCTGAAAACTGACCGTTTGCGATATACTGTTGATTGAATACTATACTCTAAAGAACTTTCAGTTTTCAGTTTTCAGTTTTCAGTTTTAAGTTTTCAACTTTATTATTCAAAGGTATAGCCATTATTCACAAGCAGTTCCTTTGCCAGATTCAGGTAGTTGATATTGCCTTTGGACTGCACATCGTACAGCACGATGGGTTTTCCATAGCTTGGGGCCTCGCTCAGGCGCACATTTCTGACGATGATGGTGTCAAAAACGATGCCTTTGCAATGCTGGCGCACATCTTCCACCACAGCGTTATTGTGTTTCAGACGGGCGGTGTACATGGTCAGCAGGATACCTTCGATGGTCAACTCCGGATTCATGTTCGACTGCACCAGGCGCACAGTATTGAGCAGTTTGCCCAAGCCTTCGAGGGCGTAATACTCGCATTGTACGGGGATTATCACCGAGTCGGCGGCCACAAGGGCGTTCAGGGTAATCAAACCCAGCGACGGAGCGCAGTCAATGAGGATAAACTCGTATTCATCTTTTAGTGCTGTCAAAGCGTCGCGCATACGATACTCGCGGCGGTCGAAGGAAATCATCTCCAATTCAGCTCCCACCAAGTCGATGGTGGCTGGCATAAGTTCCAGGTTGGGCGTATCGGTTTTCACGATGACTTCTGTCGCGAAGTTGTTGCCGAGCATGCAATCATACACGCTGTGCTCCACTTGCTCGGGATCGATGCCGACACCGGATGTGGCGTTAGCCTGCGGGTCGGCGTCAATCAGCAAGGTTTTGTGCTCCAGCACGGCCAAAGAAGCGGCCAAGTTGACCGCAGTTGTGGTCTTCCCTACCCCTCCTTTCTGGTTAACGACAGCAATAATCTTTCCCATTAGGCCTCCAAGTCTTCAAAATTAATGTCGTCGGTTTTGGGCTCGTTGGCATCGAAAAGCATGTCATCAGGAATCTTGCCTGTTTCAATGAATTCCAACACGGCGGCCAAAGCATTCTGGAATTTGGTGAAATCTTCCTTGTACAGGAACAATTTATGTTTTTCATAGAAGAAAGTACCATTGTCAGCGTTGAATTTACGCTTGCTCTCAGTAATAGTCAGATACTTCTCTTCGTTTTTTGTGGTCTTCACATCGAAAAAGTAGGTGCGCTTCCCTGCTCTAACTGCTCTTGACAAAACTTCATTTTTTTCTAAATTTTCCATCTCTAATCTTTTTCGTTAATATTAATAATAAGGTGAATTAATTTGCAAATATACTTTTTTTCTTTTTTCTAAACGTATAAAAGTCAAAAATATTTTAATTTTTATTTGCGACCCTGCTTTTTAGCCATTTCCTGCTGCTGTCTAACCATCTCTTCCATACGCTGTTGCCATTTCGATTTCTGGACAGGCTTTTTCATATTGGCCAACAACTGGGCACGTAATTTGTCCTGGTTGACGGTCAGCATGAAAATACCGTTCTGGGCAAAGGTTATCAGGTTGATTAACAAGTAGTAATATGTCAAACCAGAGGAGAAACTGTTGAACATGAACAAGAACATGATAGGCATGATGTACATCATGATTTTCATCATTCTCTGCTGATCATTGTTGCCGGTGGCAGGGGTCATCAGCTTGTTGTTCATATAAGTATAGGCAATCGTGGAAACGGTCATCAGCAAGGTGAACAAACTCACATGGTTGCCATACAGGGGGATGTTGAAACTCAGGTCTAAAATAGAATCGTAGGATGAAAGGTCATCCGCCCAAAGGAACGACTGTTGGCGCAATTCGTAAGCGGAGGGGAAGAAACGGTACATAGCGATAAGGATCGGCATCTGTATCAATGCCGGGAGGCAGCCTGCCATCGGACTGGCCTTGGCACTCTTGTACAGGGCCATTGTCGCCTGCTGCTTCTTCATCATCTCGTCCTGATTCTGATCGGCTTTGGGGAATTTCTTATTAAGCGCTTCTATCTCTGGTTTTAACGCTCTCATTTTAGCGGATGAGATATAAGTCTTGTAGTTGACAGGAGTAACCAGCAATTTGATGAACAAGGACAAAATCAGAATGATGATACCATAGCTGATACCATAGCTTTCCAGCCAGTTGAAAACCGGAATAATGATGTAGCGGTTACACCATTGCAGCAGGAAAAAGCCCCAGCCGAGCGGCACTTGGCGCTCCAGTTTCATATCATACTCTTTCAGCAGTTTATACTGGCTGGGACCGACATACATCATCATGTCGAAAGAGCTGTTGTCCAAGTTGTCGACTCTGAAATCCAGGTCGGCTGTCATGGTCTTCAGGTAAGATGTCTCGTTCTTGGCAGGCACATTCACTTTTAACGATGCCGTGGAGAAATCCGCTGATTTGGCAATCATTGTTGAAGTGAAGAACTGTTGTTTGAAGCCCACCCATTTCAACGGGGAAGAGAAATCCTTCTTGTCGCTTTTGCGTTCATCCAGATTGTCCACATCATCCACATTATCCATGTAGTAAATGGTGCTCATGTCTCTTTCAATCTGATAGTTACGCTCTTGGCAGGTCAATAGGGCATTCCATTCGATAGTATAGTCCAAGTTGTTGGCATACAAACAGTCGGACATATTGACGAAATTAACTTTGAAGCCGAAATGATAGTCGTTGGGATAGAAAGTGTAGAGGTACTCGATGTAACTCTCGGCGGAACCGTCTGTCGAGTCGTTGGCTGCGGCAACACCTGCGGGAAACACTTTCAATGAAAGCACTGCGCTGTCCTCATTCACTACCAGCGAATCCTTAATGTCACTACTGAAGGTCAAGTCCTTGGAATGAACAACAGCCTGATTTTTCAGCATCAAGTCGATATTGATATTATTATTGTCGCCATCGAAGAGCACCACTTGGGGTTTCACCGAATCTTTGGGGGCAAATTTGTATACATTCTTGAACTCAACACGTTTCAGGTAGCCACCTTTGCGGGCGAAGGAATAGATGGCCTTGTTGGTCACCACCTTGAAGTCACCGTTGGCCGCATCTGCCGGCATTTGGAAAGCCACGGCATACAGCGGAAGTTTTTGTTGTTCAGCCGCACGATTTGCTGTCGAATCGGCATTTGTAGCGGCATTGTTAGTTGTTTCTAATTGGCTGGCCATTGAAGCAGCAACAGCGTTGGCGATGGAATCTTCTCGTGCTTTCTCTTCCTGTGCCAACATCTCTTTCTCCACTTGCTCCCGATGTTTGGCATTCTTCTGCGAGGTGTAAAAGCTAAACCCCATGAACAGCGCGAAAATCAAGAGCAATCCAATAATCGTATTCTTATCCATTCTATCTGTTTAAAATTAGCTTGCAAAGATACGATTTTTTTTAATGTGCCAATTAGTAAATGTGCTAATGTGCCAATTGAATTAGCAAATTAGTTAATTAGCAAATGTGCAAATGTTTTTAATGTGCTAATTTTCAATGTGCTAATTAATGCCAAGGGGGAGTTTCGCACTTCGTGCTCAAGGGGAGTGATGCTACGCATCAGGGGAGTCTCGCTGCGCTCGAGGGGAGATTATAAATGTGCCAATTGAACTGAAAGTTGAAAACTGAAAACTGAAAGATATTTATGACCTCAAAGAGGTTGTACGCACGAAGTGCAATTAACCCCACATGAGCGATAGCGTAATGTGGGGCTGAAGACATCTCTCCTCCTCTTCGCGGCATGGGTATCACTTGCACTGAAACATGCGACGAACCCGCCGCGAAACGGGTACACCATAGCTGATGAAAAAAAATCGAATGATTCAGGTATTTTATGTATATTTGCCGAATTAAAAACAACAACATGAATCCTGGCAAGAACAGATGTGAGTATCTGAAGGAAGTGCGGCGGCGAATTGCCGAAGAGAACGGCATTCCATTAGAGCAACGCAAATGTACCTACCAAGGTGAGTGTTCCGGCACCTGTCCCTTCTGCGAGGCGGAACTCCATTACCTTGAGAAGGAACTTAACAAGCGTAAGTCACTTGGCAAGGCAGTGACTGTGGCAGGTATTGCACTCTCCTCGTTGATGATAGGTGCTTGCGAAACATCTTCGCATTATACTTCGTTTGGCGGTACCATAGGTTATGCACCGCCCAGTTTTGTCACGGAAGCAGATAGTACCGACCCGACAGCTATGCGATCAGAATATGAATCGTGTTTTGTTCAAATCAGAGGCAACACAGGCAGTAATGTTCTCATAAAGGATGGTGTTAGAATAAGATATGTAGGTTCAGATATATGGTCAGCCAAATTTCCTGCAGAACACGGGTCTCCAGTACAATGGTTAAGTCAAAGGCTACGTTCCTATAGCACATACATGAACAATGAACTATTGAACGAAACCATGATCACATTCGTGATAAACACAGATGGAACCATTTCTGATGTAGAACTGATAAACATGCCTGTAACGGGGTCTGAGGAAGACTTCAACTTCCAGAATGAAGTCCGCAAGCAGGTGACCATGATGCCCCGATGGAAACCGGCCACCAAAGATAACGCCCCTGTCCCCTATCCTGTTGCCATTGCGATAAGCGATTTAAGGCGCTAATTCGGTAATCAGTTAATTCACGGGAGGCAAAGCCACTTCCTTTCCTACCAGCCATACAAAATATCAGCATTGTAGCACGAAAGTAGAACAGCATGCAAACCGACACAAAATTCGAGGCCCCTTTCATTGGCATCAACCGCCACCGTATCGGTGTGGACGGTGAGGGTATCACCACGCTTGCGGCTTTTCATGAATGTCCTTTGCATTGCCGTTACTGTCTAAATTCCCGTTGTCTGGATTCGGAAGCCTCTGTTCTGCAATACACTCCGGAAAGTTTGTACCAGAAACTACTCATTGACGACCTGTACTTTATAGCAACTGGAGGTGGTGTCTGTTTCGGAGGGGGCGAGCCTCTGCTACGTCCCGATTTTATCCGTCAATTCCATGCTCTATGTGGCGAACGATGGAGAATCACGATAGAGACCTCCTTAAACGTGCCGATTGCCTCTGTGCAAAAGATTGTTCCCTTAACAAACGTATTCATTATTGACATCAAGGATATGAATGAAGCGATATATACCTCATACACAAGACAATCCAACTCCCACGTAATAGAGAATCTGAAATGGTTATCAGCAAATTTCAATCGAGACAACATCATTATACGTGTGCCGTTGATTCTAGAATACAATAACGAAAATGATGTTGAACGAAGCATCAAGCAGCTGCAAAAGTTCGGTTTCACCCGTTTTGACCGCTTTACTTACATCATACGATAAAAGCATTAAAAAAACATATATCTTTGCATGTTCAAAAATTTGAATAAAAAAAAGCTTTCAACCCTTCTTGGTTTTCTTGCCTGTTCTGTCTTTCAGCTTAGTGCCCAAGATTTTCTTACGCCATGCTCATACGGTGTATGGGGAGATTACGGGTACGATGAGACACTCGCCAAAACATTACTGATTGGGAATGTAGATAATCCATGGGATCTGTACTCGGTTGACAGAATGTCCATTCTTTCATTTTATCTCTATGCACCTTCTTTTTCACCAGAACATGCCTTAATACTGGACAAAGACAGACTTATACTGAACAAAGCGACAGAGAATCTCTTTTTTTGCAT
Source organism: uncultured Bacteroidota bacterium (assembly GCA_902802755.1). Classification (GTDB taxonomy): domain Bacteria; phylum Bacteroidota; class Bacteroidia; order Bacteroidales; family WCHB1-69; genus RUG11690. Next base: position 7,970 of record CADCNH010000015.1, on the reverse strand, counting down.
TTCGGCAGAAGAAAGATTACATCACCCCGAATTTCTCCAAATGGATAAGGTTGTTCGAAAAAGTTCACGTAAGCTTGCAAAAATATTAAAATCTAAACCTGTTGAAACATACATAATGATTGTTCCACGGGAGACTATTAATGAGTTGGATGAACTTTTCAAACATGCAACAAACACTTCGAACTTTTTTAATCGCGAAGAGAGCCTCGACGGTTATACCTGCTATTTCAATCATTTTAAACGACTGGCTTCCGTATGGGTACCGGAGGGTGGCCGTGCAGGAAAATTGGTGTCTATGGCAGAGAACATTTGCTATGCGGTTGAACACCATGACACGACCATGTTGAACCAACAAATGGAAGTGTGCCGTTCCCTCACACAAGATTTCAAGAAGGAGTATCCCCTTGACTATTTCAAGCCTCGATGGGCCTTTCATTCCACAAGAGAAACTGGCCCATGGAGTTGTGAGCTAAGGGGTAACCATAGCATAGGGTTAGAACTTCTCAGCGATACCCCTACTTCCTTGGAACACTGTGACTCCATGTTGGTATTTTATAATGACACTGTCGCTGAATTTTCACGGAACATATTTCTGATTCCACAAATAGAACGCGACATAAGAGTTGTCATCGATAAACATCAAATTAACGCTTTATGCAAAGTGGAGCAAGATGTTAGACACGTCACCATCGTAAGAATCACGGTACCAGAGAAATATTGGCTGCGCAATGTGATTTTAGAAGCCGCACAATTGCCAATTGGAGAATACTATATCGATGGTTCTTGTTTCGACCAAACATCCGGAATGTACCACTGGCGAGAAAAGCACTAAAAACGGAACTCAAGGACTTGATAGGATTACCGGAGGATTATTCGATTTTTTTAGGGACACCTCAGTGCTGGGAATCCAACCATAAACATAATCGGCTTTAGGCCAAAATAAGCCTTCCCTTTCCTGTATCACAGGCATTTGCACATAATACCATGTACTATTGCCAATATTTTTCTTATACAATAGCCTTCCCGCATCACCTTTGAAAGAAAACCAATATTTCGAGTGGAGGATGTCATTTTGGCGACTGTCTGGAGATGCCGGATTAGGCAATAAAACGACGCAATCCTTTTCTATTATCACCGTGTCGTAATTGAGAACAATCCATTCCGGGTGTTCGGCATTATACTGCCAGAACACATGGACAGCAAATGTATCTCCTCTTGTATTACAATAATCGTAAAGAAATCCATGTCGATCCAAGCAACACCCGTTTTTCAGAACCTGAATATGGGTAACGCTGTCGGATTCCTTCCACCCCACAAAATCTCCTTCCATGTTATAAATAGTCTGATAAACGCTATCTTTGAACACGGCAATAAAAACAAAAGGTTGGAAATCACAGAATGGCATCATTCCATAAAAAACAAAATCAGGATTCCCATCATAGTTGATATCCGTCAGAAAAGAATTCTGAGAAATATAATCGTCTGACACATCTTCGAATACAGAAGAAACAGAGAAAATGACGTTATTATTGTTTTCCTTTAATAGTTTAAAGACATTCCGTTTAGCCTCCTTGTCCGCTGGACTTTCCTTTACCACCGAAGGAAAATTGTTCTCATGAAAAGCCCATTTGGGCAAACCTCTATAATTCGAGGAAGTGTCTTTTACCCCAAGATTCTCCGCATAAATTTGTGCCCATACATATTGAGGAAACAATCCCAACAATAGTATTCCTATAATGCACAAAAATCTCTTCATTTCTTCGAAAATTTTCGGCAAAGATAACAAATTTTCAATTAGCAAATTAGTTAATTAGTTAATGTGCTAATTTTCAATGTGTTAATGTGCCAATTGAATGAGCAAATTAGTTAATTAGCTAATTAGCAAATGTTTTTAATGTACTAATTTTCAATGTGCCAATTAAACTGAAAGTTGAAAACTGAAAACTGAAAGATATTCATAACCTCGAAGAGGTTGTACGCACGAAGTGCAATTAACCCCACATGAGCGATAGCGTAAATGTGGGGCTGAAGACATCTCCGTCTCCTCTTCGCAGCGTGGGTGTCACTTGCACTGAAACTTATGACAAATCCGCTGCGAAACGGGTACACCATAGCTGATGAGAAGAATTGAATGATTCAGGTATTTTATGTATATTTGCAGTTTGAAAAAGAGAAGTCAATGGATTCCCAATACAAAAATTTCATTAAATGCTTGTTAATCTGCATATTAGTTATCCCATTGAATTTATATGCACAATCAGCGGGAAACACGGGTATTTCCAGTTCCAGTGAAGCCTCTCGTCAACTTATCATGGTACAAAACAAGACAATCGATTCGGTTTTTGCTCAACAATGGGCTGAATATGAGCGAATCAACAAGGCCTTGCGGGAAGACGCGCTGCTAAAGCTTGACACTATTAGCCGTTTGGCTGAATTGTCGGGCAACGAGATGCAGCTATTCCATACCAACTACGAGCGTATCCACCTTATTTTCAATCCTGAAGAGCCTGATGCGATATGGCTGGCGGATTCTTTGGCACAGTCCGCACCACAACCTTATCGGGGTATATATTTTTTCCTTGTGGCACAAATGCTCTCCCAACTTAATCCTTCCATGGGAATGAAATCCGACGCCAATGATCTCCGCGATGTAATGAAATGGTCTGATAAAGAGGTGTTTACTAATACTATCCGCTATGCCGACAGTGCCTTCGCACAACTTTTTGAATACGGCATGACACCTGCCTCTGATTTTTCTTTCATAACCCTTCCCGGCAACGTTCTCTCTCTTCCCGAAATGACCTTGGCGGATTTGGCTCTGATGAGTTCTCTCCAACACCCTTTCGTAGAATGGACATATAATGATGTGACTATCAATGCTTTGTTAAAAGCTATCCAGTATCATCAGGAGCATAAAAATCTGCGGATCTTATTGGAATATGAGATTAGCAAGTTGTTCTTTTTTCCTTTCAGTGCAAAAGAGAGTCCCGAGGAAAGCCAGATATGGCAATGGTTGCAGAGTCTCGAAAAAGAATACGGTTCCCAGACGGCCATCGACTATGAAAAAGGCAAGTTTCTGTACTACTTTCTGGAATTCAACAAACCCTCATCCGAAGATGTTTCGCGAGAATACAGCCTCCAGTGCAAAGCCTATTTTGACAGGGTGTTAGAGACTGCCACTGACACATTCTATAAAGAAAATGCCCGACTTATGCTGGAGAAAATCACGCAACAGGAATTCTCTTTGTTGAAGATGCTACAAAATTTGGCACCTGCACCGAAAATACTGTTGCCTATACAATACCGCAATATCGACACCCTCTACATTTCCGTGTACCGCATACCTGCTTCCGAAGCGCTCTACTTTTGGGCATCAAAACGGAGTGATATTGACAAATACCTCCAGAACGGTGAACTTCAAGGTCCTGTACTACAGCAAAGTTTTGCACTTCCCAATCCCGTGCCGTACAACAGCTGCCATACTGACCTTTTTTTGGACAGTTTGCCCAAGGGCAACTACCTGCTGCTTTTCCAAACCACACCACAGTACGACACGAACACCATTTTGCTGTCCAATGAACTGAATATCACTAGTATAAAAATAATGGAGATTCGTCATGTGAAAAAGCACTTTCTCACTTTCACAGACGCCATTACGGGAGAGCCTATTTCCAAGCTTAAAGTGACCATGGAGAATCTTTCTGATATGCGCTTTCACCGTTGGACGAGCCGAAACGGAATACTCGGACTCCGGCGTTATGAAACCACCTGGAAAAGAGATCATTACGTAAACGATGGGCCCGATTGTTTAGTGGAGTATTTTGTGCATGACGAAACAGATGAAGACGATGATTTCTTTGTTGAAAAACCTATAAACCCATTCAGGCGGGTGTACCACCATTACGGTGGCAATTATATCCCGTCAGTAATCATCTTGGACCGCCCGACATACCGGCCAGGACAGACTGTTTTTTTCAAAGCATATCTGATTCATGGACACAGGATGGCGGGAAACCGACAAGTCGTTGTTGAATTGAGAGACAAAGACTCTCGGATTGTCAGCAGTCTTGAATTGAAAACAAACAAGTTCGGCACTGTCGCAGGCCAATTCGAGCTTCCAAAGAACATGTTTGAGGGAGGAAGTGTGTGCATCCACGAGAAAGGACGTGACAAATTTGATGAATCTCCGCAAAATTTCACTATTTCAGCATATAAACTGCCTACTTTCAAGGTGGAACTATGGCATCAAGCTGAGCCTTTAGTCATTGGCGACAGCATACATTTCATTGGACGGGCTGTGTCGTTTACAGGCACTCCCCTGCGCTCCGCAAAAGTCACTGTAACACTGTCGGACAAGAATTTCGACCCTGAATTCCCATTGTTTTTCCATTTGCAAACAGATGAGAATGGCTGTTTCCAATTTGCGCATTTGACCAAAGGCACAAATGAATTTTTTTACTATGTTGTTGCCGAGGCAGTGGTGACAGACATCAATGGAGAAACCCAAACGGTAAGACATAGCTTAAACCTTAATCACACCGCTTTCTATATTGACTCCAGATTTCCCGATAATATTGACCTTGCCCGCAAAGACACGATAAAAGGCACTATCTCGGTCAAAGAAAGCAATTATTACGGCGCCAAACCACTAACCTTTCCTGTACAAGTGGAAATTTTCCGAGTGGAGGAGCCTGACCTTACTCGTCCATTGATTAATCCGTATTACAAAAGGCCAGTTCATCCCCTCTATTCCGAAGAGGAATACCAGCGTTTCTTTCCGAATTACAGCTTTGACGAAAAAATCTCTCGACGGACTTTTTGGCCTAACAAAGAACTTGTATTCTCCGCTAAACAAGTCTTTAGTGAAGACCATAATATCAATATTCCTGTAAAAAACTGGTTGCCAGGACTGTATCGTATTCAACTGATTGTTGCCGACAGTTTAGGGCACTGCGACACCACCCGTGAATTCATCAGACTGATTAATTCGTTGGAGAATCGCCCAATAAACAATGAAAGCCTCTTTGTGCAATTTGTGGAACGCACACCCCGCACAGTGAAACTTATGGTCTCTTCGGCTTTACACAATGCACCTGTCTATTGCCACATCACACAAGGCCAAAGAACCATTGCGAAAAAACTGCTGAGATTAAATCGTAACAGCCAGCTGCTGACATTCAAAACACGGAAATCATCCCACGACATCGACGTGCTATGCCATACAACACGCAACAACAAAATTTTCATACATTGCGACAGAATCTGGGACGATTCATATATCGAAACATACTTCCAACCTGGCACCTTGACCTTAGATTTGACGCATTGGCATAACATTCTGAATCCGGGCTCATCAGAACGATGGGAAATGAAAGTGATACCGAATGAGCATATCCGATACAAAGAACCTGCAGAAGTGCTGGTATGGATGGTTGACAGCAGCTTGTATGAACTTCCACGGGCATCCGAGTTTGACAAATGGATAAAGCCATACGAGGGATATTTTTGGACGAGTGATTTTTATCATACTGATTTTGAAGATATTACAAACAATTTCTGTTGGCCCAGAAGATTTACGGAGAGCCCTTCCCTGTCCCTGCTCAACAAACGCTATGCGGTTATGGACTTGAGACAATGGGCCAAGTTTTTCAGAAAGGCAGGATATCATTTCACGGGGGGCTTTTCTCCCGACCATACACATACCACCAGATTGAGCGGGGATGCCGTACGCAGAACACCGGGCAGAAGTGTTACTCTCAATTATATAGACAATCCTTTCCATGATATCAATGTGGAATTGGATGCTTCCAAGGCCAACACCTCCAACTGGGAATCTACACCTTTCCGTATTCGCCGCGACTTTAGGGAAACCGCCTTTTTCCTGCCGCAACTGCAAACCGATAAAGAAGGACGGATCTCATTTGAGTTTACTGTTCCCGACCAGCTCACCTCATGGCGATTCTATGCCCAAGCCCACACTCGGAAATTGCACACCGGACATCTTTCTGGCACTCTTGTTACGATACTTCCGTTATGCTTGCAGAGCAATGCGCCAAGGTTTCTCCGTGAGGGAGACACACTCACCCTCCGTGCCAAAATCACCAACCGTTGTGACTCATTGTTGAAAGGACTAGCAACACTAGAATTTATAGATACGGTTGACAATCAGCCTATTAGTATGATTATCAATCCAGATTATAATACGCACATAGTCTCTCCAAAAGAGAACATACGTAATGATGGAAGAAATGTCATCGTTTCGGGAGACGATGCAAATGCAGCCTCCACAAAGGGAATCGCATCATTTGATGTGGCCGCAAATGCTACACAAGAGGTAAATTTCCGCATCATTGTTCCAGAAGGCCTTTCCGCGGTGACCTATCGGATGGTGGCCCATGCTGGCCATTACGGTGATGGTGAGGAGCGCACACTTCCAGTATTGCCCAAGCGAATATTAGCGACAGAAACACAAGCATTCTTTGTACCCGCCAATCGCGACACCACTATTACTTTCAGCAGGTTCTTGTCGAGCAAGTCTCCCACCCTGTCACATTACCGCTATACCATAGAAGCCACCACCAATCCTGTATGGCTTGCCATTCAGACACTGCCTGCTTTGTTACATCCCGACTATGAAAGCAATGACAAGCTTTTCGCTGCCCTATTTGCTGCCGCTATCTTACAACAAGTGAAGCAACAAAATCCCGAATCGCTTCCCGATGACAATTTAGGACGTATTCTCCAGAAAAGCCTCAACAAGCTTAAAAACAACCAATTACCAGATGGTGGTTGGAGTTGGTATGGCAGCGGCAATATCTCCCAAATGATCACCTGCGAGGTAATAAACGGCTTTTACAAACTGCGCGGAATGGGAACGGAACTTCCGCAAGTGGACAAAATGCTTGAGAAGGCCATTCAAGCCATCGACCACAACCAAGAGGAGAACTATAAGAGACATCAGAATCGGCAAGAGTTGGAACCCAATGCACCTTTCTACATTACTGAAGAAGACATACTCTATTTATATTCCCGCACATCCGTCCCATACGATTCCAGCTGGTTATCAAAACCTTACGTGCAGAACCTTGTAAAATTAAGCGTAAAAAACATTTACACAGAGACTTATGCGCGCCAAGCCAAAGTTGCATTGATTATGCATCGTATTGGCCGTACAGATGATGCCAAACGGATTGTGGAAGTCCTTCGGCAGCAAGCAGTTAAGACACAAGACCAAGGAATGTACTGGCGTAGAGAATCGAGGAATCATTACTACCCATGGTATGAGGCTCCTATCGAGCAACAGGCTCTGATTATCGAAGCTTTCAGTGAGATTACACCCCGTGAAGAAGAACTTGCTGCCATGAAGCAATGGATGTTGCTGCAGAAAAAAGGCAATCAGTGGCAAAGTTCTCGGGCCACACTGGCTGCAGTACATGCTTTGCTGCTGAATATTTCCAGTGAGATGTTAGACGATGCCACGACAAGCATCACATTGGGAGACAAAACTTTATCAGTCGATGACAATGCCATGGCAAAAGGCACTGGTTACCTGCAACGCACTTGGAATAAGGAGAGTATCACACCAGAATTGGGTAAAGTCAGCGTACGCACCGACCGTAAACATCCTGTCATCGGGGCATGTTACTGGCAATATTGGACCACCATTGACAGTGTAGAGACCGCTGGCAGCGGTTTGATGGTCAGCCGACAATACTTTCATCAGCCGACCACAGCAGGCGAGTTCGCTGAGCCTGTAACAGCCAGCAATCCAGTGCGTTTAGGAGAGCGGATTACCGTGCGGGTGACGATTACAACCGACCGAATGTTGGATTTTGTGCATGTCAGCGACCAACGGCCAGCAGCTTTCGAACCAGCAAATGTTGGCGAGCGTTATCGTTGGCAACAAAGCGTGAAATGGATGGAGAGTCCCCGCGATGAGTCCACAGAGTTTTTCTTCCAACATTTACAGA
>CADCNH010000014.1 GCA_902802755.1 uncultured Bacteroidota bacterium | reverse complement strand
AGTCTGGGCTTGTGTTTGGATAAAGGACAAAACTGCTACAGCAAGTCCTAAAATGATATATATCTTTTTCATCTTCATACGCCTTTATTAGTTAAAAAATGAATATGTAAACAAATTATAATCTACCTCATCAGTATAGAAGCTACACAGGGTTACTTTGCCAACAATCTTCAGACCCACATTCAAGGGGCTCCATTGAATTGACTCGCCAATAGTCCACGTCAAGCTTGTGCTGCCCTCTCCCACAAGATTAAGCTCAGCAGAGAGGAAATCCGGGTCTCCGAAAAACACCCGCACACCTCCCGCAACATTGGCATACAAGCTAAGAGGAATCGTAATAGTGGAGCACTCTCTCTTAAACTTGATGGACAAGGGTCCAAGTCTTACTCCTATCGCCGCACCCACATGAATTTCAAGACCTCCCACATGAGGAATACTCAGTGATGTAGGGATATAACAATCAATACCCAAATACGCATCAATGGTCGGCAAATCCACTCTAAAGCCAGTAATTTCTTTACCTTCACAGCAGGCATGTATATCTGAGCCCTGTGGCAGACTTAAGACCAGATGGAAATCAGGAGAACAAGGATTAAAGTCTTTGGACAAAGTGTTTAACTTATCCGCAAATCCTTGGGCTTTCTGCACCATGGCATTTATTTTCTTGAAATCTTCAAGGAATTTATTGAAATCCACACTTTTGCACGTGGACAATCCTAAATCCTCATTAAAGACATTCACAGTGGCCTCATTGGTGGACGTATGACCTCGATAGTTAAGACTAAACGTTATCGTTTGCTCTTCATCTGACTCACCAGCATAATTCGTCACCCGGGTTGGTGTAAACTGTACCAATGACTCATATCCATCAGGATTAGTTTTGATTTCAAAATCACTCAATGCCAAATTATCGCCAGAGTTGTAACAGTCCTTCAATGGTGTGACACTAACAATCGTAACGGAGTCAACCACTTTCACTTTCACCTGGTCTTGTTCCACACCGCAGGAAGAGGAACGCGTTACCGTGTACAACTCTTCTGAAGACTGTGGATTTACCGTAATAGTGGCTTGATGAAGATCACCAACAATATTAGGTCCCGACCACTCATAGCATTTGTCTGACGAGCCATCAGCAGCGCCAATGGTCACTGTCTGTGAGTTATCAGATTCTCTCAACACTTCCTTGTCTTCACCAGCCCACTGGGCTTTGGCCGTCATACACAGCAGAAGCATAAAAGCTGACGTAATTACTAATTTTATCGTTTTCATATCGCTTTATTTTTTTATTCTTGAACTGGTTTAATGGTGAAAATCAAGGCACCCGACGTAAATCCATAGATATTGAGGGTTCCATAACTGCCCGGGCGGAGCAGACCTTGAGGCTCACCCTCAATGGACAAGGGGACTCGCAATACCGTTTGATGAAGAGTAATGCCATCTGGAGTCAGTGCAATGGGACATCCTCCGATACTGGAAATCTCCAGTACCTGATCATGCAAGTCAACATTTCCGACATTACCGAACTCCAACATCATCACTATATTACGGTTGGGACGCGGAGAGCTGGGGAAGAGCATATTATATGACAGACCTGATGGCTGACCTTCCTCAATAGTAAAGCCATTAGCAAGCACGGCCTCTCCTTCGCAGAAGTTCACAGCACTCACATCATAAATGCCTGGCGTATGACCTGTCAAATCGAACTGCGCAAATACCTGATAATAATTCACATAAATAATAGAATCGGCAGTAATCACCTCATTGCCACGACGCATGGTCACTATCATATCAGGACGGAAACGCGAACCCGTGAGTTCCACAGTCACCATACCCGTATTTCCACCATGATTATCGTTCACACCCATCAGTTCGAAAGGCAGGATATCAGCACGAACAATCGTATTCTGCGCATGATCAACTGGAGTAGAACCATATATATTCACTCCATAGAAGCCAGGCTGCGTAGCAGGAATGTACAATTCTGAGTTAGCCTGATATTGTCCAATAGTGGAATAACTGTAATTCAGGTTATCACCCATCGCATTATAAGTAGCATATATCATATTCACAGCACCCATGAGAGAGTCTTCTGATGTCAAATGAATACGTACTGTTTGGTTCACATTGTCACCGACATTGAGCATGTAGTCCGACACCTCATTGTTGCGGAGTGTGTCATACACATTCTCATTGAATGGCAATGGACGGATAGTAACGGCAAACGGATCAATAGAATAAGCAGTATTGTTGTTGTCATTCACCTCGTTGAACGCATTGGTTACGTCAGTCTTCACAATAAGATAATAGTTACCCGCTGACAAACCACTGACACGAGTTTCCAGATTCTGCTGCAAAGTAGCATCCACATCCAAATTCACAGTATTGGTCGTAACACTACCCAACAAACGGTCATTGGCATCAAATGCGGTATCTGTAGAGACATACACCAATGAACGCAAGCCATTACCGGAAACTGCATAATCGCCTATGTTCTGGACAGTCCATTCAGCATGGAGTGTTTGACCCGAGACAATGGTGTTTTCACATGTCACATCTGTCACCACCAAATCACCCGGAACCGGTAAAATCACAATGACAGGCACAACAGCCGTATTATTCTCCTGATTTGCATCATACGGAGTATTGTTGACATTAGCTTTCATCAACAAGTACAAATTACCACTGTAAGGCAACGGAACCACAAAACTAAGCGTATCTCTATAGAAATCACCCGATGCCAAGTTCACATTTCGTTGATTTTTAGTTCGCAACTCAACATCAGAATTGTCATAGTTGTTATTTAAAGATACAAACAACTTGTCGTTCCAATTTCCTTGTGCGATAGCAATGTCACCAACATTGGTCACCTTATAGGCGATACGTGCCTGCTGACCACTAACGATATCATCTAACACCTCAACCTCACCAATTGATATATCAGGTGTCGGTATACTATTGACAGTCAACGTTTTTATCAAAACATTGTTGCTGATATTGATATCCGGATTATTGAGATTGTAGTCGGTGACACCTATCAAATAAGAGGCAGAAGGAGCCCCTAATGGTATGGTCACCCGTATGGGCACCTCATAACTGGCCCCTGGTTCTACCACACTTCTGTGAGTCATAGACTGCATCAACTGGTCGGTAGCATGCAACACATCATCCGACGACAGGTAGAGCACATCCTGCCATGAGGAAGACAGTGTTGGCAATGCTGAATTGTTTTGGATATGCAAAATAAAGGTGGCCGTTTCTCCCCACTGCATAACATCTGGTCCCTCAATTTGCGTCAACCGCAGATCCAACTGATAAACTGAGGTCGCAATCATATTACTAACCGCCTTGTTGTTGTGTTCGCCTTCATGCTCATACACCTGATTGTTGGCATCAACAAACGCATGGATATAGTAATTGCCTGACACAACATTGATCGGCATAGTTACTGTCACTGTATTGGAAACCGATTCATTGACACCCAAATTGAGGTAATCATAATTCGTGAACAGAAGTTTCAGCGTGTCGTATGATGTGGGAGACATGGAATAATAGAACTTTTGCATCACTCGGGTATTATTCAAGGCTCCCGTACCCTGGTTGGCAATAGTATAAGTCAGGGTAACACCTGTACCAAGGTATGCCTGTGCAGGAGCCACAAGTGAGGAAATAACCAAATCGGGTGAAGGACTGAGCAAAACCTCAACAGGAACACTTACCGCCTCATTATTGCCCAAATTTCCACCTTCACACACATGGGCATCAGCATTGCATACCACATGATAATAATAAGTACCACTGATACCATTGGGGATAACCAATGAACAAGTATATGTTTCACTGTCACCAATACCCAAATCCAAAGCATGTGTATGGGTATATATCAAGTCTGATGCCTGATAGCTATTAGCGGAAGTGCTGAAGTAGATTTCATCAGTCACATTTTGCGAATTAATCGGTGCGGCACCAGTGTTGATTATGGTATACGACAACTCGGCAGGAGTGCCACTCCACAAATGACTGTTAGTGTCCGCATCCCCCATAACTGGTATCACCTCTCCAACCGTCAGATTGGGCGTGACGAAATTCAGATTCACAGTTGTGATATTATTTTCCTCATTCGCTTCAAACACAGAGCCACCCTCATCAACACTGAATCTCAACACATCTGTTTGGGCGGAAACACAAGGAAGTTGTATCGTAGCTGTACGAGTCATTGACCCTCCAGCCGGCATATTAATGTTTCTTACATTCGCCTGATAAATACTTATGCCATGGAAGAGGAACTTATCTCTGAAAGAGCCATTATGCATACCACCCAAACCCTCGTTGGTAACTGTCCACTGAACTTGGACTGGCACATTGGGATCAATTTCATCTGGCATCACAACATTTGTCACTCTCAGATCCGGAAGCAACACTGTCAATGCTGGCTGATAAGCGTATGTATTGTTATCGTCGGCATTGTATTCAAACACATCATTATCAACATCTGTCACCACATACAAATACCAGCTTCCCGAAATATTCTCAGGAAAACGCACCGTAATATTATTCTCGTAGGATGCGTCAGCAGCCAACACGGAAGTATGTGTAACACTGCTCAATTTAATAGCATTTGTCCTATTCAGTGGAGTGTATCTGCTGATATAGACAGCATCTTCCCAACGATTCACGTAGGTAGGACTTGCACCCATATTGGTCACCATGTAATGACAGGTATAAGTACCATTAGCATCCACCTCATTGGGCATGGTAACCGATGTAACCTGAAGATCCGTGAACCAGGTAAGGGTAATTTCCATCGGAGATGAAATACCTTTGTTATTATGTTCTTGCAAGCCTTCATAAACCGTATTATTATTGTCAGTAACCACAATAAAATAATAACTACCACTACATTCTACGGGGATGGTAAACTGTGCTGTCCGCTGATAACTTTCATTAATAGCCAATGTGCCATCATGTACAAATCTACCGAGACGAATATCATTTTCAGTATCAAGTATTGTATCACTTGACAGATAAATCACATCTATCCATGAGTTCATAGCGGCAGCCTGTCCCCTATTCTCAACCGTCCATGTCAGGTTGGTTTCCATACCGGAGATAGCTGTTCCGCCATGAGTCACCGATGATACCACCAAGTCGGGTGATGGAGGCGGCAAGATTGTGATAACCTTATAAAAGAAATTATCACTTTCATTTACTTCCACAACACCATTGGAACTAAAATTGAAGACCGTACCAGACAAGTAGGGATAAGGATATCCCGACGCATCGGGTGTATATGGATTAGGTGCATAATTATTACCTGTTGGATCATAATTAATATCACGCACATTAGGTTGGTCAGCAAGCACAAACAAATAATAACTACCCACATAATCCTCAGGAATGGTTACTTCAACAGAATTGGTATAAGACTCACCCGAATTAAGCACATTCAGACTGGGGACAGTTGCCAGTTTGACCTCTGACACATTATACCAGAATCCATCACCGATACCATCTACGGGAGTAAGCCATATATAATCATACCAGGTTGATCCTGGGGGCGTATTACCCAGTCCATCATTAGTCACTGTCCATGTCACTGTCATCGATTGCGTTGACATAGGCGTGGAGGTGGAAATTGCCGAAACGTGCAAATCCGGATTCCAGTTTGCCTGAATAGTTGCCACAGCGCTGGTCTTGCTGAGACACTCATTCCAAGCCACAACTTTCCAGTTATAGGTAGCTCCTGGCTCATAATCCGGTAAATTATAAACCACGTATGGCACCACTAAACCAGAACGGGTAGGTGTTGTTGGTTCGCTAGCAGAAGATGGCCACAGATAAAAATCATACGAGGAGGCATTTTCCAGAACAGACCAATTGAAGCTCACCTGTCGGTTATAGATGATATCCCCATCAGCCGGCACCATTACCGTAAAATCCGACAGGCTATCCAAAGCATTGGGATCACAAGTGGTTTGGAAACTAACAGGAATTGAAAGAATACTCGTCTCATTCTCTCCGCATATCGAACGAACCGTAGCTGTATATTGACGATTGAAACTTAATCCTTCCAGTGTACAAGTAGGATATTCATTGACAATCAAGTTATTAGTCGTACCGCTATTGACTTCACTGTAAACCACCAGCCACTGGTTTTCCGTACCTGTAGGCTGCCAGCTCAATTGGGCAGAATTTGTAGTGATATTGCTTGCCGTCAGGTTCATTGCCGAGGTACAATTGCTTTCCTCTTGTCCTTCAGAGCAACCCATATCCACCGTCAGACCGAAAATACGTTGGTTGCCATATAAGTCAAGCGAATCAGTCACAAACTCATTGTTACCAATATTGATACAGTCGGAAGTCGGATGCAACTGGAAATTACCGTTTTGCGGATCAGTGAAACGCACATAATTCTGACTCATATCCAAGCCATCGTTGGAGGAAGCCAAGAGTATGTTTCCTTCACCTGAATAACCACCCTCAACTGCAGAATAGGAGACTGAAATCGAGTATAGCTCTATATTATTCAAGGAATAGACCACTTTATTACCCCAAACAATACTATTAGTCAAAGTGATGTTATTGACCGAATAAGAACCATAAATACCTCCACCTACGTAACCATTAGTATTTACCGTATTGGAAACTATATCACAGTTCACAAAGTTGACATTACTGGAAGAGATATACACACCACCACCATAATAGGCGCTTGTATTGCCATATATCAAACAGTTGGAGAAATCCGTGTATCCATTAGTATAAACACCACCACCATAACCTGGAGAGGTATTATGGCTGATTTCCGTACGTCTCACATCAGTATAGCAGGTATATAAACCGCTACCATATCCATAACTCACATTTTCAAAACTATTGTTTGCTATAACACAATTATTGATAACTGACCTGCTATTGTTACCGCCACCGTATGCATACACTCCGGCACCAAAGAAGGAATTGCTTTGTCCATTGGGGTTCACTATGACATTGTTTTTCACGACACAATTGCTCAGGGTACCAAATGCTCTTATGTATGCACCCGCACCGTTTCCTTGCACCTGGCCATTCTGGATTGTAAAGCCATCCCAAACAGCAGCTGTATTCGCCGAAAAATGATCTTTTTGCACCAGCACACGTTGTGTATATTGTCCGTCAAGGACAGATGTGTTTGTCTCGAAGTCGCGCAGATTCAAGTCATAATCAGCATCCTCAGTACCGGCGAAGCCGCCATAGACATTCACACCCTCTTGCATGACAAAAGCATTTTCGGAAGTTCCATCGCCATAATAGGTTCCTGCCGCCACCCATACTACCGCATCATTTACAATCGCCACATTCATAGCCGACGGGATGGAAGACATTGCATTTTCCCAACTGTCACCACTCCTATTGCCAGCTCCATTCTCTTTCACATATACAATACCATTATAGTTAGGCATTACAACTCCATAATATGGAGATTCGTAGCAACCCAAGTCGATGGTATCCATCTGCACACGGGCATTACCATCAAAGTCATGAATATCAGCCACACTATTATCGCCACGGTTGATACAGGGAGACCCCTGTTGCAGATGCCAATCCACGCTGTCAGTAACATCTGCGATGCCAGCCATTAACGAAGGATTTACAAAATGTGGAGAGAGACAATTCTGTTCATCATTCTCAAGTGATAAAACTATATTATTAGTACCTTCACAAGGAATATCAGAAGCCACGTATGATGTGGTAAAATAAGAACCTTCTATTCCATTCGGCATCCCGTAATTCTTATTACCCCATACAATACAATTCGTAATTGTTGCGTAATAGCCATTAATTCCCGCACCATGATAGGAAGAACTACCTGTTGAGCTACCTCTTGAAATTTCATTATTGACGATGGTGGAATTTCTTACCGTATTATTGGAACTGCTACTATAAACGCCAGCACCCGAATTGTTATAGGTAGTGTTGTTGGCAATCAAACAGTTGGTCAGCAATACTTGGTTATTCATATAAATACCACCACCACTACTACGACTGCTATTGTATTCAAACGAGCAACCATCTGCCACGACATTCTTATACAAATATGCGCCACCTCCGTTGTATGTAGAGGAGTTATGGCTAATCGTACAATTAATCAAAAATGTAGTATCAGTAGTATTATAATTATAATAATATACATATATACCACCACCATAAACTGCGGCATTATTTGTAATCACACAGTTCCGCAATGTGAACCCAAGTTTCAGGTAAGCGGCGCCTCCGTATGCCCTGTCGTTGCTACCATTACTAACCGTATGGGCTCTACCATTTTGCAGGGTAAAGCCATCCCATACTGTATGAGTGACCGTGAAATCCGTGTTTTGGAACAACAAACGCTGATTGTGCTGACCATCAAGGATAGAGACATGAGCCTTGACATCACGCAGTGAAAGGTCATAGTTAGCCGGTTCATTGCCTATGAAGCCACCATATACATTTACTCCTTCAACGACAGTAAAGGCGCTAGCCGATATGCTGTCACCATAATAGGTACCCTCAGCCACCCATACATCAGCATTGTGTATGAAAGCTAAAGACAATGCATCAGAAAGAGAAGACATGGCGTCATTCCAACTTGTACCACTACCAGTTCCATTTTCAGCAACATATATTATACCATTATATTCGGGCAAGGTAATACCATCGTATGCCGATTCGAAGCAGCCCAAATCAACGGTTTGTACCTGAATACGATCATTACCATCCATGTCAACACTGTCGGCAACACCCAATGCCGCATTATTACCTCTGTTTATACAGACAGAGCCCTCCCCTATGTGCCAATCCACATTTGCGGTTTCATCCCCGCTACCAGCGACCTGTGACGGATTAACAAAATTCGGGTAATAAAGACTATTACCATTCGATTCCGACGACAAGGCGACAAAGTTTGTTCCCGCGTATGCCCCATCAGCCGCACTGTACTGACAATCGTAATTGCCTCCCAGATTTGCCTCACCATTGACATTACGATTACCCCAAACAATGCTGTTCACTATTGTAGCAGTAGAATAGCCATATACACCTGCACCCATACTGGTTGAACTGTTTTTGTTTCTAACAATGGTGGAATTCAAAATCTTTGTTCCTGAATTCAAATAAACACCAGCTGCATAAGCGGAAGTATTGTTCGCTATCAAACAATTGGAGATGATATCTCTGCTGCTATTAGCATAGCCAACATATACACCTCCACCATAGCCACTACTAGTATTGGTACTTCTGTTATGTGACACCACGCATTTACTCAAGGACATATAATATACATAAACACCTGCCGCATCGTTCGAGGCAGTATTATGCGATACTGTACAAGCTTCTAGTGTGCAAGGATATGAAGATGATGCATACGAATACACACCACCACCATTATACGCCGCATTGTTGATGATACGACAATTTCTCAAACCACCTCTGGCACGCAAAAACGCGCCACCACCACAATTATTATTTGAAGTGCTCGAGAATGAGGTGACATTACCATTCTGTATGACAAAGCCATCCCACACGGTCTTCGTGTTAAATGAGACCGATTGATTCAGTACACGTTTATTGTTTTGTCCATCCAAAATAGTGGGATGTGCATTGATATCACGTTGTGACAGCTCGGTTTCAGTACCGGCAAAGCCACCATATACATTTATACCATCCGTCATGGTAAACGCATTCTCACCATTTGCTCCATAATACGTTCCTTCGGCCACCCAAACCACCACATTCGTACCATAAACCTCTTTTATTCTAGCAGCCGTATTCGTTGCCCATGCCAAATCATCGGTAGCATTTTCCCAGCTGCTGGCATCACCAGTGCCAGTATTAGTAACATACAACTTATCAAGATTAATCAATGAAGTGGTGAAAGTCACCGTTTTCCATGAACTTTGTATATTACCGTCGCATATTGTACGGATGCGCGCTTCGTAAGTCGTATTATAACGCAATCCCGTCAAAACATATTCTCCACCAGATGCCTGCAAGGTTTCGTAGTTATCACTTCCCGCAATCCCATATTGCAACTCGATGCCTAATGCTGATGAATCTTGTGCATATACCAACTTAGCCGAATTCTCCGTCACATTCATCACCACCAAGTTCGAACGTTCGCAATCCGGATTAACAATACACTGTCCATTCAGTTTCAAGTTATTACGGTATTCAGCTAAAGTACCGCTAAAAGACGGATTAGCCGGATTATAATTAGTACCATCTGAATAAACATATAATGTAAGATTCCCCGCAGTAGATTGGTTTGTGTAGAATTTGTTAGAACTATTTGTATAGCTGCCGTTATTGTCATCAACCACCAGCACCAAATTATCTATACCATTATATTCAAATTCATTTTGCAACGTAATATTATACCAATAATTCGACCCATTGCGATTGAATGTAATAGTACCTGAATACACCAAGGTCAAATCCTCCAAAGGAACCCAATCGTAATTGCTACTGAAAGATGATTTGGTTGTATGTCCCAGATAGATATCCATAGTTCTGGTTTGGTTACTTGAATAGAAATACTGCAGGGCCAGCGAAGTAATCAAACCGCCACCGCCTATTTCTGAAGCCAAGTATATTTGCTGTGAGTAACCATATTTGTAATAGAAATTCGAAGGTAGATTGCCAGCATAATTCGTAAGGTTTGACGGACCATTTATTATCGCGCTCGTATTCCCTTCGAAAGCACAAGCTATCGAACTTTGTGAAGGACTAGTAGTGAACACCAGTTCAGAAGTATATTCTGAGGTTTGTCCGTTGTTACAGAATGAGCGCATACGAACCATATAGTTGGTACTGGGTTGCAAGCTTGCCAGCATACGGTAAGTACCCTGAAGTTCTTCTGGTAACACCGTCCACTCTGTAGCATCTTCAGTCTTATATGACAGCTCATAATACGACAATTCTGTCACATTGCCACCATCCCGCCACATAATCAGTGCTGAACTACTCATCACATCCCGCGCTGCCAAGTCAATGGGTTTTAGGCAGTATTCTTCATTATGGAATTCGTAGCAGCCGATTTCCACCGCATCGCCATACACACGGCTCTCACCAGCCATATCATAAGAACCCAAATAATCGTTTGCCATACCCGCATCAATCAAAGCAGAGCCTATACGCAGACGGTAATCACCATTCTCAGAAGACACAAAGAACGGATAATTCACGTTTGGATCACTGCCGAAATTATCACTCGACAGATTGATAACTCCATTATTGCCATCCAGTCCTTCTATGGCGGAATTGAAAGCCGTCATATTATTGCAGTTCTTCAGATTCGCGGATGTACCGGCATAAGTATTGCCCCATACCACTGTATTGATCATGACACCGTTGAAATCCGACAAGCCCGCATTACCACTATATAAAGACACATTGCCCACGATATCACAGTTCACTATCGTGTCGGAGAGGTCATACACACCCGAACAATAACCTGCAGTATTATTGCTGATTTCACAATTCACCATCTTACAGCCACCACTCACACCACCACCATTATTGCTAGCAGTATTGCCACTTATCTTGCAATTAATAAAGCTAACGCTATTATTGACAGCACATACAGCACCACCACGGTAGGAGGCCGTGTTTCCCACAAATTCACAATCACGGAAATTATAACCATTGCTTCTGCTGATTATGCGTACAAAAACCGCACCACCGCTTGATGTACACGTATTATTCTCAAAACGGCAGTTTCTCACCTCTGCCAAGCCTATATTCGCGCCACCACCCGAACCTGAAACATAACCATTACGAATTGTAAAACCATCAATAATGACCAAATTATCACTACCATTTGAATTCTGATTGAGCACCTGACGGCTATTCTGTCCATCAAGAATAGTGGGATGCGCTTGAATGTTGCGTTCTTCCAATGAATTTTCGTTGCCCGCGAAGCCACCATAAAGTTTTGAGCCATCCTCTATCAGGAATGCCACATTATTTTCCACATTACCATAGTAAACACCCTCGGCAACCCATATTTCAGGCATGGAGCCGTATGTTTGATTCACCATACTCGCGGTGTTCAACGCCCAAACAAGATCATTTGTGGCGTTAAGCCAACTACTACCGTCACCCGTGCCATTGGCGGTCACATACAAACGGTCGTAGTTCTTTACTGGCGTAGTGAAATTGACAGTTTTCCAGTCGCTGTATTCCCCTCCATCACATACCGAACGAATTCGAAGTTCATAGTTTGTATTCGAAGACAATCCTGTAATTGTGTATGAAGTACCCTGAGCCGGAATGCTAGTATAGGCATTATCGTTTTCTAGCTTATACTCCAACTCGTAGCCCTGCACACCACTTCCAGGTGCAATAGCTATAGTCGCTGAAGAGTCAGTCAAATTTGAAACATACACATTGGAACGGTCGCAGCCCTCTGTATTACAAATACCTGGTATTCTCAAATTATTACGATAGACATCTTTGGTACCATTTGTTGGACTGAAAGGATTATAATTCGTACCATCCGAACAAACATACAATGAAGTATAATTACCGGCATAATGTGTATAAAATTTCTCACCTGAAGAAGTATAGCTACCCGTATTATCATCAACGGCAATCACCAAATTGTCAGTACCATTGTATTCGAAGGGAGTACTTAATGGTATTGCCACCCAATAACCAGTGTTATTATTGGGAGAGAAAGTCACAAAAACACAGGAGTCCACCAAAGTCAATTCATTTGCTGGCACCCAGTCACTACCACTTGAGAAATAGTTTTTTGTGGTATGTCCCATGTAAATATCCAACTTACGAGTAATACTAGAGGTATAAAAATACTGTAAATAAATTACATTAATAGTTCGGGCACTTCCTATCTCATCAGCAGGATAAATCTGTTGAGAATAAGAATAATTATAAAAAGTATTTAATGGCAAATATGCGCCATCGGAAGTAGAGGTCGTATTTCCAATGAGAGTTTCACTAGAGCCACCGACACAATTTGTCCGGAAAGAGATGATGGAGTATGGCGAGTGCGCATCAACATCACAATAAGTGCGAATACGTGCAGTGTAGGATGTATTCTGCTGCAACCCACTTAACATGTAATAATTGCTTGTCAAATTGGGAATGACCGTCCAGGAGGCATCTTCATCAGCTTTGTATGACAACTCAAAAAACAACTGTTCGTCATCGTTGTCATCCTGCCAAGTTAAAACAGCGGAAGTTGCCAGCACGTCACTTACACTGAAAGACAATGGCGCATGGCACTCCCTGGTGGTAGTGAAACTCAACATGTTGCCATAAGATATACCCATCGAGTTGATGGCAATAGCCCATACATAATATGTGGTTTCCGGCTGCAAGCCTGAAATTTCCGCTGAAAAAAGGCTATCATTATTAATATAACGATAGTGCAAGCCGCCACTATCAAGGCTCGGGATGGTACTATAGACAAAGCCATTGGAATATATCTCATCGTAACCATTGAAAGTAATTTCACCACTGACCAAAGCGGTGGTAGATGTTACATCATCCACTGAGGCAGTAACCACTGTAGGTAACACAGGATGTATCACAGCACAAACGGATGTGTCAGAAATCGCTCCATTAGGACAAACACTTAATACCTGATAGCATGACTGTGAATTAAAGGAAGGTATTATATAGGCAGGTGTTGTGAGACTATCCGCAATCGGAACACCATTTTCCAAAACAATATAAGAATATGCCAAAACCTCTGAATTATTTGGATCATCAGGATTGTCGAAATCACCCTTGCCTTTTGGACCAGCCATATTTTCAAGATCCGACCACCAAGTCAGCACATACTCACCATTTTCCTCTTGCCAATACACTTCATAGGGAATCTGGTAGCATGGTGTGGGAGGCATACTGACAGTTCTATTCAAAGTACCAGCGTATGCATCAGTATAAATGTATGTTCTATCATAGTAACCTTCCGCATACACTGTGACAAACAGTATTTCCGGAGATGATGACATAACTAAATTCCCAACGGAAAAGATCCCAGACGCATCCGTCATTCCCTCAGCAATCATATTCGTCCTATAATAGTGATTGTCAACATATTCTCCATAATACATATACACTGACGCACCCGCAATCGGCAAATTTGTGTTTTCCGAAACCACTGTGACATTCATATTAATATAACCATAGGTGGTGAAACTCACTTGTGGTCCATACACAGTATCCGTGTTAGTGATAGCCAATGCACGAACATAATAGGTGGTATTCGCCTCTAACCACTCGAATTCATGCCATAATTCCCCATCCTGTGCTCCACCGATATAACAGCTATCTGCTATCGTGGGATTAGGATTGACACCATAGCAGACTCCCAGCATAGGTTCTTCGCCTTCACAATACATCAACAGTTGAGCTCCCATCGCAGCAGAAACGGAAGTGACATTCATCACTTGAAGGGTAGTGACTACTGGATCATCCGAAACACTCAAGTGCAGAGTCACCAGCGAATCACAACCATATTGATTGGTATATGTAAGGTTATATACACCACTTTGTGTTAACACATCAGCAACATTTACATTTACCACCTCAATATCATCCAAATTCAACCAATACTGGTCAGAACAATTCTCATGTACAAAAGCCAAATAAATTGTATCCCCCGCATAATCGTTCAAACTCATCGAGTGTTGTCTCCAACCAGCACCTGACAAGGTCTCAGCAAAAATAGCCTCGCCGTTGAAATCAGCTACAGCATTCGAAGTGGTGGAAACATACACCCCATAATGTTCCGCACCCCAACTTTCATCTTGAGGAGCCACCCACCACGACAAAGTTGTAACACCCGTATCCGGCACTGTTACAGCTGATGTAATCAACCAGTTTTCCGGAAACAAGACTGCATTATTGTATGAGGCTGAAGAGATACATGAAGTCCCTGTATGAGGAATATCCGTTTTATACACCCAACTCTGTCCATCCCCATCAGCATCCACTATGCTCCAACCAGCAGGCAGTATTCCATCATTGAACCCCTCGTGCAGCAGCATAGTGCTGACAGACACTGAATATTCATCGCACACCGACACATAGTCCTCGCTTTCTGAAGTACATACAGGTGTAGTAAAACTCAACACATTGCCATAGACGGTCATGTGATTATTTCTTTCCAAAGTCTCGTCATAATAAGTAAAGTCATAGTAAGCACGCACATAATAGGTAGTTTCCGGAAGCAGTTCCGAAGCCAATAAACTGTACGGCCAGATTCCATAACCATCCACAAACAAACTCCTTGTATTCATCACAGTAAAACTCGGATCAGTAGTCCAAGCAATACCAAGCATAATCCCCTCTTCAGAATTACCCATAAAAGGCATCGCCGATTGATCAAAGAGAGCATTAACTGTCGCTGACACAGGAGTCAAATCACTCACGCTCAACGTATTGATATCCTCAAAAGACTGTGTAACAGTAACCGTCACATTATCAATCACCAGATAATTTTGGCCGACTGTGTTAAAATGCCTGAAAGCAATAAAAACAGATTTCCCAAAATAAGAACTCGGAATATTTACCGTAATGTTCTCGTATTGACCTGTTGCGACACTTTCTGGAATCAGCACTTCAAAATCCTGCAAATCAAATTCCGAGTTATAAGGACAGATATACACCGCATAATGCTCACCTGGAAGGGTCTGGTCGGAATTCACCCAAAATGACAGGGTTGAAAATCCACTCAAATATATTGGCGACGAAATCATCCAATTGTCAGGTGCCAATGGACCTTCATAGTAATCAAATGAGTACGAGATGGCACAACTTGAGCCATCTTGTGCGATCACACCACTTGGCCCAGAAACCAAATGCCAATCGTAATCGTCACCATCCTCATCTATGAACCACCAGTTCTGAAAAAATGATTCATCATCTTCAAAACTCTCTGAAAAAATCACTTGTCCCATACAACTCATGGAGACAAGGACAAAAAAAGTCAACAAAAAGTATAGTTTTTTCATAAGCGTTTTTATATTAAATTTTCTTTGTTTGCGTAAGAATAAATTTTCAATTGACAAAATTAAGATTATATATTTAAATAACAACAAATTGTTCATAACTTTCAATAAATTGTTAGTATTTTCCATCTTTACAATATCCAACAAAAAACACTATCTTTGCAGCGGAAATAATTAAAATCGTATGAACTTTACGTTTTTTGCCCCAGGGCGTGTGAATTTAATTGGCGACCACACCGACTACAACGGAGGACTGGTACTCCCCTCAGCATTGTCCATGGGGACTTATCTGACCGTCACGCCGTTGGCCGAAACCGATTGCTGCCGATTCTCCTCGGGAAACGATGCCATGGCCTTCACCCTTCGAAGTGATGAGCTGGCACAACGACAACACAGCTGGGTGGACTATCCCTTGGGGGTCATCAAAGAATTCACCGACAGAGGTATTCCTGCTCCTACCGGCCTCCATTTCCATTACCGAGGTGATCTGCCCATAGGAGCATCGCTATCCTCTTCCGCCTCTATCGAGATGGTTACCGCATTAGCCCTCAACAATCTGAACAACAATCCTTTCACTCTTTTAGAGCTGGTCAAGATGGCGCAACATGCCGAGAATGATTTTGTGGGTATGAATTGCGGCATCATGGACCAGTTTGCCTCGGGCTTCGGCCAAAAGAATTGCGCTATTGCACTGGATTGCAACACTTTGGGATATGAGCAAGTTCTCTTGGAAATGCAAGGACTGAAGTTTGTGATTGCCAACACCAAGAAAAAACGCGGTCTGGTAGACTCGGCATATAACCAACGGCGTAGCGAATGCCAACAAGCCTTGGAAATACTGCAACGACACTGTGATATTCAAGAGCTTTGCCAATTGGACATGGCAAAATTTCAGCAACTATCAGCTTATCTGAGCGGCAACCTGCTCAAGCGTGCCCGCCATGCTGTCAGTGAGAACGAACGGGTGAAGCAGGCCATACAAGCTCTCAAATGCAAGGACATGGCCACTTTCGGCCAGCTGATGAATGCCTCGCACGCCTCGCTACGCGACGACTACGAGGTGAGCTGCCCAGAACTGGACTATATGGTCGCATGGGCACAGCAGTTTGAAGGTGTGCTCGGCAGCCGCATGACCGGTGCCGGCTTCGGAGGCTGCACCGTAACATTAATTGCCGAAGAACAAGTGGAAAGATTCACCGAAGAACTTGGCAAAGCGTACGAAGAGAAATTTAGCATAGTTGCAGAAACGTATGTAAGTTGAAAACTGAAAACTGAAAACTGAAAATTGTAACTATTAACACCTAATCACTATCCACTGACCACTGACCCCTAAAAACAATTAGCACATTGAAACAATGAATCCCACATTTCACACCATCGACATCATCATTTTCACCGTTTACCTGCTCCTCATCGTTGTGTTGGGGCGGTGGGTGGCTTTTAAAACCAATAAAAAGGACAAGACCGCCGAGGATTACTTTCTGGCGGGGAAGAGTCTGCCTTGGTGGGCCATCGGTGCTTCGTTGATCGCCGCCAACATCTCCGCGGAGCAGTTTATTGGCATGTCCGGTTCGGGCTTTGCCGGCGGTTTTGCCGTGGCTTCCTACGAGTTCATGGCCGCACTCACCCTGATCATTGTGGCCAAGTTCTTCATGCCAGTATTCATCAAACAAGGTATTTATACCATTCCAGAATTCGTAGAAAAACGCTACTCCCGAAGTCTGAGAACCATCCTGGCGGTGTTCTGGATTGGTCTTTTCGTTTTCGTCAACCTGACCTCCGTGCTCTTTCTCGGAGCCAAAGCCATTGACACCATCATCGGCACAGGCGACGGCTCTTTGCTGGTGCCCGCCATCATCGGACTGGCTGTCATCGCCGCCAGCTATTCGCTGCGGGGCGGTCTGTCGTCAGTGGCCTGGACCGACATTCTGCAAGTTATTCTGCTCGTTTTGGGCGGAATCATCACCACTGTGGTGGCCCTGCATTATGTCAGTCCCGATGGCAGCCTGTCGCAAGGCGTCCGCCACCTCACCGATGTAGCTGGTGACCGCTTCCACTTGGTTCTCTCCAAAGACAATCCCGAGTTCCACAACCTGCCGGGCATCGCCATGCTCATCGGCGGCCTGTGGGTAGCCAATCTATACTACTGGGGCTTCAACCAGTACATCATCCAGCGGGCCTTTGCCGCCAAATCGCTGCAGGAAGCGCAAAAAGGTCTGGCTTTTGCCGCCTTCCTCAAGTTGCTCATCCCCTTCATCGTGGTTATCCCCGGCATTATTGCCTACGTCATGTTCACCGAAGGCAGCTATGGTGCGGTAGAGGCTTTCAGCCTGAGCAACGGTGCCCTCAACAACGATAACGCCTATCCTTGGCTCATCAGCACCTTTATACCGGTGGGACTAAAAGGACTGGTATTGGCAGCCTTGGCCGCCGCCATCATTTCTTCCTTAGCCTCTATGCTCAACTCAGCCTCCACTATCTTCACCATGGATATCTTCAAGGCTTATTTTGCCCCGAAAATGGAGCAAAAGAAAGGAAGACCTGTCAACCTGGTAACCGTCGGAAGAATCTCCGCGGCTGTGGCCTTGGTCATCGCCTGTCTGATAGCTCCGCTCTTAGGCAGCGTGGGCCAAATGTTCCAATATATTCAGGAATACACAGGCTTAGTCAGTCCTGGCATTTTAGCCTTATTCCTCTTGGGACTCTTCTGGAAGAAGACCACCAATTACGGAGCCATTGTAGGCGTCTTGCTTTCCATACCTATTGCACTGCTACTCAAATTTTTACCCATCGATATGCCGTTTATCGACCAGATGTTTTACACCTGCCTACTCACCATGGCCATCACCGTTTTAGTGAGCCTCCGCACCAGTCCCAACGATGACGACGCCAAGGGACTGTCGCTAACCTCAGAGCTGTTCAGAACCGAGCGCGGTTTCAACATCTGCGCCTACGCCGTGTGCATACTGCTGGTTGTGATATATACGGTGTTGTGGTAGTTACAATTCACAATGCACAATGCACAATGCACAATGCACAATTAATAGTTACGACAGAGGACTGAAGAATTCAAAATTCAAGATTCAAAACTCAGAATAAGAGCCATTCTTTACAAATTACTCATTATTCATTATAAATTATTAATTATCAATTGTTTTTGAGACTACGTCGGCGATTTTGTCAACATTCATG
Source organism: uncultured Bacteroidota bacterium (assembly GCA_902802755.1). Lineage (GTDB taxonomy): Bacteria > Bacteroidota > Bacteroidia > Bacteroidales > WCHB1-69 > RUG11690. Next base: position 13,309 of record CADCNH010000014.1, on the reverse strand, counting down.
CTGCGGGCGCTGGCATCGAGGATTTCTTTATACAGACCACCCTGGCAATAAACTTCCGCCGGGACACCCGACTGTTCAACATGACCCAACTGCAACACATATAACTGTTCGGAATCAATAATCTGACCGATATTGTGGGAAATCACGATTACGGTACGTCCTTGCTTAATGGCATCGATGCTGTTCTTAATCTGCTCTGTGGCAATGGCATCCAAGCTGGCGGTGGGCTCATCCAAGAAGATAATCGGCGGATTTTTCAGGAACATACGGGCAATGGCGATACGCTGCTGCTGTCCACCACTGAGTTGCAGGGCTTGAGAGTTAAACTTCTCCGGAAGCTCCATTATCTGATCATAAATATACGCCTGTTTAGCGGCTTCCACCACCTCTTCATGCGTTGCCGTAGGCTTGCCATAACGAATGTTTTCTTCAATGGTACCGCTGAAAATATGGTTTTTCTGCAGCACCAGACCGATATTCTCTCGCAACACCTGCGTATCCCATTCCTCCAAAGGCACGCCGTCCAACGTTATCGTACCACTGTCAGGCGAATAGAACTTATCCAAGAGGTTAACGATGGTGGTCTTCCCCGCCCCACTTAGTCCCACCAAAGCTGTGGTTTGCCCAGGCACAATGTGCATCGACAAGTCACGGATAGCGTGAGTTCCGTTGCCGTAAGTAAACTCCACATTTCGCAAGTCAAACTCGCCTTTCACCACAGAAGGCTTATAACTGCCGCTCTGTTCCACCTCCTCGTCTGCCTCCAAAATGCCAAAGAAGCCTTCCGCATAAATCAATGCATCATTCAAATCATCATAAATCCTATGCAGCTGACGAATAGGGGCACTCACATTATTGAACAGTAGCACATGGTACATGATTTTACCAATCGTCATGCCTGGGTAATCAATCAATACCAAGTAAGCGGTAAGAATGATAATCAGCACTGTACCAATCTGTTCCATAAAGGATTTCAAACCCTCGAAAAGAAAAGAAATCTTGCGGGTGGCCATTTGCTGTTCCGCTGAACGTATCTGCAAGTCAGCCTGTCTCTTACTCTCCATTTGTTCCCGGTTGAACGACTTGATAACATTCATGCTTTCAATGATATTCAAAATGCCACTATTCACTTCCTGATGGGTGCCGAAGACATTACGTCGCCAGCCCTTCAGGTGCTTGGCCTGCACCGAGGTGATCACAAAATATAACGGAACGATTACCAGAGCCACCAAACCCACGTACACATTGGCGGCAAACATCAGCACCAGAGCCAGAATAGCACTGGTAAACAATGGTAAAATGTCGATAAAGAAATTCTTGACGGTATTGCTCAGGCTCATCACCCCGCGGTCGATACGGGTTTGCAGTTTACCCGGCTCATTGTCTTCGGCAGAAAAGAACGCCATGCGGAAAGTCACCACACGCTTTATCACCTTGAACGACAGGTCGCGGTTCACGTTGATACGGATTTTCTCGCCAAAGAAACGCTGTCCAAAGGTAAACACCGCCGACAGCAACTCCTTGCCCAACAGGATTGAGCTCACGATCACCAGCAGTTTGGTGGCGGTACTCCAGGCGAACGAAGGCTGGTGCAGCAAGTCGTTGATGGCATCGACAGTACGGTCAAGAACCACGGCATTCACCTGGGCCATCAAAGCCCCCACAAAGGTCAGTATCAAAGTCACCAGCAGCAGCCATTTATAAGGCAGTACGTAGGGCAAAAGCTTCTTCAGCAACCCAATGACATTCATTTTCGAAATAGCAGGTTCTTCCTTTTTCATTGTTGAAGTTTTTTTCGTTTAGACGTTAAGACACCCCTTGAGGACGCCAGTCCGAGACTCCCCTCACATCCCCACGTCTTTCGGCGGCAAAAGTACACAAAAATCATTATAGTTTCCATATAGAATTTTGAAAACAAGTATAATTTTCTTATTTTTGCCAAAATGAAAAATGAGCATCACTATGAACCGACTACTACAGCTTATAGTATTATTTTCATGTTGTTTCACAATGCTATATGCCCAACCCAATGACAGCATCGCACAATTGTCCCCCACTGCCGCCGACACCACCAAAGTTAAAAAGTTCAACAAAAGGGACCTTATTCCGCATTTCACCGCTACAATTTTAGGACGTTATGAGTTCAACACAGAACTATACACACACCATTTTGAATTACGCCACACCCGTATCGGCGTGTATGGCAATGTACACCCTATGTTTTCCTACATGGCATTAGTGGATTTAACCTACGGAGGAAAGTTTTCTCCCGTAGCCATTTTTGCCAAATTCATGCCTGTCAAAGGTTTATCTTTCCTCATCGGTTATGATAAAATGCCTTTCAGCAACGAGAACCTGCTGTCGCCATACATGTATTACTTTTCTGACAAATCATTCCTGACACAAAAAATCACCGCTTGGAGTGATGTAGGCGGTGTGGTATCATACAAATGGGACAAAGTAGTGCCTTTTGAAATCAAAGCCGGTATATTCAACAGCGGTGGTTTCGACAAACAAATGCATTTCCAGAAAGCGTTGAACTATGTAGCCCGAGGCACCTTCAATTTCTTCAAAGGTTTTGAGCTGTCGCTGAACTATGCCGCAGTAAAACCCGAGGCCCTGAGGATGCACAATCTCGATGCAGGACTCGCTTACAACTTCAAAGGCTTGCATCTGGACGCCGAATACATATACAAATGGTACGATAACTGGGACTTTGCCTCTACACATGCCCTGCAATGCTTTGCCTACTATACCTTTAAAATCAACAAAATATGGCTGGACAATGTGGCCCTGGCATTGCGTTATGATGCCATATCGCCCAACTGCAACGGAAAGTTAAACGAGAACGGCGAATACACTATTGAGCCTACCCGCCAGCGTATCACCGCCGGTTTTACCATGATGTTCATAGAGAGACCCTGTCGTGCCGGCATCCGCCTCAATTACGAGAAGAACTTCTTCCACAACGACTTCGAAGGCAATGAAGACAGACTGATATTAGAGCTGATTGTGCATTATTAGAGCATTTCCGCCGCCTCGTTCAGCCAGTGGTTAAAGTCCTTCACCAGCTTGAATTGCTTCACCACATGGGCCAATAATGTGTCCTGATCACCAAACAAAATATCATCGGGCAGAGCCCGCATGAGAGTATAGTCTTTCAGGCGCAGATAATCGGAATATGCGGAATCCTTAGGCAAACCATTAGGTACACGACGCAAAAAGCTGTCCTCCGAAAAACTCCAATGCTTGGCTTTCTTCACAGCCTTGTCCAGTTTGTCACCATCATAAATGATTTCATGACGGATGTGTTCCAACAGCTCCTTTGTAGGCGCATACATGCCCGCTGCCAACAGGTTCCCTCCAATATAATCCGCCTCGGAAGGCTCCACGTGAAAATAATAGCCGCCATTGCCAGATTTTTTGCCACCCTTGCAGATAAAACAACCAAAATGATTTTTATAAGGTCTTTTATCTGACGAGAAACGAATATCGCGATAGATTCTGTATGTACAATCCTTTAACTCCAAACCATAAACATCGGAGTCGAAAGCTGCCACCGCATCCATCAGTTCAAGGGCAAATTCATTGAATTTTCCTTGCACATATTTGTATTCGTCTTTGTGCGCATTGAACCAATCACGGTTGTTGTTGCGCATCAGCTGGTCGAGGAAGGAGAGGATTTCTTGCATAAAAAATTATGGATTAATGTTTTTTTGAGTTTTGTTACGAGATGACAATGAAAAAACAGCATCGTAAAATATCAATTGTTCTTTTTAAATGCAAAAATACGCAAAAAAAAGATTTGATTGCATCCATTTCTTGCCAAGTACCACATCAAATTTACGTCAAATGCCACATCAGATTTATGCCAAATGCCACATCAAATTTACGCCAAATGCCACATCAGATTTACGCCAAATGCCACATCAGATTTACGTCAAATGCCACATCAGATTTATGCCAAACGCCACATCAAATTTACGCCAAATGCCACATCAGATTTACGCAAAACGCCATATTAAAAATCATAATACATTAAAAATCAACAAAATAAAAAAATTTAGAAAACAAGAAAATTTAAAGAAAAAAATATACTTTTGCAAAGAAAAAAGCTAATAAAAAAAACAATCATGAAAGAATACAGAAAAAGGGTTGCTGATCAGATTTTAATAGACAAGTTAGAGGCGATGGGAGCCGTACTGATTGAAGGTCCAAAATACTGCGGGAAGACTTCTCTTGCTTTACAGCAGGCAAAAAGTGTTCTTCTCATGTCAGATCCTGACCACAGAAGCCAGAACCTATCATTGGCCAGGACCAACATCAAACAGCTTTTAGAGGGTGCAACACCACGTCTCATCGATGAATGGCAACTTGCACCACAATTTTGGGACGCGATAAGAAACGAAGTGGACAGAAGGGACGATGATGGACAGTTTATGTTAACAGGGTCTTCAGTACCACCCAAACCCAAAGATGAGGACGAAAAAATCTTTCATTCGGGAACAGGACGAATTTCACGTCTCAAGCTCCGAACCATGAGTTTATGGGAATCCGGAGACTCCACTGGGGATGTCAGCTTAGGAGCTCTTTTTGAATCCACCGACCAGGTAGAAGGAAGCAGTCATATAGACCTTGACAGGCTTGCCTACCTTACTTGCCGCGGCGGTTGGCCAAAAGCAATCCTAAAGAAAAGCGAGAAAGCCGCTCTCGCACAAGCGCTGGAGTATTACGACACCATTGTGTACACAGACATTTCAAGGACTGACGATGTGGAAAGAGATCCTGAGTTAACCATGCGTCTAATGCGTTCATACGCCAGAAACCAAGGTTCACAAGCAAGCGTTGGAACCATACAGGAAGACCTTAAAGCTAACGAGACCGACCTTCTTGGCGAGAACACCATCTACAACTATATCAAAGCATTAAAGAGAATCTTCGTAATTGAAGACGCTATAGCATGGAATCCAAATCTGAGAAGCAAGACTGCCATCCGCACCTCCGACACAAGATACTTCACCGACCCATCCATCGCCACCGCCGCCTTAGGCTTGGGGCCGAAAGACCTCATCAACGACTTGGAGACCTTCGGACTGATATTTGAAACACTCTGTATCAGAGACTTAAGAGTCTATGCATCCGCATTGGGCGGAACCGTTTACCACTACCGCGATAAAAGCAAACTGGAATGCGATGCGGTTGTTCATCTACGCAATGGATCATACGGACTCATAGAAATCAAGCTTGGAGGTAAAATCCCTATTGAAGAGGGTGCCAGAAACTTGCATGCCTTAGTTGAAAAGATTGACACCACACGAATGAAAAAGCCCTCCTTCCTCATGGTACTCACGGGCATCGGCGACTATGCCTACAGGCGCCCTTCAGACAATGTGTTGGTAGTGCCTGTAGGAAGTTTGAAAAATTAACACACAGGCAGAACACGCGACATATTAAACGGATAAAAACATTTTTTTGGGGTTAAATTTTCACAAATCGACATGCATTTTACAGATTCCGTGTATCTTTCCTCTATATTTTTTTCGGACGCACGAGTGCGTCTCTGCAAAAAATTTATTTGTCTGTGTATAATTCAGGAATTTCATGTAAATTTGCAAATTTTAATAAGAATCCATACCCGATAAAAGAAAAGCAAAAAATATCAAACTATAAAATTCATGAAACCTACATTACTGATACTTGCTGCCGGAATGGGCAGTCGCTACGGCGGACTGAAACAGTTAGACCACCTCGGTCCGAACGGTGAAACCATCATGGATTATTCCGTACAAGACGCCATTGATGCAGGCTACGGCCGCGTGGTCTTTGTCATCCGCAGAAGCATGGAAGAAGATTTCAAAAAATTCATCCTCAGCAAATATGCCGACAAAATCGACACCAGCTATGTTTTTCAAGAGTTGGATGCCATTCCTGAAGGTTTCACGGTCAACCCTGAGCGTGTAAAGCCTTACGGCACCGCACATGCCATTCTGGTAGCCAAAGACGCTATCCACGAGCCGTTTACTGTCATCAATGCCGATGACTTTTACGGCAAGAATAGTTTCAAGGTAATGGCCGATTTTCTGCAAAAGCCTCAAGAAGGAGACAAGCCGCAGTTTGCCATGGTGGGCTATCTGCTGCCCAACACTCTATCGGAACACGGCTCCGTGTCGCGTGGCGTATGCCGCACCAACGAGCGGAACGAGCTGACCTCCGTCACCGAGATGACCAAGATCAGTCGCACCGCCGAAGGCATCCGCAATGTGGACGACAACGGCACTGTGACCGAGCTGGCGGAAGACACTGTGGTTTCCATGAATTTCTGGGGATTCACTCCGTATTTCTTTGATTGTCTGAATGATATGTTCAAAGATTTCTTGCAGAAAAACAACGACAATCCCAAGTCTGAATTCCAGATTCCCACGGTAGCCAACCATTTCCTCACCAGCGGAACCGCAACTATCAAAGTGTTAGTTACTGATTCACAATGGTTTGGAGTTACCTATAAAGAAGATAGACCCTTGGTGGTTGAGAAACTGAAAAACCTGCGATAGTCCATGCGTTACTTCATGCGTTTAGCTTTCAATGGAACACCTTTTTTCGGTTGGCAAATACAACCGAAAAATATCAGTGTACAGGAAGTTATCGAAAATGCATTGACGTTGTTACTCCAGCAACCCTCTGATGACGGGCAGCGTGAGCGCATTGCCATCACAGGCTGCGGCCGCACCGACACAGGGGTTCACGCCCGCGACTTCATGGCCCATTTTGACTTTCCCGAGGAACTGAATGAGAAGAGGCGTATGCAATTAGTCAACAAGCTCAACAGTTTTTTGCCGAAGGAGATTGTCATTTACTCCATTGAGCCCGTGGCCGACGACGCCCATGCCCGTTTTGACGCCATCGACCGCACCTACCGCTACTATGTCAACATCCGCAAGGATGCTTTCAATTTTCCATACGCGCACCGCATTTTTGAGAAATTGGATATGGACAAGATGAATGAGGCGGCACAGCTGTTACTGAAAAATGAGGATTTCACCAGCTTCTCAAAAGTGCACACACAAGTCAACAACATGCGTTGCCATGTGACACACGCCCAATGGGAGCAGTGTGATGGCCAGCTGGTCTTCACGATTACCGCCAACCGTTTTTTGAGAAATATGGTGCGTGCCATCGTCGGAACACTGTTGTTGGTGGGCAAAGGCAAGATTACGGTACAAAATTTTCAGGATATCATTGAACAGAAAGACCGCTGCAAAGCCGGTGATTCCGCCCCCGCCCATGCACTATTTTTGGAAAAAGTACGTTATGAATAAGATACAGGAGACAGTGATCAGGGGTCAGGGATTTAAATTCAAAATTCAAAATTTAGAATTCAAGATTCAAAGTAAAAAAAATCAACAATTCAATATCATCATTGAAAAACGCTTTTTCATGAAGAAAGTTCTGATATATACAACAATCTTTCTCATCGCCTTCTGTGGCAGTGCTTGTCGCAAGCCAGTATTTGACGACAATGTAAAGTTGCGGTTTTCCACTACCTCCATCACCTTCGACACGGTTTTCACCACCTTGGGTTCCACCACCCGTAGTTTCACGGTTTATAATCCATCGGAACAAGATTTGAAGGTGGACATCTATCTTGGTGGAGGGAACAACTCACCGTACAGCATCAATGTCAACGGAGTGGCAGGCAACATACAGCGTGATGTGCTGATACCCGCCAAAGACAGCATCTTTGTCTTCGCCAAAGTCACCATCAACCCAGGTAATCAGAACCAGCCTTTTTTGGTTTGCGATTCCATTATGTTCGAGCACGGCAAGGTGGAACAGAGAGTACGCATGACCGCCTTTGGCCAGGATGCACATTTCATTGTAGCGGACGCATCTTCGGGCTTGAAAGTCATTGCCCATGAGCACGAGAACATTACCTGGCACAACGACAAACCCTACGTGGTGATGGGCGGCTGGGCTGTTGTAGATTCTTTGGGGACACTCAACATCGACCCGGGCACTCGCATCTATTTCCACAAAGGCAGCGGACTGTTAGTATGGCGTTATGGCAACATCCATGTCAACGGCACCCGTGAACAGCCGGTCATCTTCAGAGGTGACCGACTGGAACCGCAATACGATGGGGATTACAACCAGTGGGATCGTATTTGGATTCTCGAAGGCAACGAGGAAAATACCATCGACTACGCCATCATCTCCAATTCATACGTAGGACTGCAAATTGAGCCTTGGGGTGGATTCAACGACATTACGGTTACCCTCAACCGCAATGTCATCACTAACACCATCATTAAAAACACATACAACAGCGGTATTTTGTCGCGTTACTCCAATATCGAGGCCACCAATTGTGTCATTGGCAACAACGGCAGCTGCAGTCTGCAATTGGAAGCCGGCGAATACAACTTCAAGCATGTGACGGTGGGCAACTATTTCAGCACTACTCCAGCCCGCCAAAATCCGGCCCTATATCTCAGCAATACGACCGATTTGTACAAAATCCCGATGGAAACGCAGGCGTCTTTTGTCAACTGCATTGTATATGGCAACCTCAATTCCAACGAGGAAATCTATATCGGTGAAAACACCCAAGTTCCATTCAATTATACCTTTGAGAACTGTCTGACGAAGTCAAGCCTAAACAACGAGCACTTCATCAACTGCCATCATGGAGATCCGGAGTTTGTAAGTACCAGCCGCAACGACTACCATCTTGGGGTTCTTTCATACGCCATCAACCGCGGCAAGAGGGACACCGGTGTGAACTATGACCTCGACGGCAACCCACGTGTAACTATCCCCGATATCGGAGCATACGAGTATATGAGATAGTCAGTGAAAACTCACCATCGAACAAAAGAGTCCACAATGACATATACCGCACATTCCAACTCGCCCCTCGGCGGTATCACCCTTGCCAGCGATGGCCATGCACTTACGGGACTATGGTTCGACGGACAGAAGCACTTTCCTGCCACATATAGAAATAGAACTTCTGAAGATTCTGATTTGCCTGTTTTTAAACAGACACAGAAATGGCTTGATATATATTTTGCCGGGGAATGCCCTGATTTCATCCCGCCACTGGCCCCACAGGGCACACTTTTCCAACAAAAGATATGGGAATTGCTTCTTGCCATACCATACGGAAAAACAATGACATACGGAGAAATCGCCAGACAATATGCAGGGATGCTCCATGGTGCATCTCTACAAAACACAACATTACACGGTGCAACGATACAACGTGCGTCCACACATGGTGCGTCTCTTCATAGTACAACATCACCGGACTCATTATTACATGGCACGTCACCACAAGAGACGACGTTAAAGAACATGTCCCGGCCAACAAAAAGCATGTCCGCACAAGCCATCGGCGGTGCCGTGGGGCGCAATCCAGTCAGCCTCATCATCCCCTGCCACCGTGTCATTGGTACAAACGGCTCGCTCACAGGCTATGCAGGAGGCTTGGAAAGGAAGAAATACCTGCTGGAACTGGAACAAGGTTTGTAAATATTTTCGTCAATTCATCGAACAACTTTCTGACGACTTGACAAACATTTTCTACTGAATCAAAGATTAATCGAATTTTCTGTATCTTTGCCAACTGATTATACAAGAACAATGGAACATCGCATCATCAGGAAAGTGTCATTACCCTCAGATGCGGAGAGGGTTATGGAGGTCTTCGCGGCAGGCAAAGCCATCATGGTTAAGTCCGGAAACCTGAACCAATGGATCAACGGCTATCCTTCGCTGGAGGTCGTGCAGTCGGACATGGAAAAAGGCGGCGGTTATGTGGTAGAAGACAACGGACAAATCGTGGCCTATTTTGCCTTTTTGCCCTCCCCGGAGCCTACTTACTCCAAAATTTACGAGGGTGAGTGGATTGACGACACACGACCCTATCACGTTATCCACCGCATTGCCAGCTTTCCCGATGCGCATGGTATCTTCCAGAGTATTATGGAGTTTTGCTTTGAGAGGGAAAGCAACATCCGCATCGACACGCACCGCGACAACCACATCATGCAGCACAACATCATGAAACACGGATTCCAGTATTGTGGCATCATCCTTCTGGCTAACGGCAACGAACGGCTGGCGTATCAAAAGGTAAATTGCCAAATTCCGCCGCTCTAACAAGTGGAACTTCACCAAGTTCCCCATTTTCCGTGACGGCGCTACCGTGAAACGCTCCCCGCCCACCGCTGAACCCACCGACTTCGAAAAGGACGTTCAAAAAATAATGGAGTAAAATAGTATGAAATACCCTGTAGTATATAATATAGCACAACTGATGGATCTGATTCAGCAAATTGGATTCCTGCCGCTATTAGACAGTGGCATCTGGGGTTACTCGGCGGAGGAAATCGTGAGCGAAGACTGCCGATATGTGACCTTTTCCGACGGAGGATGGGACTGGCCGCTATGGAAGTGGAAAGGTCCCATTGTCCTTGACGGTGATTGCATGTACGGCAAGTTTTTCGCAAACAAGGCAGGCTTCATCAGCCGTAAGTGGTGGCCAGATTTCTGCAATTATCGTCGCAATCGGCATCCAGCTCCCGAGGAAGGTAGCATTGAGGAGGCTATCCTGCTGACTTTGCAGGAACATGGCAGTCTGATTGCCCGTGAGTTGCGTGCCGCTTGCGGTCTCACGGGACCGAAAATGCGCAGCCGTTTCGACAGCTATGTCACACGATTACAGATGTCCTGCCGCATTGTCACCGAAGATTTCGTCTATCCCAGGGACAAGCATGGCCATGAATACGGCTGGGGCTGGTCGCTGCTAACCACACCGGAGCAGCTCTATGGCAAAGACATTTGCCGATGCCCACATACCCCAGAAGAGTCTTTGGAACGGATGCTCACACATTTCCGCAACTTTCTTCCCGAAACCTCAGAAAGCCAGCTTATGAAATTGCTGAAATAAGAGGAGCCCACCCGCCAACTCGCCGAACAGAAACACAACTTACTATCAAACAATAAGTTGTGTTTTTATATATCAATATCTCTTTTTTGAATACAATTTATCAAAATATAGTTTTGAGAACCTGAAATCCGACAAAGATTTCGTATATTTGCAGATTGATTAGAAATACGATAACAGAACTTAATGAAATACCCTCACCTCACCGCCTCCGACATCATTTCCTACATGGAATCCCTTCGTAATGAAAAGCAGCGCGTGGTGCTGATGCGCTTCTTCAAGACGGGGCCGGGACAGTACGGCGAGGGCGACGAGTTCCTTGGACTAAAGGTGCCACAAACCCGTGAAGTGGTAAAGGTCGCCGCAAAGGATTTTCCGCTCAGCGAGGTGCCCGAGTTACTCATGTCTAAGTGGCATGAGGTGCGGCTCTGCGGTTTGCTGATCCTTGTGGCAAAATTCGAGAAGTTAGCCACGAAACGCTTGGCTAACGATGCAGAAGCGGCACGTCAACGGGATGAGATTCTCAAGCTATATTTGCGATACGCCGAACGGGCCAACAATTGGGATTTAGTGGATTTATCTACCCATAAAATACTGGGGAACTGGCTATTACTCCCCACTTTCCTCGGTGGCAACGAGCTGGACTTGCACGATGACCATAAAGAAACACAAAAGAGCCACCGGGCAATGTACGGCAACGATGAACTGGACATGCATGAGGACTACAAGGTGCAAGTGATGGACGAATTAGCCGCCAGTCCTTGCCTTTGGAAGCAGCGCATGAGCATGGTCTGCACATGGAAAACCATACAGCAAGGAGACTATTGGTGGTGTCTGCGTTATGCGGAAATCCACCTGCATCACCCACACGACTTGATGCAAAAGGCGGTAGGCTGGATGCTCCGCGAAATGGGCAAACGCATCAGCATGGACCTACTGCGTGAGTTCCTCCAATTGCACGCCCACGAGATGCCCCGCACCGCCCTCCGCTATGCCATCGAGCAGATGGATGACGTTGAACGGCAAGAGTGGATGAAGAAATTTTCGGTCATTTAGTTGCCCCGGCTTCCGAAAAATCGAAGAACCTCATTTAACTAATAACTTTGTGCGATATTCCTGACTTGTCAGAGTCACGAAACAAGCCAATGGTCCACATACGTTTCTCCTTAAAGACATGGATAACCTCCATAACTTTGCCATCCTCAGCATCCTTTTTGCATTTAATCACTTTGCAAGTTCACTTTTTTTGTTCAATGAGATCAACACTCCTTCCATGAACACTTATCTCTAATTCAAGAAACAATGTGTATCAACCATTAAACATTGACATCTGACAAAATATATCATAATTAATTTATTATATTATTTTAAAACATTATTTTATATTTCAATATATAATTTCAATTATTTTCGTATATTTGCATCATCAAAAAAACAATAAACAAATACAAAGATATGGACATTATAAAAATACAACAGTATAAATCGACATTCGATACCATCACTAAAAACATCAACGATGAAGATGGCAATACTATAGAAGTTTGGTATGCTCGCGAGTTACAAGAAGTATTAGGATATGCCCGCTGGGAGAACTTTGCAGGTGCTATCGGACGCGCCATGGAATCTTGTAAAACATTGGGAATCAGCATTGACGATCATTTTCGTGAGGTCACGAAAATGATAGCATTAGCAAAAGGAGCCCAACGTGAAGTACAAGATTTCATGCTTACCCGTTATGCATGTTATTTAATTGCCCAAAATGGCGATCCAAAGAAAGAAGAAATAGCTTTTGCACAGAGTTATTTTGCAGTACAGACACGAAAAGCTGAACTTATAGAAGAGAGGCTGAATGAGATTGCCCGCATCAGTACCAGGGAAAGACTTCGAGCATCCGAGAAGATGCTCAGTCGAAATATCTACCAACGTGGTGTTGATGACATCGGCTTTGGCCGTATCCGGTCCAAAGGCGATTACGCCCTTTTCGGTGGACTAACCACCGAGCAGATGAAGCAACGATTAGGTATCAAAAACGGTGCTTTAGCGGACTTCCTTCCTACCCTTACCATTGCCGCCAAAAATCTTGCGACAGAAATGACCAATTACAATGTGGAACAGAAAGATCTTTATGGAGAAGTAGACATATCCGACGAACACATCCAGAACAATCGAAGTGTCCGAGGAATGTTAGGACAACGTGGTATCAAGCCCGAAAATCTCCCACCTGCCGAAGACATCAAAAAAGTGGAGCGTAAAGTGGCATTGTAGCCCTCCCCAAAAAACGGACAGGTTAAAAGTGGACAAAAAGTATTATTTTTGTAACACCAAAAACCGAAAGAGATGAAGAAGTCAAAACATTCA
>CADCNH010000013.1:43321-77139 GCA_902802755.1 uncultured Bacteroidota bacterium | reverse complement strand
AGCACCGGGTTTGGCACCGGTACCCATCTTCACCACTTTGTATTGCAAACCTGATGGGGTTTCGATAACGCCTTCTTTTTTCTTGTTCTCAGCTAAGAAAGCGGCGCCTTTGGCTTTTTCTCTGTCCATTATGCTGTTTTGTTTTTGTTGCATCACTTTCTGGAATTCCATATTCAGAGCCTCCATTTCTTCCTGGGTGAACATGTTTTGGCCTGCGTATGCTTCGGTAAAGCCTTGGAAAAATTTGTCTTTCACCACGTCCACACCTTGTTGTTTATAAAACTCGCCAACATTGGCGCCTAGAAAATAACTGATTCTTTCTTCTTGTGTCATTGTTTCTTGTGCTTTAAGGTTAGTACTGATTCCGATAAATGCTGCCATCAGGCAAATCATGAATGTCTTTTTCATCGTTTTTATTTTGAAATTGTATATTTTGTTAATATCGTTGTGACGAGAAAATATTTTTTTATGTAGAATCGTTTTGAAACTGAAAGGTTTAAATACTGTGGTTGAAGATGTGTTGGATTTTTTTGAGATGTTAGTAGTTATAGTTTAAGACCTGCAAAGATACGAAATTTAGTTGTATCTTTGCAAGTTATATGTGATAATATACATGGAGAATTGTGTTCGTATTTAGTTTATAATGATTTATGATGAAAAAAAATTTTGATAGCAATAAAAAAATGATGATGAGAAGAAATTTATTTACGATGTTGTTATGTGTCTTGCCTATGATGATGTCACTGACGCTAAAAGCTTCACCTGTTGACTCAACATACGCTAAAAACATGGCTGTGAGTTTTTTCCAGTCATTCCCAGACGTGCGTTCACGTTCATTAGCGCCTTCAGTGGCATACACTGGCTTGGCAACTCGTCAGGAGGGAACACGAAATGTGGAGCAACCCCTGTATTATGTGGTCAATGTCGGTTCTAATGCCTTTGCCATTGTCGCTGCCGATAGTCGTGTGAGTCCGATCCTGGCCTATTCTACCACTTCTTCATTTGAGGGTAGCAGAATACCGGAAAATATGGCTTTCCTCTTGGGTGAGTATCAACAGCAAATAGAACTTATCTGCGAAGCTTCAGAAGAACCTGCACCGTCAGTCGAAGCTGCATGGGAAGCCTTGCGTCATCCGTCCCGCCTGCATTCCCGCAGTGTCGTAGTAGAGCCTTTGCTGACCAGCAAGTGGAACCAATATCCTTACTATAATGCACTTTGCCCTGCCGATAACCATTCTTCCAATGGACATGCTTCTACAGGCTGTACCGCTGTGGCTATGGGACAGGTTATGCGTTATTGGAATTATCCCGTTCAAGGTGTGGGTAGTCATAGCTATTTGTCCAATAATAGTCACCTGGGTATCGGCTATGGTGATTATGGTTTGCTGTCTGCGGATTTTGCGAATACCATCTACGATTATGTCAATATGCCTGATTCCTTGTCCGCATCAAGCAGCCCTGCTGAAATCAATGCAGTGGCAACCCTTTTGTATCATTGCGGGGTGAGCTTGAATACTGCGTATGGTGTGGTTAGCAGTAGTGCTTATATTTCTGGAGTGGATGATGCACTTCGGGATTATTTTGATTATGACAGCACGATTCGACATATTTACCGTAGTGTATTTACGGAAACCAGCTGGTTGAATAGACTGAAGAATGAACTCAATCAGCTTCGTCCGGTAATATATACAGGTGCAGGTGCGGCAGTGGTGCACGCTTTTGTGTGCGACGGCTACGATGACCAGAATTTCTTTCACATGAACTGGGGCTGGGGTGGCTATGCGGATGGCTTTTATTTGCTGACAAACCTGAGCCCGAATGTGAATTCTTACAATACTGCCCAGACCGCAATTATCAATATCGTACATAATCCTCCTATGCTGAATGCAGTAGAGGAAGAATTGACCTTTTTCCAAGAAGAAGGCCAGCCTGCGGAAATTCAAAAAGTGAATGTGACTACAGTTGATATCGAAGATGTTATTGATGTGACCGTTAATGGTAATTTCAGCCTTTCTCTCGATTCGGTCAACTTTGGTAATCATGTGGTTTTGCCTGCATTGGGTGGCAGCTTCTTTGTGAAATATGCTTCTCAGCAAGAGGTCTCCACTTGCGATAGGACTAGTGTTATGCTGACATCTGGAATCGCTATGGATACCGTTCGTTTGATAGGCTTAAACTATATGCCGGCTTGTCATGCCCCGCTTTCCATGTTTGGTGAACAGGGAACAATAGATGCAGGTACGGATACCAATCAGGTGATGATCACCTGGCAAGCTCCCATCCCAGATGTGACATGTGTCTCATGGGATTCTGTCCCGAATACCTCTATGGGCGACCAATATCCGTATGTGATTATACCTTTGCACCGCCTGGAAGAAAGCGACCTGCTTCCGTTCCATAAACATCTTCTGACACAAGTGTCTTTTATTGCGGATGCAAGTGCCACGGAATACCATGTTGTGGTGTATAAAGGCGGTGGACTGTCCGATTATGGCCGAAGACTGGATGCCGGTACGAAGATTTTGGATAAACCACTCAACCTGTCTGACTTAACGATGGGTGGATGGAATACCATAACTTTGGACACTCCTATTGTGATAGATGCCAGTCAGGAACTTTGGTATGGCCTCCATATCGCTGCACCTGCCAACACCGCTACGGTAAAAGTCGGTGGCTCCGAGTGCGTCCCGTTCAAGGGTAATATTTATGGCTATGATTTTGCCGGTGAGGTGTTCTGGTATCCTTATAGCGACAATTTTGTGCTGAAAGCTACTATCGACAATCCTTTCATTCAGTATGAGGTATATAGAAATGATTCATTGCTGACTACCATGACCAGCGATACCTCGTATGCGGACTATCCGCCAGTGTATGCACATTACAACTATGAAGTACAGGCGGTTTGGAATAACCAGTGCGACAATGGTGTGTCACAGATGGTCAATTTCCGCCCACCTTGTCATGTGGTAAATATTGGTGAAACCGTTCACGCTTGCGGTAGCTACGTATGGATAGACTCTACTTATACAGAAAGTGGCGATTATCTGCATGAATACTGGAACGCTGACGATTGCTGGCAGGTGGATACCTTGCATCTGACCATAGGGCATGCAAATGCCGCTATTGACGAAATTGAGGCCTGTGATTCCTATACATGGATCAATGGCATCACTTATACCGAAAGTACACAAACCCCGGTGTTTACACTGACCAACTCGGAATTGTGCGACTCAGTGGTGACTTTGCATCTGACCATCAAGCACTCTTCCTCTTCAATAGATTCAGTGGTAGCATGCGACTCTTTCACTTGGATCGATAGTGTAACCTATACCGAAAGTACACAGGAACCAACTATGGTTTATACCAATGCGGAAGGCTGCGACTCAGTGGTGACTTTGCATCTGACTATTAAGCATTCGTCATCCTCTATTGACTCTGTAACCACTTGTGATTCATTTACATGGGTTGATGGTGTTTCTTATACCGAAAGCACGCAAGAGCCGACTTTCCACTATACCAATGCGGAAGGTTGTGATTCATTGGTGACCTTGCATCTGACTATTTTGCGCTCATCTTTCAGCATAGATACTGTGGTTTCCTGCTCTCCTTATACCTGGCTTGATGACAGTACCTATACGGAAAGTACGGATGCGCCTACGATGATATACGAAAATGCTATTGGCTGTGACTCTATTGTTCACCTGCATCTGATTATGCTGCAGGCTACCGCTTATACCGACACGGTGGTTGCTTGCGATTCCTTAACTTGGCTTGATGGTGTGACTTATACCGAAAGTGTTCAGGGACCTGTTGTCTATTTCACAGATGTGATAGGCTGTGATAATGCTACAGTAACCTTGGATCTCACTATCTTGCATTCTTCTTCTTCAATAGATTCTGTGGTGGTATGTGATTCGTTAACCTGGCGTGATGGTATAACTTATACCGAAAGTACGAATGAACCCACAATGGTTTATACTAATTCGGAGGGTTGTGACTCGGTGGTAACGTTGCATCTGACCGTGTACCATAGTGTCTATCAGGTAGATGAATATGTTGTATGTGATTCGTTTACCTGGATTAATGATAGTACTTATACAGAAAATACTGATACACCAACCATGATTTATACCAGTGCTTCCGGTTGTGACTCGGTGGTGACCTTGCATCTTGTGGTAAATCACTCGGTAGAATCCGATGATTATTTGACAATCTGTGCCAATGAATTGCCCTATCCGTATGCAGACACTGTTTTTGATGTCAATACTCCCCATCTGTCAACTTTCAACTTCCAGTTCTCAACTTCTGAAGGCTGTGACTCTTTGGTAACTTTGCACCTTACGGTGAATCCTTCCTACGAGAATGAGGAGACCTTGATTATTTGTGAAAATGAACTTCCTTATACATACGGAGACACTGTTTTTGATATCAGCACTACTCATCTTTCGACGATTTTATTCCAGTTGTCAACTGTTGATGGTTGTGACTCTTTGGTGACCTTGCACCTGACGGTGAATGAAACTTCATCTTCTATTGATTCAGTATTCGCTACTGAGCCTTATACGTGGATTGATGGAGTGACTTATTCAGAGAGCATCGAGGGTCCGAGTGTGACTCTGACGAATGAGTGGGGGTGTGATTCAGTGGTCACGCTGTATCTGACAATAGGCGAGGGTATAGGTGGTTATCAAGCACAAAGAGAACTCGTCGTATGGCCGAATCCTACAAGAGGACAGTTGAATATGTCGTTATCAGGAGTTGTGCCAGAAACTGATATTGAGGTACATGTTTATGATATGTATGGCCGCCTGTTATATACTCAAAAATGGCAGTCAGAACAAACTACTTTGGATTTGAGCACTTTTGCCCAAGGAATATACCTTGTCAAGGTCTATGATGCGAAAAACCTGCTCGGAACAGCGAAAATTAGCAAAGTTAATTAGTAAATTAACAAATTGGTTAATGTGCTAATTTTCAATGTGCTAATGTGCCAATTCGGTTAAAAACTGAAAACTAACCATCAACTATCAACTAATCACTAATCACTGACCCCTGTAACCTGTAACCTGAAACCTGAAAATTCATGGCTAATTCCCTGAAAAAACTCGCCGGACAGACTGCCATATATGGCTTGAGCAGCATTATTGGTCGTTTCCTCAACTACCTTTTGGTGCCGTTATACACTTATAACATGGCAGCGGAATCTGGTGGTTATGGGGTGGTGACCAACGTTTATGCATACACGGCTTTTCTGTTGGTCTTGCTGACTTTTGGCATGGAGACCACTTTCTTCTATTTTGCCAACCACGAGGATGTGGATTCACGTAAGGCTTTTTCAACCTCGGCTAATGCGGTGGGTTTGGTATCCTTGCTGTTTTTACTTGTTTGCTTGGTATTTTTGCATCCAATAGCCAGTTTCTTGGGGTATGAGGCTCATCCGGAATATATTGCCATTATGGCTACAGTGGTGTCTTTGGACGCTTTCCAAGCTGTGCTGTTTGCCTCCTTGCGACAAAATAATCAGGCCATCAAGTTCGTCACTCTTAAGTTGGCGTTTATCTTCTGCAATATTGGTCTAAATCTCTTTGTTATCCTTCTGGCACCGATATTGTATGAAAAGGGTTGGCCGATTATGAGTTGGTATGATCCAAGCTATCAGGTAGGTTATATTTTCATTGTGAATCTTATATGTACGGCAGGTGTGACGTTCGGTTTTATCCCGGAAATCCGTAATTTGCGTTTCGGCATTGACCGTTCACTGCTGAAACAGATGTTGAAATATACATGGCCGCTTCTCTTGTTAGGCCTTGTGGGTATTCTGAATCAGGTAGCCGATAAGATGTTATATCGTTTTATTGTGCCGGGACTTGAAGGGGAGGTGCAATTGGGTATCTATGGCGCATGTGTGAAGATAGCGATGATTATTGCCATTTTCACCCAGGCGTTTCGTTTTGCCTACGAGCCGTTTGTGTTCGGTGGACAGCGTGATAAGAACAGTCCTGAGATGCAGGCTGTGGTGATGAAGTATTTTGTCATGACCACTCTTCTGGCTTTCCTCATTGTAATGATGTATCTTGATATATTCAGATATATTATCAAAAGTACATATTGGGAAGGTTTGAAGGTGATACCCATTGTGATGATGGCAGAAATCTTTATGGGTATTTATTTCAACCTGTCATTTTGGTATAAACTGAATGGTCAAACCTGGTGGGGGGCGATTTTCTCCGCTATAGGCTGTGCTGCATTGTTGGCCATCAACTTTGTTTTTGTGCCTAAATATGGCTATATGGCCTGTGCATGGGGTGGATTCGCAGGTTATGGTATATGTATGCTGCTATCCTATATTGTAGGACAAATCAAGGCACCCGTGCCTTATCCGGTAATGTCAATCCTTGGCTATTTTGCCCTCGCTATAGCATTGTATTTCGTCAGCTGTTGGATCCATCCAGCTTCTCAGCTTTGGACATTGGTACTCAACACTGCACTGCTCTTGGTCTATGTGGCAGTTATGCTATACAACGAACGCGAGCTGGTTCAGCAGGTGTGGACTAAGCTAAAAGGAATAATCATAAGAAAATAAAAAAAAAACCTCGCTCTTATAAAAGAACGAGGTTGCATTGTAATGTGAATGTCTTAATGCCGTAAGGCATCAGGAAACTATCATCACACTTTAATCTCAACATCAACGCCACTGGGCAATTCCAGCTTCATCAATGCGTCGATGGTCTTGGAGGTTGTACCGTAAATGTCCAACAGTCTCTTGTAAGTGGAGAGTTCGAACTGCTCTCTAGATTTCTTGTTGACAAAAGTTGAACGGTTTACAGTGAAAATCTTTTTGTGTGTCGGAAGTGGAATAGGTCCCACAACGACAACTTTGTCATCCTTCACTGCGTTGATTGTCTTCACAATCTTTTCAGCAGATTTATCTACCAAAGTATGGTCGAATGACTTTAATTTGATTCTGATTCTGTGACTCACGTTGTTTTGTTTTTATTGGTTTATTTTTGAAATTGTTTATTGTATTGTTTAAGTTCTTCCAGAATATTACAGCAGGGCATATCTGCCGACATTCAGGATGTAATCCTTTACTTCAGCGGGAACTTCCGCATAGCGCAGAAATTCCATGCTGTAGTTGGCTCGTCCTGAGCTGATGGAGCGTAAGGTGGTGACATAGCCGAACATTTCAGCCAACGGCACCTGTGCCTTGATGATCTGGTAGCCGATTTTCGCCTCGATTTGTTCCAGTACCGAACGTCTGCGGTTGAGGTCGCTGGTCACGTTGCCGATGTACTCATCAGGTGTGGTAATCTCAACCTTCATGATGGGTTCGAGTATGGAAGTCTCAACACTGCGGATAGCTTCTCTGAAGCCCATCTTGGCGCATACCTCGAAGGCCATAGCGTCTGAATCGACACTGTGGGTACTGCCGTCTAAAATGGTGACGGTCAGTGCTTCCAGTGGGAATCCGTATTTGCCGTTGGTCATGGCTATGCTGAAACCCTTCTCAGCGCCGGCGATGTATTCCTTCGGAATTACATTTGCTTTGACCTGACTTTCGAAGAACAAGCCTTTCTTGTCAGCAGGAGTCGGACTAATCTGGAATTCCAGTTCGGCGAAGGATCCCTTGCCACCTGTCTGGCGTTTATAGACTTCGTGATGTTTCACAAAGTCGTTGATAGCCTCTTTGTAGGTGACACGTGGTTTGCCGTGGTTGCAGGCAACGTTGAACTCGCGTTTCAGACGGTCCAAAAGGATGTCCAAATGAAGTTCTCCCATGCCGCTGATCAAAGTCTGACCAGACTCTTCAGATACTTTAACCTGGAAAGTCGGGTCTTCCTCTGCCAGGCGGTTGAGGGCTTGCATCAGCTTGTCTTCGTCGTCTTTGGTCTTCGGTTCGATAGCAATCTGGATCACCGGATCCGGAAATTCGATGTTTTCCAGCAGTATCGGGTGTTTTTCATCAGTCAGACTGTCGCCAGTTCTGATTTCCTTCATACCCACGAGTGCTACAATATTGCCTGCGCTGATGCTGTCCAACTGAATTTGCTTGTTGGAGTGCATCAGCATGATTTTCGACACTCTTTCGCGTTTGCCGGTGGAAACATTGTAAATCATGTCACCGGTTTTCAGCGTGCCGGCATAGACCTTGATGAAAGTCAGTTTGCCGACGTAGGGGTCGATGGCAATTTTGAAAGCCAAAGCCGCCAAGTTTTCCTTTTCATCAATTTTGCGCGTTTCTTCTGCCTCGGTTTTGGGATTGATACCTTTCACGTCGGGCATGTCGGCGGGGGAGGGAAGGTAGCTCACGATGGCGTCAATCAGTCGCTGTACTCCTTTGTTTTTGAAAGAAGAACCGCAGAGCACAGGGGTCAGCTGGTTGCTGATTGTGGCTGTTCTGATGCAGCTCTTGATTTCTTCGGAGGTCAGGCTGTCGGGGTCATCGAAAAACTTCTCCATCAGTTTGTCGTCGAGTTCGGCCACGGTCTCCAACAGCAGATTGCGGTAGTTCTCCACATCCTCTTGCATGTCTGCGGGGATCTCGCATTCTGTGTAGGTTGCGCCTTGGTCTTCCTCGTTCCAGGTGTAGGCTTTCTTCTCGATGAGATCGACCAAACCCACGAAATTCTCTTCGCTGCCGATGGGCAGTTGCAGTACCAAGGTTTTGGCACCTAATTTCTCTTTGATTTGGTCAACCACCGCGTAGAAGTCGGCACCCATACGGTCCATTTTGTTGACGTAGCAGATACGGGCCACATTGTACTTGTTGGCCTGTTTCCACACAGTCTCGGACTGGGGTTCTACACCGCCTACCGCGCAAAAAATGGCGACGGCTCCATCCAATATTCTCAAAGAACGTTCTACTTCGACGGTGAAATCAACATGTCCCGGTGTGTCGATGATGTTGATCTTGTAGTTTTGGTTCTCGTAGTCCCAGTTGACGGTGGTGGCGG
Organism: uncultured Bacteroidota bacterium; assembly: GCA_902802755.1. Classification (GTDB taxonomy): domain Bacteria; phylum Bacteroidota; class Bacteroidia; order Bacteroidales; family WCHB1-69; genus RUG11690. The sequence continues at coordinate 68,185 of CADCNH010000013.1, read as the reverse complement.
CGCTGGTGATGGTAATACCACGTTCCTGCTCCTGCACCATCCAGTCCATGGTGGCTGTGCCCTCATCTACTTCACCTATCTTGTAGCTTTTACCGGTGTAATAAAGAATACGTTCTGTCGTGGTGGTCTTACCGGCGTCAATATGCGCCATAATCCCGATATTTCTGATCTTCGATAAATCTTCCGACATATACGTGTTCTTTCCGGTGAAATTATTATAGTATATATACTATTAGAATCTGAAGTGAGAGAATGCCTTGTTAGCTTCAGCCATTCTGTGGATATCCTCTTTACGTTTGAAGGCAGCACCTTCTTCCTTGTAGGCTTGCATGATTTCTGAAGCCAGCTTCATGGCCATGGTTTTCTCATGACGCTTGCGGGCAAATAAGATTAAATTTTTCATACCTACAGACTGCTTTCTCTCGGGACGCAGTTCGGTAGGGATCTGGAAAGTAGCACCACCGATACGTCTGCTCTTGACTTCCAAAGAAGGAGTAACGTTGGCGAGAGCTTGTTTCCAAACTTCAATGCCGTTTTCGTTTGTTTTTTCTGCAATAATGTCAATAGCATCGTAGAAGATTTCGAAAGCTATTGATTTCTTTCCCTTTAACATGATGTTGTTCACAAATTTGGTGACTGCTACATCATTGTACTTTGGATCGGGAAGGATGATCCGTTTTTTTGGTTTCGCTTTTCTCATTTTGTAACTTCAATAATTTTGTTATTTACTCTCGAGACACCCATTTTAGTGCTCAATTTACTACTATGTTTGTCGGTTTACGCTTTCTTTTTCGGACGTTTTGCACCGTATTTTGATCTACCCTGCAAACGGCCTTCTACTCCTGCGGAGTCCAATGCGCCACGGACGATGTGGTATCTTACACCTGGAAGGTCTTTCACACGACCGCCTCTAACCAATACGATAGAGTGTTCCTGCAAGTTGTGGCCTTCACCCGGAATGTAAGCGTTCACTTCTTTTCCGTTGGTCATACGTACTCTCGCTACCTTACGCATAGCTGAGTTAGGTTTCTTAGGAGTTGTTGTGTAAACTCTCAAACATACACCGCGTCTCTGCGGACAAGCGTCTAACGCTCTTGACTTGCTTTGCGAAGTCAATTTTTTTCTTCCTTTTCTTACTAATTGCTGAATTGTCGGCATACAATTAAATTTAACCTTTGTTTTTTGTTTATAATTCTCCCAAAAATTGGGACTGCAAAAATACAATTTTTTTCTTATATAATATATTAGTCCATTAAAAATTTTTCAGTCAATGAATTAGCGGCTGGTTTTGTAGTAAAACATTATAAATCAATAGTTTGTGTGTGTTTGTTTTGGCTTGTTCTGAAAAGTGATATTCTAGATTGCCGTATGTGTTGGTAGATAAGGCAGATAAATTGGAAAAATTTGTTCGGCAAATTGCGGAGTTTATGTGTGGTTGTGGTGTGGAAGAATAGGCTGTGTGATTCCCGGCTTTATGCAAAAAAAAAACACCCACGAACTGTGAGTGTTTTTTTGTGGGAACTACTAGATTCGAACTAGTGACCCTCTGCTTGTAAGGCAGATGCTCTAAACCAACTGAGCTAAGCTCCCTTGCAAAATTGCGTTGCAAAAATACAACTTTTTTTTTATCTGACAATGGGTTGATGAAAATTTTTTATATTATGTAAGTTGTTGATATTTAATCTGTAATGAATCTGTCCTGTTTTAAGAATTGATATTGTTGAAGATAAGGAAGCACTTTTTTCGCATTGCTTTGTCAGAAAAAGTGTAAAAACAGAACAAATGTAATTACTTTAGCACACTAAATTCATTTACTAATTTACTGATTTACTAATTTGCTAATTAAAAATGTCACATCAGCGCATTGGCACATTGTAAATTGGCACATTAATTCATTTGCTAATTGAAAAATTTCGTAATTTTGCAATTTATTATGTGCGAAAATGAGCTTTGCAGAACTTCAGAATTTAATTGAACAAGGGGTGTCCAATTTGTCATCTTGGATTTGGAGTCCTCCACTGGTGGCTTTGTGCCTGCTGGCGGGACTGTATTTCTCTTTCCGTACACGTTTTGTGCAGGTGCGCCATTTCGGTGAAATGGTACGATTGCTGTTAGCCAACGATAAGAAACAAAAAACGGGTATTTCTTCGTTTCAGGCCTTCGCTATCGCGCTTTCAGGTCGAGTAGGCACGGGTAATATTGTGGGAGTAGCCACTGCGATCGGCTATGGCGGACCAGGTGCCATCATATGGATGTGGATTATTGCGTTTTTCGGTGCTGGCTCGGCTTTCGTGGAAGCTACCTTGGCGCAGATTTACAAGGAGAACCATAACGGCCAATTTCGCGGTGGCCCATCGTATTATATTGAAAAAGGTTTGCATAGCAAGTGGTTGGCAGTTTTGTTTGCCGTGTGCTCAGTGGTAGCCTGCGGTTTATTCCTGCCCCCCGTGCAGAGTAATGGCATCGCTATCGCCTTTGCCAATTCGTTCCAGATAAATCCCATGTATATTGGATTGATAGTGGCTTTTTTGCTCGGTTTGGTGGTGATAGGTGGTGTCAAGCGTATCGCATACGTGGCACAGATTGTGGCCCCGTTCATGGCCATCATTTACGTGGTAATGGCGGTGGTGGTGCTTTGCTACCATTGGCCAGCCATCCCTTCCGTGTTGAAGGAAATGCTGTCGGGTGCGGTAGGTCTGCATGAAATTACAGGAGGCATCTTGGGTAGCACTATCGCCTGGGGAGTGAAACGTGGCATCTATTCCAATGAGGCGGGCCAGGGCACAGGTCCCATCGTGGCCGGCGCTGCCAAAGTGTCACACCCCGTGAAACAGGGCTTGGTGCAGGGATTCTCCGTTTATATCGATACTCTGTTGGTCTGTTCGGCTACAGCTGTAATGATTTTGGCCGCCAAAACCTATAACGTGGTGAATGCCACGACGGGCGAATATCTTGTCACTTCTTCCTACGCCTTGGGAGCCCCGGATGTGTCCTATACATCCACGGCTATCGGGACGGTCTTTGGACAGATGGTGGGCAATATCTCTGTGGCGGTGGCACTGGCATTCTTTGCCTTTACCACTATCATGGCCTATTACTATTATGCTGAAACCAGCATCGTTTATTTGTTCGGCAAAGGCAAGCGTGAGCATGTGGCCGTTTGGGTGCTGAGAATTGCGATTCTATTGTCGGTATTTTATGGTTCGATGAAAACAGCCAAGGCCGCTTGGGATTTGGGTGATATCGGCGTGGGAACTATGGCCTGGATTAATGTGGTGGCTATATTGCTGCTCTCTAAGACAGCTCTCAAGTCATTGAGAAGTTATGAGAAACAGCAGAAAGAAGGCAAGGATCCCGTTTTTGATCCGAAAGAGCTGGATATTAAAAATGCAGATTTCTGGGAACAACATCCCAATGGAGTAATAGATAATTAATTGGTTAATTAGTTAATTAGCAAATTAGTAAATGTGCTAATTAACAATGTGCTAATGTGCCAATTAAATTAAGAGCTAAACTACCCGGCCTTCGGCCACCCTTTATAAAAGAATGGGAATTTGAATTTTGAATTTTGAATTTACTATAATATGTTTCAGAAGATTATTCGTGCTTGTGTGAAAGTGGTGCAGCGATACCTGCCGGAACCTTTTATTTTTGCTATTATCTTGACTCTTGTGGCGGCCTTGTTAGCGATGCCGATTTGTCGTCAGACTCCCATTGAGGTAATTGAACACTGGGGTAATGGCGTGTGGGGACTGCTGGCTTTCGCTATGCAGATGGCTCTGGTGCTGGTATGTGGCTCCACCTTGGCAGCTGCTCCAGTGGTGAAAAAAGGAATCGGACGCTTGGCGGCTATCCCTAAAACTCCCGCCGCCGCTATCGCCTTGGTGACAGGTGTTTCCGCCGTGGCATGCTGGATTAATTGGGGCTTCGGATTGATTGTAGGGGTGATTTTTGCTAAAGAAATTGCCCGTAAACTGCAAGGAGTCGATTACCGTCTGCTGATAGCCTCGGCCTATAGTGGTTTTGTGGTTTGGCACGCAGGCCTTTCCGGTTCTATTCCGTTGACAATGGCTACTCCCGGTGATGCGCTGACTAAGGCTACTAACGGTATTCTGACAGAGCCTGTGCATATTACTCGCACGATTCTGGATCCGCATAATATTGTCATGGTGATTCTTGTGATTATTGCGCTGGTGGTGGTCAATGCCCTGATGCATCCCAAAAAGGAACATACGGTAACCGTTGATCCGGCCTTGTTGGAAGAAGAGGAAACACAGATGAAACCCTTGTCTGAAACACCTGCCGAAAAGATGGAAAACAGTCGTATGTTGAGCTGGATAGTGGCTCTGTTAGGCTTCTCTTATTTGGTGATTCATTTGGGCTTTAAGGGCGGTTCGTTGGATCTGAACTCTGTCATTATGATATTCCTTTTTGCGGGTGTGATTCTACATGGCACACCTTTGGCATACGTGCGTGCTTTCACCAAAGCGGCTACAGGTGCGGCGGGTATTATTCTGCAATTCCCATTCTATGCAGGTATTATGGGCATTATCACAGGAATAGGTGCGTCTGGTATCTGTTTCGGAACGGTCATCAGTGATGCCTGTATTTCTATTTCTACCCCACATACCTATCCTTTGCTGACCTTCCTCTGTGCGGCTGTGCTCAACATGTTTGTGCCCTCAGGAGGTGGCCACTGGGCCATCCAAGCTCCCATTATGTTCGCCGCGGGTGCTGACCTCGGTGTTGACCCTGGATTGACAGGTATTGCCATTGCTTGGGGTGATGCGTGGACCAACTTGATCCAGCCTTTCTGGGCTATACCCGCTTTGGCTATTGCTAAACTCAATGCCAAGGACATTATGGGCTTTTGTATCATCGATTTGGTGGTGTCAGGCGTGATTATTTGCGGAGGACTGCTGCTCTGGGCGTGGTAGTTATCAGTTGACAATTAATAATTAATAGTTAATAGTTATGGGGATAAGGTTTAAGGTTATGGATTACAGGATTAATTCATTAGCACATTAGCACATTAACTAATTTGCTAATTTACTAATTTGCTAATTGAAAAAATTGTATCTTTGCAACATAAAAATAATATTATGAAAAAACAATTATCTCTTGTCTCTGTCTTTTTGGTGTTCCTCGCTATGGGCTTTGGCGATGCGGCGGGACAATTGGTTTCCATTGTGGAAAAAGCCTTTAATATCACTCCTTTAGCCGCCTCTTTGGTGTCGTTCTCAGGCATGATTATGTTCGGTGTCTTGTCGGTGCCGATGGGGGTTGTGCAGTCAAGAATTGGCAAGAAAGCCATGCTAACTATCGGCTTGATACTCTTTCTGTTAGGAGCAATCTTGCCGATAATGGCCTTTAATTTCCCCATCATTTTGTTGGCGGTGTTGCTGATGGGTGCGGGCGCCACAATCCTGCAAGTTTCTGGCAATCCGCTGATTAGAGATGTGTCCCCAGAAGGAAAATACTCAAGTATGCTCTCTTTCGCACAGTCGTTGAAGGCTATCGGCACTTTGTCCACCTCTTTGATTTTGGTGCTGATAGGTACTTCTCTGATGAAATACGGTTGGTTCTCTTTTATCCCGGAAGGCGCTGCTGAGCCTGTGAATATGGGCTTCCGCATCCTGTTTCCGATTTTTGCCGTAGTGCTGCTGATAACTTTGCTCATGGTGATGTTTTTTGTGCCCAACCAGACCGAAAAGGATACAACAACCCCAACCACTTTGGGTAAATGCTTCGCTGCTTTGGGAAATCCATTCATCTTGATGATGTTCTTGGGTATTTTCTTCTATTGTGGTGCCGAGGCTTCCATGTTCAACAGAATCCCTTCCATTTTAATAGAAAACAATCCTGCCATATCTCCTGCGTTGGGTAATATAGTACTGATTATCGCATTGTTCGTAGGAAGATTCTTTGGTGGTGTCTGCCTGCGCTATATCAAACCGAATGTATTCCTGATTTTGACGGTGCTGGTGTCCATTGTCGGAAATATCCTGTTGTTCCTGCCTTACAATGCAGTGACTACTTGGTTGAGTTTCATCCTGATAGGTATTGGTTTCGCCAATATTTTCCCTTTGATTTTCTCTATTTGTGTAGATAAAATTCCTGAAAAGACCAATGAGATTTCCGGCTTGATGACCACCGCTATCGTGGGTGCCGCCATTGTGCCGTTGCTCACGGGTTTTGCTGCCAACTTCAATCCCCGCTACGCCTTCTTTGTCACCCTCGCCTGCCTCCTCTACCTCACTTTTGTCGCCCTCCGTACTCAAAAGAACTGAAAAACTGAAAGTTAATTAAATGTGCTAATTATCAATGTGCTAATGTGCTAATGGAATTAGTTAATTATTAATGTGCAAATTAGCAAATGTTTTTAATGTACTAATTATTCTTAATTTTCTGATTCCTGACCACTGACCACTGACCACTAACCCCTAACCCCTATTAATTATGAAAATTCCAGCATCAGAACTCCCCAAACAGTCCTCCGGCGCCATCTATCACCTGAACCTCTTTCCCGAGGATATCGCCGACAATATCATCTTGGTTGGAGACCCTGGCCGTGTATCCATGATTTCCCAACACTTTGATACGATTGATATAAAAAAGAGCAATCGGGAATTATATACCCATACGGGAACCAAAAACGGCAAACGTATTTCCGCAATTTCCACGGGTATGGGACCCGATAATGTGGAGATTGTGATGAACGAACTGGATGCTTTGGTGAATATTGATTTGAATACCATGGAAGTGAAACCGGAACACCATAGCCTGAATTTAGTGCGTATCGGCACATCTGGTTCTTTGGATGTGAATTCTTGCCCCGGTACCATCATTGCCTCCCAATATGGCATAGGCTTGGATGGCTTGTTGCAGTTTTATAATCACCAGGGAGTGGATAACGAGGATGTTATAGATGCTTTCGTAAAACATACCGGCTGGGGCGAGAAATTGCCTTATCCATATTGTGTCAAGGCTTCCGATGACTTGCTTCAGCGTATCGCTTTCGACATGAAAAAAGGTGTAACTCTGACCGCACCAGGTTTCTTTGCCCCGCAGGGTAGGGCAGTGCGTGGTCCTCTGAAATTCCCGGAAATGAATGCCAAAATAGAGTCTTTTGATTATCAGGGACTTCGTTGTACCAATATGGAGATGGAATGTGCCGCTCTATATGGTTTGAGCCGTGTGCTGGGTCATAATGCCCTCACTTGCTGTGTTTTAATCGCCAATCGCGTTACCGGTGAATTCCTCGACGACTACCACGATCTCATGAATAACCTCGTTGCCAAAGTCGTTGACCGCTTCTAAAACTGAAAACTGACTGTTAATAGGTTACAGGTTACAGTGGTCAGTGGTCAGTGGTCAGTGGTCAGGGATTAAGAATAATTAGTACATTAAAAACATTTGCTAATTTGCACATTAACTAATTAACTAATTCCATTAGCACATTGATAATTAGCATATTAACCAATTTGCTAATTAACTAATTTGCTAATTATTAGAACGCTGCTCTGATAACTTGTTCTAGAATAAACGTTCCGGCACCTGCGAGATAGCCTACCAATGCAATCCAGCTGATGTGCTTCAGATACCAGATAAAGTCGATTTTCTCCATGCCCATAACGGCTACGCCAGCGGCGGAACCGATGATGAGTAAGCTGCCGCCTGTTCCGGCACAGTAGGCGATGAAACTCCAGAAATAGTGGTCCATCGGGAAATGGTACATGCCCATGGTGGCGGCCACTAATGGCACATTGTCCACAATGGATGAAAGAATACCGATGATAACGCTGATGCTGTAGTATTTTCCAGGTTCTTGTAAAGGAATACTGTCCAGTGAGTTGGCCAACAATCCTAAATGACCTACCGTACCTAATGCGTTGACAGCAAGAAGGATGCCTAAGAAAAATAAAATACTGGGTACATCAACGCGGGAGATGATATTGTTGATGGTGAAGGTATCGGTCGTCTCGTTGGTTCTGCGGTGAACAATCTCAGAGGTCATCCACAAAATACTCAGGCCACCCATCATGCCGATATAAGGAGGCAGGTGGGTCAAAGTCTTGAAAATGGGTACAAACACCAGGCAGCCTACACCTAAGCATAAAAACAGTATTCTTTGCCATTCTTCGTAATGTACTTGTTCTGTTGTATCCTGCAGTTGTGGACGCTGAATCTCGCCTTTCAGGATGAAAGACAAGATAATGAGAGGAACAATCATGGATACGGCACTGGAAATGAAAGTGGCTTCAATGATGTTGAGGGCCGATACTTGGCCTCCAATCCATAACATGATGGTGGTCACATCACCGATGGGTGACCATGCGCCACCTGCGTTGGCAGCTACAATGACCATGCCGCCGTAAAACCAGCGGTCATGTCGGTCGTCAATGAGTTTCCGTAACAATGCCACCATGACAATAGATGTGGTGAGGTTGTCCAAAACAGCTGACATGAAGAAGGTCAAAATGGATAATATCCACAATAATTTCACTTTTTTCGTGCTTTGGATATGATCCGTTATGAGAGAGAAACCTCCGTTGGTATCAATGATTTCCACAATGGTCATGGCTCCCAAAAGGAAAAACAGGATTTCCGACACTTCTCCTAATACATGAATCAGTTCGAAGTGGGTAATCCAGTCTATAAAACCGGCACCAGGATGGTCCGCAATGTATTTTTGCATGGAGGTAGTATCCACTAGCAAGCCATCTCCACCGATGATGGCACATACCCACAGTATGACTCCTAACATCAGAGCAGTGGCGGTTTTGTTAATTTTAATGGGATGTTCCAAGGCTATTAGCGTATAGCCGATAAGGAAAATAACGATCATTAAGATAAACATGGGGCAGAATTTTTTTTGTGTGCAAAAATAATATTTTTTTCAATGCCTTATCTATAAAAAAATTATGTATCTTTGCAATTCAAAAAATGATTATTCACTTAAATTAATTATTATGAAAAAAATCTTTACCCTTTTCGCCGCTATGGCCATGATGGCATTCTCTTACGCCCAATTGCCAGCCGGTTCCACCGCTCCGGATTTCAGTCTTTATGAGATTGATAAAACGACAGGTGAAATGATTACCAGTCAGACCATTAATCTGTACAGTATGTTGAATGACTACAAGACTGTCTATATCGACGTGTCTGCGACTACTTGTGGTCCATGCTATAATTTCCACCAAACCGGAACATTAGAGAGCATTTACAACAATTATGGTCCCAACAGTGCTGTGAATGATTCCCGTGTTCTTTTCGTAGAAGGTGCTCAAACGGGCAATAGCTGGGCTGCTATCAATGGTAGTGCCGGCTCCAGTTACTGGGACTGTACTCATAGTTATGGAAGCAGCACAGAGTTGGTGCCTTATCCCGTTATTCCCTTGCGTTTAGCTCCTAATTATCCAACTAATTACAACTCCTTCCACAGTGGATATGATATCCATTATTTCCCGACTCTTTACATGATTTGCCCTAACAGAATGATTTTTGAACTGGATCGTAATGGTGGTGATGAATCCGCTACTTTTCATGGATTTATCAACACTAAATGCCCTGCTTGGAACCATACTAATGATGCCGCTTTGGGTATTGGCAGAATCACTAGTAATGTGTATTACTGCGACCTTAATGTACAACCTCAAATTGAGTTGCAAAATATGGGCTCAGCTAATTTGACCTCGGCTACTTTGCGTGTAACTCATGGTAATGATGTGCAAACCTTGAACTGGACCGGCAACTTGGCTCAGTTTGATAAAGAACTGGTGACACTGCCTGCGATTACAGGTTCAGACAATGGCCAGCATACATTGACGGTTGAGATTGTCGATGTGAACGGTCAAACAGACGAAGGCTCTTCTTATAATAGCCATACTGAAACTTTCAGTGCGCAGGTGAGCTCAAATATCAGCACCGCTACTCAGAATTTCTCAAGCAGTAATTTGAACGATTGGTCAGCAGTGGATAATACAGGTGGCTATTTCGGTGTTTACAATGGTGCTTTGCGTCTCCGTGCTTATTATGCTTCAAGTGGCACAACAGGTGAGTTATATGCTCCGTTGATGAACTTCTCCAGTACTTCAACTCCTTCTTTGAAGTTTAACTATGCACACCGTCGTTATCAAAGCAGCAACGATAAACTACAAGTGAAGGTTTCAACCGACTGCGGCAATACTTGGACTACTGTTTGGGAAAAGTCAGGTGCACAACTGGCAACGGTGACAAGCGGTTCAGGCGAATTTAACGCTACAGCAGCTCAATATCAGACCGCATGGTTAAATTTGACCGAATGTGCTAATCAGCCAAACGTAATTATCAAATTTGTCTTTACTTCTGATTATGGCAACAATGTCTTTGTTGATAATATCGAAATTTTGAACAGCCCTGTGGGTATAGAAGATGTTGAAGAAGGCGGTCTCGCTATCTTCCCGAACCCTGTGAAGGATGTGCTGAATATCAACTATGACAAGGCTATCAACCAAATCGATGTGTATGATGTGAATGGTAAGCTGGTGAAGACCCTCACCACCGTTGGCAGCAGCATCAATGTTAGCGATCTGTCTGATGGTATTTATATGCTGAATATGCAGACCGAAGAAGGATTGGTTGTTAGAAAGATCGTTAAGGAATAACACTTTCTATTCATCATAAACGAAACGGGCGGAGGACAATCCTCTGCCCGTTTTTTTCTACACGAATGCACGCAGTGCATGTCTTAATGCCTTGACGTCTTAACGAAACTTCTGGATTAGTTTGCACATTAACTAATTCGCTAATTAACTAGTTTAATTGGCACATTAGTACATTGTTAATCAGTATATTATGAATCTCCCCTCGAGTGTGGCGAGACTCCCCTGATGCGAAGCATCACTCCCCTTGAACGCGAAGTGCGAGACCCTCCTTGTTAATATAATTAGCACATTTTCTAATTTGCTAATTTGCAAATTATTTTTCGTATCTTTGCAGATTGGTTTAAGCATTAATTAGTATGAAGAAAAAAATATTGTTGATATATACCGGCGGCACCATCGGCATGATGCACAATCCCGACAACGGGGCCCTCGAACCTTTTGAATTCAACGACATTTACAGCCATTTGCCAATGCTGAAGCTGTTGAATGCCGATATCGAATTCAAAACGCTTTTGCCTCTGATTGACTCCTCTGACACTAACCCTGATTTTTGGGTGCGACTGGCTACCATGATAGGAGATAATTATAAATTGTATGATGGCTTTGTCATACTGCATGGCACCGACACCATGTCCTATACGGCTTCTGCCTTGAGCTTTATGTTGGAAAACTTGGCAAAACCCGTGATCCTGACGGGCTCGCAACTGCCATTGGGTGCTGTGCGTACTGATGGACGTGACAATATTGTGACCGCAGTGGAAATTGCAGCGGATGAATGCGCGGGAGAACCTCGTATCCAGGAGGTGTGTATCTATTTCGACAATTCTCTCTTCCGCGGTAATAGAACGTATAAGGCTAATGCTGAGGAGTTTAGTGCCTTCGCTTCTCCAAATTATCATCGTCTGGCTAATGTCGGCGTCACTATTCATTACAATGACTTTTTCATTCATCAGTCAGAAAAGAAACCGCTGCGAGTGCATAAAAATCTGAATGACAATATTGCTTTGCTGAAACTATACCCGGGCATTTCCCTCAATATGGTGCGTTCAGTGCTGTCTATTCCGGATTTACGCGGAGTGGTGATGGAAACTTTTGGTGCGGGTAATGCCCCATCCGACAAAGAATTTCTGAACCTGATCAAAGAAGCTACCGATCGTGGGGTGATAATTCTGAATGTGAGTCAGTGCAAAGATGGCGGTGGCGTGAAGATGGGCTTGTATGAAACCAGTGTGGGTCTGGATAAAAGCGGCGTGATCAGCGGAGGCGACATGACTACTGAGGCGGCTGTTACCAAGATGATGTACCTCTTCGGCACCGATATGCCCGATGATGAAATCCGCTTCTGGCTCCAGCACACCATGTGCGGCGAAATGACCACTAAATAGGTGCTAGTGGTCAGTGGTCAGTGATCAGTAGTCAGGTGTTAGTGATTAGTGTAATACATGTATAAATTTAACCCCTAAACCTTCTCACCTTCTCACCCTTGATTCCTAACCCCTGACCCCTGACCCCTGATCTCTGACCCCTGATCTCTGACCCCTGATCTCTGACCCCTAACCCCTAACCCCTAAAACCTAACCCCTAAATATGAATCCTTTAATCTCTCCCTCAATGCTTTCCGCTGATTTCTGCCATCTGGCTAAAGATATACAGATGGTGAACGAATCAGAAGCCGACTGGTTCCATTTAGACATCATGGACGGTGTCTTTGTGCCTAATATTTCGTATGGTATGCCGCTGGTTAAAGCCATCCGTTCCATGGCGGAGAAACCCCTCGATGTGCACCTGATGATTGTGCAACCCGAGCGTTATGTGGAACGCTTCAAAGAAATGGGTGCCGACATCCTAACCGTGCATTGGGAGGCATGTACCCATTTGCATCGTACCATTTATCAAATCAAAAATGCAGATATGTTGGCAGGTGTGGCCCTTAATCCTCATACCCCTGTGGCAGGCCTGGAGGATGTTATCAACGATGTGGATATGGTGCTGATTATGTCAGTAAATCCTGGCTTTGGTGGACAGCGTTTCATTGAGCGTAGCTTGCACCGTATTGCTGAACTGAAGGCGATGATTAAACGCAACAAGTCGGAATGCTTGATAGAAGTGGATGGAGGAGTGGATTTGTCTAATGCCCAGGCTCTTGTGGATGCAGGTGCGGATGTGTTGGTGGCCGGCAACGCTATCTTCTCAAAAGATAACCCAACAGAAATTATCAGTCGATTAAAAAATGTTAAATAGACGGTTCCTTACCATTGCCATTTTGTTTTTTTTAACACTGTTTGCTTCCTGTGACGGAAAAAAAACATTGTCGAAAAATACTCCATTGGAAGAAATTGCCGAGGACGAGCAGTTTTCCCTTGTGAATCCTGAAGGTCCTGCTATTTTGACTGTATTTGATACCAAGAATACTTATCTTGGACGTTTTGGCTCAAACCAGGTATATGTCCGCTTGGATTACAGTAGTGAAGATAAGTTGGAAGGAACTTATTATGTGATAGATTCAGTCAATCTTTACCTTAAGCCTGTGGCTTTTTGTGTCACCACCGAGGGGAATGCCTATAAATGGGAAGGGGGTGATGAGGATTTCTTTTTTGAGACGAAGTATCAGACTAATAAGAAAAGAATAAATGGCGCTTTCATTCAAATAGAGAAACATCCGAGAAGAGCGGTTTCGGAAATTGTCTATTTTGATTTCCAAAAGTATGAGACTGGAAAAGGGAAGATTAGCTCTAATCGATATAAGAAAAAAGTGTTTGAGGTCGATTGTCAGCAGGATGTCGTGTATGGCCATGCCATAGGACCATGGACATCCTTGGCCGTAGCAGAAGATGAGGGTATTGCCAAGGCCGTCTTGCCGTACCTTTTCAAAGCATCTGCTACCAAGAATCTTGCCTTGACCATGGATGTATATACGCCTCGTGGTGATAGTTTGACAAAGCGTCCCTTGGTGGTGCTCATACATGGTGGCGCTTTTTTCTTCGGCGACAAGCACGACAAAGAAATGGTGGCCCAGTGTACCCATTGGGCTTCCTTGGGGTATGTGGCCGTGTCGCTGAATTATCGTATGGGCTTTGAATTGTCGAAGGCGTCTATACAACGTTGTGGTTATAAGGCGATTCAGGATGCCCACGCCGCCATGCGTTACTTGACTCATCATGCCGATAAATATGGTATTGACAAGGAATGCATGTATATTGGAGGCTCCAGTGCCGGCTCCATTACGGCTATGAATATGGTGTATATGTCTAATGACAACCGCCCCAAGTCAACGACAAAAAAGCGTTTTCAGGGAAAATACGGATCCTTATATGAGTCGGGCAATGACTTGAAAGATGAGTTCAAGATAAAAGGGCTAATCAATATGTGGGGAGCGGTTTATGAGTTGGATGAGGTGAGCGCCAACCCTTTGCCGACGATCTCTTTCCATGGTACAGCCGACCAGGTGGTACCGTATGACAAAGGCCTTCCTTTTTCACAGCTGAACGGAAAAAAAGGCAAAGGTCAGTTGAGTGGTGTTTACTTTGATGAAATGTATGGCTCGCAGAAAATTAACGAAGTGCTGAAATCCAAAGGCGTGCATCAGGAATTTTATCCTTTGGACAGTCTGGGACATGCCGCTTGGAAAGATAAGGATCGTAAGTTGAATAGCGTGTTCTATTTCATTCAAGACAAGGTGACCAAGTTCTTGTATGACGATTTGGTATATGATGTGCGGCTTAAACAGCAAGATAATACTGTCTTTCATGTCACTACAACAGAAGTGAAGCGTGCACAGTGGACTCTTGACGGCGGTATTATCCTTCGGGAATCACCTGAAGAAGTGGAAATCCGTTTGCTGAAAGATGCTCCGAAGTACAGTCTATCCGTGACGGGGCTCTTGAACAATGATGCGGAATTCAATCAGAAAATCAACAAATTCGTTACCAAAAGCAAATAATTTTCCTTTCTGAAAAGGGTGCACGAAGGGCGTGAAAGTAGGGCTGTCACATTGTGGCAGCCGCATGGAAGAAACAGAACAATAGCCCAACGGGTGTTTGAAGGGTAAGAATGTAGGGCTGTCACATCGTGGCAGCCGCACGGAAGAAACAAAACAATAGCCCAACGGGTGTTTGAAGGATAAAAGGTGGTTGAAAAAATAAAGCAATAATGAAAAGAATACTATTGAGTGTGTTTTTAGTCCTGTTGTGTTTGTCATTTTATGCACAGACAGTAACAGTAACCTTTACGGCATGCGATACCAATGAGCATTATGTACAGCTGGATAGGGTGGTGATCAATAATATTACGGAAGGATGGCAGGAAACCCTGTATTGGCCCGATACGGTACTGACATTGCAGGTCGGTGTGGGTATTGGTGATGTGGAGACGTGCCGTGGCGCGTCTTTGCAATTATCACAAAACAACCCTAATCCGTTTAGTGGCACCACGTATGCAACATTGATGGTGCCAGAAACAGGTGATGTGTTAGTGGAAATTACTGATTTAAGTGGTCGCGTTGTAGGGATGTACAGACGTGCATTTTTCCAAGCAGGTATCCATCAATTGCGTGTCACCCTGTCCACCGCAGGTGTATACTTCTTGACAGCACGGATGAACGGGCGGTCTTCATCCGTCAAAATGGTGAACCAAGGCAATGGAGGCAAGGATGAAATTGTTATCACCAGCGATGTGGTGACACCGTTCACGGCATCTGTATCACCCACTCCGAAAGGCACTCCCAAAGGTTTATCTACCAATCCTTTCCACTTGGGTGACCAGATGATGTATGTGGGTTATGCTACAGTCAATAGCGAAGAAGTGGTGAGTTTCAGTGTGGAGCAAGTCCAGGAAGTGTCGCAAACCGTCATGTTGCGCTTTGTCGTCTCTCCCACTGCGATAGATGGTCAGCCTTGTCCCGGTAGTCCTACGGTGACCGACATAGATGGCAATGTTTACCATACGGTTCAGCTGGGCAACCAGTGTTGGATGAAGGAGAACCTTCGCACTACGCGTTTCGCCAACGGTGACTCCATTCTGCTAGACCCTAATCCTGTATATATGTTAAATGGTTACGGGAATGATGCAAATCCTAATCCATATCGCTACGCCCCGAATAATGACAGTAGTAATGTGTCGGTATATGGTTACTTGTACAACTGGTCAGCGTTGATGCATGGTGATAGTAGTAGTTATGATCTTCCCAGTGGTGTTCAGGGCATTTGTCCAGATGGTTGGCATGTACCCAGCTTTTATGAGTGGAACGAGTTGAGAATGTGTGTGAGAGAACAGAATGTTTTTATATGCGGAGACACCAATATTAATGTGGGTAAGTCATTGGCGGCGGCTGACTGTTGGGATTTGTGTGAACAAACTTGTTGCGTGGGGAATGATCAGAATACGAATAATGCCACGGGTTTTTCCGCTTATCCTGCCGGTATCTACCGTAATGGGACTTGGCCTGAATTTGGTCAACATGCATGTTTTGCAAGCACTTCTGATCGGTGGGATACTATCCTTTTGTCCTACAATTTGTATTTCGATAAAGTTTATGTGGAGGTGTTTGGTCACTTCAAGGAAGACGGACTCTCAGTTCGCTGTATCCGTGATTAAGTAAGCTGATATGCGATAACAGAAGGTGATTCATAATGAAAAGAAACATATCATGAGAAAATATTTGCTTTTGTTGTTAGTGGTTTTTGCACTGATGGGACTTTCTGCCCAGAATATGCCTACATTGCGAAAGGGCGATACCATTGCTATTGCGGCACCTTCGGGCAAGGTTGAGCCTTCGCAGGTCCTTCCTGCCGTGCAGTATTTCCAGTCGCAAGGTTTTAGTGTCATTGTGCCAGAGGGTATTTACGAGAATTACTCGGGCTTTGCGGGTACTGTCTCCCAGCGTATTGCCCAGATGCAAGCCTTGTTGGATAGGTCTGGTGTGAAAGCAATTGTTTGTGCAAGAGGTGGCTATGGAGCAGTCTCTTTGCTAGACAGCCTTGACTTCACGAAGTTTAGGAAACATCCGAAGTGGATATGCGGCTTTAGCGATATCACAGCCTTCCATTCCCATCTGCACACCCTGGGTTACCCCACTTTGCACAGCGTGATGACGATTAATATCTGGGAAGAGAATATGGGCAATGAATATCATAAGTCGTTGATAAATGCCTTGCGCGGAAAAACTTTAAACTATGACTTTGAACCGCATCCGGCAAATCATTCGGGCACGGCTAAAGGAATCCTCGTGGGCGGAAACCTCTCGCTTTTGTATTCCATGCTTGAGTCTGTTTCGTCTATCAATACCGATGGGAAAATTCTGTTCATAGAAGATGTGGGAGAGAATATTTATCATATTGAACGAATGCTCGTGGCCCTTGACCGTGCTGGCAAGCTGAAAGGTCTGAAAGGACTGATAGTGGGCTCCATGAATAAAATCAAAATTGACGATTACTACTTCGATTCCACAATTGAGGATGTGATTCTGGGGGTGTGCGGGAAATATAATTATCCCATCTGTTTCGATTTTCCCGCAGGCCATGACGGCAAGAATGTGGCCCTGCGCTTGGGCTGTATGGCTTCGCTTGTTGTGACCAAAGACAAGTGTCACTTAACAATTAATAATTAATAGTTAATAGGTTACAGGTTACAGGTTACAGGTTACAGGGGTCAGTGATTAGGTGTTAGGGGTGGATTCATAATTCACAATTCACAATTCAACACTAAGCCTCCTAACTTTCCTAACCTTTTAACCATCCTAACCATCCTGACCTTTCCATCCTATAATCTTGTAATCACATAGTCCAGAATCAAGCCTCATTTTTCAGTTTAATTGGCACATTAAAAATCATTTGCTAATTAACGAATTAACGAATTTGCTAATTCATTGGCACATTAAAACTTTCCCTAAAAAAATTCCCTTTTTTTGTCATTTGTATTGAATTTTTTTGTATTTTTATCTTTTCATGTAAATGAAGATAATTATTTGATATTGAATTATTTAAACTAAAGAAAAAACACTAAAAAAACAAAAAAATGGCAGAAGGAGAAAAAATAGTCCGGGTGAATATCGAGAATCAGATGAAAACCGCCTATATCGACTACTCAATGTCGGTGATTGTGGCGCGTGCACTGCCGGACGCAAGGGATGGTATGAAACCGGTCCATAGAAGAATATTATACGCAATGTGGGACATGGGTATTGTCGCTGGCAAGCCCTACAAGAAATCCGCGAGAATCGTGGGTGAGGTGCTGGGTAAGTACCATCCGCATGGTGACACCGCGGTATATGACGCCATGGTGCGTATGGCCCAGCCGTGGTCACTGCGCTACCCGTTTGTGGATGGACAGGGTAACTTCGGCTCCGTCGATGGCGATAGTCCCGCTGCTATGCGTTATACCGAGGCCCGTCTCCGCAAGATCGCTGAAGAAATGCTTGCCGATATCGAGAAGGATACCGTGGATATGAGCCTCAACTTTGATGATTCACTGGAGGAACCGACCGTGTTGCCGGCTAAGATTCCTTCACTGCTGGTGAATGGCTCGTCAGGTATCGCCGTAGGTATGGCTACCAATATGCCGCCTCACAACCTGTCAGAAGTGTGTGATGGTATTGCCGCCTATATCGACAATCCGGAAATTACAGTTCCAGAATTGATGCAATATGTCAAAGCTCCTGATTTTCCAAGTGGCTGTACTATTTATGGTTACGATGGTGTGAAAGAAGCTTTCGAAACCGGCCGCGGTCGTGTGGTGATGCGTGGCGATGCTGAGATCGAGGAACATGAAGGAAAAACCAAAATTATTGTCACTTCTTTGCCTTATCTGACCAATCCTTCGGAAATGATTAAGCGTACCGCTGAACTGGTGAAGGAAGGCAAGATTGAAGGTATTACCAATATCGAAAACCTGACCAACAAGCGCAATGGTACCCGTATCGTTTACGATCTGAAACGTGAGGCTGTGGCCAATGTGGTGTTGAACAAACTGTATCAATATACTTCCCTCCAGGCTTCCTTCAGCGTGAACAATGTGGCCTTGGTCAATGGTCGTCCTATGACGCTGAACCTCAAGGATCTGATTGCCGAATATGTGAAACATCGTCATTCAGTGGTGCTGCGCCGTGCCCAGTTCGATCTGAAAAAAGCCGAGGCCCGTGCCCATATCCTCGAAGGCTTGCTGAAAGCTCTCGACATCATCGATGAGATTATCGCGTTGATTCGTGCCTCCAAAACCGTGGATGAGGCCCGCAGTGGCTTGATGACTCAATATGGCTTTACCGAAATTCAAGCTTCTGCTATCGTGGAAATGCGTCTCCGCCAGCTGACCGGTCTGGAACGAGACAAACTGCAGAATGAGTATGATGAGCTCATGAAGCAGATTGAATATCTCCGCAGCCTTATCGCTGATGAGCATTTGCGTATGCAGGTGGTGAAACAGGAAATCCTAGAAATCAAAGCAAAATATGGTGATGAGCGTCTGTCAAGAGTGGAATATACCGCTTCATCTGACTTCAGAATCGAGGATAATTTTGCTGATTCAGAAGTGGTTATCACGATTTCTCATCTGGGTTACATCAAACGTACTTTGTTGAGCGAATACCGTGCCCAGAATCGTGGTGGCCGTGGCTCCAAGGGCAGCAGCTCTCGCGAGGAAGACTTCATCGAACAATTGTATATCGCTACCAACCATAATTACCTGCTCTTCTTTACGGAAAAAGGTAAGTGCTTCTGGTTGAGAGTGTTTGAAATACCTGAAGGCACGAAGACCTCCAAGGGTCGTGCTATTCAGAATCTGATTAACATCGAAAGTGATGACAAGATCAAGGCCGTTATCAATGTGAAGGACTTGACGGATGAGAATTATATCAACAACAATTATATCATTCTTTGCTCAGAAAAGGGTATCATCAAGAAGACTTCATTGGAGGCATACTCCCGTCCCAGAACCAATGGTATCATTGCTATTTCGGTGCGAGAAGGCGACCATCTGCTGGATGCTTGCTTGACCAATGGCAACAATGAGGTGATGCTGGCTCTGCAATCAGGTAAGGCTGTCCGCTTCAACGAGCAGACTGTCCGTCCGATGGGACGTAACGCTTCGGGTGTGAAGGGTGCTACTTTGGCCAACGAAGATGACCGTGTGGTGGGTATCATTTGTTTGGATGAACCCGAGTGCAATGTGATGGTGGTGTCTGAAAATGGTTATGGAAAACGCTCTGTGGTAGATGATTACCGTATCACCAACCGTGGTGGTAAGGGCGTGAAGACCATCAATATCACCGAAAAGACCGGTGGTCTGATTGCCATCAAGAAAGTGACGGACGATGATGACTTGATGATTATCAACAAGTCCGGTATCGCTATCCGTTTGCATGTGGACACGATCCGTGTGTTAGGCCGTGCTACCCAGGGTGTTCGCTTGATTAACTTGGGTGCCAAGGATGCCATCGCCGCCGTTTCCCGCGTGCCTCGTGCCGATGATGAGGAAGAGGAAGGCCTCGAAGGTGTTCCCGCCGAAGGAACTCCTGTTGAGGGTGCCGATGGTGAGGTGATTAATCCTGGAACCGAAAATGCAGTCGAAGAAACTGAAGAAACCAACCCGAACGAATAACAATGTAGAGACGTGGCATGCCGCGTCTCCACATCAAACCAATATCAACGATATGAACGCTAAAACCTTTTTAACCCTGCTGTTCCTTTCCGTGGCTCTTCTGCTCAACGCACAGAAGGCCTCGTTGAACAATGCCTACAATCATTTCTATGAGAAGAATTTTGAAAAGGCAAAAGAGGCGATAGACCTTTGTGTTCAGAATGAGAAACTGGCAGAAAAAGCGCAGACTTGGCTGTACAAGGGCAATATCTATTTCTATTTGGCGAATCAGGAATATATGGCCAAGCAGAATGATAATAAGGCTGTCGTCAAGTTTCCTGACGCGCCTGTTGAAGCATACGACGCTTTTGTGAAAGCCAAGGAGTTGAACAAAAATGTGGAAGGCTTCGAGATGTTGTCGCCGGATGAGGCATTGCCGAAATTGTATTCGCTCTTGTTGGTGCGTGGCGTGGACCAGCTGATTGCCAATGACTTCGCAGCAGGAAAATCCACGCTGGAGAAAGCTATTGCCAGCTACGAGATGAAAAATCCTCCCGAATATCCTCTGAATGGTGAGCTGTATTACTATTACGCTGTCGCTTTGGAAAATATGAATCAGCCTCAGCAAGCAATTGTATATTATGAGAAGGCTGTCAAGGATGGTTCCTCCAATCCGAATGTACTGGTCAGACTGATAGAACAGTACAAACAGGCTGGTGACAAGGCGAAAGTGAAAGGAATGCTGGATCAGGCTTTGTCAAAGAATCCCAGTGATCCCAATGTGTTAGTGGCTCAGGTGGATTACTATTACTGGATTAATGATTCTGTGAAAGCCCGTCAGCTGCTCCAAAATCTGCCGGCATCAGTCTATGGTAATGCTGATGCTACCGTCAATATCGCTAATTTCTATATCAGAGAGAAAAATTACGCAGAAGCGGAAACCTTGCTGAGAAAAGCCTATCGCTTAAACTCTGACAGCTATGTGGTGGTCTATAATTTAGGAGTTTGCACATATTACCTCTTTAATGAAAATGATATGAAAGCGAATGAATTGAAAGTGGCAGGTTCCAATAGCCAGGCAGCGGTTTACCAGACCAAGGCCAACAATTATCTGGATGAGGCAGAGAGGTTTTTTGAAGCGGCTTTGAAATATGATGCGAATGATTTGAATGTGTTGACGGCAATGAAGCAGATTTATGCCAGAAAGCAATCTCCGAAATACGACGAAATGGTCAAGAAAATCAAAGAATTAGAAAAATAATAACCCTAAAAACAAAAGAGAGATGAAAAAGTTATTTGTTTTAACATTAATGGCTATAATGGCAATCGGAAGCGCGTACTCACAGAGTTTGGAGGATGTGTGGATGAATCTTCGTAACAAACAAATCGGCAAGGCTCGTAAAGTTATGGATGCCGCTATGGTAGGCAATGAACAGAACGCCCAGGCTTGGCTGATGAAAGGTAATACCTATCTGCAGGTTTATCAGCAGGATCAGGAGAGAATTAAAAAAGACCCCGCATACGTGAGCAGAACTCCCGATGCGATTATTATCGCCAATGAAGCCTTCTATCAGGCTATTTCACTGGATGGCAATATTGTACCCATGACGGGTATGCTCGGACCTATCGAAGGACAGGCTCTGTGCGCAGACCCGGTATATACCATGGCACAGAATGCTGCTGAAGCTGGTGACGTTGAAAACGCTATCAGGTATTACAATTTGGCTGCCAGAGATTTCAAGGCTGCAAAGTCTAATGTAAATGCCGGTATCACCTATTACGATGTGGCTCAACTGTATAAGAGGAATGGTGACAAAGCCAATTATAAGACTATGTTGAACGAGGTGGTGAAATTGAAATACCCCGGTTCGGAAGCTTATCTGGATTTGTATGATATATACAAAGAAGAGAAAGATACCGTGAATTGTGGAAAGATTCTGAAAACTGCCATCAAGAATGTTCCGGAAGACAAGAGAGCGGATATCGAGGCTGCTGAATTGGATTATTTCGCTATGACTGGCCAGATTGACAAGTTGAACGCCACTTGCGATGAAATGGCAGCCAAATACGAGAAGTCAGCAGCAGTGCTGGTATTGATTGCTAACCATTTGGTGAATAATGCACAGTATGAGAAGGCTGAGGGAGTAATTAATAAAGGTTTGGCAGTAGCCCAGAAATCCGAAGATATCGCTGAATTGAATTTCCAGATGGCTTCCCGCTACTTCTTTGAAGCGGTGGCAAACGACAAAATGCAGGAAGAGATTATGAAGTCAAAGGAAGGTAGTTATATGGAGCGAGCAGAGAAAGTGAATGCACTGAAAGATGCCCAGAAACCTATTCTGGAGAAAGCTCATGCTTGGTCGGAGAAAGTGTACCAGCTTAATCCTAATGATAGGAATAATAATGAAATGTTGCAGCAGATTAAGATGAAACTCATGTTGCCGGTTCCCGATGAACTGAAAGCTAAGGTTGATTCATACAGACATTAAAAAAAAGGAGTCGCAAGACTCCTTTTTTTTTTAGGTTACAGGTGTCAGGTTACAGGTGTCAGTATGGACGCACGCAGTGCGCCTGATTGAATTTTGAACTTTGAATTCTGAATTCTTAACTTTCAGTTTTCTCCATCTTTTCCTCCACCTGTTTGGCGGTTTCGTCAAGGGCAGCGTGGTGGCCGCTAACGGCAGCAAAGGGGGCGAACTGTGCCGCACGACTCATCATCGACATGGGAGGATGGTGCTTCGACACATGGTGCGGCAGGTTGATGATGTCGTCGTAATTGTCGTTCAAATCCGTTGGTTTCATGCTTTGTGTCCTCCTATTTGTTCGTTGCGCTGCTTGGCAGTGGCGCCTTCCTCGAAGTTGAGGCCCCGTAGGATGGCATTCTTGCCAAAGCGTTTCTTGATGGCTAACTGTACTTCCTGAATTTTCCGCTCCTTCTGGCGGGCGGCGGCCTCTTCTTGTTTTTCTTTCTCAATGGCCTCATAGTCGGCAAAGAGGTCAAGTTGCTCCGAGGTGGCTTTGTTTTTGAGTTCTTCCTCGCTGATGACATGGTTGGCGCTGATGTTCATCCTGCGGATGAGCAGATTGGGGTTGACGATGCGGTCGAAGAGCTCGGTGACAGCCTCAATGATGAGCTTGGTGGAAGAAGTGTGTGTCTTGAGATTGATGGAGCCATGGGCAGGCTTGGGAACTTTGCGACCATAGTGGTCCATGGCAACTTCGCCTTTGTATTTGCTATTGACCGATGGTTTTGTCAAACTCTCCACATCATAACCAACGTAGATGACCAATTGGTCGGTGACTAATTGGTGTGCGACAAGACGCAGAGCCATGGCCTCTGCCATCTCCTGAATCACCACACGGGCTTTCTTGACCGTATAAGCACAAGTGAGCACCTGTCCATTGCTGAAAGAGTTGTTTTCGGGTCGATAGGCTTTCACATAGTCGATGGTGCATGGCTCCCAGCCCCAAGCATGGTCGATCAGCAACTCTGCATTGATGCCAAACTCCTTGTATAGAAACTCTTCGTGTTGTAGGGAACAACGGGCGAGTTTTCCCATGGTATCGATGCCATAAAAAGCTAAACGTTGGGCAATGCCCCGCCCCACACGCCAGAAGTCGGTGAGCGGGCGGTGATTCCACAGTTGGCGGCGGTATGACATCTCATCTAACTCAGCGATGCGTACCCCGTCTTGGTCGGCGGGACTTTTCTTGGCCATGATGTCCATGGCGATTTTGCAAAGGTACATGTTGGTGCCTATGCCAGCAGTGGCGGTGATGCCGGTTTGCTTAAGCACATCCTTGGTGATGGTCATGGCCAGCTCATGGGCGCTTTTCTTGTAGCTTTTCAGGTAGTCGGTCACATCCATGAAAACTTCATCAATAGAATACACATGGATGTCATCGGGGGAGATGTATTTCAGGTATATTTCATAAATCTTGGCACTGCAAGCGATATAGTGTGCCATACGGGGTGGGGCAGCGATGTAATCGACAGCCCAGTCGGGATGGGCTTTGAGTTCAAGGTCGGAGCTGGACTTGCCGGTCAGACGCCGTTGTGGGACCTGTTGCCGCCGCTCACTGTTGACTTCCCGCAGTCGCTGTGCCCTTCCGCCAATGCCGTAGGCTTTCAGCGAGGGAGAGACGGCCAGACAGATGGTCTTCTCGGTACGGCTGGCATCGGCCACCACCAGGTTGGTGGTGAGTGGGTCCAATCCCCGCTCCACGCATTCTACCGAGGCGTAAAACGACTTTAGGTCGATGGCGATGTAGGTCCGTTCCTTGTTCTTTTTCATGTTGCGAGAAGAGGTCTTTTTTCTTATGCAAAGATACATTATTTTTTCGTACACCCATTGGCCTGTCTATTGATATTAAACCCTCTGCGAGGGTATAATGGAATATAATGCATGTCCTTGTTCTATTGATATTTATTTCACCTGGCAGAGAAAATAATAGGTGTTCTCCATATCATTATTATTCGCTACACCTCAGCATAATATATTATTGATATCCTGTAAGGATTCAATATCAATAGATGTGGATGTGATTTTATTTTATTTTCCGCGGTGTGGGTGTTGTGTGCCCCGAAGCACTAAACCATCTCACCGCGGAACGGACTCGTCATGGCCAATGCAAAAAAAAAAAAAAAAAC
>CADCNH010000013.1:19038-43290 GCA_902802755.1 uncultured Bacteroidota bacterium | reverse complement strand
AAAAAAAAAAAAAAAAAAAACTTGCGGCAACCGTGTAAATTTATTGTGTGTGTTTGTGGTATTCCAAAAATTTCACGTAAATTTGCATCCTCATTATTATAGGAAATCAAATTTTATACCTATGAAAAAAATATTTATCGCTATCGCTTTGGTCGCACTCATAAGTGCCTGTACCAAAAAACAAGAACAAAATGACACGAAAGTCATCGGTAAACCTGAAATCCAAGTCCAAGACGGTCGTTTTACGCCTGAAGTGATGTGGTCGCTGGGCAAAATGGGCGAATATGCCGTCTCACCCGATGGAAAGCAAATCGCTTACACAATGACTTATTACAGTATGGAGGAGAACAAAGGTAATGCGGAAATTTACCTGCTTCATACAGAGGGAGGATATGCCGTACGTTTGACGACAACTGCCCAAAGCGAGTTCAATCCCGTATGGCAGGATGATAACACGCTGCTGTTCTGTCGTGACAATGAAGTCCGTTCCATGGATGTGAAAAGCAAGAATGAGAAGGTAATCGGTACTTTCGAAAATGGTTTGGAAGGCTTCAAGCTGGCTCCCGACGGCAAGTCTATCGTATATATTGCTACCATTCCTGTGAAACGTCCGGAACATCTGCAAAAATTGTATGAGGGACTGGATAAAACCACAGGACGTATCAATGAGGATTTGATGTACCGCCACTGGGACAACTGGGTGGATGAGATTCCACAGATTTTCCTGGCTTCTTTTGACGGTTCGAAAATCGATATTGAGCATTCCACGGCTTTGATTGACAGTACTTTCGAATGCCCGATGCGTCCGTGGGGCGGGATTGAACAGTACAACTACAGCCCCGACAGCAAAACCATCGCTTACACTTGCCGCAAGAAAACCGGCTACGATTATGCACATTCCACCAATAGTGATATTTATTTGTATGATATTGACAGTAAGACTACTAAAAATATCAGTGAGGGTATTATGGGCTATGATCAGAACCCTGTGTTCAGCCACGATGGAAAATATATCGCTTGGGAAAGCATGGAACGCGATGGTTACGAGAGCGACCTGATTCGTCTGATGGTGATGGACCTCGCCACGGGTGAGCGTACCAATATGTCGGAGAATTTCGACTATTATTTTACGGGTATCAGCTGGACCGACGACGACAAGGAAATCCTGGGTGTTGTATATTACCGTGGTACCGACCAGATTTTCGCTTGCAATCGTGAAACTAAGGAGTTCCGTCAGATTACATACGGTTGCCACGATGTGCATAGCTTCGAACTGTCGGATGGCAAACTTTATGCCGACCAGGTGTCTATGCAGTATCCTTCGGAAATTTATGTTTATAATCTGACGGACGACAAGGGCGAGGGTAAGAAACTTTCCGCTATCAATGATGATGTCCTTTCACAGGTCCGTATGGGCAAGGTGGAAGAACACTGGATCAAGACGGTGGATGGCCAGGATATGCTCACTTGGCTGATTTATCCGTACAACTACGACAGCACCAAGACTTATCCTGCATTGCTGTACTGCGAAGGCGGTCCGCAATCCGAAGTGGGTCAGTTCTGGAGCACCCGTTGGAACTTCATGGTGATGAGCGGTGCCGAATATTTCATCATCGCTCCTAACCGTCGTGGTACTGTGGGCTTTGGTCAGGCCTGGACCGAGGAAATCAGCGGCGATTATGGCGGACTTTGTATGCAAGACTACATGACTGCTGCCGATTATTTTACTGATAATGTGAAACAGATTGATAAAGAACGACTTGGCGCTTGTGGTGCCAGCTTCGGTGGTTATAGTGTTTATTGGTTAGCCGGTCACAATTACGATGTGAAAGGTTATAATGACGGAAGAAGATTCAAAGCCTTGTTGGCTCACAATGGCATGTTCAATTTCGAACAGCAGTATCTTGAAACCGAGGAAATGTGGTTCGACAACTGGGATATAGGTGGTCCTTATTGGGATTGGAACAATCCTCAGGTGAAGAAAAGCTACGCCAACTCCCCGCACTTGTTTGTGGATAAGTGGAATGCACCTATCTGTGTCATCCATAGTGAGTTCGACTTCCGTATTGTGGCCTCCGAAGGTATGGCTGCCTACAATGCCGCCCAGATGTGTCACATTCCGAGCCGTTACCTATACTTCCCCGATGAAACCCACTGGGTACTGAAACCGCAGAACAGCCTGCTCTGGCACCGAAACTTCATTGACTGGTTTGATACGAACTTGAAGTAGAGTTCGAATAATATGCGAGATAATATATTGATTTTATGACAACATGTAGGACTCTCGCATAGCGATAGCCCTACATTTTTTTAACTATCATATTATGAGACGATTAATCGCCACTGTCGTGTTGCTGTTTAGTTTGTTTGGCGTTGTGGGACAAGGTCAAGGAGGGCGGAATATGTGGAAAAACACGTCTCGGGACTATAAGTCAAGTTTACATTTCGATGCGTTCTATGCTTCTTTTGCCGTTTCTCCATCAGGTGAGATATGGTTGAGCAATAACTATAGTCTATGGCATACACACGGAATGTCTTCTGTTTGGAAAAAAGTGCCTCATCCTTATAGTATTGCGGTGGATTTCAGCTATGTGGTGTGTCCGGATACCAATACGGTGCTTGTTTTTGGCCGAATGTTTGATCCTTCTGATTCAACATCCCGATACAATAAGTACATGCGCTCCACCGATGGGGGCAAAAACTGGGATTTCCTGTCTATGCCAAGAAAAATGGAACGGGACAAAATATGGGTTGAAAGTCGTGCCGGCGGGAAGGTTTGGCTAAGAGTTGACAGCATTTTATATTATTCCATAGATAAAGGCCTTCATTTTAGGGAGCTTGCCTCGATACCCTATCTATCTTCTTTGAAATTCGACATGGATAATAATGGGCTTTGCGGTGTGGTGAAACGCGATATGAAGGATTCCTCTGGTAAGACAAGGGATGAAATACTGATTACCAAGGACAATTGGAAGCATTACGAGGCAGTGCCGACGCCCTGTGAACAGCATCCGGAAATCAAGCAACGCTCCTATTTCTTCGAATTTGCGATATGTCGCTCTATACTTGTCGTGGAACAGTCCGACAAGTATTTCTGGACTTCCATCGATACCATCTGTTGGCGGGAAATACCGCTTGACATCCGCGATTTTATTGTGGACTGCGAAAGTAATGAATGGGTAATTGTCACAAGGGGAAATTCCTTGTTGCGTAGTTCCGACATGCTTACTTTCGATACCGTGAACACGGGTGGCCCTTGTTATTTTGCAAAGATAAAATATGCTGACCGTCAGTCAGTTTATGGTATGTCGTATAACGCTCATAAGATGAGGTTTCTTCGAAGCATAATTGACACTCTTTACCGTTTTTCAACGGATGGGCTGACCTCTTGCGGACTCTATACCGAAGATGTGGCGCTTAGACCCCATCGTGAATACTCCATTAGCCAAAAGGACGGAAGTGCGGAGCAGAAGCTTGTGGCGAACAACACTCGTGTGGCCTTGGCAAATGCCGATGAACTTATCTTTTATGATAAAAGTGAGCAGAAATGGTATAGGCATTTGAAGACAGCTTTCCCTATCAAGGATGTGCAGGTCTGTAGAGGAGAACTTGCAGGAAATCTGCTGCTTTCCGATGGCGCTCGCCTATACCTCGTGCCAATGGATACTGCGGTAATCACTCCATTCCGCTATGAGCGTCCATTGGAGGATTTTCTTAAAAGTCCAGTTCTGTCTGTAAACATTGTTTACAAGTTTTTCCCTTGTGATGGACGACGCTATGAGGAGAATGTCTTATATTGTCTTGATGGCAATTCTTTTGTCGTCAAGAAATTGTCGTTGCGAAAAAAACAGAATGATTTCGTCAAAAACATTCCGGTCCAACAGCTCTATAAACAATTAGAGGCGCTCAATGTCGGTTATGATGCACCCGTGAAGGTTGCTGACATTGGATTTACACAAGCAGATTACGATTCTCTCAGGCGTTTTCTGTTTTCAAACTCAAGGGGAATTTTTGATTATTTAGGTGATAGCATTACGGTTGAGCGAATTTTGGGTGTTTTACCCCAGCTTGGTGATAGTGTTTGGACGGACATCGTAAAAACATACTGGGATGGTGGTTGTACCAGTTATAGCACCTTGGAAATCACCTTCCAAAATCAGAAAGGCAAGACACTTGTCATTAGCAACACAGACAATGCATGTGGTTATGGATATTTCCCATACAAGACTCCATTCCAAGTTCAATGTGGAGGATATACATTCCCAGGCACGAGCCTGCCATTCATGCAGTTTGTCAGAGAAATTATGCCTCCTGCTATGGTAATGCTTAATTTTTCACATTTCAGTTTGCTGTTGAAAGCCTGTCGCTATGTGCTGTGGAATAGGGAAAAGTTCGGAATCTGATAGTCTGTAGAAGTCGTCAGGCTTGATACAAAAGAATCCCTTTACGGTTTATATTTTGAGGGTGAATCTACTTGTCTTTTGTCGGTTCGGTGTGCAGGGTGACGTGAGTCTCTGCTCCGAAGCGCTCTTTGAGTTTGCGTTCGATGTCGGAGGCTCGTTCATGGACAAGGTGTAGAGGGAGTTCGCCATCCATGCGGATGTGTGCTTCGATGGCAATGCGGTTGCCAATACGTCTTGTCCTCAGGTTGTGTGGCTCGAAAACATCAGGGAAAGAGGTGATTATGTTTTCTATTTCGTGTTCGGTCTCTTCTGACAGGGAACTTTCGGTGAGCTCATTCATGCTGGTTTTGAGCAGATCCCAAGCCACTTTTGCTAGCATGGCACCTACCACGATGGAAGCCAGCGGGTCGAGCACTGTCCAGCGATCGCCGAGCAGGATGGCTCCGCCAATACCGATGGCGGCACCCACAGACGACAATGCGTCGCTGCGGTGATGCCAGGCGTTGGCTACTACCACTTGTGAATCCAAAGTTCGTCCTTTACGGACTGTATATTGATACAAAATTTCTTTCACGAGGATAGAGATCAAGGCAGCCCACAAAGCGAGTTTGCCGGGAGCTTCTAACTGTGTGCCATTTAGCCAATCGGCGAATTTTACCGCACCCGACACAATGATGCCCGTGGCGGCAGCTACCAGGGCCATGCCAATGAAGAAGGTCGCTAAAGTCTCAAACTTGCCGTGTCCGTAGTCGTGCGACTTATCCTGCGGTTTTGAGCTGATATTGACGAAGATAAGCACGATGATGTCGGTGAGGAAGTCGGACAGTGAGTGCACCGCATCGGCAATCATGGCGGCACTATGGCCAAGAATGCCGGCCACAAATTTAAAGCTGAGCAAGGCGATATTGCCTGCTGTGCCAATCAAAGTTACCTTGTATAGTTCTTTTTCCCGTGACATTAGTTTTTTTTGAAATAGTCGTTGTAGATTTTAATGCCGAAAACAATGCAGCTGCAAGTGGCAGTGATGAGGTTGGTGATGAAGAGTGACCAGATGATATCAGGTTTATGCAAGATACCTTGCAGCATAAAGAAAATAGCGCCAACACCCATCATGAGAAAGGTCGGAAGGGCAATGTCATCGGTCTTTCGCGTGCGGATGGTGCGGATAGCTTGGGGCAGGTAGCCTAAAATCATACAGATGCTGGCCATCATGCCGCAGATTTCGTAGAAAGTGATATTCTCCATGGTAAGAAATACGTTATTGGGTGCTGTTTTGCTTATTTTGTTGAGCCTTTTACGGCTTTGGGTGTCCAGTTTTTGAAGAAACGTAGCACTTTCTCTTGATTGTAGCCTTTGCCTTCTTCCAGAAAACTCGAATCTTGGATATGGAGCACCTTGCCTTTCTCGTCAAGAACGATGAAAACCGGGTAGCCGAAGCGGGAAGGATTGCCCAGACGTTGCAGCAGTTTGGCATTCTGTTGCGCTTTGTCCGCTGTCACGCGTGGGTTGTAGTTCACATGGATAAAGACGAAGTTGTCGTCAATCACCTTGCTGATGGTACTGTCTTTGGTCACAAAATCGGCGAAGAGCAGGCACCAGGGGCACCAATTGCCTCCCAGCTGGCAGACCACGAACTTGTCGGAACTTTTGGCTTGGGCTATCGCATTGTCAATCTGTTCAAGGGGGTTGATTTCTTCGTCGTAAACTCTTTTAATTTCGGATTGTGCATTTGCTGATAGTGAAATAAGCACATTTAATAATATGATAATCAGTGATTTTTTCATAGTGATATTAAAAACTTGTGATTTGGTATGGATGTGTATTGTTTTACTTTTATTGCAGTTTGACTTGTTGTATATTTTTGCGGTTTCTTCCAATAATGGTGAAATGTACTTCCTTGTTAAAAGATTTTGGGAGTCTACAAAGACCTTATCGAAACGGCAAAGCCACCGCAAGGTGCCATTTTGAGTTTAAGTGCCGATTTAGAAGTGACTTTCTTCTTTGTAATGGTATAGGCTTGAGGATTATATTTGAATTCTGAATTTTGAGTTTTGAATTCTGAATCATCGGGTAGCCCGCAGGCATCAGGAGCATCAGCGTAGATGGTGGCTTCATATTTCATGCCAGGTTGCAGGAAATCCAGTTTGACCGTTACTTCACGGGCGTTTTCATCAGTGACACCACCCACATACCACACATCACGGGGTGTTAACCGGTGTAGTTCGTCGGTGGTAAGTTGTACTGTATCGGGGATGGCATAAACGAAGCGTGTGACGCTGTTGATGACATTTTTTTTGCCGTCGGCAAGTTGTGCCAGTCCTTCGGCTGCCTTGTTCAAAGTGGAAGTCTTCGGATGTCTGGCGGTCACGATGTATGCGCCTGGTTCAGCTTCCAGGTAGATACTTTTATCCCAATCAACGGCCACATCTTTGATAAATTGGAAGGCATCCATGAAAGGCTCATAATGTTCCGGAAAGTCAGCGGCCATTTGCAAGGGTGAGTAAAATGTGACGTAAAGACCTAATTGGTTGCATATTGTGATGCGCATTTTTTCGGTGCTCCAAGGGGCATTCTTGCTCATGTCCGGTTCAAAGATGCCAGGAGTATAGTCCATCGGACCTCCTTGCAGTCTGGTAAATGGCAAGATGGTGGTGTGTCCTGGCATGATGCGGCCTCTGAATTCGGTACCCATGGCACTTTCGTTGCCAATCATGTTGGGCCAGGTGCGACATAAGCCTGTCGGCCTTACGGCTTCGTGGGCATTTACCATAATATGATGTTTGGCGGCTTCCACAATGGCATAGTGGTAATGGTTGTTGATGGGCTGGCTGTAGTGGCCTTCGGCAAAGGGGATGATGGTGCCCACATAACCGCTTTTGACGGCATCGTAGCCATATTGGTTCATCAGGGTATAGGCTTTCTCCATCCAGCGTTCGTAATTTACTGTGGAAGCGGAGCTTTCGTGGTGCATGATAAGACGGATCCCTTTCTCGTGGGCATATTTGTTGAGGGCGGGCAGGTCAAAGTCGGGATAGGGAGTGAGGAAGTCGAAAACGAACTCTTTCTGTTTGCCGTACCAGTCCTCCCAGCCGATGTTCCAGCCTTCGATAAGCAAGGCGTCGAAGCCGTTGGCGGCCGCGAAGTCGATATAACGGCGCACGTTGGTATTGTTGGCGGCATGACGACCATGGGGTGTTGCCTTGTAATAATCGGTCTCGCCGAGTTTGACGGAGGGGAAATCATTGGTATAGGACCAGCAGTTTTTGTCAGAAATCATCTCCCACCAAACACCCATGTATTTCACTGGGTGAATCCAGGAAACGTCATCCAGAACACAAGGCTCGTTGAGGTTGAGGATGAGTCGCGAGGCAAGCACATCGGTAGCTTTTTCGCAGACCATCACGGTGCGCCAAGGGGTGTGGCAAGGGGCTTGCATACGGCCTTTGTAGCCTGCTGCATCGGGGCACAACCAAGCATGAAAGGTGTATGTTATGTTGTCGGTTTGTTGACTTGCAGGATAGCTGATGCCGGAATGTTCCGGTAATCCTGTTTTCAAGGTGTCAACAATTAAATCAAGATGCATGGTTGGATAGTCAAGGGTGGCGGCTTCGTGGATGTTGATATACAAGCCGTCGTCGGTTTTCATTTGTAGGGCCGTCTGTACACCAGTGTTTGAGAATGAGGTCCATGGCCAGCCACCGTCCTTGTGGCCTGCTTCCCATAAGTCGCGGATTTCCGATAGTCTTGATTCCGTATAGTTGTACTCCTGTGTATCGAGGTCACCTGGAATCCACCATGCTGTATGGTCACCAGCCATGGCGAACTCGGTCAACTCTTCTTTGAACCAGAAGCAGACAAGTGCATTTTCCATCGGAAACTCGTAGCGGAAGCCAAGACCGTCATCGTATAGACGGAAGCGGATTTGCATAACGCTTGGCTTTTTCTTTGTAGAACCATCCATGCTTTCCACACTGCCAATGGGTTGCTCCAAAGTAACGAGCATCTCGTTGTAATGGTTGCGGATTTTGGCCTCTTCTCCCCATACGGGTTCCCAAGTCTCATCAAAACTACTGTAAGTCTTGTCTTTAAGTACAAAAGCGTGAGCCAAGTCATCGCGCCATTCGAGCGTAAAGCCCATCTTGGAGGGCAACACCACGGGTTTGCCGACCCGGTTGAGAGCATAGTAAGGAACACCATCCTTGAGCTCGAAACTAAGTTCCAGCTTCCCGTCGGGACTTTGCAGTTTGACAGGTTCGGTGGCCTCGGCATTCATAAGGCAATATGCCAGCAAGAAAAATAAAGCTAAAAGTTTCCTTTTCATCATATTGTTATTTTGTAATATCTTTTTCTGATGATAATTAGTCGCACCAGCCAGATGACAAAAAAAACATCGGAAATAATCTTGTAAAGCGGTGGCATGGTGACAAATAGCGAGACTATCCAAACCACAAGGTCAATATCGAACAGAATATTCCACAGCCTTTCGCGATCGTGAAATTTGCAAAGAACGTTTTGTCCTTGCGGCACCTCTATCTGCTCCGTTGAAGATACTGACAAATCGATACTTTTACCGTTTTTTTCCAGAGGAATAAGTCCTCCAAATTGTACCTTTAAGCTGTAGCTGCCCGCTGGCATCTCAATACGCATATCATGATCCTTCATCATCCCGACAAACTGTCCGTTGATGAAAACCGCATGGGGCAATTTTGGCTCATACCAGTGGCGAAGATGGTGAATGGTCAGCATGTTTTATCCTTATTGTCAGTGTGGTGAAGTAAACCATTTCTGCATCTACGTCCAGCTGTTTGGCAAGCTTCATGCTCTGTTTGATTACCATCTGCACATGGTCACGCTGATGAGCCCTGTCAAAATAGTCATACAGCGGAAGGTTCTGCTGCTCAATGTATTGCAGAGGGGCTTGATTTAAAAGAGGAGTGTGAAGAGTGGTATTCATTGAATGATGATCTGGATTTTGTGCTTGAGACGGATGACGCGCTTGTAGGAGCGTTGCTGGCGACTCTGATAATTCTACATATATTTCTTTACTGTAATTTCACGGCGGGCCAGCCGAAATCTTGGTAGTAATGGATGGAGAGCCCGTGGCGGTGAACATATTCCCTCAGTTGCTCCTGTCGGACGGCTTCTCGGACATCCTCATTGGAATGCATGTTCTGATAAATCTCATAATGCTTGCCAAAAATACGCTTGGCACTTAACTCGTTGCCAGCACCGTCAACGGTCTGCTCAAAATCTGTCACAGACAAGTTGTTGCCATTTTCGAGAAGGGTCATGCAACCGGAATGGTTGCCCCCGGAAACAGTCTTGAGGGTGTCACCGGAAATATTGTACCAAAAAATCCAGAAATCACCGAACACATTGGCATATACGGAGTCTGACTCTTCTTCCGCCACCATCATCAACACGGGAATACACAGCTCGCCTTGCGAATAATTCGCTCCGATTTCATTTACCAAATAATCGCTTATCACTTTGCGCAAGGCCTGCTCTTGGCGGTTGATTTCAATGTAACGGATGCAGTCGGCTTTGTGCTCGTCAAAATCCGACATCAGCCATTTGCCATCCACTTTCTCCATGTAAAGACGGTGTTCTTCAATGTCACTGCTTTCATCAAAAGAACCATCTTCCCATTTCTGGCGTACATTGATGGTCGCAATGGCGTGTGTGTCATCGGTCTGCTCCACTTTAACCACCTCATAGTCGGCAATAGTGCCGCCATTCCCAGTCACAAAATAGTAGAGCCATTCGTGGTCCATGGCTTCGTGTGAGGGTAGGTGGTTGAACATGGTGTCCAACACGGCGTAAAAATCTTCAGTCAAATAGTTTTTCGACTGTTCCAACAACTCATGGTCGGGGATGTATTTGCACAACTCAGCGGCACGTTCACGCAACTGTTTCTCGGTATTGTTGCAAGCTGCAAGCATCATGGTTGCACAAAGGATAAACATTATTTTTTTCATGATAAGATTTTAGTTTTTGTTGTTGAAATGATGATGGATGATTAGTTTCTTGTTTTATGGCTGATAGGCTTGAATTTTTTGGCTTTGTTTATTTGCCAAACACATCCTTGGCTTTGTCCATTTTTGAAGGGATATCAACTTCGAAAGGACAGCGGCTGAGACATGCTCCGCAGTGGGTGCATTCGCCCGCATGGTGCGGCAGCGCATCGTATTGGGCTTGCAATTCGGGAGTGAGTCCCTCTAATTCGGCTTTGTCCAACAGCTCGTTGACTTTTGCGATGGGAATACCCATGCTGCAGGGCGAACAATGGTTACAGTAAGTGCAGTCGCCATCGGCCTTGGCTTGTTCCTGTTTGCTTACAGTGGTGTAGTCTTTTTCCTCATCGGTAGCATGCAACCAATGCAAATCTGCTTTCAACTCGTCGAGATTGTCAATGCCGAGAATGCAGGTGCTGACACACGGTTTTGCCAGACAGTAGGCAATGCACTGTTCGGGTGTGTAGGCCACACCAAGGGGTGAGGTTTTGGTATCCAGCAGTTTTCCGCCACCGCCTAAAGTTTTCATTACGGTAATGGCGATATTATGGGTGGCACAGTAGTCGTACAATTCCACACGCACGGGGTCGATACCCGCTTGCAGGTTGTCCATGGCGCCCTTCTCCCATGGGATAGCTCCTCCGCGCAAGCGGTCAAAAGCGAGGTTCATAGAGAACATGATGACCTCTATCCAACCGCTCTTGGCGGCACGCAGAGCCACTTCGGCATTATGGCTGCTGATGCCTATATGTTGGATTTTCCCTTCTTTTTTCAGTTGAAACACATATTCGAGGAAGGGACTTCCTTCCAGCTCTTCCCATTCCTCATGGCTGTCGGCGATATGTATCATACCCACCTCAATATGGTCGGTGTTCAGGCGTGCCAGCATATCTTCAAAGCCCTGTTTGGCTTCTTCCACGTCGCGGGTGCGGCAGTGCTGGCCGTCTTTGAAAATGCAGCCGATATGGCCTTGGATGATCATCTCGTCACGACGGCCTTGCAGTGCATAGCCGATGTTGGAGCGTGTTTTGGGGTTGGCATCGTACAGGTCGATATAGTTCATGCCGCTGTCGAGTGCCATGGTCATCATTTCGAGCGAGGCGGCGCTGTCGATTTTCTCAAAGCCACCGCAGCCGATGCTGATCTCACTGACCATCAGCCCTGTGTTGCCTAAGGGACGGTAGTTCATGCTGGTTTTCTTTTCTGCTTGTTTGCAGCCGATGGCCACTATGCAAAGGGCCGCCAATAGAATAATGTGGATTTTTTTCATATTCATTTTTATTCAAATAATATCTTGCAAAGATACAACTTTTTATGGTAGTATATGATGCTTTGTGTCGTAATATTTTTTTCAAATATTGAATTGCTGCCCGAAAACCTGATGCCTATGTGCAACATTGTGATTGGTTAACTGGCAGAACAGCCCACTTCTAAAGACAAATGGTAAGCAGAGAATGCGACGTATAATTCATTTGATTCGTTTTTGTTTTAAAACAAAAAAAGCGACTGTTTGGGTCGCTTTTTTTTAGGGTTTGTTTTGAAGATTAGTCGATGGTGAAGTTTCTCAACATGGTGTTGGCTTGTTCCAGCTGTCTGTTCAAAGCATCCTGTTTCTCGGTTGCTTTGGCAATTTGTTCTTGCAGTTTCTGGATTTCCTTGTCAGTTTTCTCTTTTTCCTTGTTAGCGGCTTCGATTTCTTTCTTTATTTCTTCGATTCTTTGTTTCAGCTGATATTTTTCAATAGCTCTGGGGAATTTAGAAACGATGTTTTTGATGTTGGAAGTTGCAGTAGCGTCGTTCGATGAAGAAATGGTGTTCATATTACCCAAGCTGCAAATGAAAATGATGTCAGTGGAAACGTCCTGTTTTTTACCTTTTTGTACAGCTTTGAAGAAGATGTCGTAAGTGCCATCTCCAATATAAGAGAATTTCTGAGCCCTATAGGCATTGTATTTGTCTTCGGTTTTGGGTTTTACCAGACCTTTGTCAGCCAAATATTCTGTAACGGCTGCATTGGCAGTCTTAGCGTCCACTTTGGGAACATTGATGGTGAAACCGTTGACATGGGTTTTCAGGATAGTTACTTGACCTTCGTTAACGCTCTGTGCGAAAGCGAAGCTTACACTCAGTACGAGTGCCAATGCGAAAGTGAAGAATTTTTTCATAGTTGTTAAGTTTTAAATGTGTATGTATTTTCTTTTGTTACAAACTGCAAAGATACAATTTTTTTTAATTGGCAAGCTTTTTATCTTTTTTTTATGGTAATTATGAATGAAATTTCTTTATTTTTGCAAATGAAAAACAGATGGATTGTGGGGAGATACTAAAGTGATTTTTTTTTAACTCGTTAAATTCTAATTTCTTATGGAAAAAATGGATGGAAATTTTACGAATGTTCACTCCCTCTTTGGCGGGGCAAGTGAGTTTATTCACGATTTGTTGTTCAAGGATGTACCTCGGATTATCATCGCTTTGATAGTCCTGTGGATAGGTCTGAAACTGGTGAAACTGTTGCTGAAAGCTATGCGACGCCTGATGGAGAGAAAGCAGATAGATGTTTCGTTACAGTCTTTTTTGATTTCGCTGACGGATATTGCGTTGAAGGTGATGATTATCATTGCGGTCTTGGGTATGATAGGCATAGAGACCACTTCATTCATCGCTGTTTTGGGGGCTGCCGGTTTGGCGGTAGGTATGGCTTTGCAAGGCACTTTGCAGAACTTCGCTGGTGGTGTGATTATCCTTTTGCTGAAGCCTTTCCGTGTGGGTGACTATATTGATGCTGCGGGTGTTCAGGGTACAGTGAAGCATATTCAGATTTTTAACACAATAGTGGAAACGCCGGACAAGAAAATGGTGATTGCACCCAATACGGACCTGGCTACCAAGACTTTGATCAACTATTCCCGTTCCGAAAACCGTAGGGTGGATGTTAAGGTGGGTATTGCCTACGGCGAATCGGTTGACAATGCCCGGAAGGTGTTGGTGGAACTGGCCAAGGCATATCCTTTGGTGATTGCCGAGCCAGCACCTGTGGTGGTGGTGACTGCCCTTGCCGACAGTGCCGTCAGCCTTGAACTCCGCGTCTGGACGAAAAATGCTGATTATTGGGAAACTTTTTTCTATCTCAATCAGGCTGTCTATGACAAGTTGAACGAAGCCGGCATACAGATTCCATTTAACCAGATGGATGTGCATATTGTGCAGTAGGAAAATAATTGATGATAGAATGCAACTGTCAATGGTCAATTGTCATCTATCAATTTTCTACCAGCTTCTCCAACTGTTTCAACGCTTCCGTTACAGGAATGATTTCTGAAACACGTTCCTTGCCTTTATAGACTGCGGCGAGGCCGTTGGTGGCACCGACAATGCCATAGTCGGCATCGGCCATCTCGCCGGGACCGTTGACAATGCAGCCCATCACAGCGATTTTCAGTCCAGGATAGTTGGCAAAACGTGCCTTGACCTGTGCCAGCACCGACTCAATGTCGTATTGCGTGCGTCCACATGATGGACAGGAGATGAACTCCGTTTTGCTCATCTTCAGACGGCAAGCTTGCAAGATGGTAGCGGCCAGGTTGTCGTTTTCCGCAGGGCTGAAATGCTTGTTTTCGATGCGAATGTCCTTGATTATTTGCTGATAGTTCAAATAGCCGCTTACCGCTGCAGCTCCGGCAATCCAACGGTCGAAGTCGGGCTCGGTCTTGTGGTAAATGAGCGTTTGGTTGGTGATGGTATAATCAGTGTCTTTAAGGTCCTTAACGACATTGATCAGGGTGTGTGCGAAAGGTGTCTCGTTCTCGGGCTTTTCAGTCAGAGATACACGGATGGTGTTGCCGATGCCCATCATCAGCAAGGCCCCGATGCCGGCAGCGGATTTTACACGGCCTTCCAAGCCATTTCCTGCCTCGGTGACACCCAAATGAATAGGGTAGAGTATGCCTCTGTCGCTTAGCATCTTATGCAGGTCGAGGGTGGCGGCCATCATGGTGTTGACATTGCTGGCCTTCATGGAGAAAACCATGTTTCGGAAGTCATTTTTCTCGCAAATATCCAACCATTCGATAGCCGACATGGCCATGGCATGTGGGGTATTGCCGTAGCGGCTGACAATGCGGTCTGCCAGTGAACCATGGTTGATGCCGATACGTAAGGCTGTGCCGTGGGCCTTGCAGGTCTCAAACAGTGGTTTTGCCTTGGCTTCCATGGCATCCAGCGAGGATTGGTATTCTTCTTCGCTGAGGTCCAAGGTCTTGAAATTGCGCTTATCTACGTAATTGCCCGGATTGACACGCACCTTTTCTACAATGGCAGCGGCGGCTTCGGCTACTTTGGGATTGAAATGGACATCAGCAATCAATGGGGTGTCAATGCCTTCGGACCAAAGCTGTTCCTTGATTTGTCGGAGAGACTCCACCTCTTTCATCGAGGGCACAGTGATGCGCACCATCTCGGCACCGGCAGCAATCATGCGTTTGCATTGGGCAACAGTGGCTTCCACATCTGCCGTGTCGGTGTTGGTCATGGACTGTACGACAATGGGATGACCTACGCCCATGATTATCTTTCCGATTTTAACCTCTTGAAACATAGTTCTTTATTTTGTTTGTGGCCAAATTTATCAGTAGAAGTAGTGGTGTTTATCATCACTTTCTCTATAAACTGTGTTTGTTATTTTATGGTAGCCAAATAGCAGAGCTTGTATAGATCCAGTAAAAACATGCTGGGTTTTTCGCAAAGCTGTTGCTCTATTCTTGTTTGATATTTCTTGAATATTAATTTTAAAAAGACCGTAAGACCCATAATGTTACATGAACGATAGGTTTTCAATAGTTTGTTATCTTCGAGAAAATGTTTATTAATGCTTTGATTCTTAGAAAGTTTTGTAAGATTCTCAATGGAAGCCCTGATTTTCTTTAAGAATTCTTCGTTAGTATCCAATCCGTTGTGTATCAAATGATTGTTGATATGCAAATAGGGGATTTCCTGTTCTTTGAGCTGGCATCCGAAGAGCGTGTCCTCATGTCCGTATGAGGTCAGACTTTCATCAAAATTAATGCATTGGAACAGGGATTTGGTGATGACAACATTGAAGGGGGTAAAGTGGTGATAGGGTTGCGATGCTCTTTTGTCGGCGCTTTCCTCTTCTCTTTTTTTACCATAATACCATCTTAGAAAATATTGAGAATCAGGTTTTTCGGTTTGATAGGCAATGCCACCATTGATGACAAACAAGGGCTCTTGCTGCATTTTTTCAATGGCTTCAAGATAATTTTGGATATAATTCTGATGCTGAACTGTGGCATCGCAATCAATGAACAAGAGATAAGGATATTGTGCTGTATCCGCCAAACGGTTTCGGATTTTGGCACGCCCCATATTTGACTGATTCTGAATATATTGAACACTTGCCAACAGGGATAAATTCTCATTTTTCTTGCGATAGTCCAGATTGTTGGAGCAGTCATCGGCCAAAATAATCTCGTAGTGTATACCCGACTGCGTCAACTGTTGGTCAAGAGTTGTGACTAAGTTGTTGACATTGTGGTTGTAAATGGGTATCAGTACCGAGAGCATATTACAGGACTGAGTCGATCAGTTTTCCGTTTTCGATGCAAATCGTTCTGGATGCGAATTTGTCGATCATGCCGAAGTTATGGGTGGCCATCACCACGGTAGTGCCACTGTTTTTGTTGATATCGTGGAATATTTTGAAGATTTCTTCGGAGGTGATAGGGTCAAGGTTGCCAGTGGGCTCATCGGCCAGAATAATATCCGGCTTGTTAAGCAGGGCACGGGCAATGCAAACGCGCTGTTGCTCACCACCCGACAGCTGGTATGGGTAGCGGAAATCCTTGGTGGCCAGACCGACCAGTCCCAACACTTCTTCACAGCGGTTACCCATAGCTACTTTGTCTTTCCATTGGGTGGCCTTCAACACAAACATCAGGTTCTCTAATACGGTCATGTCCGACAGCAACTGGTAGTCTTGGAATACCATGCCCAAACTTTTGCGCAATTTCGGGATATCTCTTCTTTTGAGTTTTAGCAGATTGA
Source organism: uncultured Bacteroidota bacterium (assembly GCA_902802755.1). GTDB lineage: Bacteria > Bacteroidota > Bacteroidia > Bacteroidales > WCHB1-69 > RUG11690. Next base: position 26,813 of record CADCNH010000013.1, on the reverse strand, counting down.
AACCGTTGATTTGGGCTTCGTCGCCTTCGGCGGGCACTTCTGCAATCAGGGTCTTCAGTATAGAGGATTTGCCGCTGCCGGTTTTGCCAATCAGATAGACGAACTCGCCTTTTCTTACATTCATGCTGATTTGTGGCAGAATGAGTATGTTTTTCTGATAGATATTGATGTTTTTCAATGAAATGATAGGTGTCTCCGCCTTAACCATGTCTTTAGGGGTTGAGTTGGCAACAGTTTCCACATTCTCCGTTGTGGTAGCGGTATTGTCAACTTTCATTTCATTTTCTTGGGCTTGCAGCTCCTGTGCATTGTTGTCCTGGTCCATAATTTATTCAGATTCAGAATTTTAATAAAATTATTGGCCTAAAATCCATCAACTTCTTTCCTTAGGCGTCGATATTGGCGTATTTGGCGTTTTGTTCGATAAACTCGCGGCGTGGCGGCACTTCGTCACCCATCAGCATGGCGAACACGCGGTCGGCGTCGGCGGCATTTTCAATGGTCACTTGACGGAGGGTTCTGCTATGTGGATCCATGGTGGTGCTCCACAGCTGTTCTTCGTTCATCTCACCCAAACCTTTGTAACGTTGTACATGCAAGCCGGCTTCGTTGGCGCCGTTGTTGGTCATTTCGGCAATCAGTGCCACACGCTCCTCATCCGACCAGGCGTATTTCTCGTTGGTGCCTTTTTTGATGAGGTAGAGCGGAGGAGTGGCGATATAGACATGGCCTTCCTCTATCAGTTCTTTCATGTGACGGAAGAAGAAAGTCAGAATCAGCGTGGCAATGTGGCTACCATCCACATCGGCATCGGTCATGATGATAACCTTGTGGTAACGCAACTTGGAGATATTCAGTGCTTTGCTGTCTTCTTCTGTACCGATGGTAACACCTAAAGCGGTGTAGATATTTTTGATTTCTTCGCTTTCCAGCACGCGGTGCTGCATGGCCTTCTCGACGTTCAAAATCTTACCTCTCAAAGGCAAAATTGCCTGGTGTTTGCTGTCACGGCCCTGTTTGGCGGTGCCGCCTGCGGAGTCACCCTCGACGAGGAACAATTCGCATTCCTCGGCGTTTTTGGAGGAGCAGTCGGACAGTTTGCCAGGGAGTCCGCCGCCGCTGAAGACGCTTTTGCGCTGCACCATCTCACGTGCCTTGCGGGCAGCGTGACGGGCAGTGGCAGCAAGGATGACCTTGTCAACAATTTCTTTGGCATCTTTGGGGTTCTCTTCGAGATAATAGGTAAGCATCTTACCTACAATACGATCGACAATGCCCTTTACTTCGTCGTTGCCTAACTTGGTCTTGGTTTGTCCTTCGAACTGAGGTTCAGCGACTTTTACAGAGATGATGGCGGTCAGACCTTCGCGGAAGTCGTCACCGGCAATCTCGATTTTCTGTTTGGCCAATTTTTCCAGCATCTTGCTGTCATCAGCATATTTCTTCAGCGTACGTGTCAAGGCGCTTCTGAAACCGGTCAGGTGAGTGCCACCTTCGATGGTGTTGATGTTGTTGACGTAGGAGTGGATATTCTCGGTGAAGGAAGTGTTGTATTGCATCACAATCTCTACGGGAACGCCGGTTTCGGAGCCGTCGTCTTCCATGTACATCGGGTGTTCCATGATTTTTTCACGCCCACCATCAAGATATTGGATGAAATCTTTCAAACCATCTTTGGAATAGAAAGTCTCGCTTAAAGCTTGCCCGTTGTCATCTTTGACTCTTAAATCTGTGATAGTCAGTGTGATACCTTTGTTTAGGAAAGCCAGCTCTTTCATACGGGTGGCTAAAGTCTGATAGTGGTATTCGTGCATGATGAAGATGCTGTCGTCAGGTTTGAACCAGATCAGCGTACCGCGCTGGTCGGTTTTGCCGACTTCTTTTACAGCATACAAAGGGTGACCGTATTCGTATTCCTGCATGTAATGGATGCCGTTTCTGAATACCTCGGCACGCAATTGCTTGGATAGGGCGTTCACGCAGGAGACACCCACACCGTGCAGACCGCCGGAAACCTTGTAGGAGTCTTTGTTGAACTTACCACCGGCATGAAGTACCGTCAATACGACTTCCAAAGCTGATTTCTTCTCTTTCTCATGCCAGTCGGTCGGAATACCTCGCCCGTTGTCCAATACTGAAATGGAGTTATCTTCATGGATGGTCACGTCGATTTTGTCGCAGTGGCCTGCTAATGCTTCGTCAATGGAGTTATCGACAACCTCATAGACCAGGTGGTGCAATCCGCGCTCTCCAACATCACCGATATACATGGCTGGACGCTTTCTTACCGCCTCCAAACCTTCCAATACCTGAATATTCTCCGCAGTGTATTCTTGCTCTTGGGGTTGTTTGTTTTCTAAATCGCTCATAATCAATACTATATTAATTTTTTTAGACTATGCAAAGATAATAAAAAAATCCTAATTTTGCACCAAAAAAATAGTCTCTTTTTTTGATTTTTTGAAAAGATTATGCCGTCGTTAAAACAAGTTTGTCTTCCGGTCTCTAAGAGTTTGTATATCAGAAAGTTGATATGCGATTTTTTGAAGTGTCGTCCATTGGACGAAGTGGACGATGGTTTTCCGGCGGATGTTCTGATTGTGCGTGACTGTCTTGCCCGAATTGCGGAGGCCGAGTCGGGACAAAATCCAGCGGACAAACCGGTGTGCATAGATGTGCGTGATTGTGGAGCAGCATACCGTTTTTTGATGGCGGTATTGGCGATTACCCCTGGACAATGGTTGTTGACGGGTACTGAGCGTTTGTTACATCGTCCAATAGAGGAATTGGTGGAGGCATTACGTTCAATTGGGGCGGATGTCCAATATTGTCCACGTAGAGACGAGGCATGCCCCGTCTCTACAGATATGGAATATGTTGGTTTCTGGCTAATTCATGGCAAAACCCTCCATGCCTCTGAAATGACCATTGATTGCACCCGTTCGGGGCAATTCGCCACGGCTTTGTTGCTGATTGCCGATAAAATCGGTTTGCAAGAGCTGCATATCCAGCCCGAGAGACCGTCCTCTGTTGCATATATCGATATGACAAAGGCGGTTATAAAAGGAGAGGCTGATTTGACTCCCCAGCGCTTGGGCGACTGGAGTGCTGCCGTGTATTGGTATGCCCGTTTGTTGTTGTCGCGGCAGAAAGCGAATGGTCAGCTGTCAGCTGGTGTTACCTCGGATGACCCTCCTGCATCAAAAGGAGAGACAATTCCAGACTCCTACAAACTGTTGCGTTTGGACTTGCATTCCATCCAGTCTGATGCGGTCCTGGTCCGTTGGTTTTCCGAGTGGGGCATCGTAAGTCGCCAGGAGGAGGATGGCGTGGTTATCTCTTATAATGAGTGTTTTATTAAACGGCAGGAAGTGATAGAATTGGACATGAGCCAGAATGTCGATTTGGTACCTGTCCTGGCTTGTATGGCTTGTTTATGGCCAAAAAAATTGATTTTCAATGGCGTGGCGAACCTGAAATACAAGGAGTCTGACCGTTTGCAAATCATCCAGAAACAATTATCCACATTTGCGGATGTTGAATTGAATGCGTATAATGGGGTTGTTGATAACCAATTGGTGATTAATCCCCGTAGAGACAGGGCATGCCCTGTCTCCGATTCAGGTGGTGCGATATCCCATAGAGACAGGGCATGCCCTGTCTCCGATTCAGGTGGTGCATTATCCCATAGAGACAGGGCGTGCCCTGTCTCTACGGGTTGTTCAAACGGAAATAATGCAAATTGTTCTGGTGCGGGTTTTGTTTTCGACGCCCACAACGATCACCGTTTTGTGATGGGGTTCTCCTTGTTTTCCCTGAGGGGAATGGTGTATGTCAAAGGTTTCGATTCCGTAAAAAAATCATACCCCAACTTCTACGCTGAGGGTGTCGTAGGCGGGACGGACATTGTCGGGTAAAATCTTGACTACATCCTCATATTTGCCTAAGTTATGCGAGATGTGTGTAAGGAAGGCTTGGCGTGGCTTCAGCTCGTCAATAATGGCTAAGGCTTGTTTCAGGTTGAAATGGGAGTAGTGCTCTTTGATGCCCAAAGTGTTGATGACCAGCGTGTCCAAGTCATGCAGTTTGTTCATTTCTTTTGGGGCGATAAAGCTGCCGTCGGTGATATAGGCGAAATTCCCGATGCGATAGCCTAAAATGGGCATGGCTAAGTGCAACACATGGATGGGCATAATCTCCACACCCTTGATGGTAAATGGCTCATCTTTAACGGCTTTCAGTCCTAACATGGGTACACCGGGGTATTTGTGTTCCGCAAAAGCATAGTCGAAATTTTTCTTGACAATACCGATGGTTCTGGGCAAGCCATAGATGTCTATGGTTTTGTTGTTGAGGAAGTTAATGGGTCTCACATCATCAATGCCGCCCACATGGTCGGTATGCTCGTGGGTGAGCAGAATGGCATCAATGTCGATGATTTTGTTGGTCAGCAGCTGCTGCCGCAAGTCGGGGCCGGCATCAATGAGCAACTTCACGCCATTGACTTCCACAAAGGCGGAAGTGCGCAAGCGATGGTCCCTGGGGTCGCTGGAATTGCACACGTCGCAGGTGCATCCCACAATGGGGACACCCTGCGATGTGCCAGTTCCTAAAAAAGTTACTTTGATCAAAACAGATACTTATTTAAGTCCTCTCTTTTTGAGTAAGGGGTCGATGGAAGGCTGTTTGCCACGGAAGGCTACGTACAGTTTCATGGCATCGTCCGTGTTGCCTTTCTCCAAAATATTGGTTCTGAAGGCTTTGGCGGTAGTTTGGTCGAATAAGCCATTTTCCTTGAAAGCTTCAAAAGCGTCGCTATCCAATACGGCAGCCCAGGTGTAGCTGTAGTATCCTGCGCTGTAACCGCCAGCGAAGATGTGCTGGAAGTAAGGGCTTCTGTATCTTGAAATGATTTCGGGAATCAGACCGATTTTGGCCATCTGCTGGTCTTCATATTCGGGCAGACTCACCTGTGTGGGTTCGGTGATCACATGATATTGCATGTCTAACAGAGAGGCCGCCAGCAATTCGGCATTGATAAAGCCTTGTCCGTAGGTGCCGCAGTCTTCCAACTTCTTGATCAGTTCTTCGGGGATGACTTCGCCAGTCTGGTAATGTTTGGCGTACATGCGCAATACTTCGGGTTCGCTGGCCCAATTTTCCATGATTTGTGAGGGCAGTTCCACGAAGTCGCGGGAAACGTTGGTACCAGACAAAGAACGGAAACGACATTTGGAGAATATGCTGTGCAGACCATGGCCGAATTCGTGGAAGAAAGTCTCTGTTTCATCAAAATTCAGCAAGGAAGGCTTGTCAGCTGTGGGTTTGGTGAAGTTGAATACCAATGACACCACAGGAATAACGTTTTTACCTTCGTTATCAATGTATTGTTCTCTGAAGTTGGTCATCCAAGCGCCGCTGCGTTTGCTGTCGCGCGGGAAGTAATCCATGTACAGAATAGCGATAGTCTCACCATTTTCTTTTACTTCAAAAGCATCTACATCAGGATGATAAACAGGAAGATTGGTATTCTTTTCAAAGGTGATACCATAAAGTTTGTTAGCCACCATGAAAACACCTTCTCTAACATTGTCGAGTGACAAATATGGACGAATAATGTCATCATTCAAATCATATTTTTCCTTACGCAGCTGTTCGCTGTAGTATCTCCAGTCCCAGGGCTCCAGTTTGAAATCATTGCCTTCGGCTTTGATCATTTTCTGGTATTCGGCAGCTTCCTCTTTAGCTTTGGCGATGGCAGGAGTCCACACCTGATAAAGCAGGTTGAAAACAGCTTCAGGGGTCTTGGCCATGCAGTCGTCGAGAGTGTAGGCGGCGTGGCTGTTAAAACCTAAAATCTGAGCACGTTCCAGACGCAGGTTGATGATTTGGTTGATGATGTCGCAGTTGTTGGTCTCACCTGAGGTGCAGCGGGTAGAGTAGGCAGTCCACAGCTCATGACGCAACTCGCGGTCTTTGCAGTTCATCAGGAAGGGTTCCATGCTGGGCAGATGGATGGTGAACACGTATTTGCCCTTGGTAGTCTCGTCGGCGTTACCGGCTTCCAGTGCGGCGGCTAACTGGTCTTCGGGCATACCTTCCAAACGAGCCTTGTCGTCAACCACTAATTTGTAGTCGTTGGTGGCTTTCAGCACATTGTTGCCGAATTTCAGGGTGAGCAGTGACAGCTGCTGGTTGATTTCACGGAAACGGTCTTGCTTGTCGGCAGGTACATTGGCACCACCACGAACGAACATCTTGTAGGTTTCTTCCAAAAGACGCATTTCCTCGGGAGTGTAGTTCTGTTCCTCGCGTTTGTCATAAACGGCTTTGATTCGGGCAAACAACTGAGGGTTCATGTTGATACTGTCACTGTGAACGGAAAGTTTAGGATAAATTTCTTCGGCGATAGCTTCCATGCGGTCATTGTTCAGGCATTCTGCGAGGTTGAAGAAAACAGCGGATACACGGTTCAGCAGTTGACCACTGTTTTCCAGTGCCAATACAGTATTTTCGAAAGTGGGCTCTTCCTGGTTGTTGATGATAGCGTTCACTTCCTCCATTTGCTGACGCATACCTTCTTCAAAAGCGGGGATATAGTCGGAAGTGTCGATTTTGTCGAATGGCGGTACACCATACGGGGTATCCCATTCTTGCATAAACGGGTTCTGAGAGAGGTCTTTAACCTCTTTTTTCGGTCCGCATCCCATCATCAGGATGCTACTTAAAATAAGTATGGACATAGCTTTTTTCATATAGATTTGATTTGGTGAATAAATTTGTATTTATTTGATTATTAGATGCTTGATTAATATTGTGGTGTTTGCGAAACAACTTGCAAAGGTAATAAAAATTCCCGATAATTTTTAGGATAAATTTACTTTCGTAGGGCAATAAATTCCGCCTTTTCTCCGAAAAATCTATTGTCAAAGTTTGTCCAAATTATTAACATGTTGTTAGTATCCTATTTAAAATACTATAAATCAATAATGTAAAAATAAAATAAAAATTACGAAATAATTAGTTTTGAAATAAAATTATTTGTACTTTTGTTTTGTCGATTCATACGAGAATAGGGGCTGGCAATCCGTATTCATGTAAGGATTGAGAAAAATTAGTTTGTATATATTCATATTAATAGTAAATGATGCTACTGGAATTCGTTTTTTTATCATCATGGAAAACGCAAAGGAAAATTAATTGCCTTGTGCCTTTGTGGCATGCAAGTATTAAATAGGTTTATTTATAACATTTAAAACATTTGAATTATGAAAAGAATAGCTTTATTATTTATTTTAGCTGTTATGCTGTGTCCGGCTTTCAATAGCGCAGCAAAGGCAGAGGGTGAGCCTCTTTACACCTTGACGGTTACCAGAGCGAATGGAGGTTTGCTTGCCTTGGTTAATTTGTATGGCAATGTTACCTACGACGAGGTATATGATGCCAACACGAATGTCATTAATGCGGTGATGACTTGTTATGGTCAGGGCTTTACCCGTTGCAGAGTTCCTTCTGATGCAGGTAATTATGTCGCACCATTGCAGGCAAGACGACTTCCGACAGGCTTTGCTTCTACTGTAAATACTCTGTTGGATCAGAGTGAAAGAAAAGTGGAGCAAGGTGTGCGTAATGGCTCGGAAACAAAGAAAGTATTGCCTGCCCAGTCAACCAGAACTAATAGTAGTCGAGAGAGTAGGGATATGTACATTTATTCTTCACGTTGGAATTGCAACAGCTATGGAGAAGGTACAATCACGGTTTCTGTATATAAAACT
>CADCNH010000013.1:0-19010 GCA_902802755.1 uncultured Bacteroidota bacterium | reverse complement strand
ACATTGGGTCTTTAGTTCATGTTAGGAGAAGGTACCGCTGTCATGGCGGTTCCTTCTTTTGAATAATAACTTATAAAAAAGTTTGTATGAAAAGGATAGTTTTGTTTTCTGTGCTATTCTGGGTGATTATGCTGTTGTCTGCTCAAACACCTGTTGTGAATTTTTCGGAGTGGTTACGCCTTGATACGTCTTTTGTGCTTGAGAATCTGCGGCAAGAAGCGGGACAGCGCAATTGGGTGACTACGGTTTACCAGAACAACTTCTGTTTTTGTCAGCGAAAAGCCTTTCTCCCTCATGATAAAACATATCGTTGTGTGATTCATCGGATGGACATCAATAACTGGAAACAAGACAGTATTTGTATAACTTATCCGCAATTGGGCTCTTCTTGGAAGCGGGAAGTGCAGGGATGTTGTGTTTATGCTTTGTCTTTTGAGAAGGATAAGTTGTTGTTGGTGTGTGATAATCAATTGCTTCTGTATCAAAGGAATAGACAAGGTTATAACTTCGTTAAACGTCTGCTTTGCTTAGGGGTGTGCAACGGTTATATCTTTGAAAATCGTGTGTATGCCTTGGTGGATGACAAGGAGCACGGACTGTTCCGTTGGATATGTTATGAAAGTGAAAAGGATCAGAAAGGGCGTGTTGTGCAGGAACTGCCACAGCCGGTTCCATTTCTGCTGCAGTTTGAACCGAAACGCTATCTTTTTATTAATGAGCAATATCTGTATTATTTGCCCCCAGGCAACTGTGTGGTGCAAAAATATGGCTTGCGTGGGGATTTATTAGATAGTGTATCTTTTGATATTCCAGGGTGGAATCCTTTCCCTCATGAGTTCTTGGAGCGTCTACGAGCCTTGCCATACGGCACCGAACGGATTTTCTATGCCCTTGGGAATCAGTACCGGCAATATTCTTTTGTTAAAACTGTAGATCCGATAAATGATTCTTTGTTGCTCCTGTCGGTGAATATGGGTAATAGCAATACGCAGCGGCAATTGTCGATTTTGCGTATGCGGAAAACAGCTTCAGGCTGGCAACAAGAACTCAGTACTTTGGCAGAGATTGATACTTCGCGTAAATATCTGGCAGGTGGCTTTCCGGCCTCTTTCCACTTAAGTGCAGATAACTTACTGTTGTATCCTCTTCACAATTGTCTGTTGCAGTTGGTGGCGGCACCAGAACAGGAAGCGTATGATGGCCTCTCGGTAAAACAATATCAAAACTACAAAAATCAGTGGTTTAAGGATCACGACCCCGTGGTGAAATTGCGTGTGCAGTATGTGAAAAAGGAGTGCACTTTTCTGGATTATAATAATATGAGCTTGTCATTGGATGCATTCAAACAAGATAAGCTTATTCTTGTCGTAAATCAGCAACCACAATGCTCCACCTGTCAGAAACATCTGCTGCAGTTTTTGTCATCGGTGGATACGGTTCACGTGGCGGTGGCATGTTTTATGGGACATGTGGGTAGCTATCTGGTGCGACGCCAGCAGTTGCAACAATTGGATGAGATTTGCCCGAGGTTTTATAAGCCTTTGTATGAGGTTGAAAATGAGGATTATTCACCATTGCGAAGGCTCGACTCTTATCCAGCCATTTTTCTTTGGAGACGAAATTTCGGTTTCGTAGGTATTTATGCGACAGAGGATATTTTCACCACAAATTATGACCGTTATGAATTTTCTGACACTTTCCTTCACGATTTTCAGCAGTTTCTCACTCAAGAATAATGCCTTTAACAATATTAATTAGCACATTAACTAATTTGCTAATTAAATTTCGTGTCTTTCCTCTGTGTTTTTCGGACGCACGCGGTGCGTTCCTACAAAAAAATTATTTGTCTGTGTATAATTCAGGAAATTCATGTAAATTTGCAATTCAAAAAAATTGGAAGATGCCTTATCAGATAGACTATACACAATTTACCCAGTATGACAATCTTGAACTGATTGCCAAACAGGTGGTTACTGGTTTTATTACAGGTCTGCATAAAAGTCCGTTACATGGTTTTTCAGTGGAATTTGCAGAGCATCGGCAGTATAATCCGGGAGAACCTACCAAACATATAGATTGGAAACTGTATGCCAAGACGGATAAATTGTTTGTGAAGCGTTATGAGGAAGAAACGAATCTGCGATGTCATATCATTATTGACAATTCATCTTCCATGTACTTTCCTATCCAAGAGAAATATACTCTGGCTGAGCCGAACAAGATTCTTTTTTCCGCATACGCGGCTGCGGCTCTGATGCAAATATTTAAGAACCAGCGTGATGCCGTAGGACTGAGTGTGTTTTCGGATAAACTAGAATTGCATACTTCGGCGAGGGGAGGGGATAGTCATTTCAAGATGATTTATAGGGAGTTGGAGAAAATTATCCAGCCTATCTCAACAGAAGTGCAGCGTCGTTCAAGGGTGACAGATACATTGCATAGAATTGCGGAACAGATTAACAAGCGTTCTATGGTAATCATCTTTAGCGACATGTTTGAAACGGATGCTAATCTGGACGAGCTGATGTTGGCATTGGGCCATCTCAAGCACAACAAGAACGAGGTGATGTTGTTCCACACTTACCATAAAAAAATGGAGGAGGATTTTGGTTTCGACAATCGTTTGTATCGTTTCGTGGATATGGAAACGGGGTCGGAAATCAAGTTGCACTCCAATTCGATTCGAGAGTACTACAAGCAGGCTATTGGTGATTTCTTTAAAGAGTTGACATTGAAATGTGGTCAGTATCAGATTGATATGATTCCTGCCGACATTACCAAGGGCCTTGACCAGATCATGCTTCCTTACTTGCTCAAGAGAGAGCAGACGGTATAATCCTTCTTCTATCAGATTCTCTGAACGAGTGTGTTGAATTGCCCTGGCATGAATATGCCAAAGTTGGGGGCCGTAGGGTTGTCACCTTGTGCCGCCGCATGTAGGGACTCATCGCATGCGTCCGCATTATCTTGTATATGGAATTGGTAAGAATGTCTCACTTTCTAACCTTCCTAACCTTTCCCATGTCACCCCGCCTTCCCATCACCCCATCACCCCATATTTACCGTATTACCGTCTAATCGTCAACCTTTAACATGCAAACCGACAAACTGAATCTTAAGGATTGGAGCGTGGCGGACCGGCCGCGTGAGAAATGCGTGGCTCAGGGTTTATCGGCTCTGACTGATGCGGAACTGATAGCTGTACTTTTGCGTAGCGGTACCCGTCAGGAGACCGTTGTTGATCTGGCCAAGCGGGTCCTGTCGATGAGTGACAATCGGCTTAATCGCTTGTCGGAATGGTCACTGCGCGACTTGCAACAGATTCATGGCATTGGGCAGACCAAGGCGGTCACCCTTCTGGTGGCTTTTGAATTAGGACGACGGGTGCGTGCGGAGAAGGTGGAAGAGCAACGCAGGATGCAATCTCCTGCGGATGTATATGAGTACATGCTTTCGCGTAATGGTCATTTGGGATATGAGGAATTTTGGGTGCTTTTTCTGAATCAGGCTTCGGCCTTGATAAAAGCGGATAGGGTGAGCCAAGGCGGATTGACGATGACAGCTGTGGATGTACGCTTGATTTTGAAACAAGCACTGGAATTGTCGGCCACCAGTTTGATTCTGTGTCATAACCATCCTTCAGGTGATGTAGTGCCCAGCAGGATGGACGACCAGTTGACACGTCAGCTTTGCGAGGCGGCACGGCTTTTTAATATCCACGTGACCGACCATGTTGTCATTTCCCGCAACAGTTACTACAGCTACCAGGAGGAAGGACGTTTGTAATTGCAAATTGGTTAATTCGTTAATTGATAATTCGTTTTCATGTACTATTGTGGTAACATCATTAATTATTACATTCTTTAAGCTGTTTGGACGATGTTTTCCTTAGCCAGATGATAAATCCTATCAGACATCCCAAGGTGATGACACTGGCAATGCCGTAAGCCCATGGCTGAGACAGGCCGAAGCCAAATCCTTTTACAATCAGGATAAAGGTAGAACACACCATGGTCATGAACAAGGCGGGAATTAAGGTCAAAATAAACCCGTAGGGAGAGGTCTCACGTTTTTCTATGGCAAGGAAAATGGTGATGCTCCACAGCGTGAAGACCGACAGCAACTGGTTTGCCCAGCCGAAATAACGCCAGATGATTTCAAAACCGTCTTTATTGGTGAGACTGAATATTAAAAGAGCTCCTGTCACCAGGAAAAGAGGGATGGCGATGAAAAGCCGGTTGCTGATTTTCTTCTGTTCAACATGGAGGAAGTCGGCCACTATCAGTCGGGCGGAACGCAGAGCGGTATCACCGGAGGTGACGGAAGCACTGATGACACCCAAAATGGTGATGACGCAGATGACAGGGGAGAACCAGGTATTGGCGATAAGGCCTACCATAGCGGGACCACCTAAGCCTTCTGTTTGTACAGGGCTTTCGGGGCCAAAGAAATAGGATGCGGCTGCTGCCCATATCAGTGCTACAATACCTTCGGAAATCATGGCACCGTAGAAAATCGGCCGTCCCTGTTTCTCATTGGTCATGCAGCGTGCCATCAGTGGTGACTGCGTGGCATGGAAGCCGGAAATGGCACCGCAGGCAATGGAGATGAACATCATCGGGAAAATGGGATTCTTGCTTGTATATTCAGGATTAGACAATCCATTCCACAGCTCTGGAATTGCAGGGCGGTAATATATGAAAGCGGCAACGATGGCAAGGGCCATGCCAAATAAGAGAAAACCGAAGATGGGGTATATCTTGCCGATAATCTTGTCGATGGGTAACAATGTGGCTATCAGATAATAAACCAGAATGATACCCACCCATATATAGATGTTCCAGTTGGGAGTGAAATGTGTGTTCAGCAAAGTGGCAGGAGTATTCACAAATACAACTCCTACCAGGATCATCAGGATAATCATGAAAGCACGCATGAACTGCTTGACATATTTACCCATGTATTTGCCATGCAATTCTGGCAAGCTGCAACCGTCGTGGCGTATGGACATCATGCCGGAAAGATAATCGTGAACAGCACCGGCAAAGATAGAGCCTAAAACTATCCATAAATACGATGCTGTCCCGAACTTGGCACCCATGATGGCTCCACAAATAGGGCCGACTCCGGCAATGTTAAGGAATTGTATCAAAAAGATACGCCAAGGCTTCATTGGAATATAATCCACACCGTCTTGCTTGGTGTAGGCAGGGGTGGTGCGGTTGGCGTCAATGCCGAAGATTTTCTCGACAAATTTGCCGTAAATGAAGTATCCTAATATTAAGGCGATAATGCCGATGCAGAAACTTATCATAGGGGTTAGGATTTAGGGGTTAGGAGTTGACAGTTGATAATTGACAGTTGACAATTAGTGATTTAATGGGAGGTCTAAGTTCCCCTTCTTTAAGAAGGGGTGGCCGGAGGCCGGGGTAGTGATAAGTGAATAGGGGTTAGGTTTCAGGTTTCAGGTTTTAGATAGCAGTTTTCAGTTTTTAGTTCCCAATTTTCAGTTTTTAATGAGTTTTTCGCTTTTGAGTAATTTTCCTTTGTTGAAAATTTGTACAAGATAGGTGCCGGAACTTAATGATTTGATGTTCAGATTGCTATTTTTATTGTTGAGGTTCTGTCGCATTACTTCCCGGCCACTGAAATCGTATATTACAATGCTGTCAATATCTTGTTCTGTGCTGATGGACAAGCGGTCTTGGGCGGGGTTGGGGTAAATGAGGATGTCAGATTTCTCCATTCCTTTTATGCCTACATCAGAGCCTGGAACACCAAAGGTGTATTCACCGGGCATCAGGCTTTCTGTTGTGATGGTTCCGCTCATCTGGCCGCTGCGTGTGAAGGGAATACTATGCCAGTCATCAGCACAGTCACGTCTGTAGAATAGCGCTAACTCGTCAGGGGTGTGCCCTTGTAGCAATTCGTGTTCAGACTGGTTATTGTTACCGTTGTAGTTAAATTTCAAGGAGCCCTGTACTTGTTGGCCAGTGTACTCAATCCTCCAATAGCTGTTGTTCAAGCGGTATGAAGGATATGGTTGCACTTTGAAAGGATCTGCATGTACCAGATTGTATTCCACTCTCATACGTGATGAGTCTTGCAGTGCTGTGATATTGGCGGTGACATTTGCGTTAGCAAAGTTTTTGCTGCCTGTGAAAGTGAAGCAATGGTTGTAGTCGATAATGGCATCGCAGATTTCATTGCTATAATCTGCAACTCCGAAAAGTGGAGTAAACGGTATGTTGAGGTGGACTATGCCTGTGGCAGCTGAAAACTGGGCGTGATGATAGTCAAAACGCTGTCCATCAGGGGAAAAGAAGCTGAGGTTTACACGATTGTCATCGGCATAATGCTCGGCATGGAACAAACGTTGGCGCAGGTGAACCGCATATTGGTTGCCGCCTTCTGCCACGATGGAGTCGATGGAAAAATGCAGGAAACCTGGCTGGTCGATCCATCCTTCATAGAAACCATTCAAATTGATGTTACTATAATTGCTTAGGAAATCGAATACTTGTTCAGAATTCATGTTCTGGAAAGCATACTGGTCCAACATGGCTTGAATGCCTCCAAAAAACAGGGAATCACCCATATAATGGCGCAAGGTATGAATCACGATGGAGCCTTTGTCGTAAGAGTGCATGCCGTAGGTGTAAGCCTGCGGAACGTTGTTTAGAGCATAGTAGCCATGGTCGCGTGTGTATAGATTTTTCAGTACATCAAAATGTTGATTATTAATTGTTTCTGTGTATTTTGTCTTGGAATAGACACCCTCGTCTGTCAGGGCTTCGCTGTAGCTGGCAAAACCCTCGTTAATCCACATCTCTTCGGCTTTTTCGCAGGTGATGAGGTTGCCGAACCACGAGTGTGACAGCTCATGGGCGATGGTGGACTCGTATGCGGTGGTGCCGTCAACGGCAACTTGTGGCAAAGCGATGTTTGTGGCATGTTCCATGGCACCGCTGGTGAAATTGACCAGAACATAGCCGATGCGGGGAAAGCGGAGCGGGCCGAAGAAATGCTCGAAATTGGCCGCTATTTCAGGCAGATGGATAAAGGTGGCTGACGCATTGCTGATGTATGATGAAGGTCCATAGACGGTAATGGGAATGTCGGCATTCATGCCATGGAAAGTGTCCGCATACAGTTGATAAGAGCCTGTCGCCACCGAAGCCAGATAGGTAGGAATGGGCTGGTCAAGTTGCCAGTGCCAGATTTTGGTGCCATATTCCCCTTCAGTTTCACCTTGATAAATTCCTCCACAAATAGCCTTGTGGTATGGATAAGTTTCGATATGGAATGTGTAGGTGGATTTGTCGGTGAATTCATCAATGCAGGGAAACCACACACGTCCGAAACAATGGGGTTGCTCGTACATACTTACACCAATGTTGAAACTGTAATTGTTGATGAAGGTAAAACCGCCCCATGAGTTTCCGTAGGGCTCGCCGTGGTAACTGATAGCAAGTTCCAAGGTGTCGCCCAATGTATAGCTGCCAGCTGCAATGCTTAGTTGGTCGCCAACATAGGTGTAGCTGGCCAATGCTTGTTCTACCATGATGGAATCAATGGTCATATTCCTCAAATCCAGATTGATATGACTCAAATTGTTCATTTTAGGCACTGCTTGCAGTGTGGTCGTTCCACTGATAGTGTGTGCGTATGGATCGATATACAGGGCTATGTCGTAATGTGCCACATGGATGCTGTCGCTACGGTACTGCGCAAAAGCCATGAGCAAGTTCATGAGCAGGAATGCGGATAAGAGATATTTTTTCATGATAGGTGTTAGGTTTCAGTGGTCAGTGGTCAGTGATTAGTGATTAGGGGTTAGAATTCAACTTTCAACTTTCAATTTTCAACTTTCAATTTTCAGTTTTCAATTTTCAGTTTTCAGTTTTCAGTTTAATTAAATCACGATATTCACAATTTTCTTGGGCACGAATATGACTTTCTTCGGTGTCTTGCCTTCAAGCCATTTTTGCGATTCGGGTGCGGCGAGCACGGTGGCTTGCACTTCCTCGGCACTCATGGTGACTGGCAATTCCATGTTGAAACGCATTTTGCCATTGAAGCTGATGGGGTAGTTGAAGCTGTTCTCCACGGTCTTGCTTTCGTCATAAACAGGGAATGAAGCGTTAACTACAGAACTGTCGTGACCAAGCAGGTGCCACAGTTCTTCGGCGATATGCGGGGCATACGGAGAAAGCAGTATTGTCAGTGGCTCTAACACCTCACGTTTGTTGCACTTGAGGTCGGTGAGCTCATTGATACAGATCATGAAGGCGGAAACCACAGTGTTGAACGAGATGCTTTCGATGCCGTCTTCCTCTTTTTTGATGAGTGTGTGCAGACTCTTCAGTTCGGGAGCGGTGGCGGGCTTGTCGCTGACGCAGAACTCGTTGTTCTCGTTGTGGAAAAGCCTCCAGAACTTGCGCACGAAGCGGTAGGTGCCCTCGATGCCTTGCACATCCCAAGGCTTGGACTGCTCCAATGGGCCGAGGAACATTTCGTAGAGACGCAGAGTGTCGGCACCATATTTCTCCACCAAATCGTCGGGGTTCTGCACGTTGAATTTGGACTTGGACATTTTCTCAACCTCTGAACCGCATACAAAGATTTCGTTGCCATCTTTGTCTTTTTCCTTGATGAAGTGAGCATCGTGGAGGTCATCGCGCCATTGGCGGCATGCTTCTATGTCGAGAATGTCATTACGCACCATGTTGATGTCAACATGCATCGGATCGCTGAATAACTCGCGGTCGGGAATGTTTTTGGAGACAAAAATTGGGCCTCGCTTGTACTCTTCGCCACTAATGAATGTGGGAACTTCTTTCCCCGCAATCAGGTCCTTGATTTTCTGCTCGACGATATGGGTTCCATCCCTATAATCATTCAAAACATCGATGTTAGGTACCAAAAGCAGCTTGTAGCCTTTCGATTTTGCATACTCTTCCCATGGTTCGGACACCTTTTCGAGGCTGCCCATGCGTTTGATTTCGATGAGAATGCCTTTTTCGGGACAGAAAAAGTCGAACTGACGGCGACCGTCTTTGTAGTCCTTGATAAATTCCACGCCCATACGTTTGTCCTTGATGATGTTCCATACATCGTATTCGCACAATTTCTCCAAATTGACACGGTAGGCGAAGCTGGAGCGGCCTTGAATCATGCCTTGGTTAATCATGCGCTGGAAGGGCTCTTCTTTGCAGGAAACACCTATGTCAAACAGGAACTTGCACCAGAAGCGGCTGTAAATCAGGTGACCAGTGGCATGTTCGGCACCGCCGATATAAAGGTCCACGTTTTGCCAATAGTCATTGGCTTCGCGGCTGATATATTCTTTGTCGTTATGCGGGTCTTGGTAGCGGAGGTAATAGCCGCTGGAGCCTGCAAAGCCTGGCATGGTGTTGGTTTCGAGGGGATAGCCTTCCTCGGTGACCCAGTTCTTGGCGCGGGCCAGGGGAGGCTCGCCCGTCTCGGTGGGCTTGTATTCGTCGATGGAGGGCAGCTCAAGGGGCAGCTTCGATTCTTCCAAAGTGTAAGGCATACCGTCCTTGTAGTAAATAGGGAAGGGCTCACCCCAATAACGCTGGCGGCTGAAAATGGCATCACGCAGGCGGTAGTTGGTCTTGCCAGTACCTACGCCCAGTTTTTCCAGCTCCTGAATCATGCGCTCGATGGCTTTCTTCACGCTGAGACCGTTGAGGAAGCCAGAGTTGACCAATTCTCCGTCTTTGGCATCAAAGCTCTCTTCCCATGTGGCGGGGTCGGTTGGCTCTGTGCCAGATTTCTTCACCACTTGAATGATAGGCAGGTTGAAATGGCGGGCAAAAGCGAAGTCGCGGCTGTCGTGACCGGGCACTGCCATGATGGCGCCAGTGCCGTAGCCCATGAGCACGTAGTCGGCAATCCAGATCGGCAGCTTGGCTCCCGTGATGGGATTGATGCCGTAGGCTCCGGTAAATGCGCCGCTCACCTTACGGACTTCAGCCATACGTTCGCGTTCACTGCGGTTTTTGGTACGGGTGATGTATTCCTCTACTTCGGTGCGTTGCGCATCAGTGGTGATGGCTGAAACCAGTTCATGTTCGGGAGCCAATACCATGAAAGTGGTGCCGAACAAGGTATCAGCACGTGTGGTAAATACTTCCAGATCAATGTCTTTGCCATCCACTTTGAAGATGACGGAGGCACCCATTGACTTGCCGATCCAGTTGCGCTGCACTTCCTTGATGGACTCGTTCCATTCCACAGTATCTAGTCCAGTAAGCAAGCGTTCGGCGTAGGCGGTGATACGGAGCAGCCACTGTTTCATGGATTTGCGTACCACAGGGAAGCCGCCACGCACGGACAGGCCATCGACAACCTCGTCGTTGGCGAGTACCGTGCCCAATTTGGGGCACCAATTCACCAATGCTTCGGCTTGGTAGGCCAGACGGTAATTCATCAGCACTTCTTGCTGTTCCTTTTCGCTCATGGCTTTCCAATCGGCGGCGGTGAAGCTCAGCGGTTTGCTTTCGGCCACGTTGAGGCCTTCTGTGCCACATTTCTCGAAGTTGGCGATCAACTCGCTAATGGGACGGGCTTTTTGGCACTTGTTGCAATAGAAAGAGTTGAACAGCTGAATGAAAGTCCACTGTGTCCATTTGTAGTACTTCGGGTCGCTGGTGCGCACTTCGCGGTCCCAATCATAGCAAAAGCCGATTTTGTCCATCTGCTCGCGATAGCGGTTGATATTCTTCTCGGTGGTTACCGCAGGGTGGGTACCTGTTTGGATGGCGTATTGCTCGGCGGGCAGACCGTAGGCGTCGTAGCCCATGGGATGCAGCACGTTGAAGCCTTTCAGACGTTTGTAACGTGCATATATGTCGGAGGCGATGTAGCCCAGGGGGTGTCCCACATGCAAACCTGCGCCAGAAGGGTAGGGGAACATATCCAAGACATAGAACTTGGGCTTGTTGTGGTCTATGTCAACCTTATAGATTTTGTTGTCGCGCCAGTATTGCTGCCACTTTTTTTCTACTTCGTTAAAATTGTAATCCATTATATTTCAATATTTTATATTTTTCTATTTTAAAGCAACAAATATAAGAAAAAAATGAATAGGTGTAAAGGATGGAATTTTAAATTCAAGCTACCCATATACATCGGCCACACACGACTTATTTCCAAGTGCAAAATAAAAAAATAACAATTAATTTTTCGAATGAAAAAAATAATTCTGCATACTTCGACAAAAAATTTCTCTGAGCGTTGGCCATGCCGACATGCGATGCGGCAGTGGTGTGAATGGACGCCGCTCCAGGAGGGCGGACAGAGTGGAAGGCATTCATTTCGGCTTGATTTTTCTGATACTTTTTTATCAAGAAAAAAGTATCAGAAAAAAGTTCGCTTTTTCGAGAATGGAAATGTCGGTGGAATTGTCGGGAGTGGTGAAATAATCCCTAACACATAATCACTAATCACTGCCCCCTGATACCTGACCCCTATTTCAAGTATTTCCTTGAAAAGATATTATATTTGAGGATACAGTGGATGGCGCGAAAGCCGTCTTTCCAGCCGATTTTCTTGCCTTCCTCGTAGGTCCTTCCGTAGTAGGAGATGCCCACTTCGTAGATGCGGATGCCTTTGAAACGGGCGATTTTGGCGGTCACTTCGGGCTCGAAACCGAAGCGTTTCTCTTGGAAATAGATGCTCTTGATAATATCTGCCCTGAACAGTTTGTAGCAGGTTTCCATGTCGGTGAGGTTCAGGTTGGTGAACATGTTGGACAGGAAAGTGAGGAAACGGTTGCCCCTTGAGTGCCAAAAGAAAAGGATGCGATGGGCGTTGCCTCCCATGAAGCGGGAACCATACACCACATCGGCGAAACCATCCACGACGGGTTTCAGCAGGAGGTTATATTCCTCTGGGTCGTACTCCAAGTCAGCATCCTGCACGATGACATAGTCGCCGGTAGCCTCATCGAAGCCGCGGTGCAGGGCTGCGCCTTTTCCCATGTTTTTTTCCTGTTTGTAGTATCGGATGTCGGCATCCGGATGGGCTGCAATGTAATCTTTGATGGCTTGCTCAGACTGGTCTTTGGAACCGTCATCAACCAGTATCAGCTCCTTTGAAAAGTTGTTTATTAAATTGACAGCCAATACTTTATCGAGTATGGTGTGGATGGTCTTCTCTTCGTTGTAAACGGGTATGACGACGGATAATTTCATAAAATAAAATTTGTGGGCAAAAGTACGAATATTTTTTGTATTTTTGCATCCGCTTTTTCGGGGTGTGGCGCAGTTGGTAGCGCGCTACGTTCGGGACGTAGAGGCCGCAAGTTCGAGTCTTGTCACCCCGACGGAAAAAAGGAGACAACGTTCCGTTGTCTCCTTTTTTAGGTGTTAGGGATTAGGTTTTAGGTGTCAGGTTATAGTAAATCCTTAAAAAAACAGATTGAAAAGAATAAGTCGCCTAAATAAGGTTATAAATATTTTGAATGGAGGCATAAAAGGTTTTGATTTTTTGCTTTTGTAATATTCCCAAAAAATTGTAATATATAGTTATGGATTTTGCTATATATCAAAAAAATGTGTATTTTTGCCAATTGAAAAAGAGGATTGAAATGAGGAAGTTATATAATTATTTACTTATAACCACAAAAGAATAGAAATGAAAAAGTTTTTTATGTTGGGAATGGTATTGACTGTTTCCGTAGTAATGATACTAACTTCGTGCAAAAAAGACGAGATAAACAACAATGGTAATACAAATGTCAGTCAGGATGAACCTGATACGGATCATTTAATAACCAATGCTGTTACAGACATTGATGGCAACCATTATAATGCTGTGAAGTTAGGTAATCAAGTATGGATGGCTGAAAATCTGCGCACCACTCACTTTGCTGATGGCACGGACATTATAGAAGATTGTGGCATATCTTATGACAACCCCTATCGCTTTACTCCGAGTTCGAATGTTACCACATATGGTTACCTGTACAATTGGGCTGCGGTGATGTATGGCGCAAATGGTAGTAATAATAATCCTAGTGGTGTACAGGGTGTATGTCCAACGGGGTGGCATGTGCCTAGTGCAGCAGAATGGTCGGAGTTGATAACCTATATTGGTAGTCAAAGTGAATATGTGTGTGATGGCTCAAGCAATAATGTGGCAAAAGCGTTGGCATCTGAAAATGGATGGAATTCGTTTAATGGAGATGCGTGTGCTGTAGGCAATAATCCAAGTACCAACAATGTAACGGGTTTCTCTGCCTATCCTGCTGGTCACTGGGCTGGAGGTTTTAACGGTTTGGGCAGCTACAACATGTTCTGGACTGCTACAGGTGGCGGTTCCGAAGCACGTTTTTACAGTATCAGTTTTAATTATGCCAATGTGAGAGCACTAAGCGAAACACAATACCGTGGAGGCTCTGTCCGTTGTGTCCGCGACTAAAGAGAATTTTTTGTGCAAAAGTGGATTTAGCCTATGAAAATAATTGTTTAAACAAAAAAAAGGAAGGCATTGAGGCCTTCCTTTTTTGTTAGGGAACAGCATACAGGTTACAGGTGTCAGGTTATAGTAGGGCTATCACATCGTGGCAGCCGCATGGTGACGTCTGTACAATTTTGTAGGGATGCAATGCTTGCGTCCGAAAGGTTTCAGCAAAAGGATTACGTGTTTAACGGTAGAAGGATAATGTAGGGCTGTCACATCGTGGCAGCCGCAGGCTGTAGGCCTGCAAGGAGCATAGCCCGGGGTAAGGTGCGAGGTACGAGCACCACCACCCCGGGAATGAAGATGCCCGTGTGTTTGTTCGCGGCGCGGGTAGCGTGTGCTCCGAAGCACAAAACATGACCGCCGCGAAAGGGGTACATCAAAATCGAGGACAAAAAAAACGGCATGCTTTTGCCAAAGGTTAATGAAAAATTGTATCTTTGCCAATTGAAAAACAGAATGAAATGAATAAGTCATGTAAAAAGGCTTTAAAATATTTGGGGTATGCACTTTTAATAGGCCTACTATCCTTTTTGGTTTATGCTTGTTGGTTTGTGGCTAATTTTCACGGTGACACATACGGGAAGGCTGAATCATACGTGCTTGAAAACATTCCTCAGAAAAGGCTTTATGTGATGTCTTCTGACATTGTGGATTTGTTGCACGATTTTCAGTGCTTACATCCACAATACCGCTTGATGGAAATGAATCCTCAAGGGGAAGAGTATCATAAATTTTTCCGTAAAATAGAAAATCGTTCAGATCAGTATATGGTTCATTTCTACTTTGAAGATATTGATTTGACCTGTTCTTGCATAACAGAGGTAAGCTCTCGCAACCATACTTTGGTAAAATTATATGCCGTTTCGGAAGGCAAAAACTTTGACTCATGCAAAAGAATTAATAATTATCGCGAGATATCCCGTAAAGAGAACAAAATGATAAAGAAAAAATTCGAGACTGAAATTTTGGATAATCTAGGTGTGAAATGGAAACATAAAATGTTTTAATTTATAGACCTGAAAGCGGTCACAAATATGTGAACAAAATTCTTGGAGAATTGGCATCTCTTAGTTATACAGCAGATATATATCATTTCAGTCGTTATACTGTTGTTAAAGAGTTACATTCCAAAGCAAAAACACTTTCAATTATCAATCATAAATGGACTGTGGTATTTCGTGTGTATGAAAACTTCGTCATTGTTGACCGCATTTTACCTTCAAAAATGATGGTAAAATGATAGGTTAGAAAAAATAAATCCGCATGTAATATTTCCGTATTTTTGTTGTCTAACATGATGAATGTTGCAACAAAAAAGAATTTTTTTATGAACAACGACAAAGAACAACAGTTTGAAAAATTGGTGCGGCAGCATAAGCGGACTATCTATACGGTGTGCTACATGTTCTCACACGACAAGAGCGAGGTAGACGACTTGTTTCAGGAAATTCTTATCCGCCTGTGGAATGGTTTTGACAGCTACGAGGGGCGCAGCGACGCCAAGACATGGATTTACCGCGTGTCTCTCAACACAGCCATCAATCAGGACAAGAAGGAACGCCGGCGCATCGAGACGGTGCCGTTGACAGTGGACATTGACCCCTATGAAGCTGATGATCCGTCAACACAACAAATCCGCGAACTCTACGACCGCATCTCACGTCTTGACCTCATTGAACGAAGCCTTATCCTGCTCTGGCTGGAAGGTGTCAGTTACGACGAAATCGGAGCCATCATCGGTATCAAGCCCAATAATGTAGGGGTTCGGCTGCTGCGCATCAAGGACAAACTGGTGAAAATGTCAACAAAAGAATGAAAGAAAATCATCATGGAAAATCAGAACAACAATAATCTTTCCGAATTGGATCAGCTGAAGGCCCAATACGAAACGCTGAAAGAGCGCTTCGAACAACAGGAAATCGTCAACGACCGGCTGATGAAGTCGTCCATTAAGCACAGCACCGATTTTTACAAACGGTACCGCAGAGTACAAATCATCCTTTATCCTCTTCTGGCCATTATCGGGTTTCTGTGCATCAAATGGTATCAAGGCAACGACCTCTCATTAATGCTGTTTTGGGGATCCTACTGCGCGGTTTGTTTTGCCGTGGAGTTATGGATGACACAGAAGCTTCAAACCAAGACGATGGAAAACAAAGACCTGCTGACCCTCTCCAACCAAGCCCGAAGTTACAAGAAACTCTTTTCCCTTTTTATTGTACTGTACACGATACCGGTCCTTATCCTTGTCATGGGCGTTCTTCTTTCGAACCTCGGTACCCTTACCCATTTGCCAAACTTAGGCACATGCCTCATTATTTTCAGCGTGGTGCTTGTGGCCACTTTGTTTTTGGGAATTGTCGAATTCCATTTCAAGACAAAGCCCTGCGATGAAATCATCCGGCAAATAGAGGCCGCAGAGCCCTCAACGAACAAGAAAACCGGCCTCGACAGGACCCAAAAGTGGTTCCATATCGCCATGATTGTCTTGTTTGTCGGTTTAGACATTTGGGCTTACATGATTGTGGCTTCCCATCTGAGATTGCCACCGGTGTGGAAAAATGTGGAATATGTACGGGGTGCGGAAGACCTTTCTACGGAAGGAAAACTGGAAATCAGGCAAGTGGATGCCGACACCGTGGCCATTAGCTCAGCGATGATGAGTGGCAAGCCTTTGGTGCAAAGGATTGAGATGTGCGTACCCCGCAAAGCAGGCGACAAACCCATGCCTATGATTGTCTATTTGACCCCGGAAGCCAGCCAATTTTGGTATCAGTTCACCTCAAAAGCTAAAGACCAACACGCCGCACTTTACTTGGATGGTGTCGAAATTCAGGACTGGCTGATCCAGTGCGGAATCGAGAGCGGCTGCTTCTTCATCGTGAAGGAATGGTCATCGAAGGAGGAGCTGGAGGCATTCTGCGAGCGATTGATTCGGCAATAGTTGGTCAAACAAAAAAGGAAGGCATTGAGGCCTTCCTTTTTTGTTGTATGGATGCAACTGCGTCTCGCAGTTGTATGTCTGTTAGTACTTGTAGAAACCTTCGCCGGTTTTTCTGCCAAGCAGACCAGCGCGGACCATCTTGCGCAACAGCGGATGCGGACGGTATTTCGGATCACCGAATTCGTTGTACAGCACTTCCATGATGGCCAAGTTGACATCGTTGCCAATGAGGTCGGCCAATGCCAAGGGACCCATCGGGTGGTTGGCACCCAACATCATGCACTTGTCGATGTCCTCTGCAGAAGCGATACCGTCAGCCAAGATACCCACAGCCTCGTTGATCATGGGGATCAAAATGCGGTTGACCACAAAGCCGGGAGCTTCGTTCACCAACACGGGAGTCTTTCCGATAGAGGTAGCCAAGTCAACGATTTGCTTGCAAACGTCCTCTGAGGTCACCTGACCCTTGATCACTTCCACCAATGCCATACGGTCGGCAGGGTTGAAGAAGTGCATGCCGATGAACTGTGCGGGACGGCTGGTGCAGGCAGCAATCTCTGTGATAGACAGAGAAGAGGAGTTGGTAGCGAAGATAGCTTCGGGTTTGCAGATCTTGTCGAGTTCCATGAACACGTCTTTCTTGAGCTGCATTTCCTCAACAGCGGCTTCAATCACCAAGTCGGCATCAGCGAAAGTGGCATAGTCGGTGGTAGTGCTGATGTTAGCCATGATGGCATCCATAGCGTCCTGGGCGATTTTGCCTTTTTCCACTAACTTGGCATAAGATTTTGAGATAGAGCCCATTGCTTTGTCCAAAGAAGCCTGGGTTCTGCTTTTCATCACGACCGGCATTTTAGCGGCAAAAGCTTTCACGATGCCCTTTGCCATGGTTCCGGTTCCAATAACGTAAATTTTCATGTTGTTGTTATTTTTAATGGTTGTTGAATTGTTTGTCGTTTATACGGTTATGCGGTAATACACGTTAGTGTACGTCTCCCCGTCTTCCCGAATGCACGTAGTACATGTCTTCTCATCTATTCATTTTTAAACTCCGCTTGCCTCTTGTTCAAGAACGCACTCATTCCTTCTTTCTGATCTTTGGTGGCGAAGCACTGTCCGAACATCTTGTTCTCGAATGCGATAGCGGCATCAGCATCCAAGTCGTATTCGGCATTGATGCACTGTTTGGCGTACTTGACCGCGATGGGAGCCATAGCGCACATCTTCTGAGCCATCGTCACTGCGGCAGTCATCAGTTCTTCCTTCGGGTAAACGGCATTGACCAGTCCGATACGCAGGGCCTCGTCGGCACGGATAGCCTTGCCAGTGTAAATCATCTCTTTGGCATAGCCCATACCCACCAGTTTGGCGAGGCGGTAAGTGCCCGAGAAGCCCGGAATGATACCTAATCCCACTTCTGGCTGGCCGAATTTGGCGTTGTCGGAGCAGATGCGGATGTCGCAGGCCATAGCCAGCTCGCAGCCGCCACCCAAGGCAAAGCCGTTGACGGCAGCGATGACAGGAATGTCCAGAGTTTCGATTTTGCGGAATACTTGGGCTCCCAAGCGACCGAAAGTCTCGCCTTCAGCAGCGTTGAGATTGGCCATTTCGGAGATGTCGGCACCCGCCACAAACGATTTCTCGCCGTCACCGGTGATAATCAGTACACGGATGTCTTTATTGATATTGTCGATAAAATCGCCCAGCTCTTTCAAGATGGTAGAGTTGAGGGCGTTCAGGGATTTCGGAGCGGAGATGGTTAAGGTGCAAATTCCGCCTTCGGTATTAATTTTCAGAAAATTATAATCCATAGTGATAAAATTTGAGTTATCAATCTGCAAAGATACGAAATATTTTAATTAGCAAATTAGTTAATTAGCAAATTAGCAAATTAAAATAGCAAATTTGTTGATGTGCTAATGAACCAATTGTTTTCGTCGCTTAGGTGCTTCTTTTTGCCGTTGTCCATTGCATTAATGTTCGAGATTTTAATTCTGCTGAATGAATCGTTATGTTTTCATTCCTCTGCACTTTCATACAACAGAACTACCATTTCGTACAATGGAGCAGGGAACATGCTAATGGTATCAATCTTTTTGCTATTTTTGCATTGTATTTTTGATACGAAAATAAAGGTTGGTGATGTCGTCGTTTGGCGGACAATTCCGAATGAAGATTGAAATATGTTTCTATAGATTCAACAGTCATATAACGAATGAATGTACCAAATGATTCTTTTGAATTATTTACTGTAGCATTGAAAGGAAATGCCGAAGCACAGTATCGACTGGGTAATTGTTATTTTTTCGGGAATGACGTTGTACAAGATAATAAAGTGGCTGTTAATTGGTATATAAAAGCTGCTGAACAAGGATTTGCAAAAGCACAATATAATCTAGGGGTATGCTATTATGAAGGAACAGGTGTATCCAGAAACTATTCTGAAGCGGTTAAGTGGTTTAAAAAAGCGGCAGAACAAGAGATCGCAGAAGCACAATATAATCTGGGAATATGCTATTATAAAGGAACAGGTGTATCTAGAGACTGTTCTGAAGCGGTTAAGTGGTTCAAG
>CADCNH010000012.1:80206-113847 GCA_902802755.1 uncultured Bacteroidota bacterium | reverse complement strand
AACTGGAGAGCTTCGGGGGAAACGAACAAAGTGGGTTCGGTAATTACTTCAACAGCCACGTCGTCCAAGTTGATGTAGAACATATTAGTGCAGTTGAAGTGTCTGAAAGCGATGTGAACAGTCTGGCCTGCGAATGCGGTCAGCACAGCGGTTTTCTGTTTCCATGCACCTTGAGCTCTGGTACCGCCATTGGCATCCAAAGTCTCCTCAAACAACAGGGTGTAGTTGTTGGGGTCCATGTAGTCGTTGCTGGTAGTTACATACACACCATAGTGCTCTTGTGGCCAGCTGGCATCCTGAGCGCATACCCAGAAAGTAAGCATGGGATAGCTGTTGGCAGGGATAGAAATGGCAGGAGTAATCAGCCAGTTGTCAGGATGCAATTCAGCGGGAGTGGAGCTGGCATCGTATGACTTAGAAGTCGCGCAGCTGTCGGTTGCTTCACCTGAGTGGCCTGTCATGGCAAAGTTACCCCAGTTGTGACCGTCTCCGTCAGCATCTACTGTGTACCATGTTGAGGGGAAGCCATTGTTGAAATCCTCGCTCATCAGTACTTGTTGTGCCTTGCCCACAATCACTAATGCGAGCAGAAGCAGCATCGTTGTAAAGAGTTTTTTCATAATAAATAAATTTGGTTAATAATAAAAGTTGTTTTGTCGTTTTTCCTCATTATAATTTTAAGTCTGCAAAAATACAAAAATTATGTATATCATCTTCGATTGTTGATAAATTTTATAGTGAAAAAATCCTAAAAAATCCTAATGTGTTTTTTGCTGTTTCATAGGGCGTCTTTTGTTATTATAATCATGAATTATCCGAAAAGATCCGATTTTCATACTTGAAAGTGATAGATACTAAGTGGTAGGACAGGTTTAAAATGACATTTGTTTGAAAAATATCTTCCTGATACAGTGTGAGATATATTTGATTTTTAAAAAAATGATATGATTTTGTGTTTTGTATTGAAAAAAAGTCTATTTTTGCAAACCGATTTTTTGAAACGGTGAATGTTATTTGAAAGGGTAAAAATCTCAAGCCGATGTAGCTCAGTTGGTAGAGCAGCTGATTTGTAATCAGCCGGTCGGCGGTTCGAGTCCGTCTATCGGCTCAATTGGGAGGGTACCAGAGCGGTCAAATGGGGCAGACTGTAAATCTGTTGGCGAAGCCTTCGGAGGTTCGAATCCTCCCCCTCCCACATCCCACTGCGGAAGTAGCTCATTTGGCAGAGCGACAGCCTTCCAAGCTGTAGGTAGCGGGTTCGAGACCCGTCTTCCGCTCACTTTCGCAACGAAATAAAAAGACGACCAAAACTGGTCGTCTTTTTTTGTTTTAAACCAATAACTAAGAGTTAAGAGTCAGAGGTGAATTACACTCCATTGTTATTTCGATAATTTCAAAAAAAAAAGGCTGAGTCTTCTCAGCCTTTTTTTAATTCTTAGTTTTTAGTTTTTAGTTCTTGCTGCGTCAAACGGAATCGTAACCACGGTCTTGAAAGGAATCTCTTGACAATCTTGCTTAGCTGGAACCCATTTCGGGAAGGATTTCACAATGCGAATGGCTTCGTCGTCAAATTCCTTGTAGCCAGAGCTCTTGAACAATTCTACATCAGAGATGGTGCCATCGGTATTAACCATGAATTGCACTTGGCTTTGACCGCTGATACCACGGCTTTTCAGATTCTGAGGATACTGCTGGTTCTTGTAGATATAGCGGTACATTGCTTTATTGCCGCCATCGAATTTTGGATAAGACAGTGCAGCGGTTGGTGTGTTGTGATTGCCGTTTTCATCATCGCGGGTCAAAGCGATGCCGCCTTTCTTGACGTTTCCGTTTTCGTCTCTACAATTGTTGCTTTGTGCAAAGCTGTTAGATGCACAGAAAACAAATGCTGCAGCTAACACTAAGGATAATAAACATTTGAAATTTTTCATAATCTATTTTTTTAACTTTTATATCCAATACATTCAATCTGCAAAAATAATAATTTTTTTAATACAAACGGATATTTGATAAAAAAAAAGATTTGAAAAGTTGGAAGGGGGTGTCTCATGCTGCGCATTCGAGGGGAGTTTCGGGCTGCGCCTTCAAGGGGAGTCTCTCACTGCGTGATCAAGGAGAGTTTGAAGTTTGTTGACGTCAGAATTTGTAAATTTCTTTTAATTCGGGGTAGGCGAGAATGTCGGAACAGAAAATCATCGGTGGAAAAAGCGGTTCTTTGTGGCGACGGCTTTCCGACAAGTCAATGCCAAGCTCTTTTTGGTAGATAAACCATACTAATTCGGTGCAGTAAAAAGCGTTGCTGTCCATATCGTTGAAAGCCCCGTCAAAAAGCAAATGACGCTGGTAAATCTCAAGTCCTTTTTGCCGCAGTTTGAGAGTGTCATCGGGCACGGGTGATGGACTCAAACGGTATACTGCTCCGTGTGTAGCCCTGTCGGAACGGAAGAAAATCTCTATATTTTCCAATTTTACACTGTCTTTCTCGTGTTTGCTGGCCCGTTCGTTGGGAACAGCATGCAACACCTTCCAGCCTTCGGGCGTCCATAGTACCATGCCCACATGGGAATATACGCTGCCGGTATCGGCAAAAGTAACAGTATGGCTGACTAAGCTGCCTCCTTTCCGGAACACCAAATCCCCGCTTTGCAGTTCCCATTCTTCAGGTAATTGGAACAGTGTGGCTTGTGCCTTGTGGTCGCAGGAGCATAAGCCTGTCGTTAAGAAAACAAAAAAGGCAGAAATAAGAATGCCTCTATTTCTACCTTTTATCCAAAAGGAATAAAAACTATTCCTTGATTTTCCACTTGCCATCTTGTTTCACCAGCTTGACGGTCTCTGTTTGTTCCTCTGGAGTCTCTTTGAAGGCGGAAGAAGCGGTATATTTAACATCTACAGTCGCTGTTTCTCCATCTTCCGCAATCGTTTCAGAAAGTATTTCATAATCAGAAACTTGGAATTTAAAATCCTGCATTTTCTTGACATTCTGCTGAATTTCGGCTTCGTCGGTCAAGGTGGTATAGGTCATAGCTTTTTCAAAATCCCCGCTTTTCAGGGCTTTGTAATAGTCGTTGACTACGGCTTTGGGACCTGAAGAGCCGCTGCAAGCGCAAAAAACAACGGCTAAAATTACAGTTGAGATGATTAAAGTAAATTTTTTCATAATAATTGTGTTTGGGTTCAACAATAAATATCAGGGCAAAAATAAGGAAAAAATTGATACGCAGCAAGTTTTACTAAAAAAATAGATGATAATCTGAAAAAAAAATGTATTTTTGCAAACTTATACTTATTGTGCAATGATTAAAAGGTTTGTCTTATTGGGAGTATTACTGACGCTGCTATGGGGCTCCGTATATGGACAGACCTATATTTTGAACGCTTCGTTGAACGGACAAACCATCACCACATGTTCGGGTAATTTCTATGACTCGGGAGGTCCTAATGGAAGTTATGGTAGTAATCAAGATTATACCGTAACTTTTGTGTCTGCCACGCCAGGCTTATGTATACAGGTGGTTTTCAGCTCTTTTTCAACGGAATCTTGTTGTGATTATCTCAGGGCATATAATGGTACTTCTACTTATGGACAAGTTATAGGAGAGTATAGAGGCAGTAATTCGCCAGGGATAGTGACTTCTTTTTCTGGAGCTATTACTTTCAAATTTCATTCTGATGGTTCAGTCCAAAATGCTGGCTGGGCGGCTACCATTAGCTGTGTAGAGTGTCCGCCAGTAGGTTGTAACCCGCAGTCCACTGTCAATGGTTCACCTTGTTCGCAACAGACGGCAGCCAGTCCTTTCTGCACCGATGAGAATCCGTACGGGGTTACCTATCCCTCGGGAACAGGCAGTAACAGTGCCTCTCCTTTTTTGGGACAATCCGATATTAGCTGTCTATCCACTACTCCTCGTCCGGCATGGTATTACATGCAGATCAGTGCTCCTGGCAATTTGTTGATTTATATTCAACAGACAAGTACTACGGGTGGGGGATTGGATGTGGACTTTGCCTGTTGGGGACCTTTTGAGGCCACCAGTCAGGATGATTTTGTGGACAATTTGTGTTGTGGTGTATATACTTTGAATGACATTTCCCATGGTAGCCATCGCCCTACCAATGGTGACCATACTAATAATATGGGCGGTTATCCTGATGGGAATGTGGTGGACTGTAGTTATTCTGCCCAATCCACTGAATGGTGTTATATTCCTAATGCACAACCGGGACAGTGGTATTTACTGCTGATTACGAATTTTAATGGAGGTGCAGGTACCATTACTTTTAGTCCCGTGGCAGGCTCCTCCAACGCTACCACCAATTGCAGTTTGTTAGCTCCGATTTCATATAACGAGCCACTTTGTGTAGGGGATACGATGGTGCTTACCTGTGAGAATCCCCAGGCTGGTGCTACCTACCATTGGTCAGGTCCGGGAGGCTGGACCGCTACAACTACGGTGCCAAGCGTGAGTATTCCGAATGTGACAACCGCTAATACGGGAGTTTATCACCTGCAATTAACTGGACCTAATATCACGGCGGATCCATCGCAGATAGAAGTGACAGTGAATGCATTACCAACAGTTTTGGTTACTGCCAATCATGACACGGTATGCAGCGGCACCTCGGTGACTCTTACCGCCAGTGGTGCCAGCACATATCGCTGGATGCCAGGCAATAGCTCTGGCCAGACCAAAACAGTAACTCCTGCCACCAGTGCTGATGCGGGTCCCGCAAGTAATACCTATACGGTTACAGGTACTACTGCTGGTTGTTCAAGTACAGCATCCTACACTATCGTGGTGCTTCCCAAACCGACGGTTTCCATAAATCCTACCAGTGTGGCCATCTGCAGAGATGATACCGCAACTTTGTATGCTTCTGGCGGTGTTAGTTACGAATGGAGGCAAGGTAGTAATACCACGGCGATTTCATTAGAAGATTCTGTCTTGGTAAGTCCGCAATCTGGTACCACTTACCGCGTGATTGCCACAAATGAATATGGCTGCACCAATTCCACGTCTAGATCGGTAACGGTGCGAGCCCGGCCTAACGCTTCAATTTCCGGTGTCGGACAAATTTGTCGCGGCGACAGTGCATTGCTAACATCCGCATCGGCCACAAGCTATTTGTGGAGTACAGGCGCTACTACCAGAACTGTTTGGGTACACCCCACTGTCACCACCGATTATGAGGTGATAGTTTCCAATACCTACGGATGTACGGCAACAGCTACCAAAAATGTAATTGTGTCCATGCTTGACAGTACTTCATATCGGGATACTATTTGTTGGAATCAGACCTATCAGGACGCTAATTTCACTGTTACTACTATTCAGGCACCAGGAACTTACCGTTATGATACTACCTATCAGACAGCGGCATCTTGTGACAGTCTTGTGGTGTTGTTTTTGACAGTCCGACCTATGTCAACCCCCGATGTGGTTTATGATACAGCTTGTGTCTCTTATACTTGGCACGGTACAACTTATACCCAAAGTGGAATTTATCGAGATTCCACCATGGATGCCGATGGATGTTTAAGAATAGACACTTTGCATCTGTTGATTAGAGAAGTATATGATGTTGTCCAAACGGAAGCTGTTTGTGAGTCTTTCACCTGGATAAATGGGATTACTTATACGGAAAGCACGAATGATCCTGTTGAAACTATTGCTGCAGTGACTTCTTGCGATAGTACTGTTCATTTACATCTTACCGTATATCATGCTGAGCATGAGTACCTTGAAAAAGATACCTGTTCCTATTACCAGTGGAGGGGGAATACCTATACAGAGAGTGGATTGTACACCTTTTCGGCCCACGATGCACATGGCTGTCCTTACACAGATACGTTGATTCTTTCCTTGCATTATGCATCTCCTGCTTCAATGAATGCACAAAGTTGTGATTCCTATCAATGGAATGGTACAACCTATTATACCACAGGTGTTTACACATACGGTCATGCGGATGCCGATGCTTGTTGGCAGGTGGATACGCTACATTTGTCCATCACTCCGCCAGCTCATCAGTCCATCACACTTTCCGCTTGTGAAACGTATGAGTGGCATGGGGTAACGTATAACCAAAGCGGAAATTATTTTTATGCTCACACGGATGCGAATGGTTGTTCACAGGTGGACACCCTGCATCTGACGATACACCATGCCGTACCAAACGTTGAACGGGTAATTATCTGTGAGCCCAATACTTACACTTGGCATGGCTTCCAGCATAATACGACAGGCACACATACATACAACTATATAGATGAGCATAATTGCGAATGTGTTGATACTTTGTATTTGAGGGTAACAACAGAGCCGGAATTGCTTTTGAATATGGTAATGGATGCCACTTGCAATGAGGATAATGGTGAGATTAAAGTAAATGCGTCTGGAGGTACAGCACCCTATAGGTATGTGTATTTGCCCAGTGGAGAAACGGCTTCTTTTGAAGGTTTGTCTGCAGGACACTATCATTTGCAGATGATAGATTCTATTGGATGTTCTGCGGATGCAGAGTTTACTATCGAAAACATTATTCACCATGTGAATCTGGTGGAGGTGACGGATGCCCATTGTGGACGGGCTGATGGTGCGGTGCAGATTGCCGCTTCGGGAGGTTATGGAGAATATACCTACCAGTGGTCTTCCCCGATAACAAGTACAAGTAGTTTGGCTCTTTCAGTTCCCGCGGGTACTTACAGCGTAGCCGTGGTTGACAGTGATGGTTGCAGTCTGTCGCTGTCGTTCATCGTACATGATATTCCAGGACCACATGCCTGCTTCACCTTTAATACGGCTAATGAGAAAAAGGTGACATTTATCAATTGCACATCCCAGGATGTGGTGAATTGGTATTGGTCGTTTGGCGATGGAGGAAACTCTACAGAATGGCAACCAACCCACACTTACGAGGAAACTGGTGCATATCCTGTTGTCTTGACGGTGGAAGACGGTAACCAGTGTGTGGATTCTGTATCGCTGATGTATGTTATTCATGAAGTTCCAACATTCTATTTGCCTTCAGCTTTTATTCCTGAAAGTGATATTGCTGAAAACAAAGTGTTTAAGCCTATTGGAAATTCTATTTCTGAGGAGAATTATGAGATGTTGGTCTTTGACCGCTGGGGACAACTTGTTTTCGTCAGTAAGCATCCTGAATTCGGTTGGGATGGACATATCGGAAAATCCATGGCACCCCAAGGAACATACACTTATCAGATTAAATATCAGGATATAGAAGGCAAGCCCAATTCAGTTCACGGCAGTGTGCTCTTGTTGAGGTGATACAGTTAATAGTTAACAGTTAACAATTAATAATTAGGGTTGCCGTTAATTGTAGCTATAACTGTCAATTGTCAACTTTCAACTTTCAGTTTTCAGTTTTCAACTATCTGATCAGTGTGATGTTTCCATCGCGTTCGAAGTAGTTGCCGTTAACATCTTTATATTTGAGGCGATAGACATATACACCAGGACTTGCATTCTTGGATTTGTTTTTGCCAACTTGTATGGTGCCATCCCAACTGATAGCGGGGTCGAGGCTTAAGAAGACCAAAACTCCATGGCGGTCATAGATGGCCCATAGGAATTCTTCTTTTTGAATAGTCTTGCCTATGACGGACATCTCATCGTTGATACCATCGCCATTGGGGGTGAAAGCGTTGGCAATATACACAGGTCCGTTGATGACATAATCCTGACGCAACGAGTCGATGCAGTTGTATGCATCAGCGGCGATCATGACGACGCTATAACGGCCAGGTTCTGTATATTCGTGGATTGGATGTGTTTCGGTGGAGGTGACGCCATCTCCGAAATCCCAGAAATAAGTGTTGTCGCCTTGGGTACAATTGGTGATGACCATGTTCACATCATCATTGCTAGAGAAGAGGAAGCAGGGGGTTGGCCCAGGTACTTCGCTTACCTCAAGGGTGGTAGTTATGGAACATCCAACGCTATCGGTAGCGGTAATAGTGTAACTTCCGGCGTGTAAATTGGAGGCTATATTTTCAGTGAAGGTGGCGGTATTGCTGGTGTATGTAAAGGGTCCCATGCCACCAATGCCGTTCATGGTGATGGAGCCTACCGCTTGATTGCAGTGAGATGAAGTTATTTCATGTTGTTCCGTTATAGCGGGATAAACGATTATTTCCACGGTGGTGTCTCCACTACATAAAGCATCGGTTTGAACTTCTACGTTGTAGATTGTGGTTTGGGTTGGAGTAACATGAATAGTACTACTATTGCTGCCATTGGACCAGCTATAGTGTGTCCCACCGGAGGCGGTGATAGTGGCGCTTTCTCCGTAACATAATGTTGGCTTATCAATGGTGACTTCAATAACAGGGTTGGGATTGACGATAATGTCAATAGTATCGCGGCCAATACAGCCATCGTTGTCAGCTTTTAAGATATAGTGGGTGGATTCCGTGGGACTAACCGTTACAGAGGTCACGTATTCGGCTATTTTGGAGGAGGAACTGCCGGAAAATGTTTCAGCAAACCAAGTCAGTTCGAAGTTGCTGTTGACACTTAACACGGTGCTTTCACCCATACAGAGTGATTCGTCTTCAGCAACGATTTCAGGTGCGGGTCTTGGGTAGATTTGTACATCCACGACAGCTTCGTTAGAGTTTTGCGATATGCCAGTCATTGTCATGTGATATTCTCCCGACATGTTGGCTGCAACATTGGGAACAGACAAGGTGGTGTTTGTGGTGGACTGAGAGAAACCATTAGGGCCAGTCCAGTTATATGTGGCACCAGGTTGCGGAGCAGTGACATACAATTCTAATGTGCCACCCTCGCAAATGGGAGAGTTGGAGTCACCACTGTTCAACAAGTCGCAGTTTGTGGAGGCGGTTGAATTGCTTGTGGAATTGAAGGTGATTGTCCCGGGTTGATTACTGTAGTTTGTTAAGAGTAACAGGTACCATTGTCCAGCCTGGACATTGCCTAAATTGCAATCTTCTGTCCAACTGGCACTATAACTACAGTCAACGACGTTTGAACTATTTGTACTGCTTATATTGTAAACACCGCAACACAAATTGTTAGTAAAATCAGCTTGACTGGCGGCCGTAAAAGGTCCCCAGCAGACAAAATCCACATCCAGTGTGCCGCCAGAGATACCATGTTGTTCAATGTGTATAGTCAAGGAGCCACTTTCGTCAATTTGAAAATAATACCATGCGGGATTAGGTGTTGTGTAACAACAATCCACTTGATTGTTTCCTGTAAATGGTGAGGAATTGGGACTGTTTGTACTGGAAGGATAGGTCACACCGTAAGGGTTCTCATCAGCACAGAATGCTGTCGCTGGTGTTTGTTGCGAACAGGGAGAACCATTGGCGGTGGATTGGGGGTTGCATTGTGCCATGCCTGCCACGCATAGTATTGTGAATATGAAACTTAGAAAAATATTTCTGCGCATAATAAGGTTAATTTAAGTGTGCAAAGATACTAAATTTTTTCAAATTATCTTTTAATAGACGTAATTATTGAAAAATTGTTGCACAGAAAATGAAATTTTTTATCGATTATACTGCGTTTAAAATCATGAATTCTGAATTTTGAATTTTGAATTTCGAAACCAGTCTTCTGTTCTCCACAGCACAACTGCCCAACAGAAACCAAGTATCCAACCTGCCACCAGATCGCTGGGGTAATGTACCCCTAAATAAATTCGGCTATAGCTCAACAACAGTACCCATAACGCCATGCCTATGATAATCCATTTCCGTTTATCGCTTAAATAGAAAATGACAAACAGTGCCATTGCCATGGCATTGGCTGCATGAGAAGAGGGAAAACCGTAAGGACCGCCTTTGTAAAGTGTGCCGTCGGGCTTGGTCACCAAATGCACCTGCTCGCACAGTCCCGGCTCATGGCTGGGCCGTGGTCGCTGTACGCTGTGTTTGATGAGATTGCAACTTTGGTCGGTAAGGAAGATGCAGAGTATCAGTGCAATAAAAATAGGAATGGATTTCTTTCTCCATTTCCGTATGAGGAAAAAAGCCAGTAGTGCATAAAAAGGAAGCCAGATAAAACGGTTGGAGACCCAGTAGAAGAACACATCCGCCCATGAACTATGCAATCCGTTGAGAAACAGAAAGATATTTTGGTCGGGGGTCAAGAGGTATTCTAACATGTTTTGTTATTTTTGTAGAGAGGAGGCCCCCCCATCTCTACGGCAATTTCTTTATTAAAAATCCGGATACAATAAATATTGTTGTCGTATTTCCTTGAATTGCTGTAATTTGGGTTGCCACGAAGCCCTGATTTCCTGTTCACTCTTGCCAGCTATGATATCTTTTCGTAGTTGGCGGGTTCCGGCTAACTTGTCAAAGAATAGGTTGGCATTGAAGAATTTGGCTTTGTCTGGAAAGTGCCTGTAGGCATTGAGTATATAGCTGATATTAAAGCTGTTATTTTTGTCCAAGTGTTCGGTGGCGATGTCAGTCAGGTTATATCCCCTGCATTGCAAGCCTTTCTGTGGCGGGTTTTCGGAAACACCTTTTATCGGCATGGGGGTGAAAAAATAATCCCCGATAGTCAGCTGAGGGTGTCCAAAGACTTGAAAAGGAGTTTTTGTGCCTCGACCGATACTAATAGGTGTACCTTCGAATAGACAGAGGGAAGGGTAGAGGTATATGGCTTCGGCTGTCTGCAGATTTGGTGATGGGGCGATGGGTAGCTCATAGCGCATGTTGTGGTCGTAATTGTCCATGGGTACCACTTGCAGCTTACATTGTACCCCGTTGGCCAACCATTGCTCACCATTGATCATGCGGCCATACTCGCCAATGGTCATGCCATGGACCACGGGTATCGGGTGCATGCCCACGAAAGAGCGTAAGTTGGTATCCAATACAGGTCCGTCAACAAAATAGCCGTTGGGATTGGGGCGGTCGAGAATCATGACTTCCACATCGTTTTCTGCGGCGGCCTCCATCACATAGTGCAGGGTGGATATATAGGTGTAAAACCTACAGCCAACATCCTGTATGTCGAAGATAATCAGGTTGATATTGTGCTGACTGAGGTCAGGCTTTTTGTTTTTGCCGTATAGTGATACGATAGGAATGCCTGTTTTCTCATCGACAGAGGAATTGATATGGGCACCGGCTTCTGCATTGCCTCGGAATCCATGTTCGGGACAGAAAATAGTCACCACGTTGAAGCCTGAATTTACCAGCGTATCTACCAAATGACTGTTGCCTACTCTTGAGGACTGGTTGCCGCAGACCGCTATTTTCTTGCCTTCCAGCTGGTCGAAATACAGCTCCGTACGTTCTGCCCCGACGATGATTTGGGCGGAAGCTGCGAAGACGCCAGCGAGGAGGAATAATATGGTGAGGAGGGCTTTTTTCATGAAGGTTAGAAGATTAGAAGGATTGAAGGATTACGGGATTACAGGATTATGGGATTTTCTATCATTCTGTAATCCCGTAATCCTGTAATCAATCAGTTGATGTCTTGTTTTATTTTTTTATTTCTTGTCAAGAGTTTGATTCCCCACAGCAGCAGTGTCCAGAGCAGGCAGATGGAAGCCAGTACCACTGCGATGCGGGCTAAGTAGTCGCCATGGCGGGTGTAGAATGTGAGGTAGTCGTTGGGGTACACATTTTGCTTGATGGCCAAACGGGTGTTGTATTTGGTAGCCTGGTGCACGTCGCCACTTTCGTCAATGAAGGCGGAAATGCCAGGGTTGGAGGACCTTAACACGGTACGGCGGCTCTCTATGGCACGAAGGCGTGAGAAGAGAAAATGCTGCTTGTAGCCCGGGGTGTCGCCCCACCAGGCATCATTAGTGATGACTGCCATCAGCTGGGCACCGTCTTTGACAAAGTCAGAAAACACCTCTCCGTATGCTGATTCATAGCAAATAACCGTACCCACCTTGACTGTACCGTCGTTGATGGTGGTCAGGAAGGCATGTTGAGCTGTATCGGGACTTAACGAGGTGCGGGGGCCGCCTAAGTTGATGACCAAATCTTCCAAGAACCAGAACAGCTTCGGGAATGGCATTTTTTCCACGCCAGGTACCAAACGGCTTTTGTGATATAAGTCGGTGACACCGTATTTATTGTAGCAGGTGGCGGAATTATGCACAGACTGGTACAGACCATCCTCACGTTTCAGATAGACGATGTTGGGCTCTTCTGTAAAAGTTTCAAAGGTAGAAAGACCTAAGATGAAATTTAGTTTTGGACGATGGGCAATAACCGAGTCCAGCACGGTGAAACCATAGTACAGATAGCTTTCGGTGGGATAGGTTCTGTCTAACAGTGCATTAGCGGAAATGGTGTGCGAAATAGAGGACTCAGCTGTCACAATCAGCTGCGTTTTGTCGGTTATCAACGGTCCGGCTACGTCAAGAATACGTAAGGTATGTTCGATGTTAGACATGCGGAATTGCTCCTCGTAAGCTTCTGTATTGTGCTGAACGATAATGGCTTCCACAGGATTCTCATGCTTGAGGTTGTTTTTGTAATGATGATACATCATCACAGAACTTACCACAGGAATAGCTATCCATAAAACAAAGATGGAACCAAAAACGATGGCTTTTTTCCGTTGGCTGCGGAAATAACGTATGGTATAGTATATCAAGAAGTTGGATACCAATACCCAAAGTGTTCCGCCAAAGGTGCCGGTGAATTCATACCATTGCACATATTGGGTGCAGCTATCAAACACATTACCAAGATTCAGCCAGGGCCAGGTCAAGTCCCAGTTGAGGTGCAGGAATTCGAACGACATCCAAAAAGAGATAAGGGTGATGGGTTGCAACCATTCGGGAATTCCTCTGCGGCGGCAGAAATGCCATGCGGCAAACACCAAAGCCATGAAGCTGCTGTTGAGGATGAAAGTGACGATGGCGCCGGGACCAGTGCTGTTAAAAATCCACCAGGTAGTTCCTACATTCCATATCAAAAAAGCAATGACAGCATAGCAAAAGGCCAGTCCGGAAGAATGCTTGTGTTCTTCACTAATCAGTATGTCGCTGATAACCAGCAAAGGAACGAAGGCAAAAAAAATCAGAAACGGAAGTCCGTTAGGATTCCAGGACAGCCATAGGAGGAGTCCGGAAATGAGTGCGAGCAGTATTTTTTTTCCTTTCATCTTTTATTGATGTTTTTCTTGATAAGCTTTAATACCAGTTTTCAAAAAGTCCATATATCGGTCAACATTTTTCTCATAATAGGTAGGACCTGCCAGCACGGAACCATCATGATCGACTATAAAGTAGCAGGGCTGCGAGTTTTCTTTGTATATGGTGTTTTGAATGAACATGTTCTTTCCTCCCAAAGTTGTGATGGGGTCGCCATCTTCATCTTTGATTTGTTGGTCTTCAGGAAGTTTAATATTCTTGTCATCCACATACAGGGCAACCACTATGAATTCGTCGGCGAACATTTTTCGCACTTGTGGGTCAATCCATACGGCGTTTTCCACATTACGGCAGTTCACACAGCCGTGGCCAGTGAAGTCAATGAAGACTGGCTTGTTCAGCTGTTTGGCCACACGCAAGGCTTGGTCGTAATCGAAATAACCCTGAATGCCGTGGGGAAGATCAAGTTTGTCGGCATATAATACGGTTTCATCCAGTGGAAGGGTATTGTTGGCTTTGGTACCAGACTCTTGGCGTACAATTTGATTGATGTCAAAGTCCTGTGTGGTCATCGGAGGTAGCCAGCCTGAGATGATTTTGAGAGGAGCACCGAACATGCCAGGAATCATATAGACGACAAAAGCAAAAGTGGCGATGGCCAGAGTGAAACGAATGGGGCTTTTCTGCACAGGCATATCATCATCCAAGGGGAATTTGATTTTGCCGAGGAGGTAAATGCCCATGAGAGAGAAGAGCACAATCCACAGGGCTAGATAGACCTCACGGTCAAGAATACCCCAGTGGTATGTCTGGTCGGGCACATTGATGAATTTAAGGGCGAAGGCCAACTCGATGAAAGCTAAAACCACTTTCAGTGTGTTCATCCAACCGCCAGATTTCGGCATTTTTTTCAACAGGCCAGGGAAAAAGGCAAAGAGAGTGAAGGGGATGGCAATACCCAAAGAGAAGCCCAACATGCCAATGATAGGTTTCAGGAGAGAGCCTCCGAC
The DNA here is from genome assembly GCA_902802755.1 of uncultured Bacteroidota bacterium. Lineage (GTDB taxonomy): Bacteria > Bacteroidota > Bacteroidia > Bacteroidales > WCHB1-69 > RUG11690. The sequence continues at coordinate 99,712 of CADCNH010000012.1, read as the reverse complement.
AGAGTTGAGGGCAACGGCACCGGCGATGGGCAGGGTGCAGGAGAATGATACCAGTACCAGGGTTAGAGCCATGAAAAAGATGCCAATGATGCCACCGGTATTCTCCATTTTGGCGGATTTGTTCACCCAGCTGCTGGGAAGAGTAATCTCAAAATAGCCAAAGAAAGAAAAGGCAAAAATGACGAAAATGATGGCGAAAATGATGTTGGGAATCCAGTGTGTACTAAGAATATTGGCAAAATCAGGTCCAAAAATCAAGGATAGAATGATACCAAAAAATACGTATATCACCACGATGGACAGACCATAGATGAGGGCATGCAGTTTGGCTTTGCTGCCGGATTTCATGAAGTAGGATACGGTCATGGGAATCATCGGGAAGACGCAAGGCATGAGCAAACCTACCAAACCACCTAAGAAGGCCACGATAAAGAAGGACCATAATGACTCCTCTTGTTCACTATCGTTGGAGTTTGAAGCAGCTTGGACAGTAGGGTTTTCTGTGATTTCTTCCGTAATGTTTTCCTCGACGACTTCATTAGCCACCGCATGGTCAAAGCCTTGGATGTCGAAGCTGAATTTCTTGTCGAGGGCAACGCAACGACCGTCAATGCAGGCTTGTCCTGATATTCTGCCCTTAATAGCAAAAGGCTCATTCTGCAGTACCTTCACTTTCTGTTTGAAGGTGACACTGTTGACAAAAAACTTGGAGGTGTCGTTGAACATTGGGTCATAATGCACAATGGGTTTGGGTTCGGTGACCTTGCCTATACGACTGTAGTTGTTGGCAGGTGTAAAGCTGAACTCGATGGGCATTTCCATGCCGTTGTTATGGCTTTGCGAGTACAGGTGCCAATTATCTTGGATGGCAGCTTGGAACTGTAATTCGGCAACAGAGTCGTTGACTTTCACCGTCTTGAAGTTCCAGGTAACAGGTGTCTCTTGGGCGAAAAGGTTGCTAATCAACAAGAAAATAGCGGATAGGACAACAATAAGTTTCTTCATGAGAATGATCTTTTTTATTTTAAATTAACCTACAAAAATACAAAAAAAATTCATTGATTCAGATTTATTGGTTTTTTTGCTAAAAATTTGTTTTTGCAAATCAAAAAAAAATGTATTTTTGTTACAGAAAAATAGCGGTTAAATATTATTGTAAATGTCTGAAAATCAAGAAAAAAAAGAAGGAAAGTGGTTGTTCTTCGCGATAGGATTGATTGCGGGATTTGCCATCAGTGTGGTTTCTTTTGTGATTTTTTCAATGATTCAGAATAATACAAAATCCATTACAAAGACTTTTGAGCATATTTACAAGCCTGAAAACACAAAGGATACCATAGTGAAATATGTGAATGTGGTACGCAAAGAGTCGGCTGAAGTTTCGGATGATGCCAAGGCTGAAATGTCAGACTCACTGTTGCTTGCAAATAATGAGGAAAGTTTTGATGAGGTGGAATTTAGCTATTCGGGTGAGTCGGAACTGGCCAGCGAGGATGTGGTTGTGGTGGACAAAATGCTTTCCAGGAAAAATGTCAGGGTGCAGTGTAAAGATGCTGATTTTAAAGATAGTACACCCACAGAAGGCACGATTGATTTTATCGATGTTCAGCAATGGAGCACTCCCATTAAGAACCGAATAACTTACTACCTTTCAGGAAATGTATTGCGGGTCAAAGGTATATCTGCTGAAAAAGTGGAGGTCATCTATTATGACCAGCAGTATTATCTATATTACGGTGGAAATTATTATCGTTTGAGGAGTAATGACGATTTCGAAAAGTTAGGTTCGCCGGTGGCGTTGAATCCATAGGGATAAATAGGGATTTTTGTTCATACTCTTTTTTTACCATTTTTTGGATTTTCAAGATATTTTTGTTGACTTTTCACTTTGGGTGTAAATCGTGTCGGTGTAATTCTAAAAACTTTCGAAATACAAATTTAAAATTAATAAATATTTTGTATTTTGATTAATTTTTTTATCTCAATATATTGATTATCAGGTGATAAAAAAATTCAACATATTGCTTGTGTAAAGTTTTATTGTAGTATTTTTGTATCGAGAATTCATTACTGAAAAACACGAAAATAATCTCGAAAGAAATGGAAAATATCACGGCAAGCACATTGATGGAATCCAATCAGTCTCAACTCCGACAACTGGTCTTGGAAAATACCGAAAGAATAGGCAGACAGGATGTCATAATTGACAAGTTGCGTATGGATAATAGTAGTTTATCACAGGAAATGCGTGAACGGTACGAATGGCTGGAAAATTCCCGTCTGGAACACGATCGTAGTATTAAAGCTATAAAAGAGTGTTTGAAAGAGATCGCCCAGTTGCAAAAAGCTTCTATAATTGAACATAAGATGCAAATCCACGAGCTAAAAAAGCTTTTCGGGGAAAATTCAGAACAGATGAAAAAAAGCGGCGAAAAGTTTGATAGAGAGATGAAGAAAAGGGATGAAAACTTTGCAAAAGAGATGAAACAAAGGGATGAAAAGTTTGATAGAGAGATGAAACAAAGGGATGAAAAGTTTGATAGAGAGATGAAGAAAAGGGATGAAAACTTTGCAAAAGAGATGAAAGAAAGGGATGAAAAGTTTGATAGAGAGATGAAGGAAAGGAAAGAAGAGTTCGCAAAAGAGATGAAGGAAAGGGATGAAAAGTTTGATAGAGAGATGAAGGAAAGTAAAGAGGAGTTCGCAAAGGAGATGAAGGAAAGGGATGAAAAGTTTGATAGAGAGATGAAGGAAAGTAAAGAAGAGTTCGCAAAGGAGATGAAGGAAAGGGATGAAAAGTTTGATAGAGAGATGAAGGAAAGTAAAGAAGAGTTCGCAAGAGAGTTGAAGGAGAGTCGAGATGAGACAAATGCGGCAATTAGACGAATTTCCGTCGAGTTTCTTGGTGCTACAGGCCACATTGTGGAGGGACTTGCGAGTTCTGCCGTTGACAAGATCTTTAAGGATGCAGGATTGGATCTACTTCACTATGGAAAGAACATAAGGCCGAAGCAGCCCGGGACAAACAACAAAATGGAAGTGGATGTTTTGTTGGGTAATGACACCTTCATCGTGCCAGTGGAGGTAAAAGCTGATTTCACAAAGAGGAAAGTGAAGCGTTTTGTTCGGCAGATGGAAATGTTTAAAACTCTTTTTCCCGAATATGACGGCAAGGAGGTCATTGCTGCTATTGCTGCCATCAATTACGAGGGAGGGGCGGATCAGCTTGCCCACGAAGATGGTTTGCTTGTCATCCGTGTTAGCAGCGACGACATATTCTCTATTGATCCCTTTGACGTGAAGACATTGCGGAGATTCTGACCATTCAGCTATTGTTCAGATACTGCCATGCCCGCAGGTACTTTCGCAGCCGTTCGACATCTGTTTCTTTGATTTCTTTTAGCCGGCGGATGTCCATATTGTCCTCCAGATCGGCTGTTTTCACTTTTTTGCCAATCGGATTTTTGGCGGCACATTGTCGAAATCGTCATACAATTCGCCTTTGCGTTTTGTGACGGACAATACTCCCTCAATGATTTCGTTTGAGAGTCCTTGTTCTCTCAAATAGTCTGTCGTCACGAAAGTATCCTCTATGGTGCCGGGCAGCAAGGCCACAATTTTTGCACGTGAGTCTTAGAAGAACAGTGCGATTTCCTCTAATGGACGGTGTTTGGGTTGTTTGGGCTCATCGGCTCTGTATCCCAATGAGATGACCGCCATAATAGCTTCGTTTTCGGGGATGTTGAATAAGGTGCGGAGAGCATCAGAGTCGCGCATACCCATGATGAGTGTGTCGAAACCTTTGGCACGAGCTTTCAAAATAAAATAGGCGTTGCTGAGTCCGTTGTCGTAGGCTCCCCAGCCATCGCCCACTTCATTGGCCGGATCGCCCTGAAAGAAACCTGACTTGCCTTTCTCGAAAGTGGACACAATCAGAACAGGAGCGCCGGCAATGTTCTGCTTGTTGCGTTCACCTACCAAGTTAGCTACCGCCTCGACTTTTTCAGGACTCATAGCCACATAGTATTTCGAGGGTTGTTGATTGGCCCAGGAAGGTGCCTCTTGCGTGGAAATGAGCAGCTCCCGTACTTCCTCTTCGGTGATGGTCTTACTGGCGTCGTAGCTACGGACACTTCTTCGTGTCATCAACACCTCGTCGAAAGACACTACTTCTGAATTTTGCACCTGGCATTCGCTTCCGTTCTCACTTTTGTTTTCGTTGTTATTGGAACAACTCGTTAGCATCAATACTGACAATACAGCTGCCAAAATAAAGCTTGATTTAAGGATTTTCATTGCTTGATGGGTTTAGAAAAAAATAAAATTTGTGATGTTATGTGAAAACACGATGCAAATGTAAAAAAAATTTAAGAAGCATATCATTCCATCCCGTTCTCCTTCAGGTATTCTTCGGCGTAGCGGAGGAATTTGCGCTCCAGCTCATAGTTCTTGCGTTCGCGGGCGGCACGGGCTATGGCAATGTAGGAATCGTAAACGCCTTGCTTTGAACGCATTATGCCATGGTAATAGTCGTCGTTGCAGTAAGTAGAGGGAATCTCGTGACAGAAGGTCTCCAACAATTGGAACAGGTCGATGGCGTAGGCCCCCTTGTCGGCTTTGACCAGCGAGTCGCCTAAATTGTACACCTCGTAGTAATAGGCAGATGACAGCTGGTATATCTCATTTTCTTGCTGCTCGCTCAGTTCGTTATGGTTGAATAGCTCTTTGAACAGTGTCAAACATTCCTCGTAATCTTTTTCCTCAAATTTCAGTGTGACTTTTAGCAGTAACGCATCTACATTGTGCTTGTTGAACTGCAAGGCGCGGTTGAGGTAGTACTCTGCCTTGTCATTATCGGCAAAAATGTATTCGATCTTGGCTTTCTGGTAAAAAAGTTCATCCACTTTTTTGACCTGCTCGGCAAAGACTTCGTTGAGAGAATCGGCTTTGGACAACAAAAACAATGCTTGTTTCTGCAGCGCTTTCTTGTTTTGGCAGTAATATAGAAGGTCGTCACCATTGTCTTTGATGTCATTGAGTTCCTTTAGACAGTCCTGTAAAAAAAGATTATGCAAGGTGATGACTTCCGGATCCTTGCTGTTGAGCTGGGAGAAACGTTGCCCGATATTTTCCAGTTTTTCGGCTGTCGTGGTACATGCGTCAGACAGCTGCGCAAAAGCGTTGCACAGTATCATAAAGCTAAGCCAGAAGCAAAAACATGTTTTTTTCAAGTCTAGAAAATTTATTCTTCTTTAAGAAACTGCTCAATGACTTCTTTTAATTCCTTTTTAGGCAGAGCGCCTTTAATGGCTCCCGGTTGAGCGTTCCTTTTGAAGAAAAGCAGTGTGGGAATACTTGTGATACCTAACGCTGTGGCGGTACTGGTAGCCTTGTCGGTGTTGATTTTGTATATGATCAACTTGCCTTTGTATTCTTTGGCGAGTTCCATCAGAATGGGGTGCAGGGCACTGCACGGACGGCACCAGTCGGCGTAAAAGTCCACTATGCAGGGAGTCATGCCCTTATACTGTAATCCTTTTACGTTGTCGATATCGGTGATTCTGGCGGCAAAACTTTCGTCATCCAACAGGATGATGTTGCCCGACAAGTCTTCCTCATAGACTTCCTGTTTTACAGCGGGAGTTTTGTTGAAGTTGGGGTTATCCATAGCCATGGAAATCACTTCTTCGGTTTCCACTTTTAGGTCTTCGTCATTTTCTGATTGTGCGTTGACACATGAAATCAGCAAAAAGCATAGACCGATCAATAAAAAGGGGAATTTATTCATTTTCATTGGGGTTAATGGTGTCAATGTGTTTTTGAACTTCGGCTTTGAAGCACCTGCCTCTTTCCTCAAAGTTTTTGAATTGGTCGTAGCTGGAAGCAGCGGGAGAGAGCAGGCAGACTTTGCCTTCTGTAGTATTATGGATACAGTAATCGACAATTTTGGAGAAATCGTTTTCGATGATAAAAGATTCTGGCAAAGGATATTTTGCCTCCCACTCGCTTTTGATGCGTTGTCCTGCAGGACCGGTGAAGACGATATGGGCAATGGGATTTTCGTGCAGATAGTCGATCAGAATATCGTAGCTGATGCCGCGGTCGAAGCCCCCGATAATGAGGGTGTCGACTTTGCGAAGAGCCTTGACGGCCGCAATAGCCGCTTCGGGGATGGTGGAGATACTGTCGTTGTAAAATTTGACACCGTTGCAGGTGCCCACCAATTCAATGCGGTGTTCCAAACCCTTGAAAGTAGCCAGATTTTTTAAAATATCCTCATCACTGATGCCGAACTGTTTGACAGCCAGAATGGCCGCCATGATGTTGTTGTAGTTGTGCCGGCCAGGAAGATGGTCGTAGCGGTAGAGGTCATATTCGCTCAACACCTGGCCTTTATCCACAAGCATCACCGTATCGTCAATGCAATAGCAGCCTGTGTCGATGGCATGCTGACTGCTGAACTTGAGCATCTTGCGTTGATAGTTGTGGCTCTTGATGAGATTTGGAATATGCTCATCTTCAGCATTATATATCAAGATGTCTGATTCCTCCTGGTACTTGGTGATATTCATCTTGGCCAGTTGGTAATTGCTGAGTGAGGCGAAATGGTCGAGGTGTTCCTGATAGATATTAAGCAAGAGTGCGATATGAGGCGAAATGGTGGTGTATTCCAGCTGATGGGCCGACAATTCCGCTACGATGACAGAATCGTCATCCAACTGGTCCACAATGTCGAAAAAGGGTATGCCGATATTGCCAGCCAAAAAGGTGTTTCCACGACTATTGGACAAGATATGGTAAATCAGTGAGGAAGTAGTACTTTTGCCTTTGGTGCCGGTAACCCCGATTACCTGATGATTGTATCCGTATAAAAACAACTCGGTTTGTGAAGTAATCCTGTGTGGCTGAATGAAATAGTTGATGTTATTTAAATTGACGCCAGGGGTTTTCAATATCAGATCATAATCATTTAAATTACGGTCATAATCTTTGCCGATGACAAACTTCAGATGCTTATCGTCTTTATAGTCATCAATTTTAAGGTTTTCGCTCCTATCTGCTGCCACAATATCCATGTCGGGGAAGTGTTTTCGGAGGAAGCGGTAGGAGGAGACACCTTCTCTGCCGAAGCCGAGAATGATGATTTTTTTGTCTCTTATCTGATTTAAAATGAGTTCTACCATAGTTGCCAGAATAAACGTGCAAAGATAGTAAATATTGTTGATATGTTGGATGTTTAATCGTTTAATTGTTTAATTGTTGAATCGTTAAGACGTTAAGACATGCACAGCGTGCATTTGTGAAGACGGAATCTATTTCTCCATTTTTATACCTTAACGAACGAGCAAGGCGAGTGTCTCCACGAAATTAATTGGCACATTAGCACATTAATTAATTAGCACATTAAAAAAATATGTATTTTTGCAATTTATTTAAAAAACTATTGTATGAATGTGATTTTGATAACTATAGTGTACATTTTGGCACCAGTGATTATCATTCTGTTATACAACAGATTCGAGGTGGTAAAGAAGATTGGGACGGTGATTATGGCGTATGCGGTGGGTATTATTTTGGCGTTGTGTGGACTGATCCCAACAGGAGAGGCTGCAGGGGCCGAGCAGATGAAAAGCATTAGTGATATGTTGATGAATATCACAGTTCCGTTGGCCATTCCGCTGATGCTGTTCAATTCGGATTTCAAATTGTGGGTCAAGTCGCTGCCCAAAACATTTATTGTGCTGATAGGTGGTTTGGTGGCTATTGTGACCTCCGTGCTTTTGGGTTATTTCGTTTTTCGCAATGCCGGCATCAAGGACTTTGGCGATGTGGCGGCTATGATGACAGGCATTTATACGGGTGGCACCATGAATTTCTCCGCGCTGGGTCTTGCCTTGCATGTCGATGAAACCATCATGTCCATTGCCTTGACTTTCGAAATGATTGTGACTTTCCCGCTGATTATGTTTTTTGTGGCTGGAGGTTATAAATTGTTTCGTAAATTACTGCCTTATAAAGAGAAAGAAAATTCACAAAGTGATGACATTGAATATGCTGATGTAAAAGATGATAGTTTTGAGGAGTATAAGGGCATGTTCTCAAAAGGTGTTTTTGGCAAGATGTTGTTGGGCTTGCTTCTTTCTGTGCTGATGTTGGCTGTGGGAGCTGGTCTTTCCCTGCTGATTACCCCCCCACTCAACGAGCTGGTGATTATTCTCACGATTACCACCTTGGCTATCGCCGCTTCTTTTGTTCCTTGGATACGGAATCTTCCCAAAACCTTCGAACTGGGTATGTTCTTTATTCTGATTTTCAGTGTGGTGGTGGCTTCCAAATTCGATATTTACAGCATTGATTCCTCGGCATTGGCAGTGATGGGATTTATCGCTTTCATTATGCTGGTGGCTTTGGTGATACACTTGATTATCTGTCGTTTTTTCAAGGTGGAAGGCGATTTGTTTGTGGTTGGCCAGGTTGGACTGTTATGCTCTCCTCCCTTTATTCCGCCAGTGGTAGGTGCCATGGGCAACCGTAAGGTGCTGATTAGCGGTATTGTGATCGGTTTGGTGGGCTATGCCGTAGGCACTTATCTAGGTCTGTTGTTGTCATTATTATTTACGGTCATTTGATAACAATAAATTCCCCTTCTTTTAGAAGGGGTGGCCGTAGGCCGGGGTAGTGTCATAAATATAATTCAAAATTCAGTAATAACGCATTCTTAACTCTTAGTTCTTAATTAAAATAACATGAAAAATCTCAAAATTATAGCTCTGCTGGTGATGAATGTGGTGGTGCTATCATCGTGCACCAGGACTAAGGTGGAGTATTTTGAAGATGGAAGCGTAAAGTCATCTACACCTTATCGTTTCGGTAAGGAAAACGGCTTGTGCAAATACTATTTTATTAACGCTCCACACCCTTTGAAAATCGAAATGGAGATGAAAAATGGCAAGCGTCATGGTGATTTCGTCAAATATTATATCAACGGTCGATTGGACACTCGTTGTACCTATCAAGATGATGTATTGGAAGGCACTGAGGAGTGTTATCATATCAAAGGATATAAAACTTCTGTGACCCATTATCTACATGGAAAAAAACATGGACCTTATACACTGTATTATCCTAATGGTGAGATAGTTGAACAGGGAAGTTTTTATGAAGACCTTTTTGATGGCGATTGGAGTTATTATGATGACCGTGGTGTTTTGATTGGCGAAGGAAAATTTGACAAGGGTAATGGCGTGCAGAAGGGTTATAATCTTCAAGGAAATTTGATTAGAGTGGTTCATTATCAAAACAATCAGAAGAACGGAGAGGATATAGAGCTGAATAATGAGGGTGATACGGTGAAAGTAACTGTGTATGAGAATGATAGAATTGTCAGTGTAAATGGAGAAGTGTTGGCTAATGAATAGAAGACGGCTTGTTTTTCGGTTTATTCTTGTGGGTTTGTGTCTGCTGATGACGCAGGAGTTGTGTCATGCCCAGTCGAACCGGAAAATCAATACCCGTGCCGACCTATTGGAATACGATGAAGGTTTTCTGCCCGGAGCCCAACGTCTTTTAGGTCATGTGGTCTTTCAGCATGATAATACCACCGGCTACTGCGACAGCGCTTATTTCTATGAGAATGAAAACTACCTGATTGCTTTTGGCAAACCTGTGCGGATCTTGATTGGCGATTCGGTGCGCTTATATGGCAAAAAGGCATATTACAGTGGCAATGAGAAGACCGCTTCTATAGCTAGGAATGTGGAGATGGTGCATGGAGTCTCGCATCTTTATTCGGACAGTTTGATATATGATCTGGGTACTGATGTCGGTTATTATCTTACGGGTGGCACCATGATTAATGTGGAAGATACCTTGAGCAGTAAGGTGGGCCATTATTACACCAAGAGCGATGAGGTCTGGTTGCAAGACAGTGTCTTATTGCAGAGCTCAAGTTATATGATGGACTGTGACACGTTGTTATATAATACCTTACAGGAAACCGTCTATTTTGTTTCCCGCACTCACATGGTTTCGGATGAGAACACCATATACACCTCTTCCGGTTGGTATGAGACCAAATCGGATTTGGCTACGCTTGTCGGTGATGTTGAATTGTATAATTCCACGCAGAAACTTGTGGCGGACAGTGTATATTATGACCGGAATCTCCGTTATGGAATAGGATGGAATAACGTGGTGATTTCAGATACGGCAAAAGGGTATGTTTTGAAAGGAAACTATGTGGAACATCATGAGTTGGGTGGGTATTCCACCGCTACCGACAGCAACCAGTTGATTTTGATTGACGAAAGTAAGGACTCGCTGTATCTGCATTGTGATACATTACGGATTTTGTTCGATAGCTTGCAGGATCCGCAAAATATTTCGGCCTATAACAGGGTGAAATTTTACCGCCATGACATGCAGGGTGCTTGCGATTCGTTGGCGTACAATGTCAAGGATTCGACAATTCTGATGTTTCATAATCCGGTGATGTGGTCAGGTGATAATCAGTTGACAGCGGATACTATTACATTTTATTTGAAAGATTCTGTGAATGTGATAGTTACGCTTAATAAATCTGGATTTATTGTATCATCAGTATTTGATGAAACAGAGTTTAATCAGATTAAAGGAGCCAAGATAGAAGGACATATTCAGCATAAGCAACTGCAAACGGTGTATGTTTACAACAATGCTGAGTGCGTGTATTTCATTACAGATGAGGACACAGCCTTATTGGGTGTGAATGTGTCGGCCACCAGTGAGATGAAAATTATCCTTTCGGAGAATGAGATTGATGGTATTGTTTTTTACAATGATCCTGACGGAAAGATATATTCAGATAAGGAATTGCCTGCGAAAGACCGTCAGCTTAAGGATTTCCGTTGGTTGCAATTCTACCGTCCGGAGACTGTTGAAGAGCTGTATGTGAGACCTGTTCCGCGAGTCAAGGGCGAGGAGCAATCAACTCTGCCACCTTCAGATACCAATCCGTAAATACCAACGAGGAATTTCCGTTGCGTTCGATGTGGTATAGGGTTTTATTGCACTCGTCAAAAATCTGTGACACATTTTTCAAGTTGAAAGCCTTGGCATATTGCGATATGATAGCACTTTCTGTGCTACTGGCTTTGCTAATAGCGTCTTGATGACTGTTTTTCATCAGCATAGAACGAAGTATGCGGATGAATGCGGACAGGAAATTCTTTTGGTATTCGCGTCCGCGTGAAATGATGGCATCTATGCAGTCGCGAACCTCTAAATAGTTGACTTCCGCTTTGTTGGGAACGGGTTGTGAGAGGGCAAGCATACTGCTTAAGAGCAGTTGGATTTGGGCCAGTGTCTCCTTGTATTCGCTGTTGTCGTTTATCAGTTCGATGGCGCGGTTATAGTTGCCATCTGCCAAGACAGCCACATCAGCTGCGTCTTCCTCGCTGATGTTGAAGTCTTTAGACAATTGTTGACGGATGACTTCGGATTTCAGTTTGGGGATTTTTACCAGTTGTGTACGCGACAGGATGGTGGTGAGCATTTTGTCGGTGTTCTCGGTAATGAGGATGAAAAGTGTCTTGTTCTCGGGCTCTTCCAGCGTTTTCAGCAATTTAGGTGCTGCATCCCGATACAGGCGGTCCGCTGACCATAAAATATATATTTTGTATCCTCCTTCATACGATTTGATGCTGTTTTGGTTGACGATATAAGAGCAGTCACGGGTGTTGATAAATGCTTGTTTATTTTCTCCACCTAACTCCATCAGCCAATCGTTGATATCGATGTGGTAGTTATGGTCGAGAACAAACTGGCAGAACTTGGCGGAGAATTTGGTGAAGACCGGGTCTTTCTTGACTTCTGTGGTGGTGCAGTTCGGGAAGATGATGTGGACGTCAGGGTGCGACAGCTTGGCAAACTTGGCGCACGATGGGCAGACTCCACAGGAGTCGTCCTCTCCGGGATGCTCACAACAGATATATTGGGCGTAGGCCATGGCCAAAGCAAAGGCATGGGAACCCGCTGGTGCGAGGAACAATTGTGCATGGCTGATGCGGTTTTCTTTTACCAAACTGATGAGGCGCTTTTTCAGGGACTCATCCACTAAAACATCTTTGAATAACATGTTTATAATGTGCTAATTAGTTAATGTGCTAATGTGCCAATTTTTAGGTTACAGGTTACAGGTTATAGGGGTCAGGGGTTAGAAGTCAAATTTCAAAATTCAATTGGCACATTATATTTTGTATTCAAGTTTAATTTTTTTTCTATTAGAAGGAGTATTTGTCGTCTCCACGTCTCCACGTTTCCACGTCTTAACGTTTTTCAGTTTTCAGTTTTATTTTCACCCGTCGCAGGTCCAGCATATTGATAGGGTTCGTGCCCAGACCCTCCACGTTGATGCCAGTGAAACGCAGCACTTTGTCGTAGTACAGCACTACCACCGGGGCGTCTTCCATCAGCATGGCGTCGAGTTGGGTGTAGTAGAGGTTGCGGAGGGAATCGTTGAGGCAGCGTTGCGATTTTTCGAAAAGTTTGTCGTATTTCGGGTTGACATAATGCGTGTAGTTGGAGCCGTTGGGTTGGAGGTTTTTGGAGTAAAACAGTGACAAGTAATTTTCAGGGTCGGGGTAGTCGCAAATCCAAGAACCACGGAAGAAGGGCAGCTGGTAGTTGCGCATCATCTGCCGTTGTTGGGCAGCCTGTTGCACATCAAGTGTGATGGGAATGCCGATTTGTTCCAATTCGTGCTGGATGTATTGGCTGATGTCGAGATAGTTGGCGGATACGGAAAGCGGAATGGGCGAAAGTCCCTTGCCGTTGGGATAGCCGGCCTTGGCTAACAGTTCCAACGCTTTGGCGGGATTATAGTTGTAGCCTTTCACCTTGGAGGTGTCGAAAGAGGACAAGCCCATCGGCACAAAACCGCTGGTGCCGGGATAGCCCGTGTTGTTGCGCAGGTAGCGCATCATCTTCTCGCGGTCGAAACCGTAGTTGATGGCTTGTCGCACCTCTTTTTTCAGCAGGGGATTGTCTTGGCCGTCATCTTTCAACATGAAACCCAAATATTCGGTGTTGAGGTAGGGACCTGTCAGTAATTGGACACGGTCGGCATAGTCGGGATTCAACTCGCCGGTCTTGGTCAGCAAAGCATCCTTGTAGCAGGCGTCAATACCCGACATGAAATCCAGCGAGCCTTTCATGAACTCCATGAAAACAGATTGCTTGTCAACGATAAACGTGATGGCAACAGCATCCAGATAGGGTAGGCGATTACCCTCTTCGTCGGTCTCAAAATAGTCGGGATTTTTGCGCAGCACTAATTTTACGCCTTCTTCCCAAATTTGGAACTTGAACGGGCCAGTACCTACGGGATGGGTGCGGAAATCCTTGCCGTATTTCTCCACCACCTCACGGGGCACCACCGAGCAGTATTTCATAGCTAAGATGCCCAAAAACGGAGGGAAGTCTTCAGATAGTGTGATTTGAAACGTGCTGTCGTTGAGGGCTTTGAAAGCTGGCTTGCCTTCGCTGTCGCGTTTCACTTTTTGGAAAATCCAGGCTCCTGGCGAGGCCACGCTGCCATCGACAATGCGGCCGAGGCTATAGACAAAGTCGTCGGCAGTGACTTTGCGCTTTTGCGGAAAGAAATCCGTTTGGTGGAAATACACGTCATCGCGCAGGGTGAAGGTATATACGGTGCCATCAGGCGAGATGGTCCATGATTTGGCGATGCTGGGCACAACGCGCATCTGCTCGTCCAGGTCAACAAGGCCATTGTACAGCAGGTTGCAGGGCCAGATGATGGATTGGCCAGCGGAGAAAGCCGGGTCAAGACTGTTGATGCCCGACGACTCGTTATAGCGGAAAATCATCTTGTCGCTGTTGTCATACACCTGCCGGCAACTGACATTCAGCAACATAACGGCAATTAGGAATAAAATGATTTTCTTCATGTTATGCAGAAAGATATTAAACTGCAAAGGTACAAAATTTTTCAATGTGCTAATTAGTTAATGTGCTAATGTGCCAATGATTTTATTCGTGAAGACACATACTTCGTATGTTCGTGGAGACGCTCACTTCGTTCGCTCGTTAAGACGATAGCGCCTTGACGAATGAGCACAGCGAATGACTTAACGTCTTCACGAATCAACAATTAAACGATTAAACAAATAAACAGTTCAACAATTCAACAAAAAATGTTATTTTTGCATTTTATTTCGTGAAGTTATGCCTACAAGAGAACAGATTATTGAAGTGTTATCCACCATTTATGACCCGGAAATTCCGGTGAATATTTGGGATTTGGGCTTTATTTATAATATTGAAATTCAAGAAGATAATATTGTGAATATCCTGATGACCCTTACCGCTCCCAATTGTCCGGTAGCGGAATCTTTGCCGGTGGAGGTGAAGAAAAAGGTGTCGGAGATTGAGGGAGTGAAGGGCGTCTCCCTGCGCCTGACCTTCGACCCGCCTTGGGATTTCGAGATGATGAGCGAAGCCGCCAAGGTGGAGATGGGATTAGACTTCTAAGTAGAAGTGAAAGGGTTATAGAGAATAGGAAGTTTAGAATTCAAAATCCAGAATTCAAAATAATGATGTAATTTACAGATAAAGAAAAAAATGAATTTTGAACTTTGAATTTTGAATTAAAAAGTAAAAGCAATAACATAATATTCAAAATAATATGAAAGGTATCATCCTCGCCGGGGGCTCCGGCACCAGATTACACCCCATCACACTTGCCATGAGCAAGCAGTTGATGCCGATTTATGACAAACCGATGATTTATTATCCGCTGTCCACCTTGATGCAGGCGGGCATTCGGGATATTCTGATTATCTCCACTCCGCATGACCTGCCGCATTTCGAGCGTCTTTTGGGAGACGGTTCCCGTTTGGGTTGCAACTTCCAGTATGTGGTGCAACATGTGCCTAACGGACTGGCTCAGGCATTTGTTTTAGGAGCTGATTTTATTGGTCAGGACAAAGCTGCCTTGGTGTTGGGTGACAATATTTTCTATGGTGGTGGTTTCGAAAGGCATTTGTCCGAAAACAATGATCCCGATGGTGGTGTCATTTTCGCCTATCATGTTTCCGACCCCGAACGCTATGGTGTTGTGGAGTTCAACGAGGACATGATAGCCGTTTCCATTGAAGAAAAACCAAAACAGCCGAAGTCCAATTATGCGGTGCCGGGCTTGTATTTCTATGATAATACAGTTGTTGAGGTGGCCAAGAACATCAAACCTAGTGCCCGTGGCGAGTATGAAATCACTGATGTCAACAAATATTACCTGGCAGCTGGCAAGCTGAAAGTTTGCAAGATGGATCGTGGTACGGCCTGGCTCGACACAGGTACTTTCAAGTCGTTGATTGATGCCACCCAGTTTGTGCAGGTGGTGGAAGATCGTCAAGGCCTGAAAGTGGGATGTATTGAGGAAGTGGCTTACCGTCAAGGTTTTATCGATGCTGCCAAATTGGAGGAAATCGCCCAGCCGCTGCTGAAGAGCGGTTACGGGAATTACCTGTTAGGGTTGATAAAATAAGGGAATTTCCATTTTATACCACCGCAAAAGGTTTTAATGTACATATTAAATCCCTAACGGGATATGATAGGTATAATGATATCGTGTATTCTATTGAGATTGAATCCCTTCGGGATATTATTTCCCCGTCAGGGGAATAAATATCAATAGATGTTGGTATGAATTTATCAATATTTATACCCTCGTAAGAGGGTTTAATTTCAATAGAAATCGTCAGGCGTTTCCATTCCTAATTACCCTCGCAGAGGGTTTAATATAATTATATTAAATCCCTTACGGGATATAATTGTGCTATGATACTATGTGTTCTATTGATGTTAAATCCCTATCGGGATATTATTCCCCCGAATTATTCTTGCTTATGTATTGTCCTACAAGTACAACGATATTGCTTATCAATGCTGTCACACTGAACAGGGCGTATATGAAAAAAAAGAATATTGCTTCGCCTTTGCCCCACATAAAAACATCAGACAAGGGAAGAGTTAATAACCATAAGCCTACGGCGATAAGGTGAATGACATTCACGTATTTTAGGAAACGGACGTGCTTGACAATTTGTCCATTTTTGATGGCAAAAAGTACACGCACGCTGAGGGCAATGCTGATTGCGAATAGGAATAAAATGACTATACCTAATACCATCTTTTGTATATTATTAATTTCGTCTCACTAAGAATATATCCTTATTACATCTGTAACCTGTCCCTTGTCCCCTGAAACCTATAACCTAATCCCTAAATCTGTTTCACATCATACACAGGCAACTGCAATGCCTCTGACATTTTTTCGCGGAGGAGGGCGGAGTTGATGTTATAGCCAGTGGGGGAGGTGGGGTTGACACACACCGCTAACAGTTTCGCCGCATACAACACAAATAATTGCCCGCCTTTCTTCAGGAAGGCATTGACTGACTCGGGAACGGCGAAGATTTTGGTAAAATCTTTCACGATGACAATGGTTTTGCTGATATTAGGCTGCATTCTTAGATAGTCGAAGATTTTGTCGGTGACGATGCCTCCGATGTAAAAGTTGTTGCCATATTTGAACAAGCGGTCTTTGTACTTGTCCAGCAGCAGGGTGGAGGGGATTTCCAAATCGTGCCACTGGCCCTCAGAATCCTGTGCCCATAAGCCAGAGTTGACATCGGCGAGACAGTCGGTGTTGGTGGCTGTGAAGGCAGGCAAATGGATGAGACGGCAGGTGAACTGGGTCTTGCGAATCAGCTCTGGCAGGTGGGGCGACAAGGCGGCTCCAGTGCTCAGAATGAGGCTCTCAGTGATGGTGGGGGCACCAAAACTTTTGCGGGACAGCGCGCCGTCCACCAAGGTGATGTCCACCCCATAGCGGGGCATCTCAGCCAGCACTTGTTTGAGGCGGCCTGTGGAGCTGGGGCCTGAAATGATGGCCTTGCCCCGTTGCAACGCCTTGGCGGTAACTAATCTGCCTAGTGAAGTGCTGAAGTTGGAAATATCCAGAATGTCGGAGGTGGGGCGTTTCTCCTTGTAGTGTTTCTCGGAGGGGATGAAGAGGGTGCCTTTGGCCAGCTCTATCTCCGGCTTGGGCGTTTCGGTCACCTGATCGACACTCTCGCCATCAATGCCAATGGAGGTAATGGCGATTTTCTTGTCCGTCTGATACAGCTCACGCAACACGTAATTGAGACTTTCCGTCTTGCCGGTGTTTTTCTCCATGCCGACAAACGAAACGCTTTTGTGCTGTAGGATTTGGTCAATAAGCTGTGACACAGTGTTTTATTTTCTGCTATATTTAAGCTTTCGGATGATAATCAGGATGATGCCCATAATCAGTATCAACGCCAAAGGAACGACAATATTCAAGACTGAATACAGATTCTTGTGGTTTCTGATTTTGACGGGATCCAAAGAGCCGATTTTGAAGTTCTTGGAACGGATTTGCAGCAAGTCGTCGTCATCGCAGAGGTAGTTGATGCAGTTGAGCAGGAAATCGGTATTGTCGTACATCACGCCGGTGTAGATGTCATAACCGGTGGGGTAGGGCTGGTTGCGCTGGCGGTCGATGAAGTTGCGGATGATGTCGCCATCGGCTACAAAAATCTGGCGGGTGGGTTCGCTCTTCTGCAAGAAACCGAGGGCTTTCATAGTGTCAAACTCCAGTGGCAAAATGCCGTTGAAGGCGGACTCAAACGAGCCTTCCACGATGGCGGCGATGGGCAGGTACTTGAAGGCATATTCCTGCAAATTAGGAGTGGCCAGACCCACATTGATGGTGACAATGGCCGGTGCAGGTACCAGTTTGGTTCGCTCGGAAGTCAGAAGCAAAGGCGTTTTCTTCAGTTCATTGTCCTTGCCCACAAAATCGATGGTGCCTGTGAAATCGGATTTTATCTCTTTGATATTGCGCACAATAGGATGGTCGGTAAAGTTGACCACTTTGAGGCAGTAGGGGAAATTCATGAATTTGTATTGCTGCTGGTCGCCGATTTGTCCTACACCAATGGGAATCTGTTGGCAGCTAAGGTCTTGGATCAGGTTGGGATTCAGGCGTACACCATAGCTGAAAAACAGGTCGTTGAGGCGAAGGTTGCGGGGCGTGGCGAAAAACTCGGGACGGTCCTGCAAACTGTCGGCAGAGGCGTCGGTAGCGTCAATCAGCCACAGAATCTTGCCGCCTTTCATCAAGAACTGGTCGATTACGTACTTGTCGGCATCGGGGAAGGGT
This sequence comes from uncultured Bacteroidota bacterium, assembly GCA_902802755.1. Lineage (GTDB taxonomy): Bacteria > Bacteroidota > Bacteroidia > Bacteroidales > WCHB1-69 > RUG11690. The sequence continues at coordinate 81,465 of CADCNH010000012.1, read as the reverse complement.
TCCGTAGGCTGGGCCACAATCAGCACATCGTATTTGTTGCCGCGCACAGTTAATGTTTGACTGACAGAGTCTTCAACAGCGATATTGTTTAGGGCATTCACCCTACCATTGATGCGTACACGGTCCACATTGTAAAATCGTTGCAACTGCCATGCCATCCACGAGGTGGAGTAGAAGTCCATCTCGCCGTGTCCGTCCAGAAACGCCACTTTGGGTTTGCCTTCGGTCATAAGTTTGCGGATGGAGGAAACAAGGTTGTATTCCAGTTCCTGAATGGAGTATTCCAGCCAGTCGTTGCCGCTGGGGTCGGCCACAATGAGGGTGGCGGGGTATTCCTTGTTGTGGTAGGCAATCATGGCTCCCGGCACGATATAGTGGGTGGAGAAACCGCTGGCGTCCTCCCGGCTGATGGGGATGGGCTTCAGCCCCTTCTGGGCAAACTCGCCGAAAATAGTGTTCACTTCCTCTGGCGTTTTGTCCTTCACAGGGTCGATAAATTCGACATGGATATTTTTGGAATAGCTTCTGAATTCCTGAAGTATGTCTCTTGTTTTTTCTCTAAATAACTGATAATCAGCAGGAAGGTTGTCTCCTTTTAGAAAAACACGGATATAAACCTTGTCATCCAGGTTCTTCAGCATCTGAATCGTGGTGGGTGAAAGGGAGAGTCTTTTATCCTTGGTCAAATCAATTCTGAAGAAGAAAAAAGAAGAGAGAATATTGACGGCGATCAGGATGAGCAGGCTGACAATCAACCCGGTGATGGCATTCTTCTTAAAACGCTGGCTGTTGTTGTTTTTTTCTTTCATGACTATAGAAGATTTACCATTTTCTGTTTAACAATACGATTTTGGTGCCGAATAAGAAGAGGAAGATGACACTGAGGAAGTATATCAGGTCGCGGCTGTCGATAACGCCTTTGCTGATAGCGGAATAGTGTTCGGCGATACCCAAGGTTTTGATGTAGTAGCCGAAGTTGCCAAGCGCGGAGAAGGAGTAGATGAAGTCGAAGGCGAAGAACATAATGAAGCAGAGCAGGGCGGCGATGATGAAGGCCACAATCTGGTTGTTGGTGATGGAAGAAGAAAACAGTCCGATGGCGATAAAAGTGGCACCTAAAAGTACCAGTCCGAGGTAAGAGCCCCAGGTGCTGCCCATGTCGATGTTGCCCACGGGATTACCGATGAGATACGCCGTGATAACGTAAACCAGCGTCGGTATCAGTGTGATAACCAGTAAGGTAAGGCAGGCCAGGAACT
>CADCNH010000012.1:0-80180 GCA_902802755.1 uncultured Bacteroidota bacterium | reverse complement strand
AACAGCAGCTCGAGGGTGCCGCTCTTCTTCTCCTCAGCGAACGAGCGCATGGTGATGGCAGGCACCAAGAAAATAAAGAGGAATTCCGCCACATTGAACAAGCCCTGGATGTCGGACAAACCGGCGAAAATAACGTTGTTGATGTTGGGGAAGACCCAAAGGAAAAGCCCTGCCACAATGAGGAATACGGCGATGAAGATGTACCCCAGTACCGAGCTCAGGAAGGACTTTATTTCTTTAAGATACAGACTGTACATTTTTATTTGAATTAACTTGCAAAGATACGGAATTTTTTAATGTGCTAATTAAACTGAGAACTGAAAGTTAAAAATGACAAAAACTACTGTGGCGATATTTTCTTGTTTAGGATAGTGATAAAAGTGCGTTATAAAGTGTTATACAATGTAAGCGATTAGTCGTGCTGAAAGCACGCAATCCTATTAACCCCGCATAAGCGTAGCGCAATGTGGGGTATACAGCAATCTGCACTACTTCAGCGTGCCGTAGGTACGCTACAGCAAGAGAATGTAGCGTGCTTTCAGCACGCAGACAGGACCTGTCATTGTACGCCCCACACAACAAGTTGTGCGGGGTTAATAGAATATAGTGCCTTTGGCACTCTGCCTTGTCTTTCAAATCAAAAAAACGAAAATTTTTTGTAAATATTTGATACGATGTGATTTACAAAAATTTCCCATTTTATTGCAATAGTAGTAAATGACTAACTGAGAATTTTTTTGAATTTTGGACTTTGAATTTTGAATTAAAAAAAAATTATGTATTTTTGCAAAAACTATTTCATGGATTAATTAAAAAGAATAATAAAATGAAAAAGATATTGATATTTGGAATGATAATGGTCATTTCCGTAGCGATGTTGATGACATCGTGCAAAAAAGACAAGGTAAAAAAAGATGAAGATAAAGTTCTGACCGATGCGGTGACTGACATTGATGGTAACAGTTATGATGCGGTGAAGTTAGGCAATCAGGTGTGGATGGCGGAGAACTTGCGTACCACGCGTTATGCAGATGGAACGTCAATCCCAGAGGGAGAGATGCCCAGTACTGGATCCCCCTTCCGTTATGCTCCTCATGGCAATCCATCCAATGTGTCCACCTACGGTTATCTGTATAATTGGCGTGCTGTAATGCATGAATCTAACGGCAGTAATACTAATCCCAGCCATGTACAGGGTGTTTGTCCTGAAGGTTGGCATGTGCCCAGTAATGCGGAGTGGACAGCGCTGCTCGATTACATGAAAACACAGCCTGAATACGTTGCAGGTGGCAATGCCGAACATTTGGCTAAGGCACTGACTGTCAATTGGGGCTGGAACACTTCTGATGAGGCCGATGCTCCTGGCAATAATCCGAGCTCAAACAACGCCACTGGATTCTCAGCCCTTCCTGCCGGTTGTTTTCATTATTTTGGAGATTATCCCAGTTTCGGCTATAACGCCAGTTTCTGGACAGCTACTGCTCACGATACCTATGAAAACACGGCATATTACCGTAATATCAATTATGGAATGGCTAATGTACAGGAAGACAGTGGCGACACTTTTTTAGGTTTTTCAGTACGCTGCGTGAAAGACTAAGGTATTATTCTATAGTTATTTCATCAACGAAGATGTGGCTGTCGCCACCGGCACCTAGATGCCAGTCGGGAAGTTTGCCGAAGGTCTTTGCGGTGATGCGGATGTAACGGCATTTGGCGTTTTTGCTCACTGTGAATTCCTGCACCTGTTCCTCATAGTTGTTGGCAGGGACTTGATTGACGAAAGTGCCGTAAGGCTCGAAGTTTACGTTGTCTTCGGAAACTTCCACCGTCATAGAGGTCGGGAAGATAATCCATGCGCGGGTATCTTGCAGGAAACCTACGCTCACTTTATGGATGTCTTTCACTTTCAGCAGGTCAATGGTGGCTTCGAAGTCCTTGCCCTGATAGCCTTGCCAACCGCCTAAGCGGAAGTTGGTCTGGCCGCGGATGCCGTCCAATAACGCATTGTCACCACCTGCCGAATACATTTCGGAATATTGGGAGTGTAGCATGATGTTCTTATCCTGGGCAAACTGGTAGAATTTGGCCTCGACAACTGGGCTGTAACCAGTTGTTTCGTTGTAGCTTACTGCTTTTACGGTGGTGTTCTCCTTGATGGTAACGGGCCCGGTGTATTCCAATCTTGAATTTCTGGCGGGTTCGGTGCCATCGGTGGTGAAATAGATTTTGTCGGTGGTGGCGGGATAAACCAGCTTGCTGTTGCTGATTTGTTCAGGTTGGAACAGGCTGATGTTGAACGTCAGCTGGTCTTTGAAAGTCTGCTGTGGTGCGTTGATGTTAGGCACGATGGTGATGGCCGGCTCCAGTCGGTTCTCGGGTTGCTTTCCCTTGCCCACGCCCCATTTGGTGTTGGGTTTCGTGCTCATGACAAAGTTGAGTTGTCCACCGTCCTTGATATCCTCGAAGGTGATATAGGATTTGTCGTATTTCTGTCCGTTCAGTTTGGCGGACTGGATGTAGCAGGCATTGCGGCTGCGGTTGGTGGCGGTGATGACAAACTGCTGGCCGTTTTCCAAGTTGATGGTGACCTTGTCGAACATCGGGCTGCCAATGATGTAATGGTTGTCGCCGGGGCAAACAGGGTAAAACCCCATGGCACTGAGCACGTACCAAGCGGACATCTGGCCACAGTCTTCGTTGCCGCACAGTCCGTCGGGTTGCGAGGTGTAAAGGCTGTGCATGATGCTGTCGGTCATGCGTTGGGTTTTCCAGGGCTTGCCGATGAAATTATACAGGTAGGCAGCATGGTGGCTGGGTTCGTTGCCATGGGCGTACTGTCCAATCAGACCTGTGACATCCACCTGCTCGCGACCAGAAGTGAGAGAACTTGTGCCGAAGAGGCTGTCCAATAAGCGTTCCGCGATAGCTGTTCCGCCCATCAAATCCACGTAGGTATTGAAATCATGGGGCACGTAGGTAGAATACTGCCAGGAGTTGGCTTCCGTAAAGTGATTGTTGATTTCTTTGGGGTTGAATGGCAGCAGAAAGCCTCCATTTGCTTTGGGATGCATGAAACCATTGGCATCCATGATGTTTTTATAGAATTGTGATCTTTTGATAAATTCCTGATAGACATCGTCTTGTCCTATAGCTTTGGCGAATTGGGCGATGCACCAGTCGTCGAAGGCATATTCCAAAGTTTTGGAAACGGATTCGTGCTCGTAATCGGAGGGAATGAAACCGTATTTTGCATATTCTGGACGGCCCAGAAGATTCAGTTTGGCACTGGCCACCATGGCATTGAGCATCTGGAGTTTCTCATAATCAGAATAATGGTCCAAAATGCCTTTCTGATAAGCGTCGTAAATGACGGGAATGCTGTGGTAGCCAATCATACACCAGGTTTCGTAAGCCGACAGTTCCCATACGGGCAGCATGCCGCCTTGCTCATAATGGCGCATGAAAGTATAGACAAAATCATCTGTGCGTTTGCGGTCGATGAGCGTCAGCAGCGGATGCAGGGCGCGGTAGGTGTCCCACAGGGAGAAAACAGTATAGACATTGTGTTCTTTGGCCTGATGCGTCAGCCCGTCCATACCACGGTATTTTCCATCCACATCATTAAATAGATAAGGAGATGTAAAACAATGATACAGAGCAGTATAGAATACTTTTTTAAGTTCAGTGTCATTGGTTTCCACCACGATTTTGTTGAGTTCCTCGTTCCATATTTCACGGGCTTGGTGGTGGACTTTGTGGAAGTCGAAATCGGGAACCTCTTTCAGGTTCTTGTCGGCATCATTCAGGTTGAGGGCGGCGGCGGAAAGGGCCACTTTCACCACTACTTGCTTGGTGTTTTCAGCGAAATAGATGATAGCTTTGCAGTTGGTTCCGGTGATGGCGTTGACCGAATCCACACGCTGGTCGTTCACATAGAACTCCACTTTGGCGATGCGTTGGGAGAAGAGCATGGAAAAGTTCAGCTTCTGGTGTTCGTTCCATGCTTTGGAATCACGCAAACCCACGATTTTGTTGGCCTTGGCGTCATAGCTGATGACGCTGTTCAACACCATGTCACGATGCTTCAAATCCAGGATAATGCCTTTGGGTATATCGTTGTCGGGGTAGGTGTAACGATGCACACCCACTCGTGGGGTGCAGGTCAGTTCAGCTTTTACCTTATACTTGTCGAGCCATACGGAGTAATAACCTGGCTCTGCGATTTCCTTGCTGTGAGAGAAGGTTGAACAGTACTCGCTGTTGATGACTGAGGCTTTGCCGGTGAAAGGCATCAGCAGGATGTCGCCATAGTCGGAGCAGCCGGTACCGCTGAGGTGGGTGTGGCTGAAGCCGTACACCACATTGTCCGAGTAGTGGTAGGCCGAGCAACCGTCCCAGCCGTCCAGGCGGGTGTCGGGACTGAGCTGTACCGCTCCAAACGGCACGATGGCACCGGGGTAGGTGTGCCCGTGAAAGTCCGTGCCCACCAGGGGATTGACGTATTGAACTAAATTTTCCTGTGCGGAAGCCACTGTTCCAAACAGGATCACCATTAGGGTTAATGTCAGGATGCGTTTCATTTTTATGTTGATTTGTTTATGTTAAGTCGTTCACTTCGTTCACTCGGAGAGACACTCACTTCGTTCGTTCGGGGAGACACTCGCTATGCTCGCTCGGGGAGTCGCTCATTACATTCGCTCGGTAAGACGATGATCATCTTTCCGTCTTTTCGTCTTCCCGAATGCACGCAGTGCATGTCTCCACGTATTCACGTTTCCACGTTCAACTCTCCATTATCCACCATCCATCGCACCACTTTCACCACTTTTTCTTGGGTGAATTTTTGGGAAACCTTGATAATAAGGTCTTTAATGTCTTTTATGCCTGATACAGCAACTTTTTTTACTTCTGTACTAATGTCTTTAAAGTCTTTATTGTTTACCTCTTCTTTGTGCACTTTCAGGCACACATCGCATTTACCGCAGGCGGGACTTTTATGCTCGCCAAAATAGGCCAAAAGCAGCTGACTGCGGCAGGTGTCTTCGCATTGAACAAAGTGCAAAACTTCGTCTAATCGCTTTTGCGCCACCTCTTTACGTCGTTTGTAGATGTCGGGACTGAAGTACAGGTAATCCTCATCCACTCGTGGGGTGAGGAAGGTGATGAGCGCTTGTTCGGTTTTGGGCGAATAGCTCCACAGTCCCATGCGGGCCAGCTTGTGAAGCAGGCTGACGGCTTCTTCCTCGCTAATGCCGGCACGCTGGGCGATTTCGGCCTCGTCAATCTTGACATAGCGGGTGAAAAGACCGCTGTAGGAGCGCAGAATCAGTTTGATAAATTCGTCGTATTCAGGGTTTTTCTCTTCAAAAATTGTCAACCGCTCTCCGCCGATGCTCATGCTGAGTTGTGAGGTGCTTTTCCCATCCTCACTGAGAAAAACCATGCCCATCTTTTCCAAAAACTTGATGGAATTGTAGATGGCCACCATATTCATGGCGGCGGGTTTCAGAAGTTCGCCTATGCGGAAAGGAAAAGTGCGGCCAGCTCCGTCACCGAGGGCTATATTGTAATGGTTGCACAATATATTATATACTTTGCGGATGTCCTCAATGGGTGGGAAAGTCAGCTCGAAATTTCGTTTCAGTTCGCGGATGTCGGCATCGTCGTAGAGCATGATGGCCACGGACTCTTTCTCGTCGCGGCCTCCGCGTCCAGCCTCTTGGAAATAGCCCTCCAAGGTGTCGGGAATGTCGATGTGGATGACAAAACGCACGTCGGGTTTGTCAATGCCCATGCCAAAGGCGTTGGTGGACACGATGACGCGGGTCTGGTCTTGCATCCACTCGTTTTGTTTGCGGTCGCGGGTGGCACTGTCGAGGCCGGCATGGTAGAAGTCGGCGGCGATGCCGTTGCGTTGCAGAAATTCGGCGGTCTCCTGTGTTTTGCGGCGGTTGCGCACATATACGATGCCTGTGCCGGGGAAGCGCTGCATGATGCGCAACATACGGTTGTTTTTATCTTCTTCTTTTACAACATAATAGGTCAGATTGTCCCGCTTGAAACTTTTCTGAAAAACATTGTATTGCGGAAAATGGAGTCTGTCTTGGATGTCCTTCACCACTTCGGGAGTGGCGGTGGCGGTCAGCGCAAGCATGGGCACTTTCGGGAAAAACTGACGTATCTCGGCGATTTCGAGGTAGGGAGGACGGAAGTCGTAACCCCATTGCGAGATGCAGTGCGACTCATCGACGGCGATCAGTCCGACGCGCAGATGTGACAGCGTAGCCCGGAAATTGTCGGTTTTGAGGCGTTCGGGCGACACATACAGAAACTTGAATTCCGGGTCGAAGGTGCAGTTGTTGAGCACCAGTTCGATCTCATGCTTGCTCATGCCGGAATATAGGGCTGCGGCTTTGATATGGCGTTTGCGCAAGTTGGCCACTTGGTCCTTCATCAGGGCTATGAGTGGCGAAATGACGATACACAGTCCGTCGAGGGCGAGGCCGGGTACTTGGAAACAGATGGACTTGCCACCGCCGGTGGGCAAGAGGGCCAGGGTGTCGCGACCGTCCATCACCGACAGGATAATGTCCTCCTGCAGTGGCCTGAAACTGTCGTAACCCCAGTGGTCTTTCAGTATTTTATGTATCTGTTCCTGCTTGGTCATGAATGTCACTTATGGTTTTCTGCTTGTTTTATAGCTCACCCCTTTCCATTTTTATTGGACCAAGTTCAGCCCCGAACATGTTGAGCACTTGGTTCACTTTGTCCATTCGTATGGTGGGTTTTCCTTGTTCCAAATCACGGACAAACCGAAGGCCCACACCTGATTTTTCTGACAGGTCCACTTGGGTTAGATGATATATCTTCCGTTGTTCTTTTACAAATTTCGACAATTTTGTTTCGCTCATAATTTATATGCTTTCGGGTATAAAATCGTTAAAAATCAATCAATTATATTCTTTCGGGTATAAATTTATAATAATATAAATATTTATACCTTTTCGGGTGCAAAGATAATAAAAAAATCTTGATATCATCCGTGGTGAAAAAACAAGCACTTATTTACAACATAATACTGATGCAATAAATATAATTGGTTTTCTATTTCATTTGTATGACGAATTAGATTACGGCCTCGAAGTGGTCGAATTTTAGTAATCCCGCACGTAAGTGTGGGGTCTGGAATGCCTAGTCTAATCTCCTCGCGGCACGGGGCATACCTGCCCTGATGCTATGTCTGGCATGCCGCGAAAGGGAGGAATGAGGTTACGAAGCCACGGTATCTTGACAGTCTGAGACTAGCTCATTATGTTCACGGTGTCGCCTCTTCGAGGCTTGGAGATACTGTGTGGATCCTTTCACCCCACACTTACGTGCGGGGTTATTGAGATGGTGCCTCTTCGAGGCACAGAATAAGTAGGGCTTCTTCATACATGCCATAATATACTTTCCTTTTTTTTCTGTCTTATTCAGAATTAATTATTATATGTAAAACCATATAAATTTAATTACTATAATAAAAATTATATGAAAATGCATATAATATCATAAAATTTTGTATTTTTGCAGACGAAATCATATAAAATTATGAAAACACGTTTGTCGATGTGCGTAAAGGAACTACGCAAAAAATATGGACTCACACAAGAGGAATTGGCCTATCGGTCCGGGGTAAGCCTTTTTTTTGTTCGCGAGCTGGAACAAGGCAAAACTTCACAGAGAATGGATATAGTGAACAAAGTCCTCAACTTGTTTGATTATGAATTAGTACCTCAAAAACGAGAACATGCGCAGAGCTAAGATATATTTTAAGAAACAATTGGCAGGAATACTTTCTGAAACAGATACAGGTTACCGGTTCGAATATTTACCGGAATATTTGTCTCTCGCTGATGCCAAGCCGGTCAGTCTGACATTGCCGTTGACTGATATCCCTTACGAAAGCAATGTCCTGTTTCCGGCCTTCGACGGACTGATTCCCGAAGGTTGGTTGTTGGATGTGGCTTTGCGCAATACCGACATCAGTTCTTTGGACAGGATGTCATTGTTGTTGCTTTGTTGCAAAGATTGTATAGGGGCTTTAAGTGTTATTGAAATCCGGGAAGAAGATGAGTAAGTGTTTGTATTGTAATAAGGAATTGCTTCCAGACGAGGTGGATTTTCACGCCTCGTGTGCACGGAAGTTTTTTGGAGTTTCCCCTGCCCCTATATTGGATTACACACGGGCAGATATGGATTCCTTGGCTGCTGAAATCATTCAGAGTCAAACCACTTTGACAGGAGTTCAGCCAAAAATTTCGTTGCATCTCAATGAACATAAAGGAAGTAGCCGTCTGACTATTGTGGGCCTATGGGGAGGGTTTATTCTCAAACCTCAAACGGAAATGTATCCCTTCTTGCCTGAGGTAGAACAGTTAACTATGTGTTTGGCTGAACAATTTGGTATTCAAGTTGTTCCGCATTCTCTCATCAGAATGAAGGATGGTGAGCTTTGCTATATCACCCGACGCATTGACAGGACTCCTTCGGGTGACAAAATTCCTATGGAGGATTTGTGTCAGCTTTCTGAGCGTCAGACAGAATACAAATACAAAAGTTCTTACGAACAGGTTGCAAAAGTGATTCGAACGTATTCTTCTGTCCCTGAGATGGATTTGACACGTTATTATGAATTGCTGATATTTTGCTGGCTGACAGGCAATAATGACATGCATCTAAAAAATTTCGCTTTGTATAACCCGACTGATGATGAAATTCGTCTGACACCTGCCTACGATTTGCTGAATGCTGCTATTGTGAATCCGAAAGATCAAGAAGAATTGGCTCTGACACTGAATGCGAGAAAACGGAAAATAAAGATGAATGACTTTGTTCAGGCCATGCAAAAAGCAGATATTCCCGACAAGGTCATCGCAAATATCTTTCATAGATTCAGTAAGAAATGTCAAGCATGGCAACCAATTATCCAGCAATCGTTCCTGCCAAAAGAGTATCAGGAAGCGTATTGGACATTGGTAGAAGAGCGTTTAGCCCGTTTGCAGATTGTTTTAGCATAAGTAACATATTTGCTAATTTGCTAATTGATAATTTTTGTATTTTTGCAGATTAAAATAATTTAAGAGAAAGTGGAGAATATCAAACTGTCAATCATAGTTCCAGTATATAATCGTCCGGATGAGGTTTCGGAGTTGCTGGAAAGTTTGTCCAAGCAGACCGACAAGGATTTTGAGGTGCTGATTATTGAGGATGGCTCAAGTTTGCGTTGCGAGGATGTTTGTAAGCAATACGAAGGCAAACTTGACATTCATTATTATTTCAAACCCAATTCTGGCCGTAGCGAAACACGTAACTATGGCATGGACCGGGCTTCTGGAAATTATTTCATCATTTTTGATTCCGATTGTATCATGCCGTCGGAATATATTGAAACGGTGAAACGTTATTTGAATGAGGATTATGTGGATTGCTACGGAGGACCGGATGCTGCAGACAGCTCTTTCAATGATATGCAGAAGGCTATTAGTTATGCCATGACCTCGATGTTGACGACAGGTGGAATCCGCGGTGCAACCAAAAATGTGAACAAGTTCTCCCCAAGATCCTTCAACATGGGTATTTCCAAGGAAGTGTACGAAAAAATTGGTGGTTACAAAAACATGATTGGCGAGGATATCGACCTGAGTTTCCGTATCAAAGAAGCTGGTTTTAAGACCAGATTGTTTCCAGAAGCCCGTGTCTTTCATAAGAGAAGAGTCGATTTGAAAAAGTTTTTCCGTCAGGTGAACACTTTCGGTAAGGCAAGAATTTTGCTGAATACCTTGCATCCGGGCACTTTGAAATTGGTTCACATGTTGCCGGCTTGCTTTGTGATTGGTAATATTTTCTTGGTGTTGGCGGCTATCATATCCTTGATATGTCGTTGGACTTATTGGTGGATTTGGCTTCTTCCCATAGCAGTCTATGTCTTGGCTATTTTTGTGGAATCATACATCCGAAACAAAAAGCTCAAAATCGCACTGATGTCTATAGCCGCCTGCTATTCCCAGCTGTTTGGATATGGAACAGGCTTTATTAATGAGTTTATCACAAGAAAAGCATCCAAGAAAAATCAAGAAGAATTGTATAAATAATTAAATGATAAATATTTGCAGCTTATGAAAAAAATATTGGTAACAGGAGGTGCAGGCTTTTTAGGTTCTCATTTGTGTGAACGATTGTTGAAGGACGGAAATGAGGTTATTTGTTTGGATAATTACTTTACAGGTAGCAAACGGAATATCGTTCATTTGATGAATAATCCTTATTTCGAAGTGATTAGACACGACATTACTGAACCTTTTTATATTGTAGTTGACCAGATTTATAATTTGGCCTGTCCGGCGTCTCCGATTCACTATCAATATGATCCGATTCAAACCATCAATACTTCGGTGATGGGAGCTGTAAATATGCTGGAGTTAGCTCATCGCATCAATGCGAAGATTTTACAGGCTTCAACCAGTGAGGTTTATGGTGACCCGTTCGTACATCCGCAGCCGGAAGAATATTGGGGCAATGTGAATCCTATTGGTGTGCGTTCGTGTTATGATGAGGGCAAACGTTGTGCTGAAACTTTGTTTTTTGACTATCACCGCCAGAACAATGTGAATATCAAGGTGGTCAGAATATTCAATACCTATGGTCCTCACATGCATCCGAATGATGGCCGCGTGATCTCCAATTTTATTGTGCAGGCTCTTCAAGGTAAGGATATTACCATTTATGGTACAGGAGAGCAAACTCGTAGCTTCTGCTATTGTGATGACTTGATTGAAGGTTTCGTAAGAATGATGAACACTGATGACAGCGTGACGGGTCCTGTCAATTTAGGTAATCCGAAAGAATTTACTATCAAGCAATTGGCTGAATTGGTTGTGGAAATGACGGGCTCAAAGTCCCAGATTGTATATCAGGCAGCCGCACAAGATGATCCCCAGCAGCGTAAACCTGTGATTGACAAAGCCAAAGCCTTGCTCGACTGGGAACCTACCATTCAGTTGAGAGAAGGTTTGGAAAGAACCATTGAATATTTCAAGGGAATTTTATAAGCGGAATAGCTATTCTTTGTGGGAAAACGGATACTTCAAAATAATCTTGCAGTGTGCCCATAAGGTCGGTAAAAGTCCGAAATGTTTTTTCATACTATCATACCGCTCCAGCCACGATTTTTTCCGTTGCTGTGCCGATACTCCTGCAATCATGAAACGGGAGAAGTATTTGTCGATATAACAATTCTGTCTTGATTTTGCCAGGACTTTGCACACCCAATCATAATCCGCTGAGATGCGGTATTTGATGTCGTAATCCGGTGCAATGTTTTTTCTAACCAAAATGGACTGGTGGCATACGACTAATCCATTGAGTAAACTCTTTTTGGTGAGGTTTTTAGGGGCTATTTTATGTCGTTCACCACGGATGTTATCCTCCTCGTCAATGATAATGGACTGACCATAAACCACATCACAGGAAGAATTGTTGTCTATAGTATCCACTACCGTTTGCATGGTTGTGTCATCATAGATTTTGTCTCCAGCATTGATAAACCATACGAAATCGCCATGTGCGAGATGCATGCCCTTGTTCATGGCATCGTATAAACCTTTGTCGGGTTCGGAAATCCAAAGTATCTTTTGGGAAATAGTCTCTTCTCTTTTTTGAGCTTCTTCCATCGAGGTGAAATGCTCATTTTCATATTGCTGAATGATATCCAGCGTATTGTCTTTTGAACCTCCGTCAATAATCAGGTATTCAAAATCTTTATTAGATTGATTGATAATGCTTTCAATGGTTTTTTGTAAAAAACGTCCAGCATTGAAAGTGATGGTGATTACACTGACTTTCGGTTTCATCTTATTTGTTTTGTTCTTGATACCACTTATATACTATTTCAATACCTTGTCGGAGTGAAACTTTATGATGCCATCCTGTGCTGTGTAATAGGCTGACATCGAGTAGTTTCCGTGGTGTTCCGTCGGGTTTCGAGCTGTCATATACAATCTGTCCCTGATAACCTACGACTTCTTTTACCAAAAGTGCCAATTCATTAATACTCAGGTCTTCACCAGTGCCGATGTTGACATGGCTTTCTGCAGAATAATGGTTCATCAGGTGTACAAGTGCATCAGCCAAATCATCGACAAATAGAAATTCTCGCAACACTTTGCCTGTTCCCCAAAGTATTACTTCCGGCTTGTTTTGGACTTTTGCATCATGGAATTTCCGTATCATGGCGGGCAGCACGTGGGAACTATTCAGGTCGAAATTGTCGTTGATGCCATAAAGGTTGGTGGGCATAGCGGAAATATAGTCACAGCCAAATTGGCGGCGGTAGTATTTGCACATCTGCATGCCGGAAATTTTGGCCAGTGCATAGCCTTCGTTGGTGGGCTCCAAGGAGCCTGTCAGCAAATGCTCCTCTTTGATGGGTTGGGGTGCCATTTTCGGGTAAATGCAAGAACTGCCCAAAAACAGCAGTTTCTTAACCTGGTGTTCGTAGGCGGCATGTACCACATTGGCGGAAATCATGAGGTTGTCATACATGAAATGGGCAGGGTAGGTGTTGTTGGCTAATATTCCACCCACTTTGGCCGCTGCCAGAAATACAAATTCTGGTTGTTCTTCATCAAAGAAACGGTTCACCTGTGCTTGATTTCTTAGGTCCAATTCCTGATGGGAACGTGTGATGATATTGTTGTATCCGTAGCCTTCAAGACATCTCATGATGGCTGAACCGACTAAGCCTCGGTGTCCAGCCACATATATTTTCGCGTTTTTTTCCATTGTCAAACAATAGTTTAAAGGATTTTCAAGTCGTTTTGCACCATTCTTTTCACTAATTCCTTAAATGGCGTTTTAGTGGGATTCCAACCTAACAGTTGCTGTGCTTTGGCTGGATTGCCAAGCAATTGATCCACTTCTGTGGGACGATAGAATTTGGGATCAACTTCCACCAGAATGTTGCCAGTAGCTATATCTATTCCTTTTTCGTTCTCGTTTTCCCCTTCCCAACGGAGCTGGATGCCGGCTTCGGCGAAAGCCAAGGTGCAGAACTCGCGAACGGAGTGCATCTCACCTGTGGCAATCACAAAATCCTCGGGCTTGTCATGTTGCAGAATGAGCCACATGCATTCCACATAATCCTTGGCATAGCCCCAGTCGCGCATAGCGTTGAGATTGCCAAGATATAGTTTCTTCTGCTTGCCTTTGGCAATGCGGGCTGCCGCCATTGTGATTTTGCGGGTCACAAAGGTTTCTCCGCGGCGTTCGCTCTCATGATTGAAAAGAATGCCGTTGGCAGCGAACATACCGTATGCCTCGCGATAATTTTTAGTGATCCAGAAACCATACATTTTGGCTACACCATAGGGTGAACGCGGATAAAAGGGAGTAGTTTCGGATTGCGGAATTTCCTGTACTTTTCCATACAATTCGGAAGTGGATGCCTGATATATTTTGGTTTTCTTTTCCATGCCCAGCATGCGAACTGCTTCCAAAATACGCAAGGTTCCGATGGCATCTGTGTCAGCGGTATATTCTGGCACATCAAAGGAAACTTTGACATGTGATTGTGCCGCAAGGTTGTAAATTTCGTCAGGCTGTATAGATTGGATAATGCGAATCAGGGAAGACGAATCCGTCATGTCGCCATAATGAAGATTGATTTGGCGTTTTTGTTTCATGTCTTCAATCCATTCGTCTAAGTATAGATGCTCAATTCTGCCTGTGTTAAAATAGGAGGCACGACGCATAATGCCGTGAACCTCATACCCTTTTTCCAATAGGAACTCAGCCAAATAAGAGCCGTCCTGACCTGTGATACCCGTAATAAGAGCAGTTTTTTTCATTGTGATGATTTTAATCTGCAAATTTACATAAAATTCTTGAGTAAATTGCAGACAGTGAAATTTTAATCTTGAGTTGTGATTTATTGTGTGCGTCCCCAAAAAGATGCAATAAATGGCTTTGTTTTATCAGTTGAAATTTTGTATTTTTGCCCAAATTTTCATTGGATGAAGAAGAAGGTTTTTGTAAGCGGTTGTTATGATATGCTCCATAGTGGGCATGTCGCTTTTTTTGAAGAGGCGGCATCGTATGGCGATTTATATGTCGGAATTGGTTCTGACAAGACTATCTTTGAGTTGAAAGGACGTAAGACTGTTTGTCCTGAGGAAGAACGGCTGTATATGATTAAAGCTTTGCGCTGTGTTAAGGATGCATGGATAAGCAAAGGTAGCGGCATGTTGGATTTTTTGGAGGAATTGAAGGAACTCCATCCGGATATTTTCTTTGTGAATAGTGATGGCGCTTCCCCGTTAAAAGAGAATTTGTGTAAAGAGCTGGGTATTCAATATGTTGTCAGTCAGCGTTTACCGCATGGTAATTTACCAGTTCGCTCTACCACTGCGCTGCGTCAGCAATGTCGTATTCCTTATCGTTTGGATTTGGCGGGTGGTTGGCTTGACCAGCCTTTCGTGAGCCAATATTATCCGGGGGCAGTCCTTACCATCAACTTGGAACCGGATGTGCATTTCAATAGCCGCAGTGGCTTGAGTACTTCCTCCCGAAATGCTGCCATTGAAATGTGGGGCAACCAGTATCCAGCTGATGACCCTGAAAAATTGGCCAAAATGATTTTCCGCTATGAAAACAAACCGGGCACGCAGTATGTGAGTGGTAGCCAGGATGCCATTGGTATCGTTTTCCCGGGATTAAACCGTTTGGATTACAATAACGACTATTGGCCTTATCATATTGAGTCAGTGTTGGATGATGATATTTTGGATTTTATTGAACAACATATATGCATGTTTCCTCTATTTCCTCGAAAACAGCAGTTTGATGTGTTGGCTGATACCGAAATCAACGAGGAAAATGCCAAAGCCTTGAGTGTGGCGGCGGATGCGTGTTGGGATGCTATTTTGCGAAAAGACCTAAAGGCATGGGGTAATGCCACCACAGATAGTTTTAATGCCCAAATTAAAATGTTTCCACACATGATTGATCCAGAGGTGCTTCCAGTTCTTGAACAGTATAAAGACAAGGCTTTAGGATGGAAAATGTGCGGGGCTGGTGGAGGTGGCTATTTTGTTTTTATCAGCGAGCAACCCATTGAAAATACCTTTGGAATCCATATCCGAAAAAGAATGTAAATATTCAAATGTAATGCTGAAAATTATGAAAGTTCTCGAAAAAAAATATTTGGTTCCGTTTATTCTGATCACCTCTCTATTCTTTTTGTGGGGCTTAGCTAACAATATGACAGACACGTTGTTAGCTGCATTTAAACGCATCATGTCCATGAGCGATACCCAGACCTCGTTCATTCAGATGGCTTTCTATGGGGCTTATTTCTGCGTGGCTTTTCCAGCAGCATTGTTCATCCGCAAGCGCTCTTACAAGGCAGGCGTGATACTGGGCTTGTGCTTATATGCCTTGGGAGCTATGCTATTCCTGCCTGCTGCCAAGGTGGCTTCGTATGGTTTCTATCTGGTGGCTATCTATGTCTTGGCCTGTGGTTGCAGTGTGTTGGAAACCACTGCTAATCCGTACATATTGAGCATGGGTGACCCAGAAACCGCAACCCGGCGACTGAATGTGGCTCAGGCGTTTAATCCTCTCGGATCCATCACGGGTATCTTGCTCAGTCAGGCGTTTATTTTGAGCGATATTTCTCTGTATTCTGTATCAGGAACTTATTTTGGCTTGGGTTGTGTGCTGGTGATGCTGATGGTGGTGATGCTTTGTGTGAAAATGCCTGAAGGAAAGGATGATACATCGGATATGAACCAAAACAGCTGGAGAAGCTCTATCAGACGTTTGGTCTCTAATAAGAAGTATTTATTCGGTGTGGTGGCCCAGTTTTTCTATGTGGGAGCTCAAATCGGGGTGTGGAGTTTCACCATTCGTATTGTGATGAACGAGTTGGGTATTTTGGAGAAACCTGCGGCAACAATTTATCTGATTAGTATCATCGGTTTTTGTTTGTCACGCTTTGTATACACCTGGTTAATGAAATATTTCAAACCATCTAAATTATTGATATTCGGTTCGCTACTTTCACTGGTGTGTACACTTTTGGTTGTGTTTACAGCAGGTACACAATGGTTTATGGTCATTGCATTAATATTGGTCAGTATGTTTATGAGTCTGATGTTTCCCACGATTTATGGCATTGCCTTGGGTGATGTGGAGAAGGAAAGTTGTGGCGGCTGTGCCGGAGATGCCAAAATTGGAGCCAGTGGATTGATTATGGCTATTTTAGGTGGGGCAATTTTGACTCCCATCCAAGGTTTGGTATCGGATGCTGTAGGCATTAATTGGTCGTATCTGGTGCCAGCATTTTGCTTTGCGGTAGTGCTGATGTATGCGCTTTATGTGACCAGAATTGAAAACGCAAACTGATAAATGCAATGCTATGAAAAGATATTGTCAGACATTGACTTTGGTAGATGATGAAGAGCTTATTGCTCAATATGTGGAAGCTCATGCCCATGTTTGGCCTGAAATCATCGAAGGGCAGCGGCAGGTCGGTATTCTCGACATGCAAATCTACCGCAAGAGCCGCCAGCTATTCATGATTATGGATGTAAAAGACGATTTCGACTTTGTTCGTGACATGGCTAAATTATCAACCTTGCCCCGCCAAGCCGAGTGGGAAGCCTACGTGGCCCAATTCCAAGGCTGCTCTGCCGACGCCAGAAGTGACGAGAAGTGGCAGTTGATGGAACGGATATTCTAAAAGGGGAAGCTAATGCTATTCGTCGTTAAATATCTATTCTTTTACCGAAATTACCTCGGTTTTACGTTTTTTCAATATGGGTTGTGCAATTAAACCGGCAATTAGAAGCACAAGCAAAATGCCAACAGTGATGTTGCCCGCTTTGGAAATCTTTTGTGCCTGAATAAACACATCGTCAATACACTTGAACTCGATAGTGTGTTTGCCTGCAGGGACTTTCAAACCGCGTAAAATGTAGTTTACACGCACAAGAGGTGCTTCTTGTCCGTCAATATAGGCATGCCAAGTCTTATAGTAAACCTCGGAAAAGACAGCCAGCTGGGTGTTGGGATTGTCACTTTCATAGATGAGGTTTCCGGGATTGGCGTAATTGGTCAATCGGATAGAAGCACCTGAGTCTGAGCTTGTCGTCACATCTGACAGTCCTTTCAGATCTTCTTTCCAGCAATTGTCAATGAAAGCAGTGTTAGCGGGATTAAAGTTGGTAATGGCCACAATTTCTTCATCTGGTCCATTGACCCATTTTACACTATCCACAAACCATGCATTGCCCAAGGCATTGGGGTTGCGTTGAACCATGGGTGATTGGTCTTGTCCAGGGACAATGAAATAACGTGTGTTGAGCATGTTCAGCACATTCATGTTTATGCCTTTGGCAAAATGATATTCAATGATGTCCTGATATCTGCGCAGTTTGGCTGGGCTGTATCCTCCAATGGATTTGTGGAAATAGGAGGTGGTGGATTCATTGAAAGTGTTGGTAGTAAGGTTCAGCACACGGTAGTCAGGATCAGTATCTTGCAAAATCATCTCGTCAGCCGGTGTGGCTTTGATTTCCAATGCTTTTTCTTTCTTTACGAAGGAATCATCGTTGAGGAAGCGTTTGTCAACAGTCCATAAATCAATCAATATCAGCGCGCCTAAAGCGATAACAAGATAATTGGCCTTGAAGGCGTATTTGATGTAGGCCCATATCAATGCGAAGGCCAGGATGATGAATACGAGTGAACGCCATGCATCGGTAGTGAGCATGGATTTTCTGTCGGCTTTCAATGCGGAAACCAGCCAATCGGGGTAATTAGCATCGGCAGGAGCTGAGAAACTGAAGAGGCTGCCGCCAAACAAAGCGAAAATCAAGCATAAACCTCCGGTGATGGCAGCGGAGATATAGACATACCGCATGACTTTCTTTGATTCATCAGATGTGGATTTACCTGCTTTGGAGGCATTTTTCTTTTCTTTAAACATTTGGCATATTTCTTTGATAGCCAAAGCGGCTGTGGCTGCCATGGTGAAGCCCGCTATGATGAGAGCCATGGAAGGTGTTCTGAATTTGTTATATAGGGGCAGGTGATCGAACAGGAAATTGTTGACTGCGGGGAAATTTCCACCCCATGACAAGATGATGGATATGATAGTAGCGGCGAGCAACCACCACTTTTCTGGTCCTTTCACGACAAACAATCCCAAGATGAACAGGAAGCACACGATGGCGCCTGCATAGACAGGTCCAGAGGTGAAGGGTTGCGGGCCCCAATAGGTAGGCGCATAGCGGCAGAACTGTTTTCCCTGTCCCGTGCCGCGTAGGGCCTTGTAACATTCGGAATTATTACCCAGATTGTAATGAGAGCTTCCGCCGTACATGTTAGGAACAAGCAGGGTCAAGGTTTCCGCTTTACCATAGCTCCATTGGTAGGCATAATCTTTCTCTAAACCAGAACTCTCTTTTTCTCCCTCTGCATTGTTCTGTAAAACAGCACCTCCACGCATGGTTTCTTTGGCATAATCCATGGAAGGAAGTAATCTTCCCGCAGATGGAATGGCCGCAAGACCTGCAACAAAGACAAGGATGACAGACGCGATGATGAAATTTTTAATGGTATGTTCTTTAATTGCATAGATGAAATACACTAATGCAAGGCAAGCCAAAATAAGGATCAGATAATAGCTGATTTGCTGGTGATTCCATAAAACGTTCAAGCCTACAAAAATAAGGGTAATGAGTGCTCCCCATAGATATTTTCCCCGGTAGCATAGTATTACACCGCCGATAATGGGTGCAATGGTGGCCATTACATAACCTTTGTTGACATGTCCCGCTTCAATAATAATGAGATTGTACGAGGCAAAAGCATATGCGAAGGAGCCAAGAATAGCCAACCAAGGGTTACACCCCATAGAAATAAGGAAAATATAGAAACCTATCAGATATAGAAACATCAAACCAACATGAAGTTTGGGTAATCCTAGTGATAAGGGGTTTTCAAAAGTATGAAAAATATTGGAAGTTTTGTTTGCAATTGTATAATTGTGGGGCATACCTCCAAACATCCGATTAGACCAATACATGGCATTACCAGTCTCTTGAACATAATCATTGCCGTCTTTTCCCCATCCTTGTGATTGGGAAACGTCTCCCTGGGGGAGGCCTTTGTCCTCGAAAACGACAGGAGCAAAATAAGTGCAAGTTAACAGAACAAATAATAAAACAGCTGCTACATGAGGCCATGCATTCTTTAAAAATAATTTCCAATCAAATGTTTTCATTACAATAGATATTAAAATGCAAAAATACGAAATAGTTTACGAAAATTATTTCATACTGGTAATTTTTTTCAATCCAAGCGAATAATTTCGTACCTTTGCCATCTAAACTCATGTACAATGAAGTCATCCACAAATATTAAATTTCTTCAATCCGCATTGGCCTCCTCTTATGGACATTTATCGACTGAGGAAATATTGCAATGGCTGTATGAAAAGCGAGAAAGTATCAAGGTTGATATTCGACAAGTCCCCATTAATCAGATGGATAAGTGGTTATATGATGGAGCAGAGGGAAGAATAAAACACATATCGGGAAAGTTTTTTAGTATTGATGGCATTCGCGTACATACCAATTATGGTTTGAAGGAAACTTGGGACCAACCCATTATCAACCAACCGGAGATTGGTTTTCTTGGTATATTGACGCAGATGAAAAATGGCATCTTGCATTTCTTGTTGCAGGCCAAAATCGAGCCCGGGAATATCAATGTGGTTCAGTTGTCCCCTACACTTCAGGCGACAAAGAGCAATTATACTCGTGTTCATCAAGGGAAAACGCCTACTTTTTTGGAGTATTTTAATGGGGAAAAGGAGGTGACGGTATTGGTTGACCAGCTCCAATCGGAACAAGGAGCGCGTTTTTTCAAGAAACGTAACCGTAATATTATTATTGAAATTCCGGAAGGTGAGCACTTGGAAATTCCTGACAACTTCATTTGGCTCACTCTGAAACAGCTGAAAGACTTGATGTCAATGGATAATGTGGTGAATATGGATACGCGTACGGTGATTTCCGCCATCAATTATGGGAATTTCAACAACATACAATCGTTGCAAGACGATATTCCTAATTTTTCAGAAAAAAACGAGCGGCTATTCTCCCTGCTATGTAACGAGAAGCCCCTGAAAGATCTTGAAAGTATTCTTTCGTGGATGACGAATTTAAAGTCAAAATATGAATTGTTAGTGGAAAGGATTCCTCTTTATGCGGTGCAAAACTGGGGTGATTGGAACGCGGGTACAGATAGACAATCGGGAAGTAACCACTTGGGATCAGCCTATGATACATCCTGCACAAGAAGGTTTGATAGGTTTTATTATCAAAAAAATTAATGGAGTATATCATTTTTTGGTTCAGGCAAAAGTTGAAATCGGTTGTTTTGACGTATTGGAAATTGCCCCGACGGTGCAGTGCTTGACGGGTAATTATCATGAGTATCAGAATGAATATTCTGTTCCTTTTATAGAATTTTTTCTCAAACCGAATGGTTTCAGGATAATTCATAAAACATTGCAATCAGAAGAAGGCGGACGTTTTTATCGGGAGCAAAATCTCAATATGATTATTGAGGCACCTGCTGAATTTCCCATTGAGGTGCCTGAAAATTACTTTTGGATGACCTTCTCACAGTTGCTGCTTTTTATGAAATTCAACAATTATTTGAATATTGCGACGCGTAATTTATTGGCGTTACTATCTTTGGAAATGTAACATGAAAAAAATCCGCATTGGTGTATTGGGCTGTGCCAATATCGCACATCGCTCTGTTATTCCGGCAATCCTTTCATTGCCAGAGTGTTTTGAATTAGTTGCTATAGCCAGTCGTACACTTGACAAGGCCACTATATTTGCCCAAGAATTTGGATGTGAGGCCATGGCTCCTTACGAAAAATTATTACAAAGGAAGGATATAGATGCTGTATATCTTCCTCTGCCAACGGGCTTGCACAAGGAATGGATTAACAAGGCGTTGTGCGCCGGCAAGCATGTGTATGCCGAGAAATCCATCGCTTTCACATTGGGCGATGCATTGGAGATGGTTCAGAATGCCCGCGCGCATAATGTTGCGCTCATGGAAGGCTTCATGTTCCAATACCATTCCCAGAACCTTAAGGTGAAAGAAATGCTGGCTAATGGCGCGGTTGGCGAGATCCGCTATTTTACGGGATCCTTCGGTTTTCCACCCTTCCCGGATGCGGATAATTTCCGCTATGACAGGGAAATTGGCGGTGGGGCTATTTTTGACGCCTGTGGTTATCCTGTGCGTGCCGTGTTTTATTTGTTGGGAGATTCATTGAAGGTCCAGGGAGCATCAGTTTTTTATGATCAAGCTCATAAAAGCAGTCTGTATGGCAGCGCATTCTTAAGAGGAGAGAATGGAATAGGAGCGTCCATCTCCTTCGGTTTTGATAATTATTACCAATGCAACTATCAAATCTGGGGCAGCAAAGGAAAACTGACGGTCAACAAAGCCTATACTCCTAAGGTTGACCAAGCCACGACACTGACCTGGGAGCATGATTATCAGACAGAGATTATTGATTGTGAGGCTGACAATCATTTTGTTAAGGCCATGATGGAGTTCCATCATATTATTTCCGACCCTGCTTTTCGTGAAAAGCATTACACGGCCATACTGCAACAGAGTGAGGCTTTGGATACTATTGCAAAACTAACCAGATAGGATTATGGACAAACAACAATCATGTACTATTTTGGGCGCGAATGGCTATATTGGACGGCATTTGGCCTATTATTTGAGTCGGAAAGGCTTTAGAGTGTCCGCATACGATGTCCAGTCGGAACCGAATCCGAATCTTCCTGCTGTAATTCATTACGAGCAGTTTGATATTTGCCATAATTATGACCACATTAACTATGATGTGGACTATCTCTTTGTGTTCTCAGGTATTACTGGCACAAAAAACGGTTTTGACAACTATAGAACTTTTATAGAGGTTAATGAAATAGGGTTGTTAAACGTCCTTTCCAAAGTGAGAGGCATGGAAGTGAAGCCTAAAATCATATTCCCCTCTACACGTTTGGTTTATAAAGGTGTGGAGCAACCTTTGATGGAAGAAGCGGAAAAGGAAGGCAAAACCATATATGCCGTCAACAAATTGGCCTGCGAAAGATATTTGAAAATGTATGCAAATTGCTTTGATATCAAATATACGGTATATCGAATTTGTGTACCATATGGAAACCAGTTTGATGGGGAATTCTCTTATGGTACAGTGGGAGCATTTCTCAATCGGGCGAAAAGTGGAGGAACTATAACCTTGTATGGAGATGGCAGCATTAAGCGGACCCTTACACATGTCATGTCCATTTGCCAGCAAATTGCGGACTCTATGATTATGGCAGAAAGCGACAATAATATATACAACATCGCTGGTGAGACTTTCTCCTTAAAGGAAATAGCAGAAAGAATCGCATACGTTTACGGTACACCTGTTACGTTTATACCTTGGAATGATATGGATTGGAAAATAGAGTCGGGAAGTACTGTTTTTGATGGGAAGGAAATCGAGTCGATGATTAGTGTTGATAAGCAATGGAAGTTTGACAAATGGATGGGAGAGATTGAGAAGTAAAGGATTAAATTTTATACCATTTACGCCAGAAGTTGCATGATTGTTTTTGAATAAAGCGACGAAAGAAGAAGGAGAAACGCTTAAATCCGTTGAATATCTTTATAATCCATTGTTTGGCCATGAACCAACGTAACGTTTTGGGGTCAATGTGTTTCTTGTTATCATCCACCATAAATAAAAACTCTTTCATTTTATGGCCACCCAAAAAATGAATTCCTAACATCCGAATCAACTCCCCGTTTTTATAAGTGGCGTATGGCAAGTCATCTATCCAGGTTATTTTTTTGATACCTTTCTCCATCAGAAAACCCGTGTCATGGTGAATGCCAGTATCCCAACAAGATCCATTGATTGGAGAACCTATGTCGGGAATTTGGCAGCTGTGTTGTTGAATATACATGTTAAACAAGGTCATATCGTCAATTCCACCCATAGAAACACGTTTTCCATTATAGAAAAGTGCTTGATAAAGTTTGTCAATGGTGGATGTTAGTTCAGGATTAGAATATGCGGAAGTTAAGAATTCTGTAAATTTCACAATTCCAGGATAACTCATCAGGATGGAGTTGGCCAAATGATCATTAAGAAGGGTGAAATCTACATTCAAATAGTTTAGGCTTTCCTTCTCTACATCGCAAAACAGTAATTCATCGGACTCACATACAAAAACATGCTCGAAATGCATGGCCTCCATAAATTCTTTCAGTAAAAACCACCTTTGAAAACAGAATAGATTATAGTGATATGGATTTGTGGTTTGGTGCCGGTATAATGGTTCAAAAGCTTTGGCTTGGGTGAAGTAATCCGAAATTAATACGTGTGATACTTGCTCGTCGGCAAAATGACGATTACTTTCATCTCCTAACAGAAAGATTTTATTTTTGGGATTATATACTTTGGCATGATGTATGCAGGTGCTTAAGTAGAATGGATTACCTTGATGAATTATAATAATGGGAAGACTCATTGTAAAAGTATTATAAAAAGAAACTTGAATTGACTATATGGATACCAAATTGTTGTAATTTTTGATTGAAAAGATTTATTTGATCTTGTGTTGGTGGGTTAATATAGTCTTCTTTTGTTAATGATATCGAATATGTATTTTTTTGAGGATCCATTGTTGCATAGTTGAAAAGAACCGTGGAAGAAAATCCAATAAGGGTATCAATGTGATTATTTATTAGGATTAATTCTAATGGATAAAAAGATTTAATGATGCTGACCAATTGAGGTAGCCATTTTGTGTATTCAGTTTCTATGGGGTGAGGAGCATAATAAATAGTTCTACTAGAAAAATGATTTACAATGTGACATATGATTTCTTGGTATTTTTCCAAAGAAGTAATGTGCAGTTCATAGAAGGGTTGCCCGACAATAACAATAGCATTATCTGAAAGTTGGATGTTAGAAATCCTATGTGACTTGAAAAAAACATGCATGTTAGGTATAAGAGTGTCTTGAGGAAGCAAAACAGGTTGAAAGATGGAAAAGTATGTGATAGAGGGATAAAGCCATTTCCTTGTTATTGCTTGGTAATATCCGTATAGTAGCTTTGGTTTTTTTTTGTTCTGAAGTGTTATAAGTTCTGCATTCTTGACTCGTTCATTGGCATCTTCAGTTACGCGAATACCTTCGTCAATCACACAGAGCATGCATTGGGGGTTCTTATACTGCGTGAGAAAGACAATGGGTTTGACAATGATATCAGTTACCACGCCAAAAAAACAACAATCAAATTTCTTTGAAAACAAGATTAAAAAGAAGAACTTGATATATGCTAATAAATACCCTATAAAACGAAGTGGATTCTTGTTTGAAAGATATAATGGCAGATGTATGATTTTGTTGAAATGTTGTTTGAATGAAGGCTCTTCCATCATTTTTTCGATTTTTTGGATTCGTTCAGGTCGAATATTAAATTGACCAATTACCAAATAATTATCTTCACAGTCAAAATGATGAATAGCTTCAATGACATTGATGAGTTGAATTTCAGTGTTGATGATGGAAATGCTACGTTTCATAGGTGTCTATTGCTATTGTTTTCTTTGTCTTGCTATAGTCTGTTGGAAGTTTTGAAGATGAATTGATGAAACAGGTATTAGCGTTTTTGTATACATCCCAACATCCACAACATCTGACGAGATGAATAATCGATCGACTTCTTGAATATTTAATTGATTGACAATGTCACAACAATCTATATAAATTTCCTTAATGTAAGATATTTAATTATTTATTTCATTCGTTTCATTACATTTACATTCCCCCTTACTTCCTTCTCTGACTCATAGAAACGAATGGCATCTTCTTCGTCTAATTCAAGTTCGATGATTTTCTCCACTCCGTTGGCACCAAGAATGACAGGTACACCAATATAAATGTCGTTTAGTCCGTATTCGCCTTCGAGGTAGGCGCATACGGGGAAGACACGCTTCTGGTCGCAGATGATAGCTTCAATCATCTGGCAGATGGAGGCACCAGCAGCATGCCAACCGGAAGTCCCCAATAACTGGATGATTTCGTCACCGCCAAGACGAGTGCGAGCTATAACTTCCTCAATCTCCTCATCTCCCATCCATTGGCGCAAAGGAATTCCACCGATGGTGGTATAGCGCGGCATGGGTACCATAGTGCTGCCATGTCCACCCAAAATGAGTGCTTGGATATCTTTGGTGGACACATGCAATTTTTCGGAAAGGAATGACTTGTATCGGGTAATGTCCAATAACCCCGACATGCCCATCACTCGGTTCTTGGGGAATTTGGAAATGGTATAGGCACAGTAACACAAGACATCCAATGGATTTGACACTACAATAATGATGCCTTCCGGGGAGTGTTCCGTTACTTGCTCCACCACATTTTTAATGATGCTAGCATTGGTGGTAATCAAGTCGTTGCGAGACATACCGGGTTTACGCGCTACGCCAGAAGTAAGCACCACAATGTCAGAGTCGTTGGTGGCATTGTAATCGTTTGTCACCCCTGTGATTTTGGTGTCGAAACGCTGGATAGCAGCAGCTTGGCGCATATCCAGTGCTTTACCTTCCGCCACGCCGGCTACAATGTCCAGGAGCACAATCTCGTTGACCAAGCCACGTTGGGCGAGGGTATAGGCACAACTTGTACCTACAGATCCGGCTCCTATTATCGATACTTTGCTCATTTGTTGTTGTTTTAAACCAGCGGTCCTAATAGTGTATTCCATTTTACTAATCTGTCAATCAGTACTATGCCATCCCAGGGCATCTCAAAGTTGAGCATACGGCCAATCTGTGGGAAGCGGACGGCTCCCATTGGGGTGGCTGCTTCAGCAAAGGCAATAGCTTGTTCTGGAGTAGCTTCGATGCCAATGGTCTGGATGTCTTCTGTGATATGCCTGGTGGCTTGCATAATGCTATCCACGGCATGGACAAATAAAACTCGTGAATACACGGGCTTGTGCAATTCGTCTTTGTCGTCCAACAAGATGGAGTATGACATCGTCTCGCTGCCGATGGACAAACCGCAGAAGTCATACACTCCGCGGATGGAATGTACCGCCGACACCTGCTCGGGAGACATAGTAGGCTTCGGAATCTGAATTTCCGTCTTGCCCATCGATTCGTTAAGAATCTCACAGAAACGTTCCGGGGTTATCGCACCGCCTTTTTCTATGAAAAGATTATGTGCGGAAGCGCAACCTGTCTGATCGAAAACAGAGACATCCACAGATACACGTCGGGCCAGTTTCTTTGCAGCTTGCTCATCAGTGAGCATTTCTTTGCTCACCACAGCAAATGACAACTTTGGTCCGAAAATAACAGTTTCACAGTCGTACTTGGAGGGATAAGCCGCCACGGTTTCTACAGCCTCACGTCCTCCCCATGCAATACGTACATCAGCGTTTTTGGACATCAGTTCGCCCAATTTCACAGCATTGCGTGAGAAGTATATCACTCCCATCGTCTTCAATAGGTCGTCACCCTTAATGGTATAGCCGTTTGGAGTAGTATAAGTTAAGCCTTCGAAGGCACTCAAAAGACTGGCAAACACGCCGTCATCATGTGAGGAAACTTTCAGCAGGTTCACATTCTTGGTCATGATGCATTGCACCAGTGCAAACAATCCCAATATCTGCACATTGCCTGCCATCCAGTGACAAACCAAGCCACGGGAATTGGCTTTCAACAGATGCTTGGCAGAATCGGGGAACGGCAGATAGGTGTCGGCATACGAAACGTTGTTCCGCAAGCCAAACTCGGCCACCTCACGCAAATGCCGTTCGCTGCACCAAGTTGCCAAGAAGTTCAGGCCCTTGTCTTTCAAAAACAGGTATTTCGGGTCGGTGGCCCAACGCTTGGCAGCGGCGTCAATCAAGCCTATCAGTGCGTCAATAGGTTGTTTGCGTAACCAAGGCAGTTGACTTCTTAAGGAATCGATCATACCCTGAAATATTTTCTCAGAAGATTCGTCTTCCAACAATTCATTGGTGAAATATTGAATTTCTAAACGGTCGTCGTTGACCGCACTGGTAGAACGCTTCTGAAATGTGAGTTTGTTGGATAGGATGTCACCGCAACCACGAATTTCGGCTTTCTTCAAGCGGCCTAAAATCTTAAAACGCTTGCCGGCACGACCGTAAGGGCACTCTCCGTCTATGATCATTCCGAGATCATCGGTCAAAACCAAATTGCCTGGATAACTATGCGGCACAGGGGTAATAAATTCCAATTTTCCTTCTTCACCAGCGGGTAACACCTCGTTGGTCACTACGTCACGAACTAGTACTTTTACGTAGCTGGACTCGTGTTTGCAGCCGCAGGGACAGTCGGGATAGTTTAGCCCCATCTGTTCTGTAAATCCGTATATGTCAATCACATCCACTGGTTCGATGCCAAAGCAGTCGGCCAATTGTTGATTGAAGAGTTCCTTGCTGATTTTCTCGCTTTCGAGTTTCTTCCAACCTCCTATATGGATAATTTTCGAGCCTTTGGGCAATGAAATGGTGATACCTTTCTCGCGAATGGCTTTCAACACATTGCTATAGAGTATGTATGTGAAACCAAATACCACTACAGGCTGGTCTTCTGGAATGGTGGCCACATAATCCTGCATGGCATCTACATCGAAGTAGGAAACACCGTCTTTGGCTTTAAGGAAATATCCTGCTTTGCTGGCAAAGTTCAGATAGCCGGTAATGGCGGCAAAACGAGCGCCTAACAAAGCCCGGAACTCTGAGCGAGGGTCGATGTCCATCACCAGGAAGGGTTTGCGTTCACGGCCAATGGCTTCTTGGATTACTTTCACCATGGCTTTGGCTTGGCGTTTGGAGGTAATCTTATCCACCACAATGGTGCTGGGCGTGCCAGAAGTTGCGGATGACTGCAGTCGTAGCTTGATGTCTTCTTTGGGTACTGAAGCCAGACCCATTCCTAGGTCTTTGAACACACTCACGGCTACAGGTGGAATGGTCTCCAGGGAACTAATTTTAGCGTGCGGATCAAAGCCTTTGCGGTCGCAGAACTGACGGTACATTTCATTATGCTCATAATGAAAAATCAATTCTTCCTGCAGCGCTTGCAAGAACAACTGGTTTGTTTGTTCCGTATCAGAATACACTGGTTCGGCAAACAGCAAATCCATGGCAGTTTGTTCGTCGCTCATAATATTATTTCTTTAATTTCAGTCGTTGCACCTTTCCAGATGCGGTTTTGGGAATCTCGCTGATGCGCTCAATGGCAACGGGAAGTTTATACACCTCCAATTTCGGACGAAGTTGATTAATGATTTCAGCATCAGTGAGTTCATTGTCTTTGCAAACGATGAAGGCCTTGACCACTTCTCCCAAAACGCCTTCAGGGTCTGGAATGGCAATACAGGCGCTGTCTTCAATTCCCGGGATTGTATTCAGAATGTCTTCCACTTCCATGGGGCTGACTTTCTTGCCACCTACATTGATCATCTCTTTGATACGACTCTTAAGGTGGATGTAACCGTCGGCATCCAAATAGCCGCAGTCGCCAGTACGGAAATAGCCATCGAAGAAATCCTTGGCGAAACGTTCGGGAGTTTCGTTCCAATAGCTACAGGTAACATGATCACCCTTTACACAGACTTCACCTTCTTCATTAACACCTAATTTCTTGCCGTTGGCATCGAAAATCGCAACTTCCACCTTGGGGGATGCTTTCCCAGCGGTGTCAAGGCGGTCGTATTCACTGTGGAACTCCATAAAAGCGCTACGAGAGGCTTCTGTGAGTCCATAGTGCATATTGATGCGTGTGTTCGGCAATAATTCGCACAACAGTTTTTTATCCTCGATAGGCATAAAAGAACTGCCGATTTCAATGTACTTCAGTTGGTCGGCGAACTTTCCGATATACTTGCCGCTCATTTTCTTGATATAGCCCCAACTGGCGGGCACCATACCGAAACCGGTCACATGGCAGCGTTCCATCTCACTGAAGAATTTCTTGATGTTGGCAAAGGTGCCTAAAAGAACCAAAGTGCCGCCTTTAGTGAGAACGCAACGCACACGTCCCAATCCAAACGAGTGGCTTACCGGCAGAGCCAACAACTCAATATCCTCTTCTGTATTCTTGATGAAGGTGTTGATGTTGAGTGCGGCAGCAGCTAAGTTTTTGATGTTGAGTGCGACACCTTTGGGAACACCTGTGGTTCCAGTGGTGAATAGCATATCTCCCAGTTGCTCAGGATCGGGTTGAACGAAAGGAAGTGTTTCATTGCATTCGGTCAGCAGTTCGTTAAAGGGTACTGTTGTGCACTCCACTTTATGCAAAGTCCCCATCACGCAGACAGGTTGCGTGGAGGTGAAAATGTGACCGAATCGTGTCTCGTTGGTGTCGGGGTCGATAGGCACGCAAACACCGCCAGCCAAATGAATGCCGAAATAGGCATAGATGAAATCAATATTGGCTGCTGCAGCCAATATAACCCGGTCGCCTTTCTGCAAGTTGAACTTCTGACGGACATTGGTAGCAGCCAAAAGGCAACGCTCCCAAAGTTGGGCATATGTCACTTGCTCATCACCCGCTATCAAAGCAATGTGGTTAGGCTGTTGGATTGAGTTCTGAAATATTTGTTCTTCTACCGTCATCATTACAGTTTTGCGTTTACAGCTTCAACGATGTCTTTTACATCTTCAATCTCCATCATTTCTTCGGGTTCGAAACTGATGTCGAATGCTTCTTCAACATTTGACAATATTGTCAAATGACCTACAGAATCCCATGCTGGAAAATCACCAACCATTGAACTCTCAGTTACTTCACTTTTTTCCACTTCGCAGGTTGATGCAACAATTTCAATAATTTTTTCTAATGTATCCATAATTGATTATATTTAATGATTTCTATTTTATTCCTCCATCTACTCGTACTATTTGTCCCGTTATATAAGAAGCTTGCTCAGAAGCTAAAAATACTACCATTTGTGCAACCTCTTCGGGTTGGGCAAGTCTCTTCAGTGCGGCAGAATTTGAAGTGTTTTCTGCCGCTTTCTCTCCCATTGAGATTGCCATGTCAGTCTCTACCATACCAGGAGCTACACCATTTACTCTGATTTTGAAGAAAGCCAGTTCTTGAGCTAAAACTTTGGTTGTTAATGCGATAGCTGCTTTTGATGATCCATAGGCAGTTACCCCTATGCCACCATCAAGTCCCGCAATGGATGTCATGTTCACAATGGATGCGCCCTTAGCTTTTTTTAAGCATCCTAAAAGACCTTGAGTTAGTGCCATTTGCGAAAAGTAGTTAATCTGAAAAACATGGTGTAAATCCTCCATTTTGCTCATCATAAATGGAGCTATGTGGGAAATTCCAGCATTATTGACGAGAACATCAATCACTGGCATTGCTGTTTTCAATTCTTTGAGGCCCTTTTTGACTTCATCCTCATTGGCCATGTCAAAAAAATATGGGGTGATCTGGATGTTGTTTTTAGCGGCAATTTCCTTATACTTTAGCATAATCGCGCCACTTTGCTTGTTGCTGCAAGCTGCAATATTGGCACCTTCTTGTGCGAAAAGCTCAAGAATTGCAAGTCCAATTCCCCTGCTGCTGCCCGTTATGACTATGTTTTTGCCTTTAAATCTATTCATGTTCAAACAGTTCAATTACACCGACATCTTTATGAAAAAGAAAACAGACTCTACCCTTAAGGTTGTCAGATCTTGTGGGTTTAGTGATGACCATAAATCGTTCGGCTTTAAGTTCTTTTACAGCTTCCTCTATGGTACAATTGATATTGTAACATAGGTGATAAGGTGTTACACCGTTCTTTTCGAGAATCTTGTTGATGGGGGATTTCTCATCATAGGGTGCTAACAATTCTATTGTGGGCATGTTTTCTGCCTCATAGAAATAACCGTAAACATTTTGGTAAGGATCGTATCCACCAACAGTTTTATGATATCCCAATGCCTCATAGAAGGCTGCGGTAGCTTTATAATCGTTGGTAGCTACGCCAATGTGATTCACTTTGGTTATGAACGAAAACGTTTTCATCCTAGATGTTGCTTAACGGTTTCTATTATTTTTTCAGAAGAAAGACCATTTTGCTCCATCAGATATGAGTAGTCACCCACTTCGCAGAATCTGTCTTGAACCCCAAGTTTCAGTATCTTATTTGCGATTTGATGTTGTGCCATTATTTCCGATATAGCCGTACCAAGTCCGCCTGTCACAAAATGTTCCTCAACCGTGGCTATTATTTTTGCATTTGTCATTTCCCGTAGTACGGTTTTACTGTCAATCGGCTTTAAACAATGAATGTCTATCACTTTTGTTCCAATACCTTCATTGCTCAATGCTTCAGCCGCCTTGATACTATGGTAAACCATGGAACCAGTCGCGAAGAATATGACATCGTTTCCTTGTTCGAAAACTATGTTGGCTTTGCGATAATCATATTCAAAATCTTCGGGGTATACTGTGGGATTGTTTAAGGCGCCTGAAAGTCGGATATATACTGGACTATCCATTCTCAATGCTGCCTCAAAGGCTTTTACAGCTTCTCCGGCATCTGCAGGTGATAAAACCGTCATGTTGGGAACTGTTCGCATTAGGCTCAGGTCTTCTAGTGCATAGTGTGAATTGCCGAAATAATATAAGGCAAAACCACTATTGATTCCGATTAGAATAACGGGGATTTGCATATATCCCATATATTGGCGGATGGGTTCGAAACTGCGCATGCTCAAAAAGCAAGACTGAGCGGTTGCAACACATTTGAAACCTTCAGAGGCCAATCCAGCAGTGATACCCATCAGATTTTGTTCAGCGATGCCTACATCGTAAAAATCATCAGGATATTTTTGTTTAAAACGAGACAGACCTGCACCATATGCCATGTCAGAGGTCAACACTTTTATCTTGTATTGATCGTGGTAAAAATCCAGAGCACTGCCAAACACAGCCCCGTTTTGTCCAAACATGGACAGCATCTTTGCGTTATACTTAAACTGTGTGTCCATAATCAAGCGAGCTCCTCCATAGCTTTATCATACTTTTTCTGATTGAGCACTCCATGGTGCCAAGCTGCTTCGTTTTCCATAAAGGAAATGCCCTTACCCTTGATAGTGTTGGCAATAATAGCAACCGGTTTGCCTTGCTCACGAATGATAAGAGCATTGCTTATTGCTTCCATATCATGACCATCAATAGTCATTGTTTTCAAACCAAAGGCTTCAAACTTAGCATCCATTGGTGACATGTCAACAATTTCTTTGGTGAAGCCATCAGCTTGAAGGCCATTGTTGTCCACAATAATGGTCATGTTGTCCAACTCAAACTTGTGAGCCGTCATTATCGCTTCCCAGAAGATACCTTCGTTGCATTCTCCATCACCGACAATGACATAGATGTGATTATTCAAGCCTTTGGTTTTGCATGCGAGAGCTACACCTATAGCGTATGAAATACCAAGACCTAGACTTCCACCGGAAAATTCTATCCCGTGCTCCACATCTCGTGATGCGTGAGCAAAGAGATGCGTTCCATTGGTTTCGAATGTATCCACAAGTTCAGCCGTCATTATGCCTTTCAACTCTAACACAGTGTATAGTGCAAGTGCTCCGTGGCCTTTGCTTAGTATCACTCTGTCTCGGTTTTCATCCTTGGAGATTTTGACTGCATTGTATAAAGCAGTCAGTATTTCAACCAATGACAGAGAACCACCCAGATGAGAACCTGAGGAGCCCGACTTCAATGCCAGTCCCAAAATGCGCTTTCTCATCCAAAGCGCGTCCAGTTTCATTTTTTCAATATCCGACATGTTTATAGTTTAAATCTCAATTACTCCAGGACATACAATGTGATCTGTCTCAAAATAGGCAGCAGCCCAAGACAAGCCTACGCCAAAACCGCTTCCTATCAGCTTCAGATGCTTATTCTTCAAGTCTTCCTTCGCCCTTGAAACCAATGTCAATGGAATGGAACCACTGCTGGTGTTGCCAAATTCCTCGATACAATATAACACCTTTTCATGAGACAGCTTCATCTTTCTGCGAATCTTCTCGTCCATGAACAAGTTAGCCTGGTGCAAAACATAGTAATCTATCTCTTCCTGGTTGATAGAATACTTTTCTACTAGATCTTTAATCTGTTTGGGAGCTTTCGAAATTGCGAACGAGAATACGGACATGCCATCCATAAAGATATGGTTGTTGTTTCTCACAATGCCATCTCCATAATCAATCATGTCGAGAGTATGTGCATTGAAAGGATGTCTATATCCTCCATCGCGAATTACAATTTTATCACTTCCAGAACCATCGGTACAAAGGGCAAACTTTATGGAAGCTTCTTCATCTGTATATTCGAGAGCCGTGCAAGTACCCGCATCACCGAACAACGGGAGCGTGGTTTTATCCTCTGGCGATGCTACTTTTGATGCTGTGTCGCCAGAAAAAAGCAACCCTTTTTTTATTGATCCATTTTGCATGAGCGAGCAGAGAATGCTTAATCCATACACCCAACCAGAACACCCATGTGGGATATCTGTCGCAAAACAATCTTCTTTTAATCCCAAACGGTTTTGAAGAATGCAGGCAACAGGAGGCTGGATAAAATCGGGAGTTTGGGTTACACAGACGATGGCATCTATATCGTCTTTTGACCACCCCAATTCCTCTATCAATTTTTCGGCTGCGCTATAAAATAAATCAGAAGTGCATCTTCCATCAATAAAAACATGACGTTGATCTATACCGATAAGGTTTCTGACCTTTGTATAGTCACCCCACTTTTGATAGGTGTCAATGTTCTTTTCAATGTTTTTTGGCACACAGGCCGACATGCCCCTAACCGCAACGTGTTTTGTCTCTAAAAATGCCATAGCCTTTATTTTAATGAAATGCCACCGTCTATGATTAAGTTTGTTCCTGTCACCCATGCACTTGCATTTGAAAGCAAATAAATGATTGACAATGCTATATCTCTTGGCTCTCCATAACGCCCCAATGGATATTTCTTCTCATCCTCTTCTAACTGTGAAGCCGTCACTGTTCCCAATTCCAGGATACCTGTATTCACCATGCCTGGGCAGACTGCATTGACACGGATTTTCTTTGATGCAAGTTCCAAAGCCGCATTTTTAATGTAGGCTGAATCCCAAACCCGCAATAGAACTGGTGAACACCACGGAAGACCCATTGTTCAACAATTTCTTTTTGAGTATTTTGTGAAGTAGCAATATAGGGGCTATAGTATTCACATTAAGTAACTCAGTAAGTTGTTCCCTTTTGATAAATTGCAATGGAAGGGTTTTGGTAAATCCTGCGTTGTTTACAATTCCATCCAACGTGGGAAGTTCACTTACTAACTTATCTAAATCTTCCTCTTTACCCAAATCAGCCGATATCATTTGATGACCATTACCGTCCAGTGCAGAAAGGGTTTCATTAAGCCGTTCCTCGTTCCGAGCTGTAATAACCACTTTAGCATCCATTTTGGAACACTCGATGGCTGTTGTACGACCAATGCCTGATGATGCTCCTGTTACTAATATCGTCTTTCCTTCTAATGAATATGGATTATACATGTTTTTGTCTTTTTAATATTCAAGAATAGTTGGACAAATCATATTATCGGTTTCAAAATAGGCACATGCACATGCCAATCCTGTACCAAAACCGCATACCAATGTTTTTTGTGGTGCTTTTTGATACTCGTCGGCACATTCACTCACAATAGTAAGCGGCACCGAAGCTCCGGTAGTGTTACCATACTCCTTCAAGCTGAGCGGCACTCGGTCCATATCAATCTTCAGGCGTTTGGCAATCGTTTTCAACATCATAGCATTTGCCTGATGCAGAATCAATTTGTCAATGCTCTCAAGATCAATTTCAAAGTTTGCGCAGAGCTGTTTCAGTGTTTTGGGTACAGTTGTAATAGCAAACGAAAAGACATCCATGCCATCCATCTTATCTGTAGTTTCAGATGCCGGCACGAGACCTTCTCTACGATCAATGTCAGCCTTTAGCGTCTCCAAAGTGAAAGGAGCACGCCAACCACCGTTTTTACGAGCCAAAGCCATGCCGTCGGCACTCTTCGTGATGATATTGAACAGAATAGGTTTAGCATTTGCATCATATTCCAATGCGGTTGCCGTTCCACTATCGCCAAAAAGAGGTCTTTCTTCTCTGTTGGCTTTTCCGGCATCGTGGCTACACATATCGCCGACCATAAGGACGGCACGTTTTAAGCCACTGGCGGAAATCATGGATGAAATACTGCTCAGACTGTTAACCCAACCCGGGCAACCATGATAGAAGTCGATGCACATGCATGAGTTGGGAAAACCCAATCTGTCGTGAATCACAAATGAAGTGGGATGGTTAAGATAATCAGGGTCTTGGGTACAATAAGCAAGCATGTCGATACTCTCTTTCTCCCAACCCAACTTATTGATAAGTTCTTCGGCAGCCTTGAGGCAAAGGTCAGACGTGGTTGTACCATCAGGACAAACGTGACGACGTTCAATCCCGGTGGCAGCAATCACCTGCTCGGCTTCTTCGGGGGTGGCATAGAAGGGAAGATCCCTGTTCTCCTCTACGGTGGAAGGAACACAAGCAGATATTCCCTTTATTGACACGTTTTCAATTTTTAAGAAAGCCATATGCTTAAGCCTTAGCCTTTACAGCGTTGAACAAATCCTCAATGGTGTTGGAATTGCGGATGTCATCACCCTTCAGTGTAACGTTGTACTCCTCATCAACCATCGCAATTACACTCAAAGCGATAAGTGATGACCACTCATCAAGTTCTTTGAATACGGTTTCTGCCTTGAATTCGTTGGCATCGGTGTCATCAAATTGGTCTGCAAAGTTGGCAATAAATTCTTTGATTTCCATATTATTATATTTTATATATTAATCTGCAAAGATACAAAAAAATCCAATAGGTTTAATGATTAGGTTTAATGATGAAAATAACACGTGGAAACGAAGTGGGGGAGCAAGGGAAAAATAAAAAAAAAGCTGACCGAAGTCAGCTGAAATTAATCCATTCTCTATTTGTCGATGTGGTGAAAAATGATGTTACTCCACCACTTCCCAACTCATTCTGTCACCTATTTGTAAATCGCGATTAACTTTTCGTCCAAGAAGTTCGGGAAGATGTTTTGGGTGAAGCCCATAACCGGGACGCACGCTGCGGACATTTTCTTCAGTAATGGTATCTCCTGCTTTCATGGGCAGGGCTACATAGAGGGATCGACACGCATCACGGCCTTTTATTATCGAGGGATCAGTTGGGTAGTTTACACAACCCAATGCTGCTTCCACTTTCCGGATATTCTCTACCATAAGTTTGAATTCATTCGCTTCCATTGAAAAGGCACTGTCGGGACCGCCAATGGAACGGTCAATGATAAAGTGTTTTTCTACTACTTCTGCACCTAAAGCTACAGCAGCCATCGGAACGGTGTAACCTTCGGTATGGTCGCTTAATCCCGCTTTTACGCCAAAACGTTGCTTCATATCGGGGATAGTCAAAAGGTTAGCATCCTCAATTGGAGCAGGGTAGGCAGAGGTGCATTTTAACAAAGTGATATCATTGCTGCCTTCAGCGCGTATAGTGTCCAAAGCGAGTTGAATATCTTCTTCCATAGCAATACCAGTGGAGAGAATGATGGGTTTGTGTTTGGATGCAATATACTTGATTAGTGGGATATCCGTAATTTCAAATGAGGCGATTTTGTAAATAGGACTGTTCAGACTTTCCAATAAATCAACAGCAGTTTTATCGAAAGGTGTGGAAAAACAGACCAGCCCTTCCTCTTTGGCCACATGGAAAATCTCCTCATGCCATTCCCAAGGGGTATAGGCTTTTTGGTATAGGGTATAAAAAGTTTCTCCTTTCCATAGTCCTTCGCCAAGACAGAAATCTGGCGCATTACAATTAAGGGTGATAGTATCGGCGGTATAAGTTTGTATTTTGATGGCATCAGCTCCTGCTTCTTTAGCAGCTTTAATGCTATCTATAGCCGTCTGTTTGCTTCCATTATGATTGGCGGAAAGTTCAGCGATAATAAAGGTTTTATGTGCACTCATATCGTTATGATATTGTTTTATGGTTTTTATAATTTTATAATAATTGAAATCAAAAATGTCTTACAGGAAACATGGGTGGGAGAAACTAAGATAGTATTGTATATACAATTTTTTCGGCATTCTTACCCAACGCTATCTTCAATAATTTTTTTCTTTTAGAAATCCATGTGTCTCGAGTCAATTCAATGGGAATAAAGTCACTGTCTGTATCAAGAAATGTATAACCGATAAATTTGTTTTGTTGAATGGCATTCTTGTTATTTTTATGTACAACACTATAGTAAGATTTTATGCCAAGGTGCATGAAACCCCACTCTCCTGAAATAATAGCAATTTGTATGCCAATGCCAGTGCCAATGAATTTTGGATTTAGAAAAAGGCCTGTACTACCACTATAGTCATTCATTCCTACAAGTGAACACCCTCCAATAAAATCATTATCCATATACACAGCCCAATAGAAATTTTTCTCAGAAGTTTTAAGACTTTCGATGAATTTCAAGTGATTTTCCAGTGGAATTTCTTCGGTGGAAGTCATCCATTTACGCACTTCAATATCGTTTCTGCATTGTAATACTTCAATGGCTTCTTCTGTGGTTAAATCCACATAGTTTTTGAAGACAAAGGGTGCTGCCATATAACTTTTTCTAAATTCTTCATACATAATCCAAAGATTTAAATGCTTGAATAAAGTTTTCTCTGATATTAGATAAAATGAATGATGATTTCACCTTGTTTTGTTTTAGAGCCATGGTGAAATCAGTTTGTGCAAGGTAACCTAAGCCGATACCCAATCCTTTAGATATTAAATCCAAATATCCTTCTCTTTGATTTTCCACATACCATCCTGCAGCTACTTTGGCTCCACATGCTAAAGCCTCAATACATACAGAACTGGTTGATACGATGGCTACATCACAAGCGGTAAAAATATCTGCAACTTCCTGTGCCGAAATGTTTTGGTGGAAATGAACGCACGAATTTTCGAATTGTGCAAAAGCATTAAAATGTGTCCCCACAATTACATCAATCCATTGGATGTCAGGTATCGATAATAGTTCTATCAGCGCTTTTTCGGTGAGGTGCAAGGGATCGCTTCCTCCGAAACAAATGGCAACGCGTTCATCAGTTCCATTCTTTACTTTATCAATATTCTTTCTCGCTGCTTCTAAAAAAGGTCTTCGTAATAAAGCATAGTCCAAACCCAGGCATAGCTGAGTATATGGCTCTTTGGAGAACTGTTCTGGGCTTGCGTTGCCGTGGTTAATCACCAAATCCGCCACATAGTGTATGTTATGCATATCGTCAATGCAAACCAATTGGCATCCTTTGTCTTTTATTTTTTTCTGATAATCTGTGGTATAAAAATAGTTGTCCAATACCACAATTTCGTCACCTGTGAGCATGTCAAGAAAAAGTTCCAAACGAGAGTCAGTGGCGGGAAGCTCCACCAAAGGACAAACTGCAGCCGCTTCTTTTTTCTGATAGTCGGTTGGTGTCTGAGTGTAAAAAAAGCAGTCAAAATCATCTTTAAGCATATCCGCCAAAGCAAGGGAACGAATGAAATGTCCGTACCCTATAGTTGGTCCAGCATCAGCTCGGAAGAAGACTTTGCGTTTAGTGTTCATTTTTAATGTTTTGTAAAAAAGTATATTGGGAGTTATTGTATGTCATTGAGAAAAGCATTCATGATTTTAGTAAGTTTACAAGCTCCTGCTTCACTCAAGTGATAGGCGTCAGCAAAATCTTCTGCTGTGAATCTACTATCTTCAAATAAGTTCATGTATATGCAATTTTCATATTGGTCTGCAATTTCACTTGAGATTTTTTCAACGTAATGCCGTTGACCTTGGTCAACATTTTCGGTATACGTCTTCCAACAAGGTGTAGTTAGTAGAATGATATTTGCATGTGGGTGTTTTTCTATGATTTGCTGGAGTATTTGTCTATTGTACTCGACATTTGGAGATTTTGAATAATTATCTGTCGTATGGACTCGTATTGCATCTGAACAATTTTCCCAGTCTCTTGTGTGGTATTGTAAATAATTGTGCCCAAACCCCATCTCATCCGAATAAACAATACCATTAGGATTTAACAGAGCTTTTTTCCATCTTATAAGATTATTATAATTTAGATTGGAGAGTTCGAATCTGTCTTCAATATCATACCATGGGATGGGGTAATCATAGTATATGTGATAATGTTTGATTCGCCATGCTTCTCCTTTGCCTCCTGGTTCCCATGTGCTGAAAGGAGTAAAAATAGACATGGAAATAATAATCGTCTCAAGACTATCCAATCCTGAATCAAACTTATTCAAAATGAATTGGGACATTTGCAAAGGTTCAGAGACATGAGCGGCATTAAATGCAGTCTTATTAAAGAAAACGGGGTTGATTCCAAAATACATTTGAGAGTTTCCAAGACATAGAATCTTGATGTTTGAATGTTTTTTTTCTAACAGATTTTTTTTAACTGAATAATCATTGGGAATTTGTCGGACAAGTAATTCACAAGTTCCGACAAAACAGAGGAAACAGCATGCGAAAATCAGTATGTTAAATAAAAATCTTTTCATTAGAATTGACTATATATGAAGGTTTGTTCATTACCCCAGAAAGCAAAAATACATAATAAAACAATAAAACAGACCATTATTCTAATCCATTTTGGAGATTTCGTAAAACATAATGCGTGTTCTTGTTTGCGTTGGAACCATTCGACAACAAACATGATAATGCTTAGAAGTATATACAATGCATATTCATTAGTGAAATCAATAGATAAAGGTTTGTATGTGAATATTTTAGAAAAAATAAGACCCGCTTGTTCTATGGAATCTGCCCTGAAGATTATCCAACCAAAGGTAACAAGTACAAATGTACACACTATTTGTCCAATTTCTTTCCATGTGAGAATATATTTTCCATCCGCTATAGTGTCTTTATATTTCTTATTACGTCCAGTTAAGATTAGTGGTAGGAATAAACATGCGTGGTACAATCCCCATATTACGAACGTCCAATTTGCGCCATGCCATAGTCCGCTTACAAGATAAACTATGAAAGTGTTTCTGATTATCTTCCATTTTGAGCATCGACT
This sequence comes from uncultured Bacteroidota bacterium, assembly GCA_902802755.1. Taxonomy (GTDB): domain Bacteria; phylum Bacteroidota; class Bacteroidia; order Bacteroidales; family WCHB1-69; genus RUG11690. The sequence continues at coordinate 39,807 of CADCNH010000012.1, read as the reverse complement.
GCCACCAAGAGGTATATAGATATAATCCCTAAACCATGATGTTAGAGAAATGTGCCATTTTCTCCAAAATTCTGCAATGTTTCTTGAGAGATATGGATAGTTAAAATTCTTTGTAAGATTAAACCCAAAAAGTTTGCCAACACCAATAGCAATGTCTGTATATCCTGAAAAATCCCCGTAAATCTGAATGGTGAATAAAATACCTGCAAGGGCTAAAGTGCCTCCAGTTTTGTCTGCTGGATTGGCAAATGCTGAATTGACATATAAAGCACAGTTATTTGCAATGACGATTTTTTTGAATAATCCCCATAGTATTTGTCGTACGCCATTAAGTGCAACATCATATTTAAAAAAACGTTTTGTTTCTAATTGCGACAAAAGATTTGTGGCTCTATCTATAGGTCCCGCGGTAATTTCCAAAAAGAATGTGATGAATGCTGTAAAAGCTATTAAGTCATGCGTGGGATTTATTTTCCTGTTGTATACATCAATGGAATAACTAATGGCTTTAAATGTGTAAAAACTGATTCCTAATGGAAGTATAATATTAAGAGTGACAAAATCTGTAGTGCAACCAAATACATTTAATAAATTAACGAAAGAGTCAATAAAGAAATTACAATACTTGAAAAATGCTAAAATAGATACATTTATAATTATGTTCAGCCAATGTATGAGTTTGCGCTTTCGTATATCGGATGAATGGCGCTCGAGTAATAATCCACTATAATATGATGATAGTGTGGTTATCACAATTAATCCAAAACACCGCCAATCCATCAAACAATAGAAAAAACAGGAAGCTATGACAATAAGTGCGTTTTGAATCTTGTATGATTTTTTTTCAAATAACCAATACAAGAAAAAAAGAACTATAATAAAAAGAAAAAAACTTACAGATGTAAAATCCATTAATGTTTTATTAGTATAATTTTATATTTTCTTTTGTTGAATGTTCTCATTCAATTTCGCAACATCTGGATGAGAATCTAAATATGCGATTGCTCTATCTGTGGGAATAGCGTTTCCATCGTAAAGCTCGTCATAAATTTTCATCATCAAGGCATAGTCTTCTTGGCAGTCAACAGTAAGACGATAAATGTTTTGTGATTTATTACAGTTTTCGTATACTCCCAATTTGAATACATCGGGATGTAAATATAAGTATGGCATTACGTGTTCATGTTCGGCAGGTGTGGTAGCTTCTTGGTACGCTTTTTTTATGGCTTCTGCTGTACACACCTCAACTCCTGTCCCTAACGAAAAACCCTTGCATGACATATAGTCACAATGTTGCACTTTGAGAATATTTATCATGGGCTTAATATGATGCCAATCAACCAAAGGATTGTCGCATGTTGCCCTTATGACAATATCTGCTGGATTTGCTTGGAGACAATGATAAAATCTCGAAAGGACATCATCCTCACTTCCACGAAAGACAGGAATGTTACGTTGTGTGAGAAAATCAAACAAAATGTCATTCTCAGGAGTGTCGGGGATGGCGAAAATTACACGATCGATACATTCGGATAGTGTGAGACGTTCATAGATGTGTTCAGTAATGGTTTTCCCTCCTTTACCTAATGGCAATATAGCTTTGCCAGGTAAACGAGTGGAAGTCATCCGATTCTGAATGATGCAAATAACATTGTTTACCATATTGTCCACCCTCCATCGATCATAATGTTTTGACCAATAATGTATCGCGAAGCATCAGAAGCGAGGAAAAGTATGGTTCCTTTTATATCTTCGGGAATACCTATACGGTTGGCAGGATTTTTCTCACTTAAACGACGAACAAATTCCTTGTTTTCTTGTACCTTTTGGGAAGGAAAAGTTCCGGGTGATATGCAATTGACACGAATATTTTTATTTATGAGGTAAGCTCCAAAATATTTGGTTAATTGGACCACTGCGGCTTTTCCTGCCCCATAAGCTACGGGATTAAGGTAAGGTGCACAAACATCGTTGTACATGGATAGATTGGGAGAAACGACACCATACATGGATGCGATGTTGACAATAGAGCCGCCGGTTTTCTCCATGTATGGAATAACCTCGCGGATACATTTGAAAACACTGCCTGCAACACCTTCCATGGTGCTTCTCCACATTTCATCATCGATGTTTTCGGGTAATCTTCCACCGCAACTTACACTGGCGGCATTGTTGACGAGCACGTCAATTCTGCCTTCCTCATCATATATTTTCTTAAAAGCAGACTGAATGGATTGGCTTTCAAGTATATTGATAGGTGTAAAATGGTGTGGGGTATCCTTACCAAAAACACGAACGAATTTCTCTTTGTCAGTTCCTGCCACATAGACCTTGGCACCGGCTTCTGACAGAGCGTCCACCATGGCATGGCCAAGATGGCCGCAGCCACCGGTTACTACCGCAATTCTTCCGTCAAGTTTGAATGACTCTATAACATTCATGTTAATTCCAGTTTACAGGGTTTAACAAGTGCTTTTCTTGAATTTCAATGGATTGAATGAAATCTTTGTCCTTACTTGTAAGTTTTCTAGTAATGATTTTGAGATTTGACTCCAATTGGTGATGGTTGTCCACCCCGATCAGGGCACCTTTTACGTTTGGATTTGCCAATACGTAACCCAAAGAAATCTCTTCGACGGAGATGTTTTCATGTTGGCAATATTGGTGCAAAATATCCAGATAATTTTTCAAGGGTTTTAATTTTTCAGGGAGTGTGTCTGTATTTTTGAAAAATAATCCTTGCAAGAAAGCGGAACGAGTGTGGATCTCCACTCCCTTTTCTGTTAATACGGGCATATATGGCTCAAATTGCCTGTCAAAAATATTGTACGGAAACTGGATGAGGTCAAATTTTACATTTTTGTCAAGCAGATATTGGAGTTGCTGTGTAGTATAAAGGGAAAAACCTACCTTTTGGATTTTTTCGTCCTCTTTTAATGCCGTCATGACATCAAAGATGTCAGGGTGTTCTTGGTAAAAATCAAAATGGTGTACCAAGTATCCATAAAGATTCTCAATGCCAAGTTTCCTTAATGACTCTTGGAAAGTCTCTTTCACTCCGATATTTCCTTTGGGATATTTGGATACGATGTTGAATCGTAATCCTGTTTGTCTCAAAGTATCGCCCAACACCTGTTCGCTTGTTCCGTATGCTGAAGATGTATCAAGCGTAAGGACACCATTTTCTGCCGCCAAATTTAATATTCTCACAACCTCTTCGGGCATAACTTGCCCAGAGGTGTTGTTGATGCCGTAGTTGACGCCAAATTGAACAGTACCGAGAACTATCTTGTTTGTAATCATAAACTCATGAATTCTTTAACTTTTTCAATTACCCAAGTTTGTTCCTCTTCGGTCAAGGTTGGGAACATCGGTAAGGCAAGACATTGGCTATAGTAGTCCTCTGCCAATGGCATGTCACCATGCTTCCAACCAAACTGGCGGTAATACGGCATGGTGTGGGCAGGGATATAGAGCACCTGCGAGAAAATGTTATTGGCTCTCAAATAATCGTACAAACCTTTACGCTTGGCAGGTTCAACCTGAATGATGTACAGGTGAAATGCATGAGTGATGTTTTCAGCACGATAAGGTGTTTTAACTTCTGTGCCTGCAAAGGCCTCATCATATTTCTTCGCAATCTCATTACGGCGTTGAATACTCCAATCCAAACGTTTCAGCTGGCTGATGCCAAGGGCTGCTTGAATTTCCGTAATACGATAGTTATAGCCCAATTCCTGCATTTCATAATACCAACCTCCGTCATTTTGTGTAAGCAAATCGGGATTTTTAGTGATACCATGGGTGCGGTACAAGGCAACTTTCTCGTATAAATCTTTGCGGTTGGTGGTAACCGCACCACCTTCGCCCGTCGCAATGTGCTTTACAGGATGGAATGAGAAACAGGTCAAATCGGCATAATGGCAATTCCCCACCATTTGCTTTGTGCCTTTACTGTCAATGTAACTCCCTCCTGGAGCATGGCAAGCATCAACCACAATGGCAAAACCGTATTCATCCGCCAACTTGCGCAAACGCTCCTCATCAATAGGATAACCGGCGAAGTCAACGGGTACAACAGCTTTGTATGTGCCCTTTGGTGAAGCTTTGAGGATAACTTCCAGTTTGTCCAAATCCAAGCAATAGGTTTTGGCATCAATATCGCAGAAAACAATCTCAGCTCCTTGGTAGCGGAAGCCATTGGCGGAAGCCACAAAAGTAATGGGTGTGGTTATAACTTTGTCGCCATGCTTGATACCCAATGCCATCGCACAAAGATGCAAGGCGGCGGTACCATTGCTTACCATACAGGCATATTGGCAACCCAAATACTCGGAGAAATTCTTCTCAAATTCCCCGATTTTCGGTCCTTGAGTCAGATAGTCCGATTTAAGTGTTTCAACAACAGCTTGGATATCCTCCTCGCTGATATATTGATGGCCGTATGAAATATTGTGGTCTATCATCTTATTTCACGATAAAATTGGGATCTACAAACTGGCGGATTTTCTCCCGCATGGTCTCTACAGTCTCCCATTCGGTATTACTGTCAGAACTATAATGGAAGCCATCTGGTACAGGTTTCGCATTGTGATGCTTGATAAAATCCTCACGAGAATGCATGTATGAAACCGAAGGCATAATCACATAATATTTGCCCAAGTCTATGGTGTCTAATGCGTCCGTAACAGTAATCATTTCCTCGTGAAGTTTCTCGCCAGGACGAATACCTATTTCCACTTGGGGAATATTCGGCGCGATGGCCGTTGCCACATCCTTAATGTGATAGGACGGGATTTTGGGCACAAAAATTTCTCCACCCAGATGATGTCCAATAGCATACATCACCATGGCAACACCTGCTTCCAATGAGATGTTGAAGCGGGTCATTCGCATATCAGTTATGGGAATCGAACTTGCACCTTCATCCCGTTTGCGAATGAAGAAAGGAATTACAGAACCGCGCGATCCCATGACATTTCCATAACGTACCACAGAGAAACGTATATCTTTTGAGCCTTTGATGTTATTGGCCGCTGTGAAAAGCTTGTCAGAAGTCAGTTTGGTCGCTCCGTACAAATTAATGGGAGCACATGCTTTGTCGGTGGAAAGAGCCACCACATCGTGAACACCACAAGCCAAAGCGGCTTTGATTACATTCTGCGCACCATGTACATTGGTTTTGATGCATTCTTCTGGATTATATTCCGCAGTATCCACCTGCTTGATGGCTGCAGCATGGATGATCACATCCACACCTTCGCATGCACGGGTTAAACGCTCTAAATCACGTACATCTCCGATAAAGAAGCGCATCATTGGGTATTTTGCTTCGGAGTATTTTAATTTCAGTTCATACTGTTTCAGCTCATCACGTGAATAGATGATGATTTTTTTGACATTCGGATAATCACGTAATATTACTTCGACAAATTTTTTGCCAAAAGAACCGGTACCTCCGGTAATAAGTACAACTTTGTTATTGAGCATATTAGGTGTTTTTTTGTTTTTTTCTCTATTTAACCTGCAAAGATACAAAAAAAAACTTATATATAAGTATTTTAATACTACTATTAAAATCATAAAAAAAACAGGAAGACATCGCTGCCTTCCTGCTATCTTGTTTCGGGGAAAAGAAACGTCTCTTATTTTCCTCCCAAATACTGTGAGCCTAAACGGGCCATGGCGCAGCGGAAGCCGATATAGTCGGTGGACTCGTCCTCGTCCATGTATCTTCTGGCACCGGGTGAGCACCAGTAAGGAATGTCTCTCCATGAACCGCCTTTATATACTCTGGCATGGTCGCTGACCAAGGAGTACATCGGGTTGTTGTCGCCGGTTTCCTTCGGGTACATCAGGTCTGTGGAGCTTTCGTCGCCCACGCCACCGGATTTCCATTCGTCGGTGTTGTACAAGGATGCCCAGTCGCCGTCGAGGTAGTTCTTGTTATCGGCGGAACGGTAGTTGCGTCTTCTGTCGTTTTTGAAGTCTGAAACGGGAACCATGGGGATTTTACCCACGCTGTCACGTTCAGCAACGGTACCGTCTTCCAACAGTTTCTTGGTCTCAAAATAGTTACCTCTGAAGGGGTTGAACTCAGAAACGTCCTCGTGGGATGACTGTCTGTAAACGTCCATCACCCATTCGGCCACGTTACCGGCCATGTGGTACAAGCCGTAATCGTTGGGCCAACCGGATTTGACTCTCACAGTCTTGAAACCTGCGTCGTTCAGTGCGCTTGCAACACCCATCAGGTCACCACGGCCAAGGCGGGTGTTGTCGATGAATTCACCCATATATTTCTTGTCTTCTGTACGGATTGCGTGTCCGTTCCACGGATAAACTTTTCTTTCCAGGATACGGCCATTGACCGTATTGCCGATGTTGGCGTAAGCTGCATATTCCCATTCGGCTTCGGTGGGCAGTCTGTATTTCGGCAACAGGATACCGTCTTCCATCTTCACATTTCTGAAGTCGCCGGTAGTGATGTATTGCAGACGATGGTCGCTTTCGCCTTCGTAGGATTCGTAGGTCAGGTAAGCGTCTGTGCTGAAATAGCCTTCCAAACTGGGTTCAGGTACCCAATCGATGAAACCATGGTCCACCAGAATCTTTTCGTTTACACGGTCGGTACGCCAAGCAGCATAATTCACAGCCTGCAGCCAGCTGACACCCACCACGGGATATTCTCTGTATGCCGGATATCTGAAATAGTTTTCCACATCGGGTTCGTTGTAGCCGAGGCGTTCTCTCCATACGTTTTCATCAGGAAGAGCGTTGGTATATACGACTGCCATGTCGTTGGTCACAAACACTCGGTCTAACCAGTTGAGGTATTCGAGGTAGTCAACATTGCTGACCTCGCACTCGTCCATGTAGAAAGAGGCGACAGACACTCTGCGCGGGGTGTTGTTGGCGTCGTGCATCACATCTTCTTCCATGCGGCCCATGACAAAGGAACCACCTTCGATGAATACCAAGCCGGGACCGGTTTCCTGTTCGGTGAATGGATATACTTCAAATCCGCCGTTCTTAGGGTCGTTGTAGTTCCAGCCTGTGGTTGGAGAGGCCTCTTTTTTGCAAGATGAGAATAACATGGCAAAACTTGCAAGGAAGAACAGCAATGATGTTTTGGTGAACTTATTCATGATTTATATTGATTTTGTTTATTAACGATGAAAATGTAGTTTTTATTATACTAATGATTAGAATGAAGGACATTCAAGTTCTTTGATGGCTTTGCGTTTCTCGGGACAAGGCAGGAGGAACTGCAAAGACACCTCGTGGGCACCACCTGTCAGGTTAATCAGCTTGCTAACGGTAAGGTCGTAGGAGTAACCGATGCGGATAAACTGGTATTCAACACCAGCACTGAAGATGACAGCATCTACATTCTTGAAGCTGTGACGCAACCAGGCTCCCAGGGTAACAGGATACAGGTTGAGGTACATACCTTCACTCATGTACATAAGTCCTCCTTGATATTGGAAGATGATATTGGGACTCAGTGAGATATCTCCGAAGTTATGTTCTTTTTTACTTTTACGTTTCACATCGAAGCTGGCACCGATATGGGCGGTGTGCTTCATGGGCATTCTGTATCTTTCCTGCTGAATGAAGCTGACGTATGGCATGTTGAGGTGATGGGCTGCATAACCGAAGTACAGGTTGAAAAATCTCAGGTTTGTGTATCCCAGGAAACCTGCTGCCAAGTCGAAGCTATGGTCAGTGGTGTTGTTCCATGCTGCCAGATTTTCATTGGTCTGGTATATAAAACCATATTTCGGGTCAATCATATCACCGAAAGTAAGCTTGGTGACATCCAGGATGTTGGCCAGATAGGAGAACTGCAAAGCAAAGCGCATGTTGAATTTCTTGCTGACTTTGACTTTGAATGAATACATGAAACTGGCCTCGTAGGTTTGGATGGTGGCATCCTGACCGCAGCGGTCACCGAAAGCCAAAACACCAATACCACCGGCAATCTTGTCGAAATGCTGGTCGTAAGAAGCGGAGAAGGACATGAAAGTTCCCTTCATCGATGGCCATTGATCGCGGAAGTTCAATGCTATGCGGGGGCATACATTGGTGCCGGCAAAGGCTGGATTCAGATAAAGCGGATTGGCGTAGAATTGGGAAAAATGTGCATCCTGCGCGTTAATGCTCTGTCCCAGAATGACCAGGCAGGTGGTGATTATTATCAGAATTCGCTTATGCATGGTTTTATTTTTTAATCCGCAAAATTACAAATTTTTTTCTTTAACTCCATTATTTTACTTTTATTTTTCTTCCGCATTTATTTTTTTTGCAATTTTGCAAGCTGTTTTTACGTTCCTTGAAGTGTGAAAACACGACTTGTATTTTAATAACGTTTTATGAGATCGAAATCTTGGGTGCTTGTTATACTTTTTTCGCTTGTGATTTTGCAAGTTGTTGATATTCAAGCACAAAATATACAAAAAAAAGTATCTGTCCAGTGGACTGAGAATCTGATATACAAAATTGATGAGGATTTTAGCCTTGAATTTTTGAATTTTGAGAATGCAATTTCGGATTTTCGTTACGGAGATTTGCCGCTTTTTTTTCAAAAAATAGCTGTTGATAACTTTTTTTCGGATTGCGAGGTGCAAGTCTCTAATGCGCGCTTTGAACCTTTGCCTGCGAAAGACAAAAATCTGGTGCCTGCCGCTTTGTTAAAGTCACAATTGGAGCCGGAGGTCCATTGCTATGCTGAACGTGGAAAAGCATACGCAATGCTCACTTTATTGCCATTCATCGTCGATGGTTCGGGAAATATCAGCAGGTTGTTGTCCTGCGATATCAATATCATTCCTAAGTATCTGGCAAAAACTGCCACCAAGGCTCGTTCGTATGTGGCTAATTCGGTCTTGTCCACAGGTCTGTGGTACAAAGTCGCTGTGTCGGAAACGGGCTTGCATAAAGTCTCATTTGAGGATTTGGTGCAGATGGGTTTCTCGGCCTTACAGGTGGCTTCGTCACAGCTGTCTGTTTTTGGCAATGGCACGGGACGTTTGTCGGAGGTGTGCGGTACTGACCGTCCCGACGACCTGCTGGAACTGCCCATTGTGGTCCACGATGGTGGTGACGGTGTGTTTGGTGCCGGTGATTATTTGGTGTTTTATGCCAAGTCGCCTCACAGGGTTTCTTTTGATCCTACAACACGAACTTTTTCTCATGATTATAACATTTATTCTGATAATAGTTATTATTTTATCTCTGTGTCTGGCAATGGGGTGGGGAAGCGTATCACAACAGGCGAAGCGGTAACCTTGCCAGAAACTCAGTCGGTTTCGGATTATTTGGCCTATAAATATTACGAGGTGGATGCTGTTAATCTGGGCGAAAGCGGGCAGGAATGGTTTGGCGATTTGTTTGATGTGACCACGCAGCGCAGCTATAGTATCGAATTACCCAATGTGAAGGCAGAACCGGCTCAATTTAAGATAGTTGCGGCATCTACTGCGGTGTCCAATTCAATTTTCTCGGTAGCACTTAATGGTAGCACCATAGGAAGTCTTCCGATTTCTGCCATGACAGGTGCTGTCGCTCGTCGGGAACAGGCGACTTTTTCATTCACACCCAGTCAATCTACATTGTCTATTAGCTTAACTTACAGTCGTTCATCGTCTTTAACAAAGGGCTATCTTGATTACTTGGCGGTGCAGGCTATGTGTCGTCTGTCCCTATCTGGTGGACAGCTGAACTTCAACAATGGCAAGTATATTGCCAATAATGCCGTTAGCCGATATGCGATTTCCAATGCAAATTCTTCGGTACGGGTATGGGATGTGACCGATCCGGCTAGCGCTTTTCAATTGCCTGGCAGCTGGAATGGCTCCAATTATCAGTTTGTGGTGCAAGATACCGCATTTCGCCAATATGTTGCCTTCGATGGTTCATCCTATAAGTCAGTAAAAACTATCGGCCAAGTTCAAAATCAGAATCTTCATAGTTCTGATTATCAGGTAGATATGATTATTGTTGCACATCCTGATTTTTGGAGCCAGGCAGAGCGTCTGGCGTCTGTGCGTCGTCAGGAACAGGGTTTGAGCATAAAGATTGTAACACCAGCTCAAATCTATAATGAGTTCTCCTCTGGGGCGCAAGATCCGGTAGCTATTCGGGATTATATGAAGATGATTTATGAGAAGTCGGGAGGTGTATACCCTAAATATTTGTTGCTTTTTGGTCGCCCCTCGTACGATTACAGGGGTCGTGTGTCGGGAACTTCTCTCTTTGTGCCAAATTATCAGCGTCCTACAGGTAATAGTTTGTTGGAAAGTGCGTTCCGAACCAATGATGATTTCTTTGGTATCTTGGATGATGGGGAAGGATTGTATGCTCATGGTCTTGTGGATGTGGCGGTGGGGCGTTTCCCTGTTACCACTGCGGCGCAGGCTAATGTGGCTGTGACCAAAAGTATTAATTATACTGCTGCCCGGAATTTGGTGTCCGCTTCTTCAACACAGGTGTCAAATTGGGCCGACTGGCGTAATATTATTTGTTTTGTGGCTGATGATGGCGACCAGAACGAGCATCTGAAAACGGCAGAACGTTGTGCGGCTATTGTTCAGGAAGCCAATAAAACCATAAATTTGGATAAAATATATTGTGACGCGTATCCCCAGCGGTCAAATTCGGGTGGACAGCGTTATCCTGCAGTCAATACTGCAATTAACGACAGAATGGACCGTGGCTCTCTTTTCCTTACCTACGTGGGTCATAGTGGAAAAGATGGATGGGCACATGAGCGTATCTTGGAGTTTTCGGATATTAATGACTGGCATAATGCATATAACCAGCCTGTTATCATGACTTTGTCGTGCGATTTTGCCTGGTATGACCGTGCTATGGTTTCACCCGCTGAAGCTTGTTTCTTCAATACCAACGGAGGTTCTACCGCCCTGATAACAACTTCCCGCGTGGCCTACGGTGGGTCGAATTCTTCGTATGCCCAAAAGCTATTCAGTAGGTTATTCAATACATCATATGGTCATGTCAGAACTATGGGCGAAATGAATAGGCTGGCTAAGAATGACTATGGTGGCAATAACGATGCCATCTCCATGTTTGTGCTTATCGGTGACCCCTCAATGCCATTGGCAGTTCCTAAGTTTAAGGTAATTACAGACTCGGTAAATGGTATGTCGGTGAACGCTTTGACAGATACTTTGAAAGCACTCTCTCAGGTGGTGGTGAAAGGTCGTGTGACCGATGTGCAAGGAAATACTTTGAGCGATTTTAATGGCAATCTTTTTACTTCCTTCTTCGACAAAAAGGTAACCGTAACCACCCTTTCCAATGATCCGAATGAGAGCCCTGAAGCCGAATTTGATGTGCAGAAGAGTATTTTGTTCAAAGGGAATAATACGGTGAAAAATGGTAAGTTTGAAATCAGGTTTACGATACCAAAAGATATAAATTATACATACGGAAATGGTAAGTTTAGCTATTATGCGAGAAGCGAGCAGGCAGATGCAGCAGGCTATTTTGATGGGTTTATAGTGGGTGGAAACAGTAATATCGCATATGATGATAAGGAAGGACCGGAAATCGATGTGTATTTGAATGATGAGAATTTTGTGAACAAAGGTTTGACCAATGCTGATCCTGTGTTGATTATCAAGCTGAAAGACGAATTGGGCATCAATACCACAGGCAATGGGGTAGGACATGACTTGGTGGCCATCATCGATGGAAACAATGATGGACAAATCATTCTTAACGATTATTATGAGGCGATACAAGACAGCTCCAATCAGGGACAGGTTCGTTATCAATTGAGGGATTTGTCAACGGGAACGCATAAGTTGAAAATCAGAGCGTGGGATATATTAAATAATGTATCCGAAAAAGAATTAGAGTTTGAGGTGGCCAACGACGCTTCTTTGACCTTGGACCATGTGCTGAATTATCCCAATCCTTTCACTACGCATACGTCGTTCTTTTTTGAGCACAATCATCCCGGAGAAAATCTGGATGTGCTGATACAGATATTTACTATCAGTGGAAAATTGATTAAAACCATCAGCACCAGCATGTATTCAGAAGGCTCTCGTAGCCAGGCTATTGACTGGGACGGCAGGGATGATTTTGGGGACAAAATAGGTAAAGGAACCTATATCTATCGCTTAAAAGTTCGTACCTCGGACGGTAAATCGGCTGAGAAAATAGAAAAAATTGTACTTTTGTAAAATAAATTTGAAATATCATCGTTATCTAACTTTATTACTAAAATTAATATTGAAAAAATGAAGAAAATCTTATTGACATTGTTGGCTTTAACTGTAGTTATATCAATAAGTTATGCACAATCTTACGATCCCAGTGGACGACAGGTGAAACCTTCCAAATCGCAGTTGATGGAGAAGTATTTTAACCCCATTACAACTGCGGTTCCTTTTTTGATGATTGCTCCGGATGCCCGTTCTGCTGGTATGGGAGATATCGGTAGTTGCTCGTCTGCGGATGCCAATTCCCAGCATCACAATCCTTCCAAGTATGTGTTCAACAAAAGCAAATTCGGTATTTCATTCTCTTATAGCCCTTGGTTGACCAGCTTGAGCAAGTCATTGGGTATCAACCTGGCTTACTTGAGTGCCTTTTGGAAGATTACGGATATGGATGCTATCGCCTTCTCTTTGAGATATTTCCATTTGGGTACTATTGACTTTACCGATGAATATGGTCAGGTTTATGCCAATCCTACTCCGAATGAGTTTGCCATCGATTTCACATACGCCCGTAAGCTGACAGATGTGTTCTCCATGGCGTTGACCCCGCGTTTTATTTATTCAAATATTACGGCAAGTTATGATATGTATAGTGCCAGTGGCAAACCAGGTTTGGCTGGTGCTGCTGACTTGTCCATGTTGTATGAACAGGATTTCAGAACGAAAGGTATGGAAAATAGTACGGTTCGTTTGGGTATCAATATTTCCAACATGGGAAACAAGATGACTTATTCTTCCAATGCATCTCCCGAAGCTCGTGACTTTCTGCCAGCCAATTTGAAGATAGGTTTGTCCTATACCATGGATTTTGATGGCTATAACAGCCTTGCCATTATGGGTGAAATGAACAAATTATTGGTGCCTACACCTCCAAAATGGGGACGTGATTCCATAACCAATGAAAGATATATCATTTCTGGTAAGAACAACAGAGTGTCATCTGCCCAGGGTATCTTCCAGTCATTTTATGATGCTCCGAATGGATTCAAAGAGGAATTGTATGAGCTGGCCTGGTCTTTTGGCTTGGAATATTCATACAATAACCTTTTGTTTGTGCGTACTGGCGGTTTCTTTGAAAGTAAATACAAGGGCAACCGTAAATATTTGACTTTTGGTGCAGGTTTGCATTATAATATCTTCCAGATTGATGTGTCTTACCTGTTTTCTGTAAGTGATCAGCACCATCCATTGGAACATACCCTTCGTTTTACCTTGTCCTTTGACCTGAAGTCATTCAACAAGGATGAAATCAGAAAACAAGACAAGCCCCAAGGTAAGTTGGATAGATTATAAAGATTATATCTGAATCATGAGAGTAGGTTTAGGTTATGACTCGCATCGCTTGGCCGAAGGAAGACGGTTGGTTTTGGGAGGTGTAGAGATTCCTTTCGAGAAGGGTTGTGTGGCCCATTCCGATGGCGACGCCTTGATTCATGCCATTTGTGACGCACTTTTGGGTGCCGCTGGCCTGAGTGATATTGGCAGTCATTTCCCAGATACAGATAGTCGGTATAAAAACATTGACAGCAAGATTTTGTTGGCCAAAGTGGTGGAGTTGTTGTCTCAGAAAAGACTGAAAATCAATAATGTGGATTGTACTATCGTGATAGAGCAGCCCAAAATGTCACCATATCATGATGCGATGGTGCAAACCCTTGCTGAAGTGATGGAAATCGAACCCGCTCGACTTACCATTAAAGCGAAAACCAATGAAAAGATGGGCTTTGTGGGCAGCGGCGAAGGAGTTGTTTGCCTCGCCACCTGCACCCTTGCTGGATAAATTAAGAATTAAAAACTAAGAACTAAAAACAAATAGGGGTTCTTAACTCTTAATTCTTAGTTCTTAATTTAATTAGCACATTGTCTCATTAGCACATTAACTAATTTGATAATTAAAATATTATGTCCCCTCAATTCAAATCCCTCCTCACCCGTACCATTTCCGGTATAGTATTTGTGGCCTTGGTGGTAGGCTCTTTTTTCCTGCCTTCATATTGCCAGTTTCTTTTGTTTACGGTATTTGCGGCCATTGCCTTGTCGGAATACATCAGAATCACAGAGGGTACAGGTGTAAAGGTGCAGAAGATTCTATGTGCTATGATTGTGGTTTTGGTGATTGAGGGTGGCTATTTGTTGGATACGTTAGAATATCTTTAAATATAAAGACGTTAAAATCATCTTTGGGATCAAGCACGTCAATAAGATGATGTACGACATTATCCATTTCTTCCGGGGTGACTTTGGCAGAGCCTATATCCATACCTTTATAAACCTGCATGGAATCGGCGCTTATTATTTCACCGCCCATTTCTTTGGCAAGTTTGCTGCAGGCAAGGGACCGTTTGGCCGTCATTTGTTTGCGCCGAGCATTAGCCCCAAAAAGACTTGGGAAGGTACGATTATCAGTGCTATACTTACCTGTGGTGTGGCTGTGGGACTGTCTTTTGCTCCCTATTTCAATAAGGGTCTTGTGAATCCATCCTCCACTTTGGGTAATGTGCTGGTATGGATAGGCTTTGCCCTCATCGTTATTGTGGCGGGTACCTTCGGTGACCTGATAGAGTCGATGTTCAAGCGTTCTTACGGGGTGAAAGATTCCGGCAACATCATGCCGGGTCATGGCGGTGTGCTCGACCGTTTCGACTCCTTCTTCCTGGCGATGCCGTTCTGCTTTATTTATTGGCTGCTGCTGACATTCACCGTCTATTGATATTAATCCCCTGCGGGGAATGGGGGAATGTGATACGCATTATCTATTGATATTAATCCCCTGCGGGGAATGGGGGAATGTGATACGCATTATCTATTGATATTAATCCCCTGCGGGGAATGGAGAGGATGTGATTCGCATTATCCATTGATATTAATCCCCTGCGGGGAATGGGGGAATGTGATACGCATTATCTATTGATATTTAATCCCTTGCAGGATATAAAATTTTCCCCGTCAGGGGAAATAAATATCAATAGAATTGATAGGGATTTGTTACCATTAATACCCTCGCAGAGGGTTTAATATTAATGTCTTACAATAATAACCCGCTACGCTTCAACAGCGCTTCCACCTTGGGCTCGCGCCCGCGGAAATCCACAAACATCCGCATGGCTTCGCGACTACCGCCACGGCATAAAATACAATCATGGAATTTTTGTGCTGTCTCATGATTGAAAATGCCGGTCTCTTGGAACAAAGAAAAAGCGTCGGCATCCAATACCTCTGCCCATTTGTAGCCGTAATAGCCAGCGGCATAGCCCCCTGAGAAAATATGCGTGAAGGCAGTGCTGGTGCAGCACCCGTTTGGTCTTGGGAAGAAATCAACTACTTGCATGGCTTCGTGCTCCAATGCTTCCAAATCAAGGTTTACCTCTTTCTCGTCGTGCCACATCATATCCAGGAAACCGAAGGCTAACTGGCGGCAGGAGAGATAACCTGCTTGGAAGTTCTCCATGTCTTTGACTTTTTGTACCAAGCTGTCTGGAATAACTTCTCCACTTAGATAATGCCTTGCGAAGGACTGTAAAAAGCGAATGTCGGAAGCCCAGTTCTCGTTGATTTGGGAGGGCAGTTCCACAAAATCGCGGGGTACACTGGTGCCGGAAATGCTGCTATAGGTCACCTCGGATAACATCCCGTGCAGGGCATGGCCGAATTCGTGCATAAAAGTCGTCAACTCCTTGAAGGTCAGTAATGAAGGCTTGTTGTCGGTGGCTGGGGTAAAGTTCATCACCAAGGATATTAATGGGATGATATTCTTGCCATCAGCGGTCTTGTGCTGGTCACGGAAAGACGTCATCCAGGCACCGCCTTTTTTACTCTCCCGAGGGAAAAAGTCCAAATACAGTATGGCGATGATTTTACCCAGATGTGAAACTTTGTATGTTTTTACATCTTTTTGATAGACAGGTATTTCTGATGTTACTGAAAAATCCAAGTCGTATAACTGATGGGCTAAGCCGAAGACTCCGCCAATCACCTTGTCCAAAGGAAAATATACTTTCAGTTCTTCCTCGTTGAAGTTGAAAATGCTATTTCGTTGTTTTTCAGCATAATAAGACATATCCCAGCGCTCAAAATCCCCTTGAAATCCGTTTTGGTGGGCGAAATCCACCATTTCTTGCATTTCTTTTTCCGCGGCTTTCCGCGACGGCTTTTCTAAAGTTTCCAATAGTTCATATACATGCGCTTTGTCTTTGGCCATACGTTCGGTCAGTACGTAAGAGGCATAGTCATTGAATCCCAGTAACTTGGCGATTTGCTTACGCAATGAGGCAATCTCGTACACTAAAGCCGTATTGTCGTGTGCATCCTTATAGCTTCTAGAAGCGTACTTGAGGAAAAATTCTTTACGCAGTTCCCGATTATCTGCGAATTTCATGATGGCTTGATAGCTGGGCATGGTCAGGTCGAACAGCCAGCCTTCCTGCCCTTTGGACTTGGCTTTGGCTGCGGCAATGTCGAGTTCGCTTGCTGGCAGTCCAGACAAGAGGCTTTCGTCGGTAATGATTTTGGAAAAGGCATGGGTGGAGGCCAGCACATTGTCGCTGAATTGCAGGGTGAGTTGCGACAGGCGCATGGTCAGCCGCTTGTATTCCTCTTTTTGAGCCTCCTCCAGTTGGGCACCGTGGCGGATAAAGCTTCGGTAGCTTTTCTCTGTAACCATTTTCTCTTCCTCATTGAGGGAATTGCGATGCTCATATACTTGTTTCACCCGCTGGAAAAGTTTCTCATTTAAGCTGATTTCATTGCTGAAAGCAGTTAGCTCCGGTTGGATTTTCTGGGCTATGTCCTGCAATTCTTTGGAGGTGTTGCAGACTAACAAGTTGAAGAAAATATTGGATATGCTGTCTAACAATTCTCCTGAGCGGTCCAAGGCTGCTAATGTGTTGTCAAAAGTCGGTTCCTCTTGGTTGTTGGCTATAGCTTGGATTTCTTCACGGGCAATTTTTAGGGCATGATGAAAAGCCGGCTCATAATGCTCGTTTTTGATCTCATCGAAAGGCGGGGTCTGGTATGGCGTCTGCCAAGGAGAAGTGAGGGGGTTGAAAGACATGGTGTTTTAATTAGTTAATTAGCAAATTAGTTAATTAGCAAATTGTAATAGGGGGAGTCTCGCTTCGCTCGAGGGGAGTGGACTTCGTCCAAAGGGGAGTCTCATGCTACGCATTCGAGGAGAGTTTTTATGTGCCAATGAATGGAGTTGAAAACTGAAAACTGAAAGTTGAAAGTTATAATTTGAATTATGAATTCTGAATTTTGAATTCTAAAATTTTACTATCCCCTGTAACCTGTCCCCTGTAACCTGCTTACATCACGAGCATCAAAATGTATCTCGGTGTTAGCGGGGTGCGGATTTCTTGATTGTCGCGGATAGTGAGTGGGGTAGGACTGATGATTTCGTTCATGTCGTATAGGTTGCCTGCATTGCGCTCTTGCTGTATCTCCAAGGCGGTTTTGAAATCAGGGACAATGTCTTTGGCAAAGGCGATAATAATGATGTCGGAAGCCAAGCCCTTGATGGAGGGGTAAAGAGAATTGTGCGGAGAGAATATGAAACTGCAAGTAGTGGTAATCAGTGCGTCGCTATAAACGATGGCGGCGTCTGCTGGTGTGTTGACATCAATGGCGTTGACAAAACTAATGTTGTTGTTTTGCAGCAAGGCCGACAACTGTGGCTTGGTGTTCAGCAGTACTGGATAGTTCTGTCCCTGCAGCAACTTCACCAAACGAATGGCAAACTGGTCTTTGGCGCAGGGCACGTATTTGCCGCCTAAGGCACGGAATTTGACGATAAAGTCCCGTATGAGGTCTTCGCTGGGTTTGATGAAATCATCAGACAAGTCCGGGTCCGGGTAGCGGTTCACACCCTTAGTGGACAATGCGTGTCGGATATCTTTGCGAATCGACTCTTTCGAGGTGGTGAGATTACTCTCTGTGCTTAATGTTTCCATAGCTTTTGCGTTTTAGACGGTTTGCTGTGCCGGAGCTTCCTCGTCGCTTGCACCTTCTTCTCCGTTGTTATTCACTTGGCTGTTTACATCTTCCTTATTTTCGTTGTGAGTATTGTCTTGGCTGGTCTCAATACTATCATTTTGCTGTCCAAAAGGACGTTTGCCGAATATTTTCTCTAAGTCTTCTGCAAAGATGACTTCACGATCTAACAATTGCTGAGCCAGCTGGGCGTGTTTCTCCTTGTTTGCGAGCAGAATTTCCTTGGCTTTGCTGTATGAGCGTTCGATGAGTTTATGGATTTCCTCATCAATTTCCTGTGCGGTTTTTTCGCTATAGGGCTTGGTAAAGTTGTATTCAGACTGTCCTGTGGAATCATAATAACTGATGTTGCCAAGTTTCTCGTTCAGTCCATAATAAACCACCATGGCGTAGGCTTGTTTGGACACCCGTTCGAGGTCGTTGAGAGCTCCGGTTGACACTTCGCCAAAGACTATCTCCTCGGCAGCACGGCCTCCCAAGGTGGCGGTCATCTCGTCGAACATCTGGCTGAAGGTGGTAATTTGGCGTTCCTCTGGCAGGTACCAGGCTGCACCGAGCGACTTGCCACGGGGCACAATGGTTACTTTGACCAATGGAGAGGCGTGTTCGAGTAGCCAGCTGACAGTAGCGTGACCGGCTTCGTGGTTGGCAATTACTTTCTTTTCTTGCGGAGAGATGATGCTGCCTCGTTTTTCCAAGCCACCGACAATACGGTCGATAGCGGCGAGGAACTCTTCCTTGCCTACGCTCTTCTTGCTGTTACGTGCAGCTATCAGAGCAGCTTCGTTGCATACGTTGGCTATGTCGGCACCTGAGAATCCGGGCGTCTGCTTGGCGAAGAAGTCGAGGTCAACGTCGGAGTTGAGTTTCAGTTTGCGAACATGTACCTGGAAGATGCCTTTACGTTCGTTGAGGTTAGGAAGTTCCACATGAATCTGGCGGTCGAAACGGCCTGCGCGCAAGAGAGCCCGGTCGAGTACATCGGCGCGGTTGGTGGCAGCTAAGATGATAACACCCGTGTTGCTGGAAAAGCCGTCCATTTCGGTCAGCAGCTGGTTAAGTGTGCTTTCGCGCTCATCATTGGCGCCGCTCATGATATTTTTGCCACGGGCACGGCCAATGGCATCAATCTCGTCGATGAAGATGATGCAAGGTGCTTTTTCCTTGGCAGTCTTGAACAGATCGCGTACACGTGAGGCACCCACGCCCACAAACATCTCCACAAAGTCAGAGCCTGACAGCGAGAAGAAGGGAACCTTGGCCTCGCCGGCAACTGCCTTGGCCAACAATGTTTTACCAGTTCCTGGAGGACCTACCAACAGAGCTCCTTTCGGGATTTTTCCGCCCAAAACGGTATATTTTTTCGGATTTTTCAGAAAATCCACAATCTCTTCAATTTCATATTTGGCGCCTTCCATACCGGCTACATCCTTAAAGGAGACATTCAGTTGTGAGGTCTCGTCGAACAGCTGTGCCCTAGATTTGCCGATGTTGAAGATACCCATTCCGCCTCCGCCAGGACCGCCTCCGCCTCGCATGGAACGCATGGAGTAGAATAACAACATTAAAATAAGCAAGGTGGGCAGTATCCAGAAAAAGAGTTCAAAACCCCAGCTTTTGCTGTTGTCTTCGGTAGTGGAAATCTCGTATTCCTGCTCTACCTGGCTGCGTGTCAAGCTGCTGTCACTGGCCAAAGCATTGTTGATGGCTCTCTCTTGTGTAGCCTTTAGGTTCTCATTAAATACTTGATAATCAGTGGTTACAATAAAAAACTGCGGACCTGTAAGGTTGTTTTGATTGCGTAGGCTCTCGTACTCGGTTTTCGCCTTGATAACATCTTCTTTCAGGTAGATGTTAACCCTGTCGTTCTTCTTGACATACTCCAGCTTTTCAATATCTTTGGCTATCACCATTTTATTGAAGCGGCTGTTGTCAATTTCAGTGGCAGGAGTTTCAAAAGTGAACAACCAGTAAGCGATAAGTCCTGCAGCCACAATCAGATAGATATAACTCAGTGTGAACTTCGGTTTTTTATTGTCGTTGCTGCTTTTCTGTCCACCGAAGAATGCCGAGCCGTTATTTTTGGGAGTGTTTTTTTTTGTTGCCATTGAGAAAATTAATAATTGATAGTTGATAATGAATAATGAATAAATTTGCTATTGAGACGAATGATGGTAAACCACCATAACTATTAATTATTAATTGTTAATTCTTTGGATTTCCGCGTCGTTGTATAGACTCTCAAGATTATAGAATTCCCGGGCTTCGGGTTGGAAGATATGGACTACCACATTGAAATAGTCCAGCAGGATCCATTCGCCGTTGGTGGTGCCTTCCACGTGTTTAGGGAGGGTGTTAGCGTAACGCTTGGTGGTCTCTTGCACAAAATCGCACAAGGTCTCCACATGCGGTTTGGAGTTTCCGCTACAAATGATGAAATAGTCAAAAAACACGTGATTGATTTTCTTGAGGTCGATGCTGACGATGTCAACCCCTTGTTTTTCTATAAGTGCCTGAATAATAAGTTCTTCAATCTTTCCTTCGAATTCTTTTACTTCTGCTTTTACCTTAATTTTTTTTGCCATATAAATATTATTGATTTATTCAAATTAATCTGCAAAGATACAAATCTTTTTTCAATTAGCAAATTAGTAAATTGGTTAATTGGCAAATTACAGCAAAATGTTTTTGTATAGCATTTTAAAAATAATTGGCACATTAGCACATTTGCTAATTAGCACATTGAATGTTCATAACTATTCATAACTTTTTCTTTTCGCATTCCCTTTGCTGAGGGATTTATTTGTACATTTGCAAACTTGAAAGAAATTGTGCTGTTTGCTTTAATGTATTGAAAATCAATAAAATACAATAAATAATTATTCATTAAAAATTTCTACTATGAAAAAATTCTACGTTCTTAAAATCATGATGGCGGTCATGCTGACCATGCTGATGACCGTCGGAAATGTGTTTGCAGACAAGGGGTGGGTTCAAGTAACCTACAACTCTAACTTGTCGGTAGGTGACACTGTCGTTATCGCTGCGTTAACTTTTGACAAAGCTGTTGGCAGCACGCAAAATACCAACAACCGTGCCGCTGTTGATGTGATTAAAAGTAATGACGGAGGTATGATTACCTCGATAGGTTCAGCGCAAATGTTTATTGTTCAGGCAGGTAACACCCCTGGTACCATTGCTTTTTTTGATCCCAATTATGGAACCAATGGTGGTTATTTGTATGCTGCTGGAACGGGAAGCCAAAATTACATGAGGACAGAGGCAACTCTTGACAATGACGGAAGAGGTGACTGGTTAGTTGCTTTTAGTAATGATGGTGCCATTGAAAGTATTGTGGCCCAAACTACAGAAACTGGACGTAATATTATGCGTTATAATAGTGGAAATAATATTTTCTCGTGCTATGGTTCAGGTCAACAGCCTATTACACTTTATCGTTTTGAGGAGGTGGCGGCTGCAGTTGTAGCTACTCCGGAATTTTCTGTGCCACAGGGTACCTACTATACTCCACAAACCGTGAGTTTGAGTTGTGCCACCGTCAATGCCACTATTCTTTATACTATCGATGGCAGCGAACCTGCTACCAACGGTTTGGTATATAGTATTCCATTGAACATTACTGCCACTACCACTGTTAAAGCTATCGCTTTCTTGGGTACTGATACCAGCTTCATGAGCCAGGCAACTTACACTTTCCCCATCGAAGTGCCTGATATTGCCGCTTTCAAGTCTGCCAGCACAGCTACTAATTCCACTCCTTATCATGTGGCGAGTGATTTAACCTTTGTGTTCCGTAGCGGAATGTACACCTACGTGAAGGATGCCTCCGCTGGTTTGTTGATTTATGACAACACCGTGATTACCAGTGAGTACGGTGAGGGTGATGTCATTCCGGGAGGTGTGTATGGAACCTATACCAAATACAATCAGCAGGTGGAATTGATTCCTTTGATGAATACTGCCGCCTCTACTCAAAATACAGGTACAGTACAGCCTATTGTGGTAACTATGGCAGACCTTTTGGCCAACTACAACACCTACGACGCTCAGTTGGTTACCCTCGAAAATGTGACTTTCCCCAATGGTTTTACGGGAGGAAACACAACCACCATCACCCAGGGAGAAAGTTCTATGGCCGTGTATAAACGTTTCTCTGCTATTCCATTGGATACCACTTTAGCAGCAGGAACCGTAACCAACGTAACAGGTTTCGTGGGAAAATACAATAATAATGTTCAGATTTATCCTCGTTACAACGCCGACTTGTCTGCCGCTCCTCAGCCGGCACAGCCTTCTATGACTGTTACCCTCAACGGCAATCAGTTCTCCACACTCGATACCTTGCAGGTATCATTCGACATTCAGAATTTTACTTTGGGTACCGATGGTATGTTGAAGTTGGAAGGTGAACTGTTGACCATCTTGGGAGCCACCAATCCTATGGTTATCCCGAATGAGCAGGTGCTGAATGCATTCCTGGCACAGACCTTCTCACCGCTTCCTGCTGGCACACATACAGTTATCGCTTCTTTGGTGGATATGACCATGCAGCCGTTGACTCCCGCGGTCAGCCAAAGTGTCACTTTCACTGTAACAGCTCCTGTTGCGGAAACTCCAGTGATTAGTCCGGATGCCGGTACATACGCCGACAGTGTGGTGGTTACTATGACCTGCGCTACTCCAGGTGCTCAGATTCGCTATACCATCTATGGTGAAGAACCAAGCAGTACCTCTAACTTGTATGAGGGTCCGTTCACTTTGAATTCTTCCCATACAGTCAAAGCCAAAGCCTTCATGAACAATGTGTCATGGGAGGACAGCCCTATAGCCGAAGCCGCTTATAACATTGTTAGCGGTCCCACATTGACAGTTGATCCTACAAGCCTCGCTTTCGGTCCCAACAACTTGACGAACACCGTTAATATTTATAGCGCTTCATTGACCGAACCCATCACTATCAGCTGCAATAATAGTGATTTCCAGTTGTCAGCAACCTCTTTCCCTGCCAATGTGGGTAATACTTCATTCACTATTACCTACGCCGGATTTGGTCCTGCTTTCGGTACGGTGACGGTTAGCAGCGGCACGTTGAGCGCGCAGATTGACCTGGTAGCTACCGCTCAACTGCCTGCACCGGTGATTACACCTGCCAGCGGCACCACCGACACGGTTATCACAGTGGTAATGTCCGATGATGTTCAGGGTGCCGGCATTGGCTATACCCTTGATGGTACCGATCCGGATGTGTCATCCCCAACTTATAACCAGCCCATTATCTTGAATGTTCCAGGTACATACGTTGTCAAGGCCTACGCTTTCCTTGAAGGTTGGGGTGCCAGCGATATCACAAGCGCTACTTATACCGTGGTGGCTCCTGTGGTGCCAAGCAACGACACCATCATGTACTCAACTGGTTTTGAGGCAGAAGAAGGCTTTACCGCTACGCAGACCTATAATAACCCGAGTATTGTTTATACTGGTGCCGAAGGTCAACAATGGGGTACCGTGTATGGCACTCCCGCCACCAACGATCATATTTGTGGCGCTCAGTCTATGCAAATGCGTTGGTACCTCAGTGCTCCCAGCACCATGGGTTATACCTTTACCAACTTTGACCTCCGCAATGTAACATACGTCACTTTTGATGCCAAGTCACCCAATGGCTTGAAATTGAATGTTTCTTACTCTATTGACGGTGGTAATACCTATGTGGGAGATTCTCTTTATACCATTGCTACTGGTGGCAGACATAATTATCGCTTCAATGTGAGCGAGACAGGTGAGTATAATTTTGTACGTCTGAAATTCGCTGTTGTTTTGCCGGAAACAGCTCCATCAGGTACCAGCAAGCTGTTGATCGACAGTGTGGTGGTGTTCGGTGTTCCCGGTGTGGTGGTGAATGTCGTGGAAACCCCGGTCATCGCTCCTGATGGCGGTACATATTATGAAGCTTTTGATGCAACCATTACTTGCGCTACAGCAGATGCTGTTATCCGTTACACTACCGATGGAACAGAACCTACCGAAACTTCAACGGTATATACAGCTCCTGTAACCATCAACGCAACCACCACTTTGAAGGCTAAAGCATGGAAGACTGGCATGGAAGCCAGTTTGATGGCTGCTGCTACATACAACTTCCCGCCCGAAGTGGCCAATATTGCCGCTTTCAAGGCTGCCAACACGGTTACTAACAATACGGTTTACAAGATTACTGGTGATGTGAACTATGTCTTCCGCAGCGGAAGATATATGTTTGTTGAAGATGCATCCGCAGCATTGCTGATTTTTGACAACAGCACTCCTGTTATTACCACCACCTATAACGAAGGTGATGTGATTAGCGGTGGTGTATTCGGCTCTTATACCTTGTATAATGGTATGGCTGAAATGGTACCTGCTCGCAATACTGCTGAAGCTATTGGTACGCCTGTCACTATTACTCCTATGGTAGCCACTATCCCGACTTTGGTGGCACAGTACAGCACACTCGAAAGCCGTTTGGTGACCATCGAGAACGTGACCTTTATTGGAAACAAGAAGTATGTCAACGGAACCGACACCCTGCAATATTACGACCGTTTTGCTTCTATCACCAATGAACCAGAAGTTGGCGAGACAGGTTCTATCACTGGCTTCTTGGCTAATTACAATGGTCAGGTGCAACTCTATCCACGTGACGACAACGACTTCACTACCCAGACTATGGAGCAAGTGGCTACACCGGTAATCACTCCTGCTTCTGGCACGTATGAAGGCAGCGTGGAGGTAAGCATTAGCTGCGCAACAGAAGGCGCTATCATTTATTACACAATGGATGGTACTGATCCTGATGAAAACTCTGGAGATTATGGTGGATCATTCGTGATCGCTGCAACTTCTGTACAGGCTGCATCCGTAACCGTGAAAGCCATTGCTATGAAGGAGGGCATGCTCAATAGCGAAATTGCTTCGGTTACATACACCCCTGTCGGTATCCATGATATGCAGCAACAGGTGAGCATATATCCTAACCCTACCAGCGGCGATGTGACCCTTGACCTGTCAGGACTGAACGCCAAGACTGTTGAGCTGTTCTCCATGAACGGCCAGCTGCTGAATACGGTGGTTCCCACTAATGAGACCATGACCATGTCATTGAGCCAGTACGCTGCCGGCATCTATTTCGTTCGCATTCTTCACAGCGACAAGGGCGTAACCACCCAGAAGATTGTGAAGAAATAATCATCATGTATAGACGGGGCATGCCCCGTCTCTTTAGAACAACAAAAAGGCGGACCTATGGCCCGCCTTTTTGTTTTCCCTACCCGATAAAATTAGAATTCAAAATTCAAATTTCACAATTCAACACTAAACCCTAGAACAATTAGCACATTAGCACATTGTCTCATTAGCACATTAATTGGTTTCCTTCATTAAACAGATAATCCACGATGGAGAGGTTTGGCACGAAGCCGAGGCGGTCTTCGAAAATCTGGGTGTAACTGGGGTGGGGGAACGGATACTCAGTCTCGCGACAGCGTTTAGGGTGGATGGTGTTGCGCAGGTCTTCAAAGTCGTCCTGATGGCTGTAATCAGCGATAAATTCACTGGTGCGTTGAGGTTGAAAATCCTTGCCGAAAAGTTTCAGTATGACCTGTGTCAGCTCCAAGTTGAAATCGAAGAGAAAATCAAATTTCTTTTCGTAAAAAGGTCTGATATAATCCTGGAAATAAAGGAAATACGGACTACTGCTGTAAGCTGTGTCAATGCTCTTCCAGTGCAGCCGCTGCCAAGGTGTGGCATAGTCAATGCGGACATCCAGAATGGGCATTTTGGAGGAAACGTGCACTACGGGGATGGATAGCACTTGAATGCCATTAGCCGTGGCAATCAGGGCCCGGTTGCGGTATGATTGCTTGATATAATGCTCGCAGGCCTCTAGTGTTACCGGCTCTTGCAGGCATTTTAGCATGTATTCAATAGGTGGCAAATACGCCGTAGATAATAGGGCGGTCATCGTTTTTTTTTTCGCTTGCAAAAATAGTAAATTTAATTAGCACATTAGCACATTGTCTAATTAGCACATTGAAAAAAATTGTATCTTTGCAAAAAATTATTATTATGGAGGTAAAGTATTCTGAAGAGTTGAAAACCGCTATTGAAGAGGCCAAGAAGATTGCATTGACCAATAAGTCACAATCAGTGGGTGTCGAGCATATAGTGGTGGCATTGTTGAAGTATGACCAATATACAGAACTGCAGCAGCTTTTTGACGTGTTCAAAATCAATAAAGTGAATATCCGGACCAAGTTGGAGGAACTGATTGAGAAGGATGAGAACAAGACGGAAATGCCAGCGGAGAACATGAAACTGAACGTGCAGGCGGAAAATACCTTGAGACGTGCTTTTTTGTTAGCCCGTGAGTTTAGAAGTGAAACAGTTGAGGCTCAGCATTTTGTGCTGGCAATTTTGCGTGATAGCGGCAACGAGGTGAACAGTGTGGTGAAGATGTTGTTGAAACGCGCGGGCATGTCGTACGATTCATTGGCTTCGGAAATGCGTCATGAGTCACGGCATGGTGAGGATGCTCCCATGTCAGCGGGAACAGATGAATACGACGATGACGATGACCGCCGTGGCAGCACACGTTCAACCAAAGGCGCCAAAGCCTCCGCTACTCCGATGTTGGACAGCTTTGGCAAGGACTTGACCCGCTATGCCGCGGAAGGCAAGTTGGACACTATTGTGGGGCGTGAGAAGGAATTGGAGCGTATCGCCCAGATTCTAAGCCGTCGTAAGAAAAATAACCCTGTGCTCATTGGTGAGCCCGGTGTCGGCAAGTCGGCCATCGCTGAGGGATTAGCTCTGAGAATAGTGCAAGGCAAGGTGTCACGTACCCTTCACGGCAAGCGTGTGGTCAGCTTGGATATGGCATCTTTGGTGGCAGGTACCAAGTATCGCGGCCAGTTTGAGGAACGTATCAAAACCATCCTCACCGAGTTGGAAAAGAATCCGAATGTCATCCTCTTCATCGACGAATTGCATACCATGGTGGGTGCAGGTGGCTCTCCCGGCAGTCTTGATGCCTCCAATATGTTCAAGCCGGCCTTGGCCCGTGGAGAACTGCAGTGCATCGGCGCTACTACACTCGACGAATATCGCCAGTATATAGAAAAAGACGGAGCTTTGGAACGCCGTTTCCAGAAAATCATGCTTGAGCCGACCACCCCGGAAGAAACTGTCGTCATTCTGAATAATATCAAGGATAAATACGAGGACCATCATTTGGTGCGTTTCTCCGATGAGGCACTGCAGGCCTGTGTCAGCCTTACCAACCGTTACATTACCGACCGATGCCTGCCAGATAAGGCCATTGATGCCTTGGACGAGGCTGGCTCGCGTGTGCATTTGCAGAACATCAAAATTCCAGAAGAGCTGATTCAGCTGGAAAAGGAAATTGAACAGTATAACCAGCTGAAAAACGATGCCATCAAAGAACAGCAATACAATGCTGCTGCAGGTTATCGCGACAAAATCAAGGAGTTGGATTCACGCTTGGCGGAAATGAAGCGCGAGTGGGAGGAAAAAGAAGATCTGGAACGCCCGACGGTGACAGAAGAGCATGTGGCAGAAGTGATTGCTATGATGACAGGTGTGCCTGTGCAGCGTATTGCCAAGAATGAGGGCGAGCGATTGATGAAGATGTCGGATGAGCTGCAAGGCAAGGTTATCGGTCAGGATAACGCTATTGTCAAAATAGCCAAGGCTATACGCCGTAATCGTGCCGGATTGAAAGACCCCAACAAACCTATTGGAACCTTCATCTTCTTGGGTCCTACTGGTGTGGGTAAAACCTATCTGGCCAAGGTGTTGGCAGAGTATCTTTTTGATTCTCAGGAGTCTATTGTCCGTATCGATATGAGCGAATACATGGAGAAACACACGGTCTCCCGTCTGATAGGTGCGCCTCCGGGATATGTGGGCTACGAAGAGGGTGGCCAGCTGACTGAGAAAATCCGTCGTAAACCTTATTCCATCGTGCTCCTCGATGAAATTGAAAAAGCTCATCACGATATCTATAACGTTCTGTTACAGGTGTTTGACGATGGTCAATTGACTGATGGTATCGGACGTAAGGTGGATTTTAGAAACACCATCATCATCATGACTTCCAATATCGGTTCTCGCGAACTGAAGGATTTTGGTACGGGTGTGGGTTTCAACACCTCTGCCACCGATGCGGCCAAGGATAAGGTGGCACAGGGCATTCTGGAAAATGCTTTGAAGCGCACTTTTGCCCCTGAATTTCTGAATCGTATTGATGATATCATCTATTTCAATAGTTTGGAAAAATCTGATATTATTAAAATTATTGATATAGAGTTGCTTAAAGTGTTGAAACGTGTGCAAGCCATGGGCTTGGAGGTGGAAGTGACTGAAAAGGCCAAGGATATTCTGGCCAACCAAGGCTGGGATGCCAATTATGGTGCCCGCCCGCTGAAACGTGCCATCCAAAAGAATGTGGAAGACGTGCTGGCGGAGGAAATCCTGATGCAGTCGTTCCCCGAAGGGACCAAAGTGCTGTTGGACTATGATGATGTGAAAGAAGAAATGTTTGTAAAGAAGCAGGATGAATAGGATGCTGAAAATATGGTGGCGGAAGCTTGTCCTTATTGCGAAGGAAATCTTCCATTGGTTTTATCCTTATCCTATTTTTGAGGAGGAACCGATGGAGTTCCGTTTTGTCAATATCCGCCGCCCCAAGGTCCGTTATGACATAAAACACAGTTTCTTCTCGTTTACCATCAAAACTAAAGACGATGGGTTCAAGTATGCTTTTTTTGTCTTTATTTTGGCATTGTTTTTTCTGATGCCGTATCTCAGTCGCAATGTGGGCATTTCCACACGCGAGTGGCAGCAAAACGAGTATTCTGAAGCTGTATATAAGTATTATCAGACAGGAGATGAAACTTTTAAGACGATGCCGCAGTATGTTACCAAAGGACAGACCATGGATGTCTTATTGGTGACGGTAACCCATGCGTTGGGCTTTAAGAATATTTTCCGCTTCAAACACCGTCTGTCGGCTCTTTTGGGTTGGATGTTGATCCTCATAATCAGTTTGTTTTTTGCGAAGAATATCAGTTGGCGTAGCGCTTTTTTCTGTGCGGTACTGATGTTTTGCACACCGCGATGGCTGGGCTACACTTTTGGCAATTTCAACGACACTCTATTTGCCTTGGCGTTTTTCTTCACGCTGATGCAGATTTGGCAGTTCTGTTACGAACTTCCTTTAATCAGGTGGATACGGGTGCTGGCTATCTTTTTAGGTATAGTGTTGGCCACCACTACCTCTCTGAGTGGTTTCTCCTTGTGCTTTTTCTTTTTCTTTTTCTCGCTAATCTGTTTTGTGGTGAAAAATCCCATAAAGAAATTCTTTACGGGGCAGTATTGGGTATCGCTGCTTACTTTGGTGATGATAGTGGGGGGAGTGTATTTGCTGGTGGTTCTGGCTAATGTCATTCTTTCTCCGGGCTTTCGTATCCGTGACTTGAGCAACAGTGACAATTTCATACAGATGTTTGTGGCCACATCCCAGCAGTTGCCTCAGTTTTTTGATGGGCACATGATCAGCGTGGAGGAAAGTCCTGCCAGTTATGTGTTCAAGTACATCTTTATCACTACGCCTTTCGTGGTGATTTTCGGACTGTTTTTTTATATCATATTCTTTAGAACCATTTTGAAGGAGATTTCTTTGTTTGCCACCTTCGCATTGATTGTCACCACTTTGTATATTTTCTTTGCCTTCTCTTCCAAGTATGTGGGTTCTGATATTATCTGCTCGGTGATGTTCATGCTCTTGCCTTTGATTATTATGATCTCCACTTTGGGCTATGAGGCGGTGTTGTGGAAAGTGGACGACCGATACACCAATGCGGTGATTGTGGCTATGGCCTTCTTCCTGACTTGTTTACCCTTGCGACATATCATTTTCAACCGCCCCTTGACTCTGTGCTATTTCAATGAGGTATCGGGTGGTATCCATAATGCCGCTGACAGATATAGTCTGGACGTGAATTACCAGTCATCAAAAGTGGCAGAGCAATGGTTTACCCAGTATTATATGGCACAGCAGGATAGCCTGTTGGCACATAAGAAACAGCAACAGGAACAGCATCGTGCACAACTCGATTCTATGGGCATATATAACCAGTATGATTCACTGCTTTATGTGATCAGAATGGATACTGCCGAGGTCTATACCAATGGAAATGAGGCATTTTGCAGTTCTTTGGCGGAGGATAATCCGTCTTTGAAGGTTTATCATGCGGAAATACATTCCATAGAGGAACTTGAAGGCGATTATTATATTCTGTTCGGTAATCGGACAGGACTCTTTAAGCAAATTGACAGTGCGTTCTATACGATTGATTTGGAGCGAGTTCCTCTTGTCTCTTTTTTTAGGAAAGAAAAATAATATAATAATATGCAACAAAAAAACGATTTTGTCGTCTATGAAAAAGTAAGGAAGTTTTGAATGAAAAAATATAATATCAGGTAATTATGAAAAAAATTTTTTGTTTGATGGTTGGTTTGCTGGCCTTTGGCATGGTAAGTGGTCAGCAAGTTGTCAATGGAGTTCTTCAAGGTTCTCCTTCCAGTTTTATGCATTTGCCGACAACGGCTCCTGCTGGCGGCTGGGACAATTCATGGGTAAAACCCAGTTATGAGGGTTCCGGTTCGGGAAGTACCTTTAACTGGACTAATCACATGGGTGCTGATTTGGGAAGCAATTTTTCCCACAGGTTCATTGTCCGTGGTGCTGATTCCACGGTCTCACCTACCAACGACTATTGTTTCAGAGGTCAGATGGGTAGTAATCAATACAACAAGCCTATTCTGGCGGAAGCATGGAATTCAGACCGTTATCCTGGTACCTATGTGGATACGGTGATACAAATGGGTAAGGTAGGTCCCAATGGACAAAATCCCTCAGGCTGCTATGCACAGCAGATCATTTATTCTTTTGTGCCTGACACCATTAATCCTGTGTTGTTGCTGAATTTTGCCTTCGTTACCGAAGACGGTCAACATAGCTATACATCAAATCCGGCAGTAGAGTTTACCGTGCTGAATCATAGCACCAATTACTCCAGCAACACCAGTTACTTGCCATTGGGAAATTATGATGCCACTCACCCGTATTCCAGATTCTGGTACAGAACTCCATCAAATGCGTCTCATAGTCCAGAAGACCCGGAGAATACTCCCGTCAATTCGGCACCAGAGTATATTCCGGTTCACAGTAGCTGTCCTATCCAGAACTCTGGCCGTCCTGTGGTGACTTATCCCTATACTATTGTGGCCTACGATTTGTCGCAGCAGGCCAGAAATCATCAGGCGGTGGATTTCCGTGTAAGGGTTAATTCATGTACCTCCCGTTTCCACTGGGCATACTGCTATTTTACGGCCAAGATGATTCCCGCTAAACTTCAGGTGAAGTATTGTGGTGGAGACTCCCTGTTGCTGAATGTACCATGGGGCTTTGATGAAAGTGACTCCAGGTCATATCAGTGGTACACCGGAACAGATGCACAACATGCCACTCAGTGGATAGACCCGGATGATCCTAGTTCTGCAGGCGTTTTCCAAGGCAGTACGAAATATAATCCGATTCTGCAGCCGAATCCTGCCAAACCATATTACAAATGTACGGTTATTTCCTATACGGGTATCCCGTTTACATACGAGGCAACCGTTAATTACTATGACTTGAAACCATCTTTTACAGTAGAACCGAAAGCTCTCACGGATGGGAAAAATTGTGACTTGGGAATCGTATTGCACAATACCAGTCAGATTGGTGTGATCACCCCGGATGGGAATGGCGGTGTGGATACCACATGGCAGAATTTGGAGCTGAATCCAGAACAATGTACTTGGGATTTTGGCGATGGCACTCCTTTGGTTCATGGTTTCCAACCGGAACATACTTATGCACAACCTGGAACTTATACAGTATCATTATACATTGAAGACTATGAGCGAGTTTGTAAATCCACAACGATAGATACGACTATAACTTTAATTGCGGAATATACTGAGCCTCAGTATGCAACCGACGAGGTAACCACCTGTGAAGGTAAACTGCCTTACTTCTATAAGCCGGATCTTTTTGGCTATGATAATGTGACCACCAGATGGGATCTGAACGCTGTGGGTGAACGCCAGGTGAATTATACTAACGCTTTGCCTCAGTTTCATATTAGATCATGGAACGGTTGCGACAGTATTGTGAGAGTCAATTTTGATGTGTTGACTCCTGCGGTGACGATCTCCCAGGTTGGCGATTTCTGCGACAGTGCACAGACTACACTGGTGGCCAGTGCAAGCAATGTACAGGAGGACGCTGTGCAATATGAATGGACATTTATGGATTCAGTTATGAGCAATACACAGGAAATGTTGGCTATCAGCGATGGTACGTATTCTGTACATATCGTGGATGGCTCAACAGAATGTGAGGCATCAACCTCCTTCAAAATTGATCCTTGTGTGCCCAATATTTTCCTGCCGAACTGTATCACTCCGACCAGAACCAAAAACGAAGGTCCTGTGCAGAATGACTATTTCTATCTTGACCAATTTGTGCTGAGATTTATCACCGAAGTGAAGTTTATGGTTTACGCCCGCGATGGTGAACAGGTGTGCTATTACGAAGGACGTAAGGATGCAGATGGCACATTCATGCCCCCAACTCCCTATGCTAACCTTCCTGAAGAAATGAATGGACGTCTGGTGTTGTGGGATGGTATGGTCAATGGTCGTGTCATCAACGGCACTTATGTATATACCCTGTGGATCGTCAGCGGCGGACAGTCTTTCCTGTATAAAGGCAAGCTGATGGTGATGTAGTTTTCAGGTTACAGCTTACAGTGGACAGGTTACAGAATTCAGAATTCAAAATCCAGAATTCAAGAATTAGTAACTGGAGACGGTATAAGTAGCTTTGAATTTTGAACTTTGAATTTTGAACTCTTATGAAATATTCCCTTCCTATCATAATCTCATTGTCCCTTTTGCTCTTCTCCTGCGGACATAAGCAGGACAAGCATCAGCAAAATCAGCCAAAACCGGAAATTAGCGCTCCCGCTTTCGATAGCGATAGCGCTTTTGCCTTTGTGAAGGCACAAACCGATTTCGGTCCTCGTACCCCGAATAGTGAGGCCCATGAGCAGTGCGCGGCATGGCTTGTGGCAAAATTACAAGCCTATTGCGATACGGTGTATGTACAGCATTTCACCGCCACGGCCTATGATGGAAAACAGCTGAAATCACAAAATATTATTGGCAGTTTCGATCCGGATAAAACAGAAAGGGTTTTGCTGGCTTCACATTGGGATTCCCGTCCTATGGCCGACCATGACGCCCTGGAGGCCAATCGGAATAGGCCTATCGATGGAGCCGATGATGGTGCCAGTGGAGTAGGGGTGCTCCTCGAGTTGGCACGCCAGCTTCAACAAGACCGGCCCAATGTTGGTGTGGATATCATTTTCTTTGATGCGGAGGATTATGGCACACCTTCTGGTGTGAATCTGCCAGGCGACTGGTGGTGCCTTGGCTCGCAATACTGGGCTAAAAATATGCATTTGCCCGATTATAATGCCCGTTATGGTATTCTGTTGGATATGGTGGGGGCTCCTGATGCCAAGTTTTATCACGAGTACTTTTCCTCATTTTTTGCCCAGGATATAGTGTCAAAGGTTTGGGGTACCGCCTACAGATTGGGCTATGGCTCCTATTTCATCAATCAACAGGCCAACCCCATCACCGATGATCATTATTACGTGAATAAGTTGGCTCATATCAAGATGATAGATATCATTCATCAGGATAATACCTCAGGAACAGGCTTCCGCTCCGTTTGGCATACCACCCACGACAATATCGACAATATCGATGCCAAAACCCTGGGTGTGGTCGGTAGTACGCTGCGAGCCGTGATTAAGAATGAATAATTAAGAATGAATAATTATCAATTGTCAATTGTTAATTGTTAATTTGAAAAGCATGAAAGTCTATAAATTCGGCGGGGCATCCGTGAAAAATGCTGACGGTGTTCGCAATCTGGAAAGAATTCTGAGAAATTACACCAATGAAGAAAAACTGGTGGTGGTGATTTCCGCCATTGGTAAAACCACTAACCTGTTGGAACAGGTGTTGGATGCTTTTTATTACGATAAAAGCCAGATGCCTGATCTGGTGGCACGACTGAGAGAAAATCATTATACTATTGTCAGAGAATTGGATTTGGGTGACAATAGTTTGATTATGAATAAGTTGAATGATATCTTCGAAGAGTTGGATGAACTGCTGTCAGGACCACATTCCGGCAATTTCGACTATGATTATGACCGTGTGGTCAGCTTTGGTGAGATTTTATCCACTACATTGATTTCCACTTACCTGAACCTGAAAGGAATCAAAAATGAATGGGCGGACGCCCGCTTACTGATACGCACAGACCATAATTATCGTGAGGGTAAGGTGGACTGGGACGAATCGGCACGGTTGATTCAGGAAAAGGTAGGAAAAATCCTATCGGATGGAGTGGCAAATATAGTGGTCAGTCAGGGATTTATAGGTGGTACAGAAGAAATGCTACCCACCACTTTAGGTCGTGAGGGCTCAGACTATTCAGCGGCGATTTTTGCTTACGTGCTGAATGCCGAAAGCGTGACTATCTGGAAAGATGTGCCCGGCTTGCTGAATGCCGATCCGAAGTTCTTCCCCGAGGCGGTGAAATTAGAGCAGATTTCATACGAAGAGGCCATAGAGTTGGCTTATTACGGAGCCAGTGTTATTCATCCGAAAACACTAAAACCCTTGCAGAACAAGCAGATGCCCTTGTATGTCAAGCCTTTTATGCACCCGGAGGAAAGCGGTAGCCGCATCGATGCGGGTAAAATGACCCAGCATATTCCTTGCTATATCTTCAAAACTAATCAAGTGCTGATTTCTATTTATCCCAAAGATTTCTCCTTTATTGCTGTGGAGAATCTCGATGAGATATTCGCTATCATCTCGAAGAATAAAATCAAAATCAACCTGATGCAGAACTCGGCCCTGAGTTTTTCCATCTGCTGTGATAACAAAGTACATAAAATCGAAAAACTCATCAAAGACCTTTCTATTAAATATAAGGTGAAATACAACCTGAATATAGAACTGATAACCATTCGTCATTATACGGATGATATTGTGTCAAAGATAGTTGCAGGTAAAGAGGTGCTGGTGGAACAACGAAGCAGAGCGACGGTGCAATTGGTGACAGCCTAAGCCTTTTGTATGGATTTTTTCATTATCTTTGCAGGCTAATTCAAAGGATTAACCTGCTATGAAAAATTTTAAATTGTTTATTCTGATTTTCTTGGTGGCGACACTCACATTGAGCAATTTTTCTAATGTCGTTGCCTCTGATTTGAATGATTTCGCTTCGCTTCCGGCTGCCCCCAAGTCACCGGTCATCAAGGGCAAGGTGTTGAATAATACGTTCTCCAAAGTGACGTTGAAACTGGCGTATGGCAATAATACGACTTCTTATGGTGAGGCAGTTATTGATAAGGATGGCAACTTCGAGTTGAAATCAACCGTGAAGGACAATGACATATATATTCTTTCTTTTGCGGAGAAACAGAATTTTCTCATTGTGTTGGCTCCCGATGAGGTGATAGAGGTGGTGATAGATGCTGAAAATCTGCGTGAGATTCCTTCGGTTTCTGGCTCTAAATCCATGAGCTTTGCCAAGGAAATGACAAAGGAGTTGGTTGAGAGTCAAAAACTGCTGGATAGTGTCAACCATGCTTTGCAAACGGACAAAAACCAAATCTATTTTCATGGTTTTTCACAGAATTTCAGCCGCTATTACCAGACCAATACGGATGTGAGCAAAAAGATGGTGGAAACAGCCCAGCAGATTGACAGCTTGAAGAGTTATACGGATAAGTATTGCCCCAACGGCAAGGTGGCTGCAAAAACCATGAATGATTTCAGTTATTATGCTAATAGAATTTTACATTCCTTGACGGAGTCATACGCTGCTGCGGAGGTTTTTAATCAGACTTCTTACGCTATTTATGATTTTAAAAACCAGCGTATTAACTCAAATCCTGAATTTTTCAGGGATGTTGACCAGTATTTAAATCTGGTTGATGAGATGAAAAAAGAAATCAACAACAGCTATAGGCCTTTTGTTGACAGGGCCTCACAATTGCTGGCTTCACGCGACAGCATGGTTTTCAATGGCACGTTCGACAAGAAATCCAATAAGGCGTATTGGTGCAACCAGGTGGCTGCTTTAGTCAATAACAATTATCATCAGACACAGAAAAACAAAGCGTCTTTTGAGAAAAATGTGAATACTTCTATTCAACAAGGAAGAAGCGTTTACACTCAGTCACAGAATATTATCAGTGGCATTGTGCAGCAGTATCAGACAATGTACAATCAGGAAAGTGAAAAAAATTCTCAGATATTGCAGAATCTGATAAAGCAGAACAAAGATGACATTGCAGTACTGATGTTCTTGGATAATTTTCCTAGGGAGAAACATGCCGCTCTGCACAATGAAGTTGTGAAAGCCTTGTATGCCAAATATCCCAACCACCAGCTGGTGAAGGAAAGATATGCTATTGAAACTTCTCCTGCAACAGCAACTTCTGTGGGTGCAATCGCTCCGGATTTGGCTTTCCCAGATCCTGATGGCAATATCCGCAAGCTGTCGGATTTGAGAGGCAAGGTGGTGTTGTTAGATTTTTGGGCTTCCTGGTGCCGTCCCTGCCGTGGCGAGAATCCGCATGTGGTGGCCATGTACCAGAAGTATCATGACAAAGGCTTTGAGGTGTTCAGCGTGTCATTGGATCGTGATAAAGAGTCGTGGAAGCGTGCTATCGCCGCCGATGGTCTGGTATGGCCGAACCATGTCAGCGACCTGAAATACTGGTCGTCAGAGGCTGCCCGCACATACGGCGTTTCCTCAATTCCGAGCACTTTTCTACTTGACCAGAATGGCCGTATCATCGCGAAGAACCTCCGTGGCGAAGCCCTGACCAAAGCCTTGCAGCAAATATTTGGTAATTAGTAAATTAGTTAGTGCTAATTAAATGAAAAGGGGAGTCTCGCACTGCGTGCTCAAGGGGAGTGATGCTTCGCATCAGGGGAGTCTCGCTACGCTCGAGGGGAAATTATTAATGTGCTAATTGATTGTAGCTCGTGGCATTGACCTCGAAGAGGTCGCATCTAGTAACCAGCACGTGGCGAAAGTGGGGTGCTGGGGACAAAGGCGGACATCATAGGGCATGAAACGGTTGGATTGCCAAAGTCCGCAGCAACGACCTCGAAGAGGTCGCATCTCATTAACCCCACATTAGCGAAGCGCAATGTGGGGGCAAAAGACCACTCGGTACCCTCTTCGCGGCGCAGGGTACCTTTGCACTGAAACACACAACGAAACCGCCGCGAAATGACGAATCTGACAACTTCACCTTTTCATGGAAAAGTTTCGTATATCATATAATCAAAAAAACTAATAAAATATGAAAGACCTTAAAAATTACATCGAACAAAACAAAGACCGCTTTTTTGAAGAGCTTTTCAGCCTGATTAGAATTCCTTCTATTAGCTCGAAGGCAGAAAATAAAGCCGACATGGTGCGTTGCGCCGAGCGTTGGAAAGAACTGATTTTGGCAGCAGGTGCCGACAAGGC
This sequence comes from uncultured Bacteroidota bacterium, assembly GCA_902802755.1. Taxonomy (GTDB): domain Bacteria; phylum Bacteroidota; class Bacteroidia; order Bacteroidales; family WCHB1-69; genus RUG11690. Next base: position 1,797 of record CADCNH010000012.1, on the reverse strand, counting down.
CGAGGTGATGCCCACTGATGGCAATCCTGTGGTCTATGGCGAGAAAATGGTGAATCCCAATGCACCTACGGTGTTGGTATATGGCCATTACGATGTGATGCCCGTTGACCCCGAAGAATTGTGGCATACCAAACCGTTTGAACCCGTTATTAAAGATGGCAAAATCTGGGCTCGTGGTGCCGATGATGATAAGGGACAGTCGTTTATGCACGCCAAAGCCTTTGAATATCTGGTGAAAACCAATCAGCTGACTTGCAATGTGAAATTCATGTTGGAAGGTGAGGAAGAAATCGGTTCTACCAGCTTATATGGCTTCTGCGAGAAGAACAAAGAACTGCTCAAATCTGACATTATCTTGGTTTCAGACACCTCAATGATTGCCACGGATACCCCTTCTATCACGGTAGGTCTGCGCGGCCTCACCTATTTGGAGGTGGAAGTGAAGGGCCCGAATGCAGACCTGCATTCTGGTATTTTCGGTGGTGCTGTGGCTAACCCCATCAATATCCTTTGCCAGATGATTGCCTCTTTGACTGACGAAAGAAACAGAATCACCATTCCTGGCTTCTACGATGATGTTTTGGTGGTGTCTGACGAGGAGCGTGCATTGATGGCCCAGGCCCCTTTCAATCTGGAAGATTACAAGAAATCATTGGATATAGAGGAAGTTCATGGCGAAGAGGGTTATACTACCATTGAACGCACCGGCATTCGTCCTACGCTGGATGTTTGCGGTATTTGGGGTGGCTATACGGGCGAAGGTTCCAAGACGGTGTTGCCATCTGAGGCTCATGCCAAAGTGTCGATGCGTTTGGTACCTAACCAGAACTCGCAGAAGATTGCCGAAATGTTCCAGAAACATTTTGAAGCGATGGCGCCCAAGTGCGTAAAAGTGAAGGTTACCCCATGCCATGGTGGCGAGGCTTACGTGTCGCCAATTGACATGCCTGCGTACAAAGCTGCCGAAAAAGCTTACGAAACTACCTTCGGAAAACGTCCAATTCCGACCCGTAGCGGTGGAAGTATTCCCATTATTGCCGGTTTTGAGAAGATTTTGGGCGTGAAGTCCATCCTGATGGGTTTTGGCTTAGGCTCTGATGCAATTCACTCACCTAATGAGAATTACAAGGTTGAGCACTTCTTGAAAGGCATTGAAACCATCCCGTATTTTTACAAATTTTATGGGGAAATGATGAATTTATAAAAAAAAATCACTGAGGGTGCAAATCGTATTGAAAAAAGTCGTATTTTTGCACCCTCAATTTTGAAGTTCAACTCGTTCTTTGAAGGATGCCTTGGTGGTGGAATTGGTAGACACGAGGGACTTAAAATCCCTTGCTCATTGCGAGCGTGCGGGTTCAAGTCCCGCGCGAGGTACGAAAAAAAATAAGCGGAAGTAGCTCAGTTGGTAGAGCATAACCTTGCCAAGGTTAGGGTCGCGAGTTCGAGTCTCGTTTTCCGCTCAAAAAAGCACCTCAAAAGGGTGCTTTTTTTTGTTATACGCTTTTTTTACAATGAAATCTCAGAGTGTGGCACCGACAGCGGCAGGCCTGGCTGCGAGAGATAGAACATGTAGAGGATGACGGGCTTGGTACCGCGGTTCTCGCCGTGGTGGATGGTTCCTACCATCTCGACAACGGCCTCGCCCTCGTGCACCACCTTTTCCGTACCGTCCAGGCTAACAATGGTCAGCTTGCCCTGCACTAGTATGCCGTGGTTCATTACGGGGTGGCTGTGCCAGGCCAGCTTCTGTCCTGCAGGAATTTCGTACTTCATGGCCACCAGTTCGGGACGTCC
>CADCNH010000011.1 GCA_902802755.1 uncultured Bacteroidota bacterium | reverse complement strand
CGCCGACAACGGGCACGGACACATCCAGGGCATCTGTCCCGCAGGCTGGTATCTGCCTACACCCGAGAAATACGAGGCTCTTAACGCCTATGGTGCAGAAGCGTTAAAGTCGCCACTCTACTGGATTCCTAGCGGTGGCAACAACAGCACTGGATTCTCAGCCCTGCCAGCCGGATTCTACAGTGGTATCGCCAACCGTTTTGAAGGAATGCTCGGTGAAACCTACTTCTGGTCAACATCCAACACGGGTGGCAGCACCAGCAGCTCAGCATACACCTTGTATCTGAATTGTGAATATTTCTTACACATTCAAAATAACTACGGGAGCGGATATAGCGTGAGATGTATCAAGGAAAAAGAATAGAGTATGCACGATGCAACGTTTATAGTCAATTTTTAAGGATTTCGCAGGGTTTGACTGAATGCCGGCCGTATCCAGTTGAAAATCACAAGCAGCTCTTTCCCATATTATGTCAAGCTATGTGATGAATTTAATACCCCACTGGATACGCTGGTATTCCCACAACCGCATGTAATCTGTAATGTAAAATATTATTAATCAAAAAAAAATTCACATGAAAAAAACAATTATTTCAATCCTATTCATGGCTTTTGCATTTAGCTTTAATGCCTGCACAAAAGAGAGAATCACTGATTCCAGCATCAGTAATGCCAGTACCACTGATGCCAGCACAAAAGGGAGAATAGTCAGTGTTGACCAGCTTCCTTTGAATGCGGTAAACATCATCACCATGTATTTCAGCATGGAAGAAATCTTGTTTGTTGAACTCGACGAGGATGATTTTCCAATCGAATATGAGGTGACACTCCGTAATGGCACCGAACTGACGTTCGATAGCGAAGGTAATCTTACAGAAATCGATTGCCACAGACAAAGAGTACCTGACGGATTGGTTCCAGAAAATGTGCGTACCTATGTGACCGCAAATCATCCCGGCACTTTCATCACCGAATGGGGTAAAGACGACTTCCTATGGAAAGCGGAGCTAAACAATGGCCTGGAACTCGTTTTCAACAACAATGGCGAATTCATTCACTACGACGACTAATTAACACGGCAAAAGAATGAGAAGCACCATTAAAATATCAACATTTGTCTTATTATTAATAACAGGGCTCTGCACCCTGCAAGTATCGGCTCAAGAAACGCTGACCGTTCACGACGGGACAACCGAAGGCACCCGTGTGCCGGTTCGTGGTCTCCATGCCAATTATTATCTTAAAGCAGAGTTTGTCATATCAGCCAATGACCTTGTAGTCATGGCTGGCGGCAATATTATAGGCATGAAATTTTATGCCACACAAGACAATAGAACATGGGGGAATGCCCAATTTCAGGTTTTTCTGAAAGAAGTGAATAGCGAAAGTATCAGTGGCTTTGAAGGCACTGACAACGCCACCATAGTTTATGAAGGATCTTTGAGCGTTGCAAACTATGAGATGGTAGTCACTTTTTCCACTGGATACACCTACACAGGCGGCAATTTGCTTATTGGCTTCTACAAGTCCGATAATGACGGGAATTCCAGTTATACGACTTGGGTGGGTGAAACAGTTGAAAGTGCTTCCGTTAGTGGACACAGTTCATTTGAATTTGCAATTATTAGTCCTGACCAAGTTAATTTCATTCCCAAAACCACTTTCACCTATTTCCCATCGGTAAATACATGTCCCGACGCTGTTGACCATGACGGCAACACTTACCCGTCGGTCCGTCTGGGCAGCGCCCGCAAATGCTGGACTACTACGAACCTGAGGTCGACGAAGTACAGCGACGGCCGTGAAATCAAAAATGTGATGAGCTACTACTCGCACGAGCATCCTAACACCACAGAGAATGTGGGTATCTTCGGCCATCTGTACAACTGGTATGCGGTCGTCGACACCGGGAGATACGGTTCTGTGGATTCAGTGGAGAGCGCATACAACATGGGGCACCGCATCCAGGGTATCTGTCCCGACGGCTGGTATCTTCCATCTGACGAGGAATACGAAGAGCTGAACATCTATCCGACCACGGCCTTGAGATCCACCAGATACTGGATTAACGGCGCTGAAAACACCAATTCTACAAGCTTCAACTCACTGCCTGGCGGCAAGTACAGCTGTGCCAACGGCAAATACGAGAACATCATGGGAAATGCCCACTATTGGACCTGTCATCCTGTGTATGACATGGCTACCGGGGCCATGATTGACTTTATTTGCGAGAAGATAGTTGTTTCACCGAATTCCCGTTGCAACGGTTATTCAGTCCGTTGCGTATATGATGAGGGTGGAAGTTCCGCCGCCACCCTGCCCACGGTGACCACAGCCGCGGTAACCAATGTTACGGCCATTACGGCAACCTGCGGCGGTGAGGTTACCGCCGACGGAGGTGCTCCCGCAACCGCCCGCGGTGTGTGCTGGAGCATCTCCCCGAACCCCACCATAAACGATAGTCTCACCACCAATGGCAGCGACATTGGCAGATTTACCAGCAGTCTCACGAGACTAATCCCCGGCACTACCTACTATGTGCGGGCGTATGCCACCAACAGCGTTGGCACGGCGTATGGTAACGAGGTGAGCTTCACCGCCCAAAACGGTCCCTGCCCTCTTCAAGCCACCGTTTCCGACAACGATGGCCATACCTACAACACGGTGTTGATTGGCAACCAGTGCTGGATGAAGGAGAACCTGCGAACCACGAAATATGCGAATGGCGATGATATTCCCGCGGAGAATTATCACAACTACAATACTTCTTCCATATCTTTGGAGCAGCGTGGTCTTCTTTACAACTGGACAGCGGTGATGAACTGTGCTTCTTCAAGCAACGCCAACCCCAGCGGCATACAAGGCATCTGTCCCACAGGCTGGCACGTGCCGAGTGATGCGGAATGGACACAACTGACGGATTATGTAAGCAGCCAAAACGAATACACCTGTAGCAACAACAGCGAGTATATAGCCAAGGCTTTGGCCTCACCCACAGGATGGAACCCAAGCGAAACCACTTGTGCCGTGGGCTACTCACAGGGCAACAACGATGCCACAGGCTTCAGTGCGTTGCCTGCAGGCTTCTGGAGCGAAAGTCACTCGTTCAACAACGCATACAGCGAAAGCAACTTCTGGTCCTCTACGCAGTACGACGGATTCAGAACCGCAGCGTATACTCGATATTTGGACTCCAAAAAAGCGGGCGTGGTCAGGGATTTCTATCTCAAGACCAGCGCTTTTTCTGTCCGCTGCATACGCGATATTGTGATAGACGAGAATTCCTGCTCCGAAGCTAAAACAGTTACCGACAAAGAAGGCAACGTATATGCCACTGTGAAGATTGGTAACCAATGCTGGATGCGGGAGAACATGCGAACCAAGAAGTACGAGGATGGCACGGATATTATCGCTGGCGGAAACAACACGGACGTAACAGAAGGCTATTATTACGATGTCACTTCTACTGGCATTGCTTTGATGCAACGCGGTTATCATTACAACTGGCCTGCGGCCAATCTCATCTGTCCCCATGGTTGGCATCTGCCGAGCGATGCAGAGTGGAATACAATGGAACAAACCTTGAGCGGTTCAGACTGGCAAGACGAATATAAAACCTCTATTGGCTTTCGTGGTTCTCATGCGGGCAAACTTGCTCTTGCTGGTGGAAACGAGTCAGGCTTTTCAGCCGTTCCTGCAGGTGCCTGCGTAGGTCTTTTTTCCAGCACGAGCTTGGGTTACGACGCCTATTTTTGGTCCTCTACACAGGGAAATAGCGACGGTGCGTGTAGTCGAGCTTTGGACCACAATAGAGCAGGTGTGGAGAGAAGTTACTACGGCAAGTTCAACGGTTTCTCTGTCCGTTGCGTGAAAAATGTTGTAGTGGTAGACGAAAAATCCTGCACCGAAGCCCAAACGGTTACCGACCACGAAGGCAACGTATATGCCACGGTGAAGATCGGCAACCAGTGCTGGATGCGGGACAACCTGCGCACCACCACTTCTCCGAGCACCGGGACATATCTCATCCCCGCAGCAGGTACGGATGCAACCCTCACAGGCAAGCAGGCGCACTGGTATAACAACGATTCGGTTCAGTATGCGCCGCAGAACTACGGTTTGCTCTATAACTGGAACGCCGCGATGGATACGTTCAACACGGTCCTCGGGGAAACGAGTGTGGACAAGACTTCGGACAATGCGATATCAATGACATTCACTGGCCACCGCAGGGGCATCTGTCCAAATGGCTGGCACGTGCCGAGCCAATCGGAGTGGAATGTACTAACGAATTCTGTGAGTAGCATAAACGAATACATTTGCGACCACAATTCTTACAACATCGCCAAGGCGTTGGCTGACACCTCAGTGTGGCAATACAGTAGTAGCATATGCGCGCCGGGCAATATCCCAACGGAAAACAACAAAACGGGATTTTCAATCCTTCCCGTTAGCCTTATCAACGCCTACAACAACCACGGACAATTTGGCAGTAGCGCCTATTTCTGGAGTGCTACCGAGGCTGGAAACTACTCAAATGCTTACTGCTTCTACCTCATCTTTAATAGAACCCAATTGTACCATAATGGATACCACAAGGGCTACGGCTTCTCAGTGCGCTGCGTGCGCGATTAAGTTTGAAGACGGAGCCTGGCTCCGTCTTTTTTTTGATGAGACCGCAGAATTAAGGGAAGGAAAGCGTTGAGAGTTGCTAATGATTAGATGATTACGGGATTACGGGATTACAGGATTACGGGATTACGGGATTAAAGGATTAAGAATTAAATGATGGTGAGTTTGTACAAATTAGGGAAAAACAACTTGCTGGAGTATAGTTCCGCCAACCGTGTGCGCACGGCCGTTGGCGGAACGGAAAAAGGTGCCACCGCAGGGGCATCGCTTTTGTGTTTTAGCAGACCATTAACGATGTTCCCTGCCACCAAGCACCTCAGGTCGTATATATGGTGATGTTTGTCTCGCGATGGCACAAGAAATCCGATGCAAAGATAATGATTTTTTTGATAGGATGACAAAAAAAACATATTGATAACGAACAAAACGATTAAGACAATGAAAAAGATAATATATTTGGCTTTGATAGCCGTTATTTTTGAGTGTTTCTCGACGAGTTTATGGCTTGCTTCTTGTCGCCCTTCCCATCACGATTGTCAAGAACCACACCCCGAAGTATGGTAGATTGCAACATTCTAACAAACACACATAAGTTTCACCAAAAACGAAAAATCATGAAGAAATTACAGACCGCTGACATTGTAGAATTAATTTTTCTTTTTCTTTTTTTATCAATCACTATATTGTTTAAAGATTCTAATCATTGGGGAATAATTAGTCTTAATACGTTTTTTTTCCCGTTGGCGTTGATAGCTATCTTGATTTTCAAATATAAAAACTTTGAAATAAAGAATAATTGTGGGAAAACCAACATTTTGCTTTATATTTTATCCATTTATTCAAAAGCTCTCTTTTTAGGAAGCATATTTTTTATCCAACAACGTTATTTCGGAACAAAAATTATGCTTGCACTCACATTTGGCACAATATTAGCATATCTAATCGTCACGATCATAAAAAAAGCATGGAAGGAGTGCTGTATAATCTTTGTTTATTTGTTGATACTTGCTTTCTTTTTTGCTGATTATTTCATGACACATTGCCATGAACTATTCAAAAACAACCCTTGCATGTGCAATTATCATTGCATTCTTACTGATTTTGACCTCCACTCTCATTATTTTTGACCATTATGAGATAATAGTATTTCCAACAGAAGCATTAGTGACTTTGGGAATTATCACTGTGACATCCCCACTGGTATATTTATGTGCTTCCTTTTTCCAAAGCAGGGCTGCAACGATCGAAGAAAAAAAACGAAATTTTAAAATTGCATTCGGGATATATCTTGCCGTGGCTGTTCTCTGCTGTCTAATCATCGCTGTTTTCAACAAAGAGTTTTTCTTGCCCATGCTGTTGTACCAAATCCCAATGGTTATTTTCTTCCTCTACATTTTGGTCAAAAACAAATAAGCGAATGACTAACGGCTACCGCATGAGATTTTCTTTTTACACCTCTTTCTTTCGCAGCTACAAAAGAAAACAGCTATCGCATTCATTTACCAATTTCATGGGGTTGCCGTGGTCTCATCAGCAGTCAACACATGACTCCCAATGGTTTAATCCAGAACTTTTACATTGAGCATAATATTCCGTTAGTTAATGCCCATGATATTGGTCTTTGCCAAAGTAACAAAGGAGTGTATATTCCCATGGATGGGACAATATCAACTTCAAGAATATGAATCATTCAAATTAGAAAAAAAAACAAAATCTTAAAAAATTTCATGTCCCGTCACTTCCCCTATTACCACCAACTCGACGCCATGGACTGTGGGCCGACATGCCTGCGCGAACTTGAACCAACTTGAATTTAGTTATTCAAAAAAAAATTGTATTTTCGTTGACTGAATTATGAACAAACCAAAACGATTGGAAATGACTTGTTTGAGCAAATTAGGGAAAAACAACTTGCTGGAGTATAGTTCCGCCAACCGTGTGCGCACGACCGTTGGCGGAACGAAAAAAGGTGCCACCGCAGGGGCATCGCTTTTGTGTTTTAGCAGACCATTAACGATGTTCCCTGCCACCAAGCACCTTAGGTCGATATCGTGATGTTTGTCTCGCGATGGCACAAGAAATCCGATGCAAAGATAATGATTTTTTTCGATAGGATGACAAAACCGAAACGTACAAGCAAAGTGCGGCACGCCCCGCGGGAAATGGGGAAGTATTTTTTAAATCTTAGAATTAAAATTTAATGTATTATGAAACCTATTAAAAATTCAGAGATTACAGAATTTGTTAATTCGTTAGAGCAGTCTGTCTTAAATGAAAAACAAATGATGACAATATCCGTTTTACCGGATTTGATTGGAGGTGTTAGTCACAACAGAGACTGTTCAAATAGCAGCTGCGATACATCTCGAAATCGTGTATATTGTGTGAACCAAAACAAATGCGAGGATTCCGTAAACAGAAGAATTTGTGACAATCAAGGCACAGGTACAACTACGACCACAACCAGATAAGTATTTTTACATAATTACACACATCTTCAACGGTTCAAATCTGTGTAAGATAGTTGGAGGTGTGTGTTAAATCTCCGTGTATGAAATACAGCATATATAACAACTTTATCGATCTAACAGACACGGTGAAGGCCGTTTATAATTCGGCTTCCGATTCTTTTGTCTTAATTAAGGGGGAGGGGGAAAATTGGCTGAATAATCCACCAGTTGAATTGAGGCGATTAAATGAGGACTTGTACAATGAACTATGTGGTGGTGGTGCTATAGTTTCAAATGCAGAAGACGAGTACAAGAAACAGTTACGAAATTCTCAAAAAATCAGATTGGAATCTAGGGTTTTTCATCTGATGATAAATCCCACTTTGGATTGTAATCTACATTGCTGGTATTGTTACGAAAAACACGTAAAAGGGTCATCTATATCCTCGGATATAATGAATGGCATTCTTGGATTGATTTCAAGAAAATGCATAGAGCAACGAAATATCAAGAAGCTGATTCTTTCTTTTTTTGGGGGAGAACCATTATTAGAGTTCGATTCTGTTCGAAAAATCATCCTACACTCCTTGGTGTGTTGCAAGAAAAAAAATATTGCACTTGGAGTCTCTTTTACCTCAAATGGGGTTTTAATCAATGATGAAATGGTGTCTTTTTTCAAGGAAAACAAGTTGGATGTTACATTTCAGATCACATTGGATGGGGCTCAGGAAGAGCATAATAAAACTCGTTATACCAAAGGCAATGTTGGAACCTACGACATAATCATTCGTAATATTCATTGTTTGCTTGAAAATCAGATACCTGTAATTCTACGCATCAACTATACGGCTAACAATTTTTCATCAATTTTATCGATTTTAAATGATATAAAAAAATGGAAAGAGGAAAATAGAAGGTATGTCAAAGTTGATCTTCAGCGCATCTGGCAGGACGGGGCGAAGGAACTTGAAATTGGACCAACGATGAAACTTTTTAGGGAGGGGGGATTCGAAGTAACTTCACCGTTGCTTGATCTTGACTATTTACACAACCCCTGCTATGCTGACAATGCAAACCAACTGTTAATTAACTATAATGGGGATGTTTACAAATGTACGGCTCGTGATTTTTCTAAAGAGAGTCGACTTGGTATTTTAAAGGATGATGGGAGTGTCGTTTGGATGCAAGACACACCAAAGAATAGAATAACCAATATATTACCTCATCAAATATGTTCGACTTGCTCGATTTTCCCCTTATGTGGCGGAGGGTGCATACAAAAGTGCCAAGAGCAGAAGGATAATGTCTGCATTTACGGAATTGATGAACAAAAGAAGCAAGATATTATTCTTAACAGATTCTATAATTACGTTGTAAAAAAACAAGTACAAATTCCAACAAACTGAAAAACATTGCTTTATGATAAATTCTTCTTTCATTAGGATCTTGATGGTTTTGTGTTTGACGATTCTGTTTTATGATAGTATCTATTCGCAATCTGTCATACAAGCGAAGGTGACAGATGATGACGGCTTGACAATACAAATGGCTGTGGTGGCTGTTGTCTCCAATGACAATCAAGAACTCACTTCCAGTATTTCAGATACAAACGGGATCTTTGAGTTGTTGTTGCCGCATGATATAGAGGGAACCCATGTTTATGTCAAGGCTTTCGGTTACCGCGCTATTCAGATACCCACACGAGTGGCCATCAGTCAGACGAGCTTTATTCTTGCTCGAGACTGGACAGAATTGGAGGGTGTCACAATTTCTGCGAATGCTTTGTCCATTGAGCGAAAGCCTGACCGATATGCCATCAACAACGTTTACACATCACCATTGGCTCCAGGACACAATACTGTAGAGATTCTAAGATATGCCCCATTGGTGAATGTCACGCCTGAGGATGAGCTTGAAATACTACATAAGGGCAAAGCCACTATTTACATCGATGGAAGACCCAGCAATCTTGATCCGAAGAATATTCCTGCAGAGAACATTGAGAGAATAGAGGTCATAACAAATCCCGGAAGCGAATTCCCTTCCACCGTAAAAAATGGTATATTGAATATCATATTACGGAAAAACCCGTCTGACGGAATTGCGGCCACACTGATTGTCAAAGACAGACAAAGGGAAAGGTGGGAGCTCAACAGCCCTTCATTGGATGCTTTTGTAATTCTACAGAAGAAAAATATCAATGCTACTATCAGTTTTTCAACAATATACAGACCAAACTACAGCAGAACAGAAAGCGCCTATCAATATTATACTGATAATGACACAACGATGAATGCTTTTCAGAATTCAAGCCGGAGCCGAGTGCTTTACGAAAACATTCATGCGATGATGGAGTGGCACATCAACGAAAAGCACACCTTGGGATTCCAAGCGGGAACGAATATCAGCCATTGTTTGCTTGACAGCACAGCTACACGTAGTGATTATTACCATAGGCATTTGGCAGATTCCTCCGACGCCACCTCTTCCCGCCAGACATCGAACAAGCCTAATTTTTCTCTCTTTACCAATCTAAATTACAATGTAAAATTCAATGACAAGCAACTGCTGACTTTCGATTTTTTTTACACGAGAAGCCAGAGCATCTCATCTTACACTAACAGAAACCAGAGGTTGCCTTCGCTTGAAATGGCATCCTACTTTACGAGCAGTGCAGCGGTCGTCAATGGGATCGATTTCAAGGTCAAATACAACCACAAAATCAGCAAGAAATTGAGTTTGCGAACAGGATTGGAATGCTACGGAAGCGTGGTTGATGACGATTACACCTCGAACATTGAGCAATCGGCAGCGTATATGGAGGGATTTAGCCAAAGCAATCACTTTGTTTACAAGGATATAACCGCAGCTTTGTACGCCACCTGTGATTGGGAAATATCCGACATGTGGTCGCTTTCGGCTGGCTTGCGAGGTGAGTGTTATCTTTATCTTGGGCAGCAGCAGGTTACAAAAGAAACCATCTCCAATAGATATCTCAATCTTTTTCCCTCGTTTTCCCTCGTTTTTATTCCCAATGACGATCATGAATTTGCTTTGGATTTCACCAGTCGCCAGGCCATCCCCAGCTATGGGAAGAGAAATCCTTTTAAATACTATTATTCCCCGACATTATACAGGGAGAACAATATTGACTTGCGTCCTTGTAGGATGTATGATGCTGAGTTGACATACACACTGTTTTGGGATTATATGTTGATTTTGGGATACTCTTATTCTCAAAATATTTGGAATGAATTCCGCATTACAACCCCGGAATCCAATACCACCCGAATTACGGATGAGAACTATGGCAATGCACATTTCTTTTTCATTGAGCTGGAAACCGACCAACAGCTTTTCAAAAATTACGTTTTGTTGTCTGCCAGCATTTATTATGAATTTAATCTGTACAAAATTAAGAGTCAAAGGATTACGGCATTCAATACCAAGGGAAGCGAATTCTTCATCAATCTCTCCATATCGACAGCGCTTTGTAAAAAGAAAGATTGGAAATTGTCAACCGCCATTGACTACGTGCCCATTTCCTCCTACGTCGGAGGCAATCTCAATCAAAGTGTGAACTGGAATGTCCACATCACAAAGCAATTCAAGAGCGGAACCATTTCATTTGGAGTTGATGATATTCTTGACTGGCAAAGTAAGGAGTCACTCGCAACACAAAATTACATACATACACACTATTCCCACGTTTATGGGAGAACATACTGGATTTCTTACAGTATGCGCTTTGGCAATCGAGAAACCAAAGGCTCACAAAGACGAAATAGTACGATTCAAGAAAGATTGTAATGAGAAGGGTTCCTGTTTATCATCAATTGGAGTGCAATGACTGTGGGCTGACTTGCGTGCAGATGATTGCACACTTCTATGGAAGGAGATACTCATTGCAAACATTGAAATCATTTTGTGAGTTATCGCGAATTGGTTGTACAATCAGCGATATTTCCACTATATGTACTGCAATTGGATTGAGGAGTGTTGCTGTTAGCATTTCTCTCCATGACATATATAGGATGCCTCTTCCTGCCATCCTTTATTTTAATTCTGGCCACTTTGTGGTTCTGGAAAAAATAGACAAGAAAAGACGGTTCCATATTATTGACCCTGACGACGGTAGAGTAAGATTATCACAAGATGAGATTTTAGAGAAGATGTTCATCAACGGAAGCATCATCTGCATATTGGTTGAGCCAGATGACACCTTCAAGACTAAAAATCCTGATGCAGACAAGACGAAGAACCATCCTCTACGGAAACTTACGTGGCGTATCTTTTGTCTGCACAAAAAACATTTCTCTATTATCTCGGCGCTGACTTTGCTGGCCATGGCGATAACTTGGATTATGCCGTTGCTGTTCAGAAAGACAATCGATGATGGCATACTGAATAATGATATCCCTTTGATATGGTTATTGCTGATATCTCAATTTCTTTTCAACGTGGGTTTTATCATTACAAATAGCATTTCAAAGGTTATTTTGTTAAAAACAGGTTTTTCATTCGGAACAAGTCTTATTGCCAAATACCTTAAAAAAATTGTGGATTTGCCTATCAGTTATTTTGAGACACGCTTCAGTTCTGATTTGATACAAAGAATAAATGATCAAGAGAGGGTAAACAACCTGATTGTAGATTTATTAGGTGGTGTGATACTAACATTTCTCAATCTATTGGTTTTCAGCTCCATCCTTATCTACTTCAATCCAATGGTATTCCTTATCTTTGTATGTGGGACCATGCTGTCATTGCTTTATACGTTGTTGTTTTCACAAAAAAGAAGACAGATTGATTATTCACTATTTTCATTTGAATCCTCCCGTAGAAATTCAATTTATGAAACAATTATGGGAATGCCTGATGTTAAAATCAATAATTCTCAAGAGGTTCGAATACGGGATTGGAATGCTTTTCAAGAAAAAATCAACAAATATCAACTTAAATCCTTTTTTTTGAAACATTTTTTTCAGAAGGAATAGGGTTTATTGACAATGTAATGGATTTGTTTGTTACAGGAATCTGCGCCTTTTTGGTTGTCAATGATCAAATGACTATCGGGACAATGATGACCATAAGTTTCCTTTTAGGGCAGATTACTAGTCCCATCAATCAATTGTTGAAATTTTCAAGACAAGCTCAATATGCAAAACTTTCAAACAATCGAGTTCAAGAGGTAACAGGGCATCCCAAAGAGAGCGACGGAGACAAGGATCCTGTTCCAAAAGAATCAATACAAGCTAACATCTCTTTCGAACATGTAGATTTCAAATACCCTGGAACGAAAAGTCGCAATGTACTCAATGACATCAACTTGAAAATCAATAATCAGCAAGTCACAGCTATTGTCGGCGTTAGCGGAAGCGGTAAGACAACCTTGCTGAAACTATTGATGGGCTTTTATTTCCCCACAAAAGGGGAACTGCTCATAGGTGATCACGATATTTCCCGAATAAATTGCGACGATTGGCGACGCCACTGCGGGGTGGTTATGCAAAACGGCTACATATTCAGCGGAAGCATCAAACAAAATATCACGTTAGACGAAAAGAATATCAATCAGAACCTCCTTGAGCAAGCCATAAAGCTGTCATGCCTACAGGATTTCATCAGCTCGATGCCCATGGACCTGGACACCAAAATCGGAGAAACGGGACTGCCCATAAGCGGAGGGCAGAGACAACGGATTCTCATTGCACGCGCGATTTACAAAAATCCTGATTATCTGTTTTTCGACGAAGCAACCAACTCATTGGACGCTACAAATGAGAGAGAGATCATGAATAATCTGGAGAGATATTATTCGGGACGAACGGTTGTGATTATCGCGCATCGTTTGAGCACGGTCAAGAATGCGGACAAAATAGTTGTCTTGGATAGCGGACAAATTGTTGAGCAAGGCACTCATGAAGAGTTGACAGCTAAAAAAGGTAAGTATTACGAGTTGGTCAAAAACCAGTTGGAACTAGGAATGTAGCACACTAAACAACATAGAACGAGAAAAAAGCTACGGTTCAAGGACAACTCAGAGAGACAGGTTTCGTAACTGATCATTGCCGTTGATTCTTTGGATGACTCATTTGATCTTGCTTTTATTGAAGCGAGAAAAATATCGTTTACTTGCGCGAACTTAAACCAACTTGAATTTAGTTATTCAAAAAAAAAATTGTATTTTCGTTGACTGAATTATGAACAAACCAAAACGATTGGAAATGACTTGTTTGAGCAAATTAGGGAAAAACAACTTGCTGGAGTAAAGTTCCGCCAACCGTGTGCGCACGGCCGTTGGCGGAACGGAAACAGGTGCCCCGCAGGGAAATCGCCATGGGCTGGAACCTAAAACCGATATTCCCTGCTCGCAAGCACCTTAGGTCGTATATATCGTGATGTTTGTCACGCGATGGCACAAAAAATCCGAAGGCAAAGATACATTTTTTCTGTTATGGATGACAAACGAATAATTCAACAGTAACAAATGAAATCAAAATACAAAATGATAAATACAATGAAAAAAATATTTGTCTTCTTATTATCAACAATCGTATGTTTCATGATACCATCTTGTCAAAAATATAAAGAAAACACAGGTGACATTACAAGCCAGTTAGTATCAGCAATGAATACACACAATAATTCGGGAAAGAACTTTTTAGACGTCAGTTTTCCAGATAATCCATTTGATGAAGCAGGACTTATCCACAATCAACTAATCACAAATATTTTAAGCAACGGTTATATGGATAATGATTCCTTGAAGTTTATTGAAGGATTCAACCTATACACGGGTTTTAATATTCAAAACCTCAATGTTTTCCATCACATTATGGATGAATTTTATCCTCTTGCATTTGATAATGACGGAAATTATTTATCTAACTTTGTTAATCAACTTGAAAACATTCCGAATCTGGAGAAACAAACGTTAAATACTTTTTTCACAGAAATGGAAAAATACGAAGATTATTCCGACAAGATTTACGCCAGTAAAAATGCAGAAGCTTTTATTATGGAAAATCAAAACTACACAAGTTTTATGAAAGAGCGCTTATTATCCGCAATGGCCATCTATCGTTACAGTTTGCATTTATGGCACACCACTTTGCCTAATGAAGAGAAAGGAAAATGCAAATGGGAAGATGTTTACAGCAGATTTGATGCTTTAGGAGAATACATTGCTGTGACATTCGGTCCAGAAATCAACGAATTATATGGCATCGTCATTGAAGATGGCAAAGATGTTTATCGTTACGCAGGGGCAGTCTCCTTGTCTGCTGCCATAACATTTACTTTTATACCATGGTGGTTCTGCTAAAATATATCAATTATGAGACACCGGATCCTTTCTTTTTTTATTTTTCCACTCACTATATTGTGTTATGGGCAAGGCTACTTAGATAGTCTGCCCAAACTTAATAAAGGGGAGATTTTAATGTTAGGGGAGAAACACTTTGTACAAGAGGTTCAGGATGTGGAGATGGAAATTGTTAAAAAGTATGCTTCAGAAAAAGATGAGTCCCTTGTCATTTTTATTGAATTACCCTATCAATTTAATTTTTATGTTAAAAAATTGGTTGATCATGGGGACAGTCTCTCATTGAAAACTTACTTTAAGCTTTTCTCTCCTGTCAAAACAAGACCTTATGCCTATAATCTTATTATGTCTTTGTACAAAATACGGTTAGAGGAACCCTCTTTGCAGTTTTTCTGTATAGATAGGAATGGTAAAGAAAACAGTGTTCTATATACCATTCGAGACCTTTTGAAATTATATCCTAATTGTCCAAAGTCAATTCAAAAGATGAGATACCAGACAGACAGTTTGATACAGACTGACAAGCCTGACTACAAATCTGAAAATGATGGATTTGCCTTGCATTTCAAGATTTTTAAACAGCATTTTCATAAACATAAGAAAGACTATAGGAAAACTTTATCTGCATCTGATTATGCTTTTCTTACTCACCTGATGGGGAATTTTACAGAATCTTTTGACATCAGGGAGTCTTTAATGTATAGGAATATATGCAGGCACTATCAACAAGAGTGCAAACATATAGCTATTAATGGTGACACACATACAAACAAAGAGAAATTGCTGTATTACAAGTATAGTCCAGAAACGAAGTCCTTGGCATGGCAACTCAACAACGACAGGATCTCCCCATTCAGGAAGAAACTATATTCGATACTTATAAGCCAGAACAAATTGGTAAATGCTGAAGTAATATTAAACGACAGTGTAATTCTTCCTTCCAAGGAAACAACAGATCTTTGTCTCTATGTCCCCAACTTTATCCGCAAGGAACTAATGGCACAAAAAAAAGATATCGCCATCAAGATGATTGACCCTATTGAGTATCCTGACATCCACAGACAGTTTGACGGTTTTATTTTGATACGGAAAGCTCACAGTACTATTCCCGGAAATAAGGAAACCATAGAGAAAAACTGGTAATTTTGAGGGGAGATGAGATGATTACGGGATTACAGGATTACGGGATTACAGGATGAATGGTTAGGAGGGTTAGGTGATTATAGGATTAAGGGATTACAAGATTAAGAGTTAAATGATGGTGAGTTTGTACAAATTAGGGAAAAACAACTTGCTGGAGTAAAGTTCCGCCAACTGTATGCGCACGACAGTTGGCGGAACGGAAAAAGGTGCCACCGCAGGGAAATCGCCATGGGCTGGAACCTAAAACCGATATTCCCTGCTCGCAAACACCTTAGGTCGGTATATCGTGATGTTTGTCTCGCAATGGCACAAGAAATCCGACGGCAAAAATAATGAATTTTGTGAAAGGATGACAACAAAAAAACATATTGATAACGAACAAAACGATTAAGACAATGAAAAAGATAATATATTTGGCTTTGATAGCCGTTTTTATGGGATTCTTCTCAACAGGATGTGAAAAAGAAGAAAATCAACGAAATCATGAAGAACATAATACCACAAAAATACAACTAAATGAAAATACATTGCTCGATATTATTGGTTCATCATTTATGCTGAAATTATTAAATAGTGCTGAGATAATAAAAGTAATCTGTGAAGATGACTGTACATATAATGTCATCTCAAGAAATAACGATAATTATAATGTAAAAATTGACAAAAATGGCTATAAGGTTATTGTAAACAATGAAAAAAACACATATGTGCTTCATCTTGATGAAGAGAAGTTTGTTTTTGAAGATTTAAATAACAATGTTATAGAAGACTATACGTCAATAGAAGGAGTATCAGAGAATATTAACGAAAAAATTAGGACAGCTTTTACAATGCTGTACTATCATGAAAATATCGGTAATATTCCGTATACTATGCAAGCACCACAAGCTCAAGACACACAAACATATTACTGCATTCATTTCCGTAAAAGCTGGTGCAATAAAGATATGTTACAAGAGATGGAAGAATTTTGTGGTGGAACTCCCACCTACACAGGCGAAACAGACTGCGGATGTTTATGGGGCGATTTTTTTTGTATATGTTTAACCGATTTTGAATGTTAAGTTATGAGTTACATTAGTTCGAGTCCACCAATAGGAATCCTTTGCGTTATTGGCCTATACTTTATTTTTCTGTTATTTCTTATAATCGTAGAGATTAAAAACAATAACAGTAAGGCAAAATCTTTTATATGGTTTTTCTCGTCACTTATTATACCTTTAATGCCATTCATTTATGTGATACTATATGCCATAAGGGTTTTTAAAAAAAGAAAAAACAAAGTAAGTATGTTATAAGGAGAAAAACAACTTTTTGGGTTAAGTTCCGCTAACCGTGTGCACGCGACCGTTAGCGGAACGGAAAAAGGTGCCACCGCAGGGAAATCGCCATGGGCTGGAACCTAAAACGATTATCCCTGCTTGCAAGCACCTCAGGTCGTATATATCGTGATGTTTGTCACGCGATGGCACAAAAAATCCAGCAGCAAAAATAGTGATTTTTGCGACAGGATGACAAAGGAATTAACAGAGTTTTCAAACAAAACGATTAAGACAATGAAAAAAATAATACATTTGACTTTGATAGCCGTTTCTATAGTTTTTTTCCTAACGGGTTGTAAAAAGCAAGAGGTTGTCAGGCAGAATGATGATTATAGAAAATCTGACAAAGCATACACATACGAAAATATTGAAGAATTTGAGCAAGGAATAGATAGGCTTATAAACGAGACAGGCATAGATATATATGAAATAAGCAAGTTTGAAAGTACTAATAAAATTGCCGATCAGATTCGTCCAGTTCTGACCGTTGAGTTCGAAGAGGGAAAAGGAGGACTAACCATAGAGATTCTAAATGAAATAGAATATTATGAGACTGCGATAAATGAAGCCTATAACCAAGGAGATGAGAACCTGACATGGTCGTTATTTGGATCTTTTTGTACTTTATGTGGTAATATAGATGGCTTTATTATTTCTTCTAATGAAAATGGTTGGTTGTCTTACACTTATGATGCAGGGAGTGATCCAATAATGATACCGCCCCAATTTCATGCTGTTCCTCAACAAGTAGGTTATCTCAAAGAGGATGTTAAAGAGGCTTATACAACGTTTTCTAACCTGTCTCAAGAAATACAAGATGAAGTTATTACTGCTGCAATTTACTTGAATCTAAGTAAATTTCAAGGTAAGGAAAAACCGCAGGATTGCAAGGAAAGAGCATACAGAATTTTGGCACTTGACTTGTCGGCAACGACAGTGTTGCGTACAACAAAGATGATATCATGTCTTGCTACTGGCCCATTTATTTCTATTTGTGAAGCGGCAGCCTTTGCAATATATGCTGCAACAATTGCCCGGCAAGTAAAGTTGTATCATGATAGGGTAAAAAAGTGTGAGACTTATGGATGGTTTTAATTAAAAATAATAAACATGAACCCCTCAAAAAAACGGAAACTTCTTATAGTCATTTTGTCAATAAGTTTAATTTTGCTCTTACTTATAGGGATTTTTTTTCATTTTGTCTTTAAAATGTCTCTTAAAGAAATGACTGTTGACTTTCCTGTTTCAACAATTATAGTTGAGACCTGTTTCACCTTGATTATTTTTGGATTTGCAATTTTTTTGACTTTTTCACCGAAGAAAAAGAATCGCGAGGAAGAATGAGGTGTTTTTGAGTTACTCCAAAAAGTGACAAATTCACACAACACACACATAATAATATGGAAATAGTTAATGTTTTGAGATGTTTTACAATATTTGCACTGGTGATATATATACTTGCACTGGTGACTACTTTCCGCAAATTAGAGAAGGATTCAAAGCCTAACAAAAAACGCAAATTACTATTGTTAACCATGTATGTGCTGATTGCATTGTTTTGTATTATTGGTGTTTTTGCATACTTTGTGAAAAACATATATATTTTAGAAACTAATAATGGAATCTTTATGTATTTGTTTTTTGGAGGTAGTCTCCTGTTCTCATTTTTGATTTATTTAATGTATTAGGCCAAGGCATCTATCTTTTACTCTTGTTGCCTGCTTGGCTATAAAGCTTTTAAGACCTTCCAAGACGGAACTCGGCCTACTCTTTTGTAAGAACTGCAGCATACATGACGTGATGGCTCACGGGGTAGAGTGTTGTGACCATCTCCTATCAATTCACACAGCATCCGCATCGCATGTAGGCGTGGCTAATGCGCAGCCACTAATGGGCTGGTGTTGCCATAAGTTTGCATGTCACCATTATGTGCAGGCCGAAAGTCTGCCAAGTATGGTAGTCCAGGGTTTCGTCATAGGGGAAAAAGGATGCATCCATCCCGATATCCCGCAGGGAGTTAATAACAATAGGTGATGGCATTACACCATTACGGTCGCGGCGCGGGAACCGTATGCGCCGCAACACAAACCCTGCCGCCGTGAAACGAAGCCGTTTCAGTCGAGGATTGGGTATATCACAGAGTGATAGTCATGGGAGTGTTGAGAAGCAATGGTGTTGATTATGAAGGCACACACACTTTCATGCATTTAACAACAAATAAACAACAGAACCTCTATGAAACCCCAACGCCAATCATACAACATGCCTGACCTCTTTTGGTTGGGAAAGAACAACTTCATTGAGTAAAACTCCGCTAAGGAGTGCGACAGACCGTTAGCGGAGCATGAGAAAGGTACCCCGCAGGGGCATCGCAATTGTGTTTTGCAGACCAGCCGCATGGGGTGCAACTGTTGCTGGTGTAACCTCATACTGTCAGTCGGGTCAGGTCAACTGGGTTGGGGTTGGAGTTGCCGCAGTTTCAGGAGCGGTGACGGGATCAACTTGCGTTGTGGGAAAAGTCGGAAAATGGATAAGTAAGGTTATCAAATAATTGAGATGAAAACCATGGAAATAATTATTGCCCTATTAATCGGCGTTTTTTTTACAAGGATTTTATTTCTGCGGATTCGCCAAGGCCAGAATCAGGCCGAGGGCAACACCCAAGAGGGCGGCGAACAGCACTTGCAAATTCGGCGGCAGGATGAAGGTGATGGTATGCGCAGGATACCAGAACAAAGGTATGGTTTTCTTGAAAACAACACCCCATTGGACCTCCCAGTTGATGCTGCCGAGAATCTGCCTCATCGGCATGGGCTTCAGCAAACCAGCCACCGTACCGCCAGTTTGAGCAATATGGATATCGGTGCATTTATGGAAAGTCATCATCACCGGCGCGAAAATCGTATTCATGGCCACACTGACACAGAAAGCGATGCCCAACTTGCCCCATGAGAAGGCGGAAGCGTTGAACACATCCATCAGCGATGCATAATCACAAGACAATACTTTGGACATGAAGAAAGGCGTACCCACCTTGAAAATCATCATGGCCATGGCGATGCACATACCTAAAAAGCCCCAAACCATCATGCGGGGCAGCACGCCGAAACCCTTTTCGGTATAAACACCCTTGCGGATACGCAAGGCCAGCATTTCGCCCAAAGTGGCCAATATGGCGAATTTGAAGAACGCCATAATGAACGGATGAGTGGCCGTGGCATTGTTGAACCAGGCAAAAAAGCCCGTGGCAGGGATAAAAAAGGGCGTTAAAACAATGATAACACCAATAATCAATAGCCAGTCTTGTTTTTTCATAGTTTTTCTTCAGATATAAAGTGCAAAAATACGGTTTTTTGTTGAATTGTTGATCTGTTGATTTGCTAATTTGTTTACACCAATGTTGTGGGGACACACCGCATGCGTCCGAACTCGTGTCTTCGACACTCTTGGTAAAAACAATTTTTTTATTTTTGCATTTGAAAAAACAGCATAAAAATAATCAATTATAAATCGATAGCAACATGAAGAAAATCAGCCTTTTAACCCTGTTATTCAGCATCATTGTTTTATTTTCATACGCCCAGGAAGAAGAACTGGTGGGCGCCAACTGCACCTCCATCATGGTGGGGCGCAAAGCCTCGGCCGACGGATCGGTCATCACCTCGCACACCTGCGACAGCAAGTACCGCACCTGGGCAACTATGGAACCTGCCGCCGACCATAAGGAAGGCACCATGCACAAGGTGTATAAAGGCACCATGCACACACAGACCCCCAACAGCATGGAAGGGATGGAACTGGCTGGCGAAATTCCAGAAGTTGCTCATACATACGCTTATATGAACACCTCCTACCCTTGCATGAACGAAAAGCAGTTAGCCATGGGCGAGAGCACTTTCTCCGGTCCCGACACGCTGATGAACGAAAAGGGTATGTTTCTGATTGAAGAGCTGCAACGCATTGCCCTGCAACGCTGCGACAATGCCCGTGACGCCATCCTGCTGATTGGACAGTTGATCAAGGAATACGGCTATGGCGACGGTGGTGAGTGCATCACCATTGCCGACAAAAAAGAGGTTTGGCAAATGGAAATATTAGGCGAAGGTCCCGACAAAATCGGTGGCATCTGGGTAGCCCAGCGCGTGCCCGACGACGAGGTGGCCGTGAGCTGCAATGTAGCCCGCATCGGCAAAATCAACCGCAAAGACAAAGACCATTTCCTCGCCTCCGACAATATCGAAGAAGTAGCAAAGAAATATGGCCTGTGGGATGGCAAAGGCGACTTTATCTGGTGGAAAGCCTTCCCCTCAAGCTATTCTGGCAAGAAGAACTTCAAGGAACGCGAGTGGTACATTTTCAACGAGCTGAACCCCGACCTGCATCTGGACTTTGAGGCCGACGAGCTGCCTTTCTCCATCAAACCCGCCGAGAAAGTGGATGTGCGCAAGGTGATGGAGCTGTTCCGCGCCAACTACGAGGGCTCCGAGCTGTTAGACCAGACCGCCCAGCTGAAGATTGAGCGCAAGCGCAAACAAAAAGACGGCAGCACACTCATCGACACCATCGTGTGCCCCAACGCCAACCCATGGATGGACGGCAACGAGCGTGCCCTGTACAATGCCCTGAAGCCCGGCACCGTAACCTTCTACCGTGGTGTGGCCATGTCATGGTGCTCCTACTCTTTCATCATCCAATGCCGCGACTGGCTACCCGACGAGATAGGCGGTTTATGCTGGTTCTCCTTGGAAAACCCTGGACAAAGCCCCCGTATCCCCATCTATGCCGGTGAGACCAAATTACCTGCCGGCTTCAACATCTGCGGACATTTCGGCTACAACGACAACGCGGTGCTTTGGCACTACCGCAAAGCCAACAAATTAGCCCAGGTAAGATGGGGCCGCACCAAAGACATTATGCTGAACAGCATTCTCCGCTACGAAGACAAAGCCTTTGAGGAGTTACCCGTCTTGGAGGAGAAAACCGCCAAGATGATCAAGAAAGGACAAAAAGAAAAGGCGGTATCACTGTTGAACCAGTACACCGCCGATTTCGCAGGAGCCACTCGCCAGACCTGGCAGGAATTGGAGCACAAGTTCTGGGAGATGTTCTGGACAGGATTCTAAGGCTATTTCACCCAATAAACCCAGTTTTCCTTACGAGGTTTTGCCTCGGGATAGTCACCATCGACATAGCCAAGGATGCAGTTGCCGACACCCACATAATCGCCTTCGATACCCAGCTCAGCAAGGATTTGCTTGCCTTCTTCGGATTCAAAAACCTCTTTGGCACGGTGAATCCAGCATGAGCCAAGACCTTTGGCATGGGCAGCAAGCATCAGGTTGCCCATCACTAAGCTACCATCCTCAACGTATGTGTGCACGTTTTTGTCGGCCAATACTACCAATACTACTGGAGCGCCATAGAAGGGATCGCCCTCACGACCCATCACCTGGGCATTGAGCTGACTCATACGGTCACGCATCTCACGGTTGGTAACCGCAATGATAATCGGACTCTGGCGATTCATGCCGGTAGCGGCGTAAGTACCAGCCTTGCAGATTTCCTCGATTACCTCCATCGGAGGCACCTCATTGGTATACTGACGCACACTGCGTCGGGTCAATAAATCTTCCATTGTTGTGTTGATTTGGGGTTCTTCACTTACCGGCTCTGTAACCGGAGATTTCTGTTGGCAAGATACAGCAATGAGTGCCATGCCAACGACTAAAATAATACTACAAATTTTTTTCATCTTTTTTTGGGGCAAAAATACATAAATTTCTCGATATGCACAAAAAAGAATAAAAACAATGCAGTCGCATGTTTTTTAGAAAGATTTCCAGAACCTTGTGGTAATATCCACCGGATTGCCGTTCTGGTTGCGGTAGAGGCGCTGGTTGGTGGTGCGGGATTTCAGGCCTCCCCTACCCGGCAGATATGGACCTACTTTCACATAGTCGAACTTTGAGAAGTTCTGAGGCAACTGAGTATTGCCAGAATACCAAGCCACTTTCAGGCGGCTTTTCTGGCGGACGTATGCGGCCAGCTGTTCCACGCCCTGAGGATTGGCATCCCCTCCCATAAAACAGAAGCATGTAATCTGACGGCCGTACTGTTTCAACAACTTGTCGATTTCCTGCTCGTCCAAGGCCATACCCTCGTCATTATGCAAATGCGGACTATGACAGCCCACACAACGGTGCGGACAATTGGTGATGTTGACCGCCAAGGTCACCTCGTCAGGAATTTCCTGGAAAACAATGTCGAAGTTGTAATATTTCATATTAGGTGGGAGGTAGAAGGTGGAAGGTAGAAGTTTTCAGAATTTCGTTGTGGAGGTATTTAAAGTAAGTTTCTTTGTTATTGTCATTATAATTCTTTTTATTTCATCTAGTAGATTGATTATAGGCAAGATTTCTTGTTCTGTAAAATACTTGAAATGAACACAGAGGATTAATTGCGTTTCCAACTCACATACAGAGCCATTGGCAATAAACAGAAACTGGATATACTCCTTTTTAGAATTTCTGCCAAAACCTTCCGCAATATTTGAAGGAATAGAGATGGCAGCTCTTCGCATCTGATCACTTAATGCATAGGTTTCTTCCTTAGGTAACTTTTTCACTATTTGGTACAAAGCTATTGTCATCTCCATAGCTTTCTGCCAAACAATCAAATCTTTATATGTATTAACCTTTGCCATCTATATTAAACACTACTACCTACTACCTTCTACCTACTACCTACTACCTTCTACCTAATTACATATTCCCGTAATATCTTCTGCTGGCTTCCTCCTGGCGGGCTTGGGAAAAGCTGCTGACGCGTTTCATATAACCGATAACACGGGTCAGGTAGTCCACATTTCTACTATGGCATTCGGGGCATTCATGCAGATAACGCTTGTCGATATGGCCACAGTCGTTGCAAACCGTATTCGGAATGTTGAAAGTGAAATAGTTGCAACCTTCCTGTGCAGCCACACGCAACAACTGGCGATACTGGGCCTGCGACAAATGCTCTTCCAGGTTGGCATGGAGAGCCGAACCGCCCGTCAAATGGGCAATATAGCGAGAACCGTGCAGTCTGAATTTATCTATCAGGTTCAAAGACTCATCCTCGACTTTATAGAAATAGCTGTTGTAACAATCGCGCGGCACCTCATAGCCATCCTCACGGTCCCACTTGGCATGTTTAACACCCACATTCTCTGCAGGAATCATTTCGCAGTTGAACATCAGCTCTTTCGTTCTATACTGATGATTATATTTTTCAACCAGACCTAATATTCCTTCAATAAAATGCTGATAATCAGGATTATCATTAATTGGAATACCCATATACTCAGCTGCTTCCACCAAACCATTGACACCGATGGTCAGATACTGGCGGTTGATGGCGATATATCCGGCATCGAACAAAGGCAGCATTCCCTTGGCTTGTAAGTATTTAAGATTCTCATTATAAGCCGTTTGCACTTTGTGCATCAAATCGACCACCTCACCCACGAACTGCAGATGAGGGATATTGTTCTTGTGTTCGTACTGGATACAACGGTTAATGTTGATGGTGAGCACGCTCTTGGAACCGGTTGAGACACCGCCCGCTCCCAAAGTATAGCTGAAGCCGTTGTCCTGAATCTCGTTACGCAGACGACAGCAGCTGCTCAATGAGTCGGCATTGTCGCTGACGTAAGTGAAGAACGAATGACCAGCAGCATACATTTCAGCAGTGAAATCCGCATATTCGGTATCCATAATATCGCCATCCTTGGACAGCAGGGCCATGGTTTCCACGGGGAAGGTCAATACCGCACGGGTACGTTCAGCATTGAACCAGCGCATGAAACGCTTTTGCAGCCAGCTAAGGGACTCCCAGATGGGCTGTGACGCGTCGGGGAAGCGGAACTCGCCAAACAGGCTCTCAAAATAACAGCGGTCGTAATAGGCCACATTCCAGAACACCGACTGGAAGTTACGCGCACCCGTAGGCTGGTTGATGGAATATACCACCTGCTCAAAGCAGTCGGTAATCACCTTGTCGATAGAGCGTTGCTTGATGGACAAATCAACAATCTTATCCGCATTCAGATAATAATCATCCCCAAATTCCTTGCGGATGAAATAATCCATATACATCAGGAACTCAGGAGTAGCACAAGCACCGCTCAACATGCTGGAGACCATGAACACCATATTGATAAATCCACCGCAATAGGATTTCAGGTTGGTGGGAGCGGAGGCGTTGCCACCGATGCTCTTGGTACCGCCCAACAGCCAGGGATACATGGTGATGCTGGCACAATAATTGGCGATACTGGTTTCATCATTCTTATATATAAAATGATGATTTAACAAATACATATATTTGTCGGCGGTCTCCTTACCATACAAATCCTTGATCTTGTCGCACAACATTCTGCGGTTAAGACGGATAAAATTGGACTTGGGCAGCTCACCGATGAGGGTAGCGATATTTTTCTTCTCAACATTGGCATTGGCGTCGTACTTGCTGCCGGTAGCCGCATTGGAAGCATTGCAATAATTGATGAGGAAGTCCAATTTCTCTTTCACCTCACGGTCTTCATAATGACGTTGGCGATAGAGGATATAGGATTTAGCCACCTCGTAGTAGCGTTCAGCCATCAAGGCCACTTCCACCTGGTTTTGGATTTCCTCCACAGAGATACCGTCATAAATCTTCAGGCGGCTCATCACATCAATCAGCACCTCTTGAGTGGCGAAACTGTCCACCGAGAGGAAGGCCTTGGAGATGGCATTTTTGATTTTGTCTGCGGAGAAAGGCTCCCGCTTGCCGTTCCTTTTAATAATGTACAACTGGTCCATCATCATATTGATAATAAGAATTTTAAAACCGCTCAGGGAGAAATGGCATGATTGCATCAGTTCTCAATTGCTCTTAATCCCGAAAGCATGAACACTACGTCAAGGCAGGTCTTCTGGCTCGTCCCCATTTTCACGTCTTCCCAACCGAAAAGTCAGTGACTTGGTGTGAAAATGTATGTTTCAGGACTCACAGCTACGGGTATAGCCGTTGATTTTCACAACGTTCCCTATTAATCTTGTCAGAACCCTAACGCTTGCAAAAATATAACATCCGTTTAAATTAAGAAAGAATCAAGGAGAAAATTTATAAACATTCTTATCAACAAACAAATTAGTGATTATGCTGGATAATTCATGGATTAAGGAAATTTTCACAACAAGGTTTCCATACCAAATCGCATTTAAGTTCAACAAAAAAAATGTATCTTTGCAAGTTGAAAACTGAAAACTGAAAACTGAAAACTGAAAACTGAAAACTGAAAACTGAAAACTGAAAACTGAAAACTATCAACTATCAACTATTAACTATTAACTATCAACTATCAACTATTAACTATTAACTATTTTGAAGACTCGGGCTGGAAGAAACCGGACTTTAACCATCGGTGATGATGAAATTTCTCTGTTAGAGAGATTTATCGTCAGGGCTAATACCATTCAGAAAGGGTCTTTTGACGACCTTATCCTCAACGAGGATTTGTTCAACTGCATTGATTATATCCCCAATGAATACTTTGATTTAATCATTATTGATCCACCTTATAATCTTGATAAGAATTTCCATGGAAAGAAATTCTCATCGATGGATGCCGACGCATACGAGGATTATCTGCGAAGCTGGTTTTACAAAGTATGTGACAAACTGAAAAAAGACGGTTCCTTGTATCTTTGCGGCGACTGGAAATGTTCCTCTTCCATGCAAAGAGTGATAGAGGAACGGCTTAGCATTATCAACCGCATCACCTGGCAAAGAGAGAAAGGACGTGGGGCCAAAGCCAACTGGAAAAACAGCATGGAGGACATCTGGTTTGCGGTCAAAGACCCAAAGCATTATTACTTTAATATTGAGGCCGTAATGATGAGACGCAAAGTGCTCGCTCCCTACCGCGACAAAGGGGTGCCCAAAGACTGGGAGGAAACCGACAGCGGAAATTACAGAAACACTTGTCCCTCAAACTTTTGGGACGACATTAGTGTGCCTTTCTGGTCGATGCCCGAAAACACTGACCATCCCACCCAGAAACCCGAAAAGTTGTATGCCAAACTGATATTAGCATCCAGCAAAGAAGGGGACAGAATTTTCGACCCGTTTGCAGGCAGCGGCACCACAGCTGTGGTAGCCAAAAAGCTAAAGCGCCATTTCTGCACGGTAGAAATCAACAAAGAATACTGTCTGTGGACCGCCAAACGCTTGCTGAAAGCCGAACAAGACACTACCATTCAAGGCTTTGTTGATGGGGTGTTTTGGGAGAGAAACAGCGGAAAGTAGATTGACAGTTGACAGTTAATAATTAATAGTTAATAGGTGTCTGGTATTAGGTATCAGATTCAAAATTCAAAATTCAAAATTCAAAGTTCAAAGTTCAAAGTTCAAAGATTAGGGAGTTATCATTCTTTCAGTTTTCAGTTTTCAGTTTTCAGTTTTAAATGTTTGCTAATTTGCTAATTAATTTGTATTTTTGCCTTTTCAAAAACCCTTTAAAATAAAATTGCTATGAGTTACAAAATCATCGATGTAGAAGGCATTGGCGATGTTTACGCTGCCAAATTAACCGCTATTGGTATCAACACTGTTGAAGAATTACTGGAAAAAGGCAAGAAACCCGCAGGTCGTACTGAGTTGGCCGAAAAAACAGGCATTTCTTCCAAACTCATTCTCACCTGGTGCAACCATGCCGACCTGATGCGCATCAATGGCGTTGGTCCTCAGTTCTCCGAATTACTGGAAGCAGCTGGTGTTGACACCGTGAAGGAGTTCCGCCACCGCTCAGCCGAGAACTTGTGCGCCAAGATGAACGAGATCAATGAGGCCAAACATCTTGTTGGCCGTGTTCCTGCTGTTGCAGAATTGCAAAAAATGATTGACCAGGCCAAGGAGATGGAGCCGATGATGGAATACTAGAGGATTTCGTCTAATACTTTTAGCACATGCTGGATTTTGTCCTCAAAACAGATTTCAGCCTGGATAATATGCAGAGAAGGGTGACCTTTCCATACGGCTAAAATGCGGTCATCCACATCACGTGCCACTTCGACAGACTCGGAGCGGCACTTGTTGTTGTATAGGGTGTAGAAATCCTCCGCACCTTTGGCGGCAGTACAGATATGCAACACCGCATCATAATGTTCATCGCGAAGCTGTTTTTCCGTTTGGCCAATATCCTCCTTGATATGCTGCCACACGTCCGCAGGCATATAAGCTGCCGTATCCATGGTGCCACGATCGCAGATAAGCAAAGCAGGTTTTCCACAGGCCTCCGCAATACGTGTCATGCTTTTTTCCATCTGCAACTGGAATTCCAACTTAGACTCTTCGGTAATGTATGACAAATTGGCGTCCTTGGTCAGAAAATCCGCACCTGCCTCAATAAAAAGCGTGGCCGACTCGGGAAGCAGATACACAGCATAGCCTTTATCCTCGTATTTCTGTCTGATACGTTTCAGAACGGTTGACTTGCCCGCGCAAGGGCCTCCGGTAAGCGCTATTCTTGTGACCATGCTGGATGTTTTATCAATTATTTGGATAAGAGTTTCTTGGCAAATTCAGTATTGGCAAAATGTCCCGGATGACTGGCATATACGCGGCCTTTCAAAGGCTTGCCCAACAGATAGAGGTCACCGACCAAATCCAGGAGTTTGTGCCGTGCCGGCTCATTGGCATGATGCAACTCCACATTGTCCAGCACACCATTTTCTGTGACTTTCAGATTTTTACGATTGAAGAAAGCACTCAGCTGGTCCAAGACTTTCTGCTCAGGCATCTGGGCCACAAAAACAATGGCATTATCCACATCGCCACCTTTCACTAAATTATTGGCGATTAGGAATTGCAACTCATGCAGAAAAACGAAGGTTCTACAATTGTAAACATCTGGATAAAAGTCATTTATATCATTCAACTCCGCTGTCTGTGTAGCCAAAACCGCTGTTCCGTAATCAACATCCACCTTCAGTTCAAAGCCATCGAAAGGCTCCACACGCAATTCTATCTGCTTTTCAGGAATAGAGAAAGTCATGGGTTCATTCACCACAAAATACTCTCTTTCCTGCTGCTGCTCCACATAGCCAGCTTTTTGAAGTGCCTCCACATAAAAGCGGGCACTACCGTCTAAAATAGGTGTTTCTTCCGCATCGATATCTACAATAACATTGTCGATTTGAAGACCAGCAAGAGCCGCCATCAGATGTTCGATAGTGCGCACTTCGGCGTCATTCTCTTTGATGGAAGTTCCACGGGAAGTGTCAAACACATTAGTGGCAAGGGCGTGAACTATCGGCTGTTCCGGCAAATCAACACGACGGAACAGCACGCCTGTATTTTCGGGTGCCGGATTAAAAGTTACGGTTACATTTTTCCCAGTATGCAGGCCTTTGCCTGACAGGCTGACAGGGGTGGAGATGGTGTGGGCGTTCATTAGGTTTTAGGGGTTAGAAGGTTACAGGTTGCAGGTAGAAGGTAGAAGTTAGAAGGTAGAAGTTTTTAGTTCTTAGTTCTTAATTTCATTAGCACATTAGCACATTGATAATTAGCACATTTACTAATTTACTAATTAACTAATTATCTAATTTGCTAATTTTTTGGAAGAGCTCGGGGAGTTTTTTGCGGTAGATGATGAGGCGACGTTCCTGGGTAATGGGGATGGCAGGGCTACCGAGGTAGGCTTGTCCGCCTTTCAGCGAGTTGGTCACACCAGACTGGGCTGCCACAATGGTCTGGTCACCGATAGTAATATGTCCGGCAATGCCCACTTGACCTGCAAAAATGCAATGCTTACCGATATGGGTGGAACCGGAGACGCCCGACTGGGCAGCAAAGGCACTACCCTCTCCCACTTCCACATTATGGGCAATCTGCACCAAATTATCGATTTTGGCATTCTTATGAATGATGGTTGAGCCCATGGTAGCGCGGTCAATGCAGGTATTCGCACCGATTTCAACATTATCTTCAATCACCACATTGCCGATTTGCGGGACCTTGGTGAACTCGCCATTTTGAGCAGCAAAACCGAAACCATCGGCACCTATGACCGTGCCTGCGTGGATGATACAGTCGTTACCCACCACACACTCAGCATAGATTTTCACACCAGCATTCAGTACCGTGTCGTGGCCAACTTTCACGTTGTCGCCAAGGCACACATGCGGGAAAATTTTGGTATTGTCGCCAACGACCACATTCTCGCCGATGCTGGCGAACTCGCCAATATAGACATTCTGTCCGATTTTGGCAGATTCGGCCACGCAAGCCATTTTAGAGATGCCTACTTTGCTATTTTTCTTCATCTGGTTATAGAAATCCAACAATTTGGCAAAGGCGAAATAAGAGTTCTCCACTCGCAACAAAGTGCAGGGAACAGGCTTTTCGGGCACAAAATCATTGTTGACGATAGCGGCGGTAGCCTTCGTTTCATAAATATAATGTGTGTATTTCGGATTGGCCAGGAAAGTCAGTCCTCCTTCAAAACCAGCCTCAATTTTGCAAACGGTTTTAATTTTTGCCTGAGCGTCACCCTCGATGGTAGCAAAAATGACTTCGGCAATTTGAGCAACAGTAAATTCCATAATTTTCAAGTTTAATATGCAAATTTACGATAATTTATGCAGTAGAGCCCAATTAATCTTAACGGCATCTATTAAAAAAAGTTAATAGAAAACACAAAGTACTGATTATCAGAAGTAAATAAAAAAACAAAAAAGATGGACTTGGAGTGATTGTCGGAATAAAAAAAAGTTGTATCTTTGCAGCCGATTTCAGAAATGAACCAAACGGAAAGGTGGGTGAGTGGCTGAAACCAACAGTTTGCTAAACTGTCGTAGGGGTAACCCTACCGCGAGTTCGAATCTCGCCCTTTCCGCAAGCCAAAAAGCAACGTGTTAACGTTGCTTTTTTTGTTGGTTGCCACCGCTGGCCGCTTGCGGACATGCGAGAGGCAAACAGCAAAAAAAATCTTGCGCAGCAAGGGCTTTTTGGCTTGCAAGGACGCCCGCGGCAGCGAAGAGATCTTCAATCTCGCCCATTTAAATGGTTGCCACCGCTGGCCGCTTGCGGACATGCGAGAGGCAAACAGCAAAAAAATATTGCGCAGCAAGGGCTTTTTGGCTTGCAAGGACGCCCGCGGCAGCGAAGAGATCTTCAATCTCGCCCTTTCATTGACAGCTTACTAGCATAAGAATTTATTTTTTTACTTGGTTTTTTTTTGAATTAAAAAAAACATGTATTTTTGTGGCAAAAATAAAAACAAAGTATTATGAAACGATTATTTACATTTTTTGCAGTGATAGCCGTTATGTTTATGACATCACATAACATGACTGCCCAGACCAACATTCCACTTCCGAACAGCAGTTTTGAGAACTGGTCGAATGGCAGCGGCTATAGCGTCACGGTTTTGTTCTTTCCTTTACAGGTTTATAGCAGCTATACCTACCCTACCAATTGGTCGTATCCCTCCTATCCCGTAAATGAAAGCATCACCTATAACGGCATAAATGTCAATGTCAACACCAATCTGCCCTTGTTGAAGGTGTCAAATGAGACCTCAAGTGTTGCGGAAGGAAGCCACGCTCTCAAGATGCAGACTTTTATGCTTTCTGACATCATCAGTTCCA
The DNA here is from genome assembly GCA_902802755.1 of uncultured Bacteroidota bacterium. GTDB lineage: Bacteria > Bacteroidota > Bacteroidia > Bacteroidales > WCHB1-69 > RUG11690. The sequence goes on along the minus strand of CADCNH010000011.1, from coordinate 4,199 downwards.
CCGTATATAATCTTGCGGCATCAAACATAGATCCGCAGCTGACGAGCATGGTTATACCCACCATTTTATCCACAGGGGAGATTGACTTAGACCAGTTGCTGCCCATTTTGAGCACCCTTATGGTTAACATGTCCAGCATAGGACAGCTGATGTCCACCTTTGCCAATGACGATATCAATGATTACATTGACGGTGGTGTGGCCCTCAACGGACTTGTTCCCGGTCGCCTTACCGGACAATACAAATATACCTCCGCCACCAGTGGTGACAATGGAGGTATCCTGATGTTAGGCACCAAATACAACAACACCACGCATCGACGTGATTTGGTTGGCGGTGGCTATACTACCTCATTGACAGATGTTTCAACCTATACCAATTTTGAAATTTTGTATCGTCCCTTAAGCGAAATCCTTCCCGCATACAGCTATAATGAACCCGACACGATCGCCATACTGTTATTCTCCTCCGCCAACAACAACCGTCAGCAAGGCTCCGCTTTGTATTTGGACAACCTACAGTTATGGACTGCAGTACCGGAGGTTCCGGAAGACACCTGTGGTGCTGTCACAAATCTCACCATCGACTATGTGGACACCACTCTTGCCAGTATAAGCTGGGACTACGATAGCAATCCTGACCACTGGGAAGCAGAGTATGGCGTACAGGGGTTCACCCATGGAAATGGCATCACACAAAACACCATCAATAACAGCGTTATTCTATCAGACTTACAGCCCGACACCTATTATGATGTATATGTGCGTAGCGTTTGCAACGACAGCCTTGCCAGCGAATGGTCTTTTATAAGTCTCAAAACAGATACCCTTGTGCCACCTGTCATTCCGCCAGTACCTGACACTTGCGCTGATGTTATCGGACTGACCGTGGATTATGTGGACACCATCATTGCCAACATCAGCTGGACTTTTGATGAAAACCCCGACCATTGGGAAGTTGAATACGGCGAACAAGGATTCACACAAGGCAACGGTATTTCACAGAACACAAATAACACCAATATTACTTTATCAGACCTGCAACCTGACACCTATTATGACGTATATGTACGAAGTGCCTGTGAGGATGATATTTTCGGAGACTGGGCTATGGTGAGTTTCAAGACTGACACACTGATACCTCCTGTTATTCCTGATGATACCACTGGAGTAAATACTTTTGCCGCCCACAATATTCTATGCTACCCAAATCCTGCACATGGCAGTTGCACCTTACAATTCAATGGGGAGCGTCCCACTAACGTTCAATTATATAGCATTGACGGCAAATTGCTCCAGAGTCTTGTTCCCGACAACGAAACTATCAATTTAACCTTGCCTTACAGCGGTATTTTCATGATTCGCTGCGAAACAGAAAAAGGTATTCTAACAAGAAAAATTGTCAGTTTCTAAAATATAGAATCAAAGCGTCAATAACTTATCACCATCAGTAGGGTCAAGGGAGAAGACATTGTCATTGGAAACACGGATGACGAACAAGCCTTGTTTGTGAGCGTATTGGAGAGCTTCCCTGTCGTAATTGATAGCGGCAATCGCCAACAGTATCTTCTTATCGGCATATTCGGGACATACTTCCTTAAAACTCTGCATCTGTGACACAAAATGATCAATATTTTTGCAAGTACAATTTGTTTTAACTTCTACAATAATAGCAATCTCATCATCCAACAGCAACAAGTCCACCTCCAGTCTCTTGTCCAGATCCTTTACATACTTATTGAAGTTCTTCCAGCAACGATTAATGTTATAGCCCCTCTCCTGAAACATCCTCATAGCTGACGGCTCCATAAGGCCCTCTATTATATGGCCTGTTTGGGATGTGAAACTATTGGCCAACTCCGAAAGTTTTTTGCAAGTTTCTTTAACCTGCTCATCTGTTTTCTGCATTTTCTTTTCGGTTTCTAGCATTTGAAGGTTGGTTTCCTGAAATCTTTTGTCTGTCTCTTGAAACTTCCTGTCTGTTTCTTGAAACTTCCTGTCTGTCTCTTGAAACTTTCTGTCTGTTTCCTGAAACTTCCTGTCCGTCTCCCTAAACATTTCTTTCAACTCATCCCATGAAGGTACTCTCTTTACTGCTTTTTTTGTTAGTGTTTTCATCATCAACAAACTTTTAATCTTTTCAAAATTCATGCCGCAAAAATACAAATAATTTTAATACAAAAACAATTTGTTGATAATTATTTCTTAAAACAAACAAAATTCCGTACGCCATATTGCTACAGCGTACGGAATAAAAAGCACTTGTTGTTCACAAGTTTGGAAAAACTTACTCTTTCACCACCTTGCGGACGCCTATCATGCGCTGGCCGTCAACAAGCTTGATGAAATAGACACTGGCTGCATACGGCGACAAGTCTATCTCGGTCGTCTCGCCCGTAACCTTCCATGTCTTCAACCACTTGCCATACATGTCGTACAGCTGGATCTCCGCTTTCGATGTCAATACCGCATTATTCACACTCAGTTGTACATTGACCTTGTCGTTGGTCGGGTTCGGATACACATTCATCTCCACATTCATCAGGTAATCATTGATGCCCGTCACCGTCAGGTGCAAGGTCACGACACTGTCGCAACCGTCAGCAGTCTCAAGCACTATGGTGTAATCTCCAGACTGTACTGTTCCTGGCAGGAAGGTGGTGTCACCGTATGTAAACGGCAGGTCATCATCGCTGATGGTCAGGTAGTAATCAACTGTTACAGAGTGGTTGAGCGACAGGTTCAAGGTCACAACCGAGTCACAGCCGGCGGCATTGGTCAGCGTGAAGGTCGGTGCATTAACATCGGACGTACTCTCATAGTACGTCACACCATCAATCCACAGCAAGCTGTCGCAAGCCTCTTGCATATCAATACCTGTGGTACTGTGATTGACAGTCAGATGCAGGGTATCAACACTTGCGCAACCAGAAGCATTAGTGTACTCGTAGGTGTAGGTATCGGAAGTGGTGTAGGTCGTGCCATGCCACTCGTATGCTTCACATACTATGGTGTCGAAGACATTGTGCGTACCGTAGTTGACGGTCAGGTGCAGCGTAACAACACTGTCGCAGCCGTTGGCAGCACCACCGGCGTAGGAGTAAGTCGGAGTGTTCGTGCTTTCGTAATAGGTTATACCGTCGATCCAGGTGAGGCTGTCGCAAGCGACTTGCTCATCAATGCCGTAAGCGGCGTAGTTGACAGTCAGGTGCAGCGTATCCACACTTGCACATCCATTGTTGTTGGTGTACTCATAAGTGTAGGTGTCGGAGGTGGTGTAGGTCGTGCCGTGCCACTCGTAGCTTTCACATACGGTAGTGTCGAATACATTGTGCGTGCCGTAGTTGACGGTCAGGTGCAGGGTAACGACACTGTCGCAGCCGTTGGCAGCACCACCGGCGTAGGAGTAAGTCGGAGTGTTCGTGCTTTCGTAATAGGTTATACCGTCGATCCAAGTGAGGCTGTCGCAAGCTACCAGCTCGTCAATACCGTAAGCGGTGTAGTTAACGGTCAGGTGCAGGGTATCAACACTTGCGCAACCAGAAGCATTAGTGTACTCGTAGGTGTAGGTATCGGAAGTGGTGTAAGTCGTGCCATGCCACTCGTATACTTCACATACTATGGTGTCGAACACATTGTGTGTGCCGTAGTTGACGGTCAGCAACCATTGTTATTGGTATACTCGTAAGTGTAGGTATCGGAAGTGGTGTAAATCGTGCCATGCCACTCGTATGCATCACATACAGTAGTGTCGAACACATTGTGTGTACCGTAGTTGACGGTCAGATGCAAGGTGTCAACACTTGCGCAACCATTGTTATTGGTGTATTCGTATGTGTATGTGTCGGAGGTGGTGTAGATCGTGCCATGCCACTCGTAGCTTTCACATACAATAGTGTCTAACACATTGTGTGTACCGTAATTGACGGTCAGGTGCAGGGTATCAACACTTGGGCAACCATCAGCATTTGTGTACTCGTAGGTGTATGTATCGGAGGTGGTGTAGGTCGTGCCATGCCACTCGTATGCTTCACATACTATGGTGTCGAACACATTGTGTGTGCCGTAGTTGACGGTCAAGTGCAGCGTATCAACACTTGTGCAACCATTGTTATTGGTATACTCGTAAGTGTAGGTATCGGAAGTGGTGTAAATCGTGCCATGCCACTCGTATGCATCACATACAGTAGTGTCGAACAC